>NZ_BCTC01000016.1 GCF_001571085.1 Azohydromonas lata NBRC 102462
TCTGGGTCACGCCCGAAGGCGGCGGCGGCCCCAACTACGCCGGCATGTGAGCCCGTCGGCATGGGCCAGGCAGCCTGCAGCCGACTGCATCACCCATTTCCCCGATCACAGGAGACGACACCATGGCGCACGCCTTCATCTGCGATGCCATCCGCACCCCCATCGGCCGTTACGGCGGCGCGCTTTCCAGCGTGCGCGCCGACGATCTCGGCGCCATTCCTCTCAAGGCCCTGATGGCACGCAACCCGCAGGTCGACTGGCAGGCGGTGGCGGATGTCCTCTATGGCTGCGCCAACCAGGCCGGCGAGGACAACCGCAACGTCGCGCGCATGGCCAGCCTGCTGGCCGGGCTGCCGCAGGAGGTGCCCGGCATGACGATCAACCGGCTGTGTGGTTCCAGCCTGGATGCGGTGGGCACCGCGGCGCGTGCCATCAAGTCCGGCGAGGCCAGCCTGATGATCGCCGGCGGCGTGGAGAGCATGACCCGCGCCCCCTTCGTGATGCCCAAGGCCGAGAGCGCCTTCAGCCGCAGCAACACGGTCTACGACACGACCATCGGCTGGCGCTTCGTCAACCCCTTGATGAAGACGCAGTACGGCATCGACTCGATGCCCGAGACGGCCGAGAACGTTGCCACCGAGTATGGGATCAACCGGGAGGACCAGGACCGCATGGCGCTGGCCAGCCAGCTCAAGGCCGTTGCGGCGCAGGAAGCCGGCCACTTCGCGCGCGAGATCACGCCCGTGACGATCGCGCAGAAGAAGGGAGAGGCGCTGGTCGTGAGCCGGGACGAACACCCACGGCAGACCAGCCTGGAAGCACTGGCCAGGCTCAGGGGCGTGGTGCGACCGGACGGCACGGTCACGGCGGGCAACGCCTCCGGCGTCAACGACGGCGCCTGCGCGCTGCTGTTGGCCGACGAAACCGCGGCGGCGAAGCACGGACTGACGCCCAGGGCGCGTGTCGTGGGCATGGCCACGGCCGGCGTGGCGCCGCGCGTGATGGGCATCGGCCCGGCCCCTGCGACTCAGAAGGTGCTGGCCCAGACCGGCTTGACACTGGAGCACATGGACGTGATCGAGCTCAACGAGGCCTTCGCCGCCCAGGGCTTGGCCGTACTGCGCCTGCTGGGGTTGAAGGACGACGACGAGCGCGTCAATGCATGGGGCGGTGCCATTGCGCTGGGCCATCCGCTCGGGGCAAGCGGCGCACGGTTGGCCACCACGGCAGTCAACCGGCTGCATGCCTCCGGTGGACGCTATGCGCTGTGCACGATGTGCATCGGCGTTGGCCAGGGCATCGCAGTGATCATCGAGCGGGTGTGACCGAGCCCGGACGTCGACGCCAGCCCTGATGATGCCCGTGGGCTCCGAGAGCCGGCGACTGCAGGATGGACCAATCTTGCCAACGCTGCTGCGCCTGGCACTGCCCAACGTGCTCGCGATGGTGATGACAGTGCTGGTCGGAATCGCGGAGACCTGGTACGTCGGCCGCCTGGGCACCACACCGCTGGCTGCGATGACATTGGTATTCCCGTTTGTCATGCTGACGCAAATGATGTCGTCCGGTGCCATGGGCGGCGGTGTGTCGTCCGCGCTCAGCCGCGCGCTGGGGGCGTCCGACGCATTACGCGCCCAGGCAGTGGCCAAACATGCAGTGATCGTCGGCGCCGGTGCTGGACTTCTCTACTCGCTGGTGTTCCTGCTCTTTGGCCCCGCGCTGCTCCATCTGCTTGGCGGGCGTGGCGCAGTGCTGCACGAAGCAGTGGACTATGCGACGGTGATGTTTGGTGGGGCACTGCTGCTGTGGCTGGCCAACACGCTGGCGTCAATCCTGCGCGGCACGGGCGACATGCGCGTTCCTTCGGGCGCAATCTTTGGCATGGCGGCCCTGCAGATCGTGCTCGGCGGCGTGTTGGGATTGGGCCTCGGGCCGCTGCCCTCGTTCGGTCTGGTTGGCATCGCGTCAGGGCATGTGTTGGCAACCGCTGCCGGCGCGACATTCCTTGCGTGGTACTTGTTGAGCGGGCGAGGACGCTTGACGCTACACCTGCGGGGCATCGCACTGCAAGCCGACATGTTTTTCGACATTCTCAAGGTCGGCGCCATCGCCTGCCTGTCACCGCTGCAGTCGGTCCTTGCGGTGCTGATCTTCACCGGGCTGGTAGCACGGCTCGGGGTACTGCAGCTCGCCGGCTACGGCATCGGACAGCGGCTCGAATTTCTCCTCATGCCGATCGCCTTCGGCATCGGTGTAGCTTCCGTGCCGATGGTGGGCATGGCCATGGGCGCAGGCAACGTGGCGCGTGCCAGGCAGGTGGCATGGACTGCCGGCGGTGTGTCGGCCTTCAACTTGGCGTTGATCGGAGCCGTCGTCTTCCTCGCACCGGATCTATGGGCCGGAGCTTTTAGCCAGGATGAGGCCGTACTTGAGCATGCGAGGCAGTATCTTCGGATTGCCGGCCCGGCGTTCCCGCTGTTCGGGCTGGGTTTGACGCTGTACTTCGCGTCTCAGGGAGCAGGCCGGGTACTGGGCCCGGTGTTGGCAAGCACGGTGCGACTGGTGCTGGTGGCGGGTATTGGAGCCCTGCTGAGTGCCAACGGATCAACGGCAAGCGGATTCTTCTGGCTCGTGGCGGCAGCCATGGTCGCGTATGGGTTGAGCACTGCCGCAGCGGTCAAGTTCACGTCTTGGGGCAACACCCACTGACCGGCCATCGTGATCGGTGTCGAAGATCGCAGTTACTGGCAATAGGACCGCAGTTGCTGAAAGTGCGAACGTTCTAAGGGCAATCCTCAAAACAGATGCATTCGCAACGATATTTAGGATAAGAGAAAACTGCGGTGGTAGCGCTCGCACCGCGAGTTCTCGCAGCGCCGTATGCGCTGCCGCAGTCCCGGCGTGCCGCCCCGCGTCACTACGGCACGCCAGTTCTTGTATTGGTAGCGCATCTTCAGCACAGCTGGTGTTATTGGGCCCGCCTGGCCGCAGCAAGTTTTGCCTTCCTAGAAAAGAAGCCCCGGTCCTTGCGGATCCGGGGCCTGTGCGCAAAGTCAATCAATGAAGCGTAGCCGCGCTGCCGCAGCCTACGTCGGCCATCTTGCCCGTCATGGGCGGTAAGCCCGTTGTGGAAACCCACAGGGTGCTGGCTCTTGAGGTGCAGTGGCTGCTTGGTCTCGTCCGTGCGGGCGTCGTCCACCAGGGTCGCAGCCACGACGCGACACGCCTTGAGGCTGCCGCCGGGGCGAGCATCGGCTGCTCGGCCATCAACGCCAGGCGCTGCGCATTGATGGCTTCGACATCCCAATCAGCCTCGCTCAGGAAAAACTGCAGTCGCTGTACTGCTGCAGCCTGGGCCTGCACCACGGGCTCGGCACCGGCCAGCGCCGTGAGTGTCTTGTTGCGGTCGTGCGGCAGCAGCAGTCCAGTGAGGTACGCCCGGAAGCTGCGTCGCTGGGCCAACGTGTGGAACAGCTCATCGAACCTCTTGACGTAGTCTTCAAGAGGGCCAGGCGCCGGTGGGCATGGGCGTGGAGCAGTCATGGCAATGACCTCCCAAACCGCTTACAGCAATCGACATGCCTGCTTCAACAAAGTACCGTTATTGGGCGCGGCTAGCGGAATTAACGAACGCCAACACCAGCACCAGCATTCCGGGCTACCCCTGAGCCGAAAGAACCTCAGCGGGCGGCTGAGATTCGGCGCAAGTACCTGCGCCCGGTGGCGCCCATTGCCGGCCGGGAGCGGGCTTGGGCTGCACAGATGGTGCAGCGTGCCGATGCCGGCGAGCGCGTCTCGGGCTACAGCCTGCGCGTAGCGCTGGATGCGCTCAAGCGGCCGGGCTCGCCGTTTTGATCGTTGGTGGCTCGGGCAGACCCTGCGCCGCAGGCGCAGGACCGGGCTTTCGTGCTCCGCATCGAGCCTGCGTGCCGGGGTCCCAACTCTGGAGAGCTTGCGCTTGGCTTTCCCCTGAATACCGCCGCCCAAGCTGCGCCTGACCGGCTTGCAGGCACGTTGAATCAGTCACTCCTCAGCGCTTGTGCCGACCAGCAACCCTGGCATGCTGCGCTTCCCGGGGCGCGCCCCTTTTTTCGGCTTTGTCTTGGAAGTGCGGCTCAGGTTGGGTCTGCTGCGCTGGCCCGCGGTGGTGTTCCTGGCAGGACTGGCTGCCGCATGGGGCGCCGCCTGGTGGCAGCAGGAGAGGAACGACGCACTACTGCAGTCCGAGCTGCGTGCTGCGGCGCGAGAAGCGGCCGAGCAACTGCGTCAGCGCATGCTGCTCTACGAGCGCGGCGTGCGCGGGGCGCGCTCGGTCGTGCTGGGAGTCGGCCCCGACCAGGTTACCCGCGAGGCCTTCCACCGGGCGCTGGCATCACGCGATTTCCAGCGCCTGTACCCCGGCATTCGCGCTTTCGGGTTCGTGCGCCGCGTGCCTGCCGCGCAGGAGGCGGCTTTCGTGCAAGCCGTGCGCGCTGACGGCAATCCGGACTTCCGCATCAAGCCCATTACCCCGCATGCCGGTGAACGCTTCGTGCTGCAACTGGTGGAGCCGCTGGAGGGCAACGCAGGCGCGCTGGGGGTCGACATGGCGTCCGAGCCCGCTAGACACGAAGTCGCGCTGGCGGCAATGCACGGCGCCACTACGGCGCTGAGCGCGCCATTGCAGGTGACCCCCGTCATTCAGGGCCGCGAGTACGGCTTCCTGCTGATGTTGCCGATCTACCGCACTCTCGACCCGCCACCGCCATCACAACGCGACGACGAAACCATCGGCTGGGCCGTCGGCGCCCTCTTCACGCACGAGGTGCTGTACGACTTCATCGAGCCCAGTGGCCATCTGGCCTTGGCCCTTTCGGACATCACGCAGGCAGATCGGGCGGTACGGCTTTTCGCTTCGGCGACATGGCACGCAGCTGGACCGGCGGGGTTGACGCAGCAGGCGCCACTGGAGCTGTACGGGCGCCGCTGGCTGGTGGAGGTGCAGGCACTGCCCTCCTTCACCGAGCAATTGAACCTCCACCGCCCTGCGGATGTCGTGGTGGCCGGGCTCCTGTTGTCTGCACTGCTGGCGCTGCTCACGCACGCGGGTGCTCTGGTGGTCACCAGCAGGCAGCTCGCCTACGAAGAGCGGGCCAGCCGCGCAGCGGTGGTGGACAGCGCACACGACGCCATCATCGTCCACACGCTCGGCGATGAGGTGTCGAGCTGGAATGCTGGCGCGCAGCGGCTGCTGGGCTGGGCACCGCAAGAGGTGCTGGGGCGCAGCCTTTCGGCACTCACGGTGCCCGCCGAGCGCCAGCGGGAGCATCGGCAAATGCTGGAGCGGCTTGGCGAGGGTCAGGACGTGCCGGCTTTCGACACCGTGCGCCTGGACCGCTCGGGCCACGCGCTGGACGTGGCGGTTTCCATGGCGCCGATCCGCGACCGGCATGGACGCGTCACCAGCGTCGCCACCACGATGCGCGACATCCGCTCGCAACGTGCCGCACAGGCCCAGATCCTGGCGCTCAACGCCACGCTGGAGCAGCAGGTGCAGCAGCGCACGGCCGAGCTGCACGCGCTGGCCGAGCGCGAAAGGGCGATCCTGGCCGCAGCCGGCAGCGCCATCGTCGCCACCGATGCCGAGGATCGGATCGTGCTGTTCAATCCGGCGGCAGAGCAGCTCACCGGGCGCCTGGAGCAAGAGGTGCTTGGCAAGAAGGCGACCGGGCTGCTCTTTGACCCTCACGAGCTGCGTGAGCGCTTCCTGGCCCGGCAGGCCCAGGTTGGCCACCGCGTGCGGGACACCGAGGTCTTCATGTCGCATCTGCACGATGCCGACCATGCCGAGTGGCATCTGGTGCGCAGCGACGGGGTGCGCGTGCCCGTGCTGGTGGACGTGCGGGTGCTGCGCGATGGCGACGCCACCATGCACGGCTTGGTGTACGTGGCCGTGAACCTCACCGAGCGCAAGCGGCTTGAAGAGGCGCTCAGGCAACGCACACAGGACGCCGAGGCGGCCAGCCGCGCCAAGAGCAGTTTCCTGGCCAACATGAGCCACGAGATCCGCACACCCTTGCACGGGATGCTGGGCATGGCCCGGACGCTGGCCGAGGCGCGGCTGCCGGCAGGGCAGCGCCAGCAGGCCCAGTTGATCGTGCATTCGGGTCGGCTGCTGCTGGGCCTGATCGACGACATCCTGGATTTCTCGCGCATCGAGGCCGGTCAGCTCAAGCTCGAACAGGTGCCCGTGGACTTGGCCGCCATCGCTGCGGAGGCCGTCGCGCTGTTCCAGCCCGCCGCGGCGCACAAGGGCCTGGCGCTGCGGCTGCATCTGCCGCAGCAAGCACCTGCGCCCGTGCTGGGCGATCCACTGCGGCTGGCCCAGATCCTCAACAACTTGCTGTCCAACGCCGTGAAGTTCACGTCCACAGGCGGCGTAGATCTGCGCCTGGTGCACGAGGCAGGCGAGCACTGGCGCTTTGTGGTGCGCGACAGCGGCATCGGGCTCAGCGCCGAGCAACAGGCGCGGATCTTCGAACCGTTCATCCAGGCTGATGGTTCCACCACGCGGCGCTTCGGCGGCTCGGGACTGGGCCTGTCCATCGTCAGGCACCTGGCGCAGCTGCATGGCGGCGAGGTGGGCGTGAACAGCGAACCTGGACAGGGCGCGGAATTCTGGGTGCTGCTGACGCTGCCATCGGCCGCCCTGGCAGCGCCAGCTGTGGCGCATGCACCGCCAACTCCTGGTACGTCGGCGGCCGCGCTGGCAGGCAAGGCCGTCCTCGTGGCCGAAGACAACGAGGTCAACATGCAACTGGCGTGCATGATGCTGGAGCAGCTTGGGCTGCAGGTACATCCTGCCCCGGACGGCGATGCAGCCTTCAAGGCCTATGCGCAGGGTGCCCCGGATATCGTCCTGATGGACATGCACATGCCTGTCATGGACGGTCTGGAAGCGACTGTGCGCATCCGCGCGTTGGAAGCCGAGCGGGGATTGCCGCGCACGCCCATCGTCGCGCTCACGGCCAGTGCGCTGGCCGAAGACCGCCATCGCTGCAAGGCAGCCGGCATGGACGACGTGCTGGTCAAGCCGTTCGACATGGCGCAGCTGACGGCGCTCCTGGAACACTTTCTGCCGTCCGCGGCTCCTGGCACAAGCGGGCCGTGATGCATGCCTGCTGCGCAGCCGTCATGCAGTGGTGCCCAACGCCCGCCGGGCCGCCGCAGTCGGCGGTCCTGCGCTGTCGTTCTTGACCATGTTGACGGACTGGCTCCGAGCCCAGCGCTGGGCGATCGAAACACTGGCATTGGCATCGAGCTCGAGGCCCAATCGCGCTTCTTTGAACCGTTCACTCAGGCCGAGAGCTACACCGTGCGCCGCTTTGGCGGCACCGGGCTGGGTTCGTCCATCGCAAGGCGGTTGGTGGACATGATGAGCGGGCAACTGGAGCTGCGAAGCGAACTCGGCAAGGACAGTACTTTCGGCGTGACCTTGCCGCTGGGATTGCCGCCGCCATGACGGAGCTGAAGTCAGTGGACACCCACTGGTGCTACTCGACCCGATCGAGCCACTCACGGCGACACAGCCTTGTGGCTGGCACCGGGAGGTTGATCCCGAGCAATCAAGACTTCTGCGCGCGAATCGAGCCCAGCCACTCCACCAGATCCCGCACCTGCTCCCGCTGCCGCTCGTTGAGCACAGCCGACAACGCGCCCGAGCCGAGCTGCTGCTCCAGCAAGGCCGTCATGGCGAGCTGCATTTGAGCGTGCCTGGGGTGCGTCTGGATGAGCGCGCCGATGGCCACGGTGAGGCCGGCAATGCTGGCGCGCAGCGAGTCGATCCCTGCCGCGAGATCTTCCTTGTCTTCGTCATCCATGGAGGTCCTTGCCATAGCCGAGCAGGCGCACTGGAGTTTTGTGTGGCAAGCAAGGGGCTCGCCCTTCGTGGCCCCATGGATGCAGTCTTTCCATGGCGGTGCCGCCGATGGCAATGCAGCCGCCAAGCAAGCACCGCTTTCACCAGTCAGCTACGCACCAAGTGACGGCTTCTGGTGAAGACGACGCCCAGGGCGGCTGCTGCCTTTCCAGGATCATCTGTGCGGGAGGATGACCCGGTTTCGCTGTGCCGTTGCTGGTGGCGCTCGCTGATGAGGACCAAGGAGAAACCCGGGCCTGGCTGGGATAAGCCGGAAGCGTCTTGCGCGCTGACCAGGGTGTGCTCAAACACGGCATTGCGCCACCCTTGTGGCGGTGAGTCAGTGGTTGTGCTCCTCCGGACTCCCGGGACGGACAGCTCCCTCCCCTCCTCCCTCCTTTTTCCGTCCCGTTTCCGGCCCGCCTTCGCGCGGGCCGTTTTCTGCCGGCAGCGCAGCGCTTGCCGGGGCCGTGTTCCGTGGTGCTGGCGTGGACGTCGGATGGAGGCGCCTTCCGGCGTCCGGCTGAGAAATCCCTGTGCCACTGTCCGAGCACCAAGTCGTTGAGTTGTCATGCGACCCTCGCGTCAACCGGCGGCTCGATGGCGCCTCACCGTGGCGGCTCGAGCAGGCACCGGCATAACAGCACCGGCATAACAGGTCAGATCCACCGGCAGTGATGCCGCCAGCGCGCGCGCCGGTGATTACCGGTGTTGCGTCGTGGCATGGACGAGAGCTGTTCCTGGAACGGGTACGGCTAGCTGGGCAAGCCTTCCCAGGACTCGGACATGCCGCGCCTGGTTGCGGCCTCAAAGTCAGGACGTTACGAGGCGGCGATGGCTCGGGTTCCATCCGCTGCTGGCCGCGCTGCCAACCGACACGGTTCTGCCCGGGGGCCCTTGGCGCTCATCCCGGCTGGGCTCTGACGCCTCTGACGGCCAGAATCTTCGAACATGGAGCAGCATGACGAGTTGCGGGTGGAGCGTGACGCCCTGGAGAGCCAACTCCTGACGTTGGAGCTCGCCATTCAGGGCTGCTGGCAACGCAATGGCGCCGCACCTGTTGACCTGCTGGAGCGTGTGGAGGTGCTGCTGCGGCAGCTCAGGACGGTGAACAGCAAGTTGTCCGATCCGCGTAGGGCAGTAACTTGAGGCTGCACGAAGCCCGGGGTGGACCCAGCACGCAGGTCAACCGGTTCTGATGCCTAATGCCCCGCCAGTCGCTGCAGCAACTTGTGCCACCCGCTCGGCGCAGGGTCGTCGGCGTAGTCCTCGCCAATGCGTTTGAGCACGCCTTCGGCCCAGCCCGCATCCCACGCGTCGGCATCCCTGGAGCCATCCGGGTACGGGTTGAGACCGTTGAGGATCTGGCCTGCCTCGAAGCCTTCGTGCCAGAGCGCGTCGGATTCTTTCCCGGCCTTCGTCATGGAGCACTCTCCTGGATCTCGCCCGGCTTGGTCTCCACCACACGGAGCCGCGCGAAGTGGCTCTTCAGGGTGGCCGTCATCTGCTTGAACTGTGCTTCGCCCACACCAGGCAGGGGCTCCCGAATCGTTTGCTCGATGGCGGCGAGCTCACCTTGCAGCCGCTGGCGCTGCGCATGCAATTGGGTCAATTCATCCATGCCCGGCCGCTGGGCAAGCCAAAAGCCGGCGGACTCCCGGGAACATCCCGTGTGAGGCCCGGAGCCGGCCTGGAGCCCGGTTCGGCGAGGCGGTTGCTGCACGGCAGTGGTCCGGGCACGCGAGCCCTGCCGCCGTGACTGCCTCGCCACGCCATCGGTGGCGCTTCTGCAGCAGCCAGGGAACGGTTCCGATTTCCCGGCAGGCCCGGGGTTTGCCCGCCCTCGGGCAAAGGGGCTACGCCATGGAAGATGCGACAGAGGCGATCTGGCGCGCGGGATTCGAAGCCGGCCAACAGCTACAGAGCTGCCGCTGTCCGTTTCCCTATCACTCGCTTCTGGCCGATGCCTGGGAGGACGGCTGGACGCAGGGCATGCTCAAGCGAGAGGGGCTGCCCTACCGGAGCCATCCGCAAGGCTTGATTGGCAGCGAGCCAAGGCCCGCAAGACAGCGCCTGTGGCGCGCTTGGTGGCTGAAGTACGAGACATTCCGCCAGCGGTAGTGACCACAGGGCCGGGTGCTATCCATCCTCACAAGCCATGCTGGTGTACAGCAGAACGCTGAAGCTCCCGTGCCGACCCTGCGCCGCTTGATGGTGCACTGACGGGGCCGTCGCCCTGGTGAACTCGTCCAATGGCAGCGGCTGCAGCAGACGACCCGATAGGTGATTTCCCCCGGTGTTCTTGCAATGGTCGGTGGGGCGGCGCACATTGCGCAGGCCTGAGGGGCAAGGGGAAGAGCGCAGCGCGAATGCCCTCGCGCAAGACGCCGCTGGAGGCAGCCCACCGCCGTCACCGAGAAGCCGCAATTTCGGTGGCGGCGGTGGACAGTATCGAGAGCCGTGTCCCAGCCTTGGCTCGGGAGATGCGCTCTGCTGTCGCCGGCTTGCTGGCCCAGGTGCCCTGCATCAGCCGCCAGACGGTTCAGCGGGCCGTGAAGTCAACAGGCATGCCAGTTCCTCCGGATCGACCGGTTTGGTGATGAACCCGTGGAAGCCTGCGGCCGCGGCCGCCTGGCGGTCCGCCTCCTGGCCGTGCCCGGTTACGGCAATGAGTCGCACAGCGCCGAGCTCCGGCAACTCCCGGATGCGGCGTGCCAGCTCATAGCCATCCATTGCGCGAAGTGCGATGTCGAGCAAGACGAAATCGGGCCGCAAAGCCGCCGCCATGCCAAGCGCCATGGGTCCGTCTTGTGCGACCTGCACGTCGTGGCCTGACATGCGCAGCAGCATGGCCATGCTTTCAGCGGCATCGTGCTGGTCGTCAACGACCAGCACGCGCTGCAGGCTTGGCACGATGGTTTGCGTAGCGATTGCAGCTGGTGTGGCTGTTTGCTTTTGAACTGGCAAGGTGATCGTGATGGTGGACCCCTTGCCAATGCCGGGGCTCGCTGCGCTGACGCTGCCTCCATGGAGCTCGACGATGCTCTTGACCAGCGCCAAGCCCACACCCAGGCCGCCTTCGGCCCGGTCAAGCGCGCGCACACCCTGCACGAAAGGCTTGAAAGCCCGCTGCAGCAGGGATTCGCTCATGCCGATGCCGTTGTCGCACACCTGCAGCGTGGCGATGTCTGCATCGTTGCTGACGCTGACGTCGATGCGCCCTGGCGGCGGCGTGTACTTGGCGGCATTGGTGAGCAAGTTGGCCACGACCTGCGTCAGCCGCGTGGTGTCGCCCATGATCTGGATCGGCACTGGCGCCAGCCGTACGGTCAGTGCGTGTCCACGCTGCTTGACCATCGCGCTGGCCGCGTCGACGGCCATGCGCACCAGCGTGTTGAGCTCCAGCGAAACGGGTTCCAGGCGGATCTTGCCGCTGGTGATGCGGCTGACGTCGAGCAAGTCATCCACGAGGCGGCTCATGTGAGCGATCTGTCGCCCCAGCAGGTCCAGGCACCAGCGGGCCTGCGGCTCGCTGGTGAACCGGTCCAAGATCGCCACCGCGTTGCGAATCGGCGCCAGAGGGTTGCGCAGCTCGTGCGAGAGCACGGCAATGAACTCGCTCAAGCGCCGTCCCTCCATCTCCAGCGCCTCGGCGCGGCGACGCTCGGTCAAGTCGCGGACAATGCGGATGAATCCTCGCGGCTTGTCACCATCGCCGTCCAGGCGGGTCGTCGTGACCTCGGCCCAGAACGTGGTGCCATCCGCGCGCTGGCGCCAGCCCTCGACCATCAGGTACCCAGCGCTCCGGGCCGATGCGAGCTCGGCCTCGGGCTTGCCAGACAGTCGATCCTCCTGGGGGTAGAACATCGAGACGTCGCGCTCCAGGACCTGGGAGCTGTCATAGCCCAGCAGGCGCTCGCCTCCCGCGTTCCATGCCTTGATCCGCCCCTGGCCATCGAGCAGGAACATGGCATGGTCCCGGACTCCCTCGACCAGCAGGCGCAGGCTCTCCTCGCGCTCGCGCAGCTGCTCCTCGTGGCGGCGCCGCTCGGTCAGGTCGCGGGTGACCTTCGAGAAGCCCAGCAGCCGGCCGTGCTCGTCCTTGATGGCGGTGATGACGACGTTGGCCCAGAATCGACTGCCATCCTTGCGCACTCGCCAGCCCTCATCCTCGAACCGGCCCAGCTCCGTGGCGCGCACCAGTTCCTCCTGCGGCCAGCCGCGCGCCACATCCGGCGGCTCGTAGAACATCGAAAAATGCCTGCCGACAGCCTCCTGGGCCGTATAGCCCTTGATGCGCTGTGCGCCGCGGTTCCAGCTGGTGATGACGCCGTGGCAGTCCAGCGAGAAGATGGCGTAGTCCTGGACCGTCTCCACCAGCAGCCGCAGGTTGCGCTCGCTCTCCACCAGGCGCTGTTCGCTCTCGCGCCTTTGCGTCATGTCGCGCGTGACCTTGGAAAAGCCCAGCACCTCGCCGTTGGGGCCCAGCAGCGGGGAGATCAGCACGCTGGCCCAGAAGCGGCTGCCGTCCTTGCGCAGCCGCCAGCCCTCGTCCCGCCACTGCCCTTGCTGCACGGCCGTGCGAAGCGCCTGCGCGGGCACGTCACGGTCAAGCGCCTCCTGCGGGTAGAAGACGGAAAAATGCCGGCCGATGATCTTGTCGGTGCGGTAGCCCTTGATGCGCTCGGCGCCCGCGTTCCAGGAGGCGACCAACCCTTCGGGCGTCAGCAGGAACATGGCGTAGTCGTGGACGCTGTCCATGAAGCGTCGGAAGAGCTCGTCGTGCCCGTCGCTGAGCAGCTCGCGCATGGTGGGTGCCAGCATTGCGGGTGGCGCCACGCCGGACCCGTGTACCGAGATCGTCGCTTTGGGCTTGGTCATTGCATCAATGGTATGGCCGCGAAGCGCCCAACCAATGAAGGCGTGGTCAGGTCGGTTGACATCGGCCGCTTGCAGCCGTGCCTGGCCAGATCGGCACCGCGGCACGTGGCTTTCAGGCATCTGCCTTGCGCGGTTTCCCTGTGCCAGCCAAGTCACTGCTGGAGATCGGTACACCGCCCATCGGACACCGAACGGCACTGGCCCCACGCAGCGGACATCGGCCCCTTTGTACGGTCAGCGTGCCGGACATGGCACCGGTCGCAGTGCTCGGTTGACGGCCAGGACCCATCAGCAAGTGGCCTGGAACAAAAAAGCACCCCATCACCCTAGCGGCCGACCCGGAGCGTATCGATGCGCTCGACAGCACCGTCTTCAGCAGGCCCGGACTGCGTCAGGTATTGGGGCATGAACGCCCAGCGCAAGCCGTCCAGAACCACCGCCACCAGCCCCAGCTCGCGGCACACCGAGTGTTCCTCGACCAGGCCCTCGCGGCCGGCCACGGTCTCGGCTTCACAGGCATCGAGCCGGCAGAGCTCCTGCTGCATCAGCTGCGCCACCGAGGCCGTCACGCGCACGCGGGTGCCGGGCAGGAAAGCGGGCGTCGGTGTGGCGGGGGAGGCGGCAAGGGCACGCGGCGCCAGGATGTAGTTCGGCACGAACGACAGCCGCCCAGCCGGTTCAGTGGTGAGGTGTCCCAGCGCCGTGTTGCGGCAGGACGCCAGTGCCAGACGCTCGCACAGGTGCGGCTTGAACACTGTCCTGTAGCGGCCAGAGAAGCGGTTACCGATGCAGGGACCCAGGGTGTCCGGCATGCTGCTACTCCAAAGATCTCCAGCGACAAGGGCCGCCGGCCTAGGGCCTGAGGCCCGCACGGTGTCGCTGATGCACAGCGCAACTGTCGCCATTGGCCCGGCGTCCCAGCCACTGCAGCGGGCAGTGCGCCTTTCCAGAAAACGCCTGCCTCGCGCGCAGCCATGGGCAAGCCTTTATGAACTGCAATGTGTCGGATCCTTGGATCCTGCAGTACCGGGGCCAGCCGACAGTCCCCCGGGGAAAGGACAGGGTGAGCCGGTGCAGTTACCGAGGGCCGAGCAAACACCCAGCCACCGCTGACCAGCAGCAGCGCCTTTGCCAGGCACTGCGTCGGTCGACACCCGGGCAGAGTGAAGTGCTCAGGATGCAACGTTGCGGTTCGCCGCCGCCGCAATCAGATGCTCGATGTGCTCGGCGCTGGCCGGCTTGGTGACGTGGACATCGAAGCCTGCTTCCAGGGCGCGCTACTGTTCCTCCCGGTGAGCGCCACCAGGTACGCCGTGGACAGCCACGGCTCCTGGCGCAGGCGGCGCGCGACGTCGTAGCCGCTCAGACCTGGCATGCCGATGTCCTGCACAACGACTTCCGGAAGAAAGGAGGCCGCCGCCAGCAGGGCACCCTCGCCGTCGCTGGCGGTGCGCACTTCGTGCCCGGCCATGGTCAGTACCGCGGCCAGGGTCTGCGCTGCACCGCCGTTGGCGTCGGTGATCAGGACACGCCGTGGCCGTGCCGACGACGTGCTGCCGTCCTTTGCTCCCGGGCCGGGGACGGCATCCGGCGACTGCGCCAGCGGCAGATCTATAAAAAAGCTCGAGCCCTGGTCCTGCCCCGCGCTTTCGGCCCAGACGCGGCCACCGTGCATTTCCACCAGACGCCACGTGAGCGCCAGCCCGATGCCCAACCCGCTCTGGACGCGGCCGCCTTGCTGGTCGAGCGAGGCAAACATGTCAAAAACGGCCTTTAGGTGCTGCGGCGCAATGCCGATTCCGTCGTCCCTGACCTCGATAAGGGCGCTGCCGGCTGCGCACTGCAGCGACAGCCGCACCTCGGACCCTGGAGGCGAGTACTTCGATGCGTTGACCAGCAGGTTGCTCACGACCTGGGCGGTACGCACGTCGTCGGCCTCGGCCCACAAGGGCTGTGGCGCGGGGCTCACGCTCAGCGTCTGCCCCCGCGGCTCGAAGACGCCGGCATGGGCCTCGGCGGCCGCGTCGCCGCCGGTGCGCAGATCCAGGCGCTTGCGGCGCAGCTCCAGCCGCTGGCGCACGATGCGCGAGACGTCCATGAGGCCGTCGATAAGCCGCACCAGGTGTTCGACCTGGCGCTCCATCACCTGCAGCACCTTCCCGGCGGCCTCGGAGCCTGGCGCGGTGCGCACGATGTGAAGCCCGGCGCGCAATGGCGTGAGCGGGTTGCGCAGCTCGTGCGCCAGCGTGGCGAGGAACTGGTTCTTGCGCTGGTCCACCCCCTGCAGCGCCCGGGTCAGGTCCGCGTTGGTGATCTCGGCGAGCTTGCGCTCGGTGATGTCGATGACGTTGCCGACATGGCCCAGGAAGGCGCCGTCCTCGCCTATGCGCGGCACGCCCATGTCGATGCACCAGCGCCATCGGCCGTCGGCACTGCGTACACGGTAGTCCAGCTCGAAGGCCCCGCGCCGGGCCGGAGGGTGCGGAAGCTGGCATCCGCAGTCGGGCGGTCGTCAGGGTGGACGGCATTGAGCCAGCCAAAGCCCAGTGCGTTTTCGGGCGATTGGCCGGTGAACTCATACCAGCGCCGCGACAGGAAGCCCGCTGCCAGCGCCTGAAGCTTGCCAAGCTGCTGCTGCGACAGCCCCGTGGCTGCCGAGAGTTCCCGCGGTGATATGGAGCGCATGGGATCAGTTGTTATTGGTACGCGAGCCAGCTGCCTTTGAGGCCACTGCCTTGACCCGCGCCAGAAGGTCTTCAGCCGGACACGGCTTGGGCAGCACCAGCAAGCCCAGGTCCTTGGCCTTCTGTAGCTCTTCGGTGAACCCGGTCATCAGGATGACGCCTGTCGAGCTGCCGCTCTGGGCGATTCTGTGGGCCAGAGCAATGCCGTCCATGGACCCGGGCATGCGGATGTCGCTGAGAACGACGTCAAAGGGCCCCCTGCCCTCCAGCGCCTTCACGGCATCGTCGGCCGTCCTGGCCTGCTCCACCCGGCAGCCCGCGGCCACCAGGACGTCGGCCGCGGCCTGGGCCAGGTCCTCGTTGTCCTCCACGAGCAGCACGCGAGCGTCGATGGACGTGATGCCGGTCGCATCGCCGTGGGGTCCGGCGGCCGACAACGGCTTGCGGGACAAGGGGAAGTACAAGCGGACCGTGGTCCCGCGGCCCAGTTCGCTCTCGATCGTGGCGGTTCCTCCCGACTGCGCACACAGCCCGTAGACCTGGCTCAGGCCCAGGCCCGTGCCGTGGCCCACCGGCTTGGTGGTGAAGAACGGCTCGAACACCTTGTCGACCACGTCAGGCGCAATGCCGACCCCGGTATCACGGACCTCCAGGACCGCGTGGCCGGCATCCGAGCCGCTCACCTCGTTGGCATTCGCGCGGCCTGCGGTGAGGTGCAGCACGCCGCCATCGGGCATCGCATCCCGGGCGTTGACCGCCAGGTTGACCAGCGCGAGCTCCAACTCGTTCGGATCAACCTCGATGTGCAGCCGTGCCGACTCGATCTCGCTCTTGAGCTCGATCCGGCTGTGCAGGGCCGAGCGCATCAGCTCCGTGAGCGCGGCGAGCTGCTCGCGCAGGTCGATGATTTCCGGGCGCATCGGCTGGCGGCGCGAGAAGGTCAGCAACTGGCGGGTGAGCTTGGTGCCGGCCGACACCGAGCGCTCGATCCTCGACAGGCAGGGCTCTAGCGCAGGCGGCACTCCCTTGTGGCGCAGGATGTGCGCGTTGGTGCCGATGACCATCAGCAGGTTGTTGAAGTCGTGGGCCACGCCACCGGTGAGGTGCGCGACGGCCTCCAGGCGCTGGCCCTGGACCATGGCCTTGTGCGCCTGCTGCGCCTGCTCCAGCGCCTCGTTGATGCGGCGCTGCGTCAACGCGTGGGCGTTACGGATGGACGCTGCGGCGTCGGACATGGCGGCACCGGTCTCGTCGATCTCGATCACGCCCGTGGGACTGAAGGCCACGGCACTGCCTTGTCCCAGCGCCTGGGCGGCCTGCTTGAGCGCCACGACAGGCCGCATGAGCGCCCGACCCACCCACAGGGCACTGATGACGGCACCCACCGCCAGCAACGCGGCCACCGAAGCAAACCATGCCAGTGCCTGCGCAGACCATGACGCGACTTCTGCACGGGGAACACCGATCGCAAAGCCCCAGCCATAGTTGCTGCCCTTGCTGAAGGCTGTCGTGACGGCTCGCCCATCGACGCTCACAGTTTCGAAGCTGCCCTCCTGGCGGGCCGCGAGCTGTTGGAGCATGTCGGCCGTCGCCTGCTTGCCCACCAGCTTCTCCGGGTTGATGGTCCGGGCCACGATGAAACCGTTGCGGTCAAAGACGGAGCCGATCCAGCTGGCCGGCAACCGCTGCTCCTTGAGCAACTGCTGCAGGTAGCTGGCATAGCCACCCACGGACAAGTAGTAGCGCAGCTGCCCCTTGATGACGACGGGCACCTCCACCGCGAAGCTGTACTGCCGGCCAAAGGGCGCGAAGTACAGGTCCGACACCAGCGTGGCCGTCGGGTCCGCTTGCCGGCGCAACTCGGAGAAGACCGTGCGCGGCAAAGGTGCCTCGCCGAAGGTTCGCCGGGTATTGAGCAGTTGCTGGCCCGAGAGGTCGCTGAGCACCACCACCATGTCGGGCTGCGGGGCGACTTCCCGCGCGTAGCGGTGGAAGGCCTCCAGATCGTCCTGCACCAGCGTGGGCGACTTGGCCAGCGTCTTGACCATCGCCTCGCGCCGTGCGAGCTCGCGGTCCACCACCATGGACATGGCCCGGGCTGTTTCCAGCACCCGCTCTTCGAACGACTGCCTCTCCTGGCGATAGAAGTACGCGATGCTCGCCACCGCTGCCAGCAGCGTGGGCAGCAGCACCGACATCGCCAGGAGAACCAGCCAGGAACGCACACTGAACCTGCGCGGCATTCACCTGCTCCGTAGGGACAACAACCGAAGACCTACGGAACCAGCTTCCTCAAAGGTCGGGCACGAGTGTAACGAGCACAAACTTGCCGGGTTCCCGGCCTTGGTGAGGGCGTTGATGGCTACCGGCGTCGCAGGGCCTGTCCTCAAGGAGCGTGTCGAGGACGGGCACGCCCTGAAGCCATCGAGCAAAGAGGGACAGTGGCCGCGAATGAACATGCGCAGCGCCATAACGCCAGCCAGCTCAGGCAAGGTGGCCTAGTGCCAGGACTCGTTGCGCCAGACCAGATTGGTGTCAGGTTCTGTGACCGGGCCATCCCGGTAGCTGAGGCCGTCTGTCTTGAGAGCGCCCTGGTACCAGCCATCCAGCCAGGCATCGGCTTCGACCGAGCCGTGCGGGTATAGGCAGACTCCAGCTACTTCCGAAAGCGCTTGACCATGAGCGAAGCCTTCGCTCCATATCTCTCGTTCGTTCCGTCTGATGGCTTTCATGGCACGAATCCTTTGGGGTTGCCCCTCTCGCCCATGGCAGCTCTTCAGCAAATCCGGAACCAACCCGCCCGACCATGCCGCGTCAGTGCTCGGACGTGGCAAAGGCGCTCCCGTCTCCTTGACCTGCAGGGCCGTTGTCCTCAACCGTGCACGCCGCCGGCGCAAAAAAAGCCCCGAGCCTTGCGGACCCGGGGGCTTTGAAAAAGGCCGATCGATGAAACGCAGTCAGCCCAACGACTACGGCGTCCATCTTCGCAGCAACCGGTGCGAGAGCCTTTGTAGCAGGGTTGCAGTAGGTCTCTTACCTTTGGGTACGGCAGGTCGTGGTTCGCGGGGGCCGTGTGGGCGTCGCCTACCCCGCCACAGCCAAGCGTGTAAGACGCGTTCAGGCGCCAGCCCAAGCTTTTTTGTCCACGGATAAGGGCGCTAATCTGAGGGCGGTTTTTGGCGGTTGATTTCCATCCCTAAGCAGGCTTGGCGCCAGCTGCCTGTGGCGACAAGGACTTGCAGCCCCGACCAGACGCGCGCTCTGGTCGCGGCGCACGCCCAAGTGAGCGTGCCGCAGCAATCCAGCCCTGCCGCGCACGACCGGGAATCGCACCGTAGGTCATACCGGTCCACAGGCCAGCGTGGCAGCAGGGCCGAAACCTCGCGGCCGGTGCAGCGGGCCAACGATCTACCGGGTGCGACAAGTCGGTCCGGGCTGCGCGACCTGTCAGCCCCCTCCCCTGCAAGTGCTGCTGGTCCCCGCCGTAGAGACGTCACAGCAAGGTATGCCACAAATGCCGTACGTTGTTAAGATGCGGCATATGTGGCGATCAAGGGGGTTGTGATGCGCATGGCTCTGGTCTCGGAGGACTTCATCAAGGCACTGTCGCTTCCGAACAAGGAGCAGCCGGCGATGATCGACCTGCCCCAGGAGGTGACGCCGGACCTCCTGAGCTCGCTCCAGGAGGCGCTGAGCAAGGCTGCGCAGGTGCTCGGCCCCAAGCTCGTGGCCGATGCGGATCGGCTGGCGCAGTTGCTGGTGGGCGTGGCCACGCCGTCCGCCGACCTGGTGCGCGAGCGCATCGAGCGCAACAAGACCATCAAGCTGCTCACGCAGCAGACGCCGTGGTTCACGGCCGCCGAGATCCAGGCGGCCAATGACGGCCATGCCCGGGCGGTGGCTGACTGGAAGCGCCGCGGCCGGATCTTCTCGGTCGCGAGCCCGCGCGGCATGGACCTGTACCCCGCCTACCAGTTCGATGCCGCCATGCAGCCGCTGCCCGTCATCCGCTCCATCCTCCAGGCCTTCGGACCCGTGGCGGACCCCTGGACGCTCGTGGCCTGGTTCCATTTCCCCAACGGCTGGCTGGTGCGCAAGGACGATCCCGAGCACCGTCCGCAAGCGCCGAAGGATTTCCTGGACGACGAGGAGGCGGTCGTTCGAGCTGCCGGCCTGCGCAGTTCGAGCTATGTGGCATGACGTACACGCCCCCTCGCGCCCCGGGCGTGGACGAGCGGTTCGTCGTGCGGCAACTCACGCGCGAGGACGCGCCTTTCTGGTACCACGTCTACAGCAAGAGGGCGCCCTACGCGGCCAACACGGCGCTGAGCTTCAACCAGGGCTGGGGAAGCACGCGGTTCGCCCCCATCAGGCTTGCCGACGGCAGCTGGGCCCACACCTACTACGTGGCCAGCAGCCGCGAGGGGGCGTACCTGGAATCCGTGCTGCACGACATCCCTCTCGGGGTCGCAGCCTTCTTCGACAAGACGGCGCTGGACGTGTCGTACCTGGCCAGGATCCAGCTGTCCGATCCGTTCGAGTACGTGAGCTTGCACAGCCATGATCTGCCGGCCCTGGGCCTCACCCGCGCCCAGTTGATCGACAGCCTCCCCGCGGACTATGGCCTGACCCGGCCATGGGCCGAGGCTGCCCTGATCCAGCGGCCCGGCGCCGCGGCCATCGGCTACACGTCTCGCCGCAACGACTCGGCTCGCTGCCTGATGCTCGTCGAACAGCGGATGCCCAGGCCGCCGTTCACCGTGGTCGAGGACACCTGTATCGGCTCATCACCGGCGCTGCGGCGAGAAGTCCTCGACCTGGTTTCGAGCCTGGGCATCAGCGTTCTCTGACGCCAGGCGTGCTTCGGGGCAAAGGCGCTGGCGCTCCAGGGCGGACCGGAGGTCCGCGCAGCGCGGTGGCGAGGACGACGCGGCGCGGGGCGCGCCAGCGCGGCCCATGCGCGCGGCACCACACCGTCCGGGCTGCGGGCACAGGCTTTGAAGAAATGGACGACGGCGTGCCGGTGCGAGCTGATCCCGGGAACTCAGCACGCCACCTTTTCGAGGCGGCGCCATGACGTTCTTCAGCCGGAGTTCTTGCGGAGCCGCCCCCGGCGCTTCGGAGCTGGCACCAGCCCAAGATCCGCCGGCGTCAGCTCGAATGCCCGCATGAGATTGCGCACCTTCACCAGCGCCTCCAGTCGGGCGCCCTCTTCCATCTCGCGCAGTTGGCCTTCGGCCTCGGCCAGCTCGGTGCGCAACTCAGCAATGCGAGCCCGGAGGGTTTCGGGTGTCGGTTTGGCAACGGGCTTCACCCAACCCTTGGGCAGGTCGTTGTCGGTCTTGTACATGCCGCAATGATGCCGCCTTGCTCATCGCGAGGTACGGGCTTGGCGAGATCGAAAGCCCAGCAACTCACTGCCCCTTGTCTGGCCTGCCAAGCTGAACAGAGCCGGTGAAAAAGGCATGTGACGGTTTCGCTGGCGCACATCGCGGACAACGTGGAGAGCTTGGACGAACCGGCTGCGAGAGGTGCAGCCAGCACACCTTCAAGTACCGGCTTTACTTCGGCGCCGCAGGGGTGTGCCGCGTGCGCTACGACAACGAGCGCGGCAAGGGCGACCATCGTCACCTGGGCGAGCGGGAAGAGGCTTACCGCTTCACCACGGTGGAGCAGCTGCTGGCCGATTTCGAGCGCGACGTGCGCAACTGGAGGCCATCATGAAGGCAATCATTGAGGTAGCACCCAGGAACTCCATCTTCAGTGCGGCGGCGCGTCAGCTCGAACAGTCCCGCCGCGGCCAGGAGACGGACTTTCACCTGTCGTTCGAGACCGCGCGGCTGCTGTTCTCGGAGCTGACGCCGGCGCGGCTGGAGTTGCTCAACGTGCTGCGCGGCACGGGAGCGTCCACCGTCTACGCCTTGGCCAAGGCAGCCGAGCGCAACTATTCGAACGTGCATTCGGACGTGGCGCGCCTGGTCGAGTTGGGCCTGATGGAGCGCGACAGCGACGACAAGGTCTTCGTGCCGTTCGACGCCGTCGAGATCCGGCTTGCGCTGGCGCAGGCAGCGTGAGGCGGTGCCCCTGGCTCAGGAATGCCTCGGCATCGTGTCTGACAGTGGTGGGCGTAAACAAGTGCTAGCGCACCTGGCCAGATTGAAGTCGCAATGCCGGTGACTGCTCGCCCGGCACAGGACATCAAGCTCACTCCATACCCGCCAACGCCATCGACGCCCGCACCTGCCGCCCGCGCGAGATCGTGACCGCTCTGGGGCGGCGCTACCCGCACGCCTGGAAGGTGTGCGACGAGTTCCGCACCGACAAGGGAAGCGCCCTGCCCGACTGGCCGGACTGGTGCTTCCTGCCGCTGCCGGCCATGTACCCCGTCGTGACCGACGGACGCGATGTGAAGCTGTCGCAGCAGCAGGCGCTCGACCTGTACCGGCTCGCGGCCCTGTCGGCGTGGCGGATGATGCAGGGCATCTACCGCTTCGACCCGGCCGTGTTCGAGGCCATCGCAGACACGCCGGTAACGGGTGACCTGCCTCACGAAATCCTGTTCCGGCTGCCCGAATGGGCCGTGTACGTCGAGACGCCAGGGCTGCTGTACGGGGGCGAGACGCTGCACGGCTTCTTCGCACACCTGGACTTCGCCCTCGACACCGGCGCGGCCGAGCTGCGGCTGCTGCTCGATGCCGATGGCGCGTTGGACCCGCTGGGGCTGCCGCTCGGACCCTGGCCGCTGTCGGAGTCCATTGCACGCACGCTGGCAGCCACCGGCACCGAAGCCGCGCGGGCGGCATCCGCAGCGGCTGGCGCTGGTGTCCGGACCGTGGTCGAGCCGCTGGTGTCGCTGCTGCTGTACCTGTGCAGCCAGGCGGCCGAGATTGGTGACGGCACTCGCCGCCCGGCCAACCCACAGCCGAAGAAGACCAAGCGCGGCCCGCGCCTGTTCCAGGCTGAGAAGCCGACCGCCTGGGACGTGGGCGTGAGGCTGGGGGCGGCCCTGCGCCGCGCCTAACAAGCCCAGCAGACGCGCGGTCCCGGCGACGGCACCCACCCCGGCCAGAAGCCCCACATCCGACGCGCGCACTGGCACGGCTTCTGGAGCGGACCGCTCGAAGGCCAGCGGCGCTTTGGCCTGCGCTGGCTGCCGCCCATTGCTGTCAACGTCGAGAGCTGGGACGAACTGCCGGCCACCGTGCGCCGCGGCGAGTAGTCAGCCATCAGCGCCGCCCCGCCCTGCCCCGCCCTTTCGTCACGGCGTGGTCTGCCGAGGAACGCACTCAAAGTCGGGATGCTGGTTGGTCTTGAACAGCATCAACTCGAATAGCGGCTGCGACATCTGCGCGCCCTCGTAGGCCGTCTCGACCTTGCTCAGCCAGCGCACGCTCTTGACCCCGAGTAGCCGGCACAGTTCGGACTGGGACAGGCCTGCGCTCTTGCGGTAAGCCACGACGTTCTCAGCAGTGGGTTCTGGCAATGGCATGGGGGCCTCTGTGGCTCAGTTTGATGCTGCAAATATAGTCCATAAGACTACGGCATCAAATCCAGATCACGAGGCTATCCAACCGGAGTGTCACCGGTAGCGCCTTGAGCCGCGGCCAGCGCCTTCTGTGCCTTGTCTTGTCGGTTCAGCGGCGTTGCAACGCCATCAGTTGCAGCACACAGCACGCCGTCACGCTCACGCCGCGCCAGCGCGAAGGTGTGGGTTTCACCCCGCGCAGCCATGCTCACGGTGCCCAGCATCTCATGGCCAGGAATCGGCCGGGTGTAGATGCACCACTGATCCGTGAGAGCCACAACAGGGCGTGCTCGGTCCAGGCGTGACGTGTCGATCTTGGGACGCGAGGGTGGTTGCATGGCAGGAGCTGCGGGTTGCATCGGGTTCCAGCACAAAGCGGCATTCTGGCTGACCAGAAAAAGTTTACTTGGCAACTACATACCGATACGCATCGGTGCTTGAATATATAGTCCTAAAGACTATAGTTAAGACATTGCAGCACCGCTGCACCGGCACCCCCCGGCAAGAGGGGTAAGTGAGAAACCATGAGCCAGTTCTATGCGCAGTTCTCCGTCTTCATCGAGGAGTTCAAGGCCCAGCGTGGCCTGAACAAGGCCGTGGCGCAGCGCCCCGCGCCTGCTGTCCACCGCGTCTTGACCGAGGCCGAGAGGAAGGCAGCGATGGACGAACTGGACTTGCTGCTGCCGCAGTACGACCCGGCGTATGAGTACGCCGCAGGCGATGCGGCATACGAAGCCGGTAAGCGCGTGGAGGACCGTATTCGGTTCCTAACCTGGTATCTGAGCGCTGCCTGAACCTGCCACTAGGCGCCAGGGGCAGGCCGATCACGCCCCTGGTGCCGGTTCGGGCAACCACAGGAAGCCGACATGAATACGCCCGTTATCGCCTAAAGCTGAGGACGTCCACTATGCGAAACATGCACTACTTTGGCAGCGACGCTTTGGCTGCTGTTTGCTGTGAAGCCATGGGCAAGGTACTGCACCCAATCGACGGAGAACTAGCCTGCGTCTACCTCCAGGAGGCCAACTGGATCGCAGAGTGGCTTGGGCGCTGTAACCCGCATTCAGAGATGCCTGCCATCTTCACCCTGCTGTCGCCCGAGATGGAAGGACGTTGCTCGCAAGGCGCCTGTGACGCGCTTTCACTGCGCAACGCACACCACGAGCTTGATGTTTGAAGCGGGCGGCGGGTAACCAATCCGCCTACGCTACACGGCCGCCTTCGAGCGGCTTTTTTTGTGTTGACTATTGCTGGGGCCAGCCCAGTACTTCCAGGCCTACCCTGCTACGTAAGGCTCAGTAAACGCACTAGTAGCCCAAACAATCGGATTGCAGGATATGGGCAGTGCCTTCTCTGTATTACACGTTGCTCCGCTAGTAGTCCATGCCCAGCCCCCGTCAGCTTCTGGTCGTCGATGTCGGCCCGCTCAAGCCGCTGATCGCTTCATGCGCGGCGCAGGCCGGCAAGCCCCCGACGACATGGGCGCGTGAACTGATGGCTCAAGCCGTGGAAGCACTCGGCGCAGGACCAGCCCCTGAGCGCCCTTCGCCCAAGCGACCGGCGCGCAACGGCAATCTGGTCAAGTTCTTCGCGCGCCTCACGCCAGAGGAAGCTGCAGCAATCAAGGCCTCGGCCAAGACTGCCGGCCTCTCACAGTCCGAGTACGTTGGGCGGCTGGCGATGAATCCGACTGCCGCCGGCGCCGTAGGCGTGCCGGCCCTGCAGGCGCTGGCCGAGTCGAACCGCCAACTGCTGGCCATCGGCCGCAACCTGAATCAGATTGCCCGCACGCTCAACGAGTCCCCGGGCCAGATGACGGGTGCCGACCACGCTCTCATCCTCAGGGTGGCAGAGCTGGCCAGGGCTCATGTCGAACTCACCGCCAGCGTCATCGCGGAGCTGTCGGTCACGCGCCGGAGCGCCGCACAGCGGGAGAGATCAGATGGGCCAACCCCGAATCGACGGCGTGCTGCTTGAGTGGGGCACGCGACTTTTCTACCCCGGTGCGAAGCGAGGCCGAGCTGGCGAGGAAGCGAAGCCAGTGCGGTTCGGTCGGCCAACGCCCAAGGCGATCCGCAAGCGCATCGAGGCCACGGTGTACCGTGTGCCGCAGGTCATGGTGAAGATCACCGGCGGCAGCCGCGGAATGATTCGGCTGCGCTCGCATCTTGACTACATCACGAAGAACGGCCGGCTGCCGCTCACTGACGACAGCGGGAAACCCCATACCGGGAAGCCGGCGGTACGTGAACTGGCCGAGGACTGGAAGTTTTCGGGCTCGCTCATCCCGGAGATCAGCAATCGCAAGGAGGCGCTGCACATCAGTCTGGGCATGCCTGCCGGCACGCCGGCCGAGGCCGTGATTGCCGCGGCTAAGGAGTTCGGGGCAGAGGAGTTCCCGGACTACGAGCACGCCTGGGTTTTTCACGGGCACCAGAAGAATCCGCATGTCCATCTGGTTGTGAAGATGGAAGGGCGGCACTTCAAACGGCTGCCGACCCGCAAGCCGGACCTTCACCGCTGGCGCGAGGGCTTTGCGCGAGCACTGCGCCAACACGGCATCGAGGCCGATGCAACGGGGCGCTTGGTGCGGGGCGTGGTTCGGAATGAGGATCTACTGTGGCGGGTGAAAGCGCGGGAAGACGGGCGTCTTCTCAAAGAGCGGACAACCCACGGCACGGTAACGGTGCAGGAGTCCTCAATGGAGTACACGCTGCAGGCCTGGGGACACCTTCACAACGCGTTGGCAGAGTCGCTTGATACAGCGGATCAGAAGCTGGCCCGCGACGTCAAGGAGTTCCTGGCTGGAACGCCAATGGTGCAGCACATGGCGGCACTCGAACAGGCAAGACAGCAGGAGCGGGCACGTGGACAAGAAGCGCAGCAGCCGGGACCGGCACCGAGTTGGTGACCCTTCTCAACGAGCTGCTACCTCTGACAAATTCCTGCGACGGCGGATGCTGCGTGCGGCAGGGAAGGCCGCGCAGAGGAGCCAGTCCAAGGCCTGCGCCTCCAGTCAACCAAGCACCTTCCGCAGCGCCTTCTCCACTTCAATCCATTTCTCTGGCGGGAGGAGGGTGGCGTCGATCTGCAGCAGCGTGTGCTTGCCATCGGCGCGAAACACTACAGGCTTGCCGGCGATCTTCAGGCGCTTCTCCAATAGATTTTCTGGAGTCGTGGACGGCGACGCAGACGCCTTCGCCGCCTCACCGACAGCTGTTTGACCGTCAAACTGATCCGGGGACGGTGCGGCCGGCTCTTGTCCCGAGGACGGAGTTTGACCGTCAAACCGTTCTGAAGACGGTGCAGCTGGGTCCTGCTTGCTCAGCAGAGTTTGACCGTCAAACTCGCTGCCTTGGTTCGCCAGAATGCCTTTCAGCGACTCCACCGTGCCGCGCGTGACGCTCTCGTGTCCAGCCACTTGCTGTTCCACAACGTCCGGCTGCTCCTGGTGCAGCTTGCGCAGCTCGTAAAGTTCACGCAGCCCGCGACACTTGCCACTGCGGTACTGCTCCATGATCCAGTCCGGTGCATCGACCAATGCCAAGGCGTAGGACACCATGCTCTTGCTCTTGCCAAGACGCCGAGCGATCTCGGTCGGTGTCAGGCCATCATTGGTCTTGCGCTTCACGAACAGAGCCAACTCCATCGGCGTCAGCCCTTGGCGCTGCTCGTTCTCCGCGACCTGATCAAAGTCATCCGCAGTCTCGTCCACGAACGCCGGGATGGTTGCCTTGCCCGCCATGCGCGAAGCACGCAGGCGCCGCGCGCCGAAGTTCAGGACGTAGCGCCCAGGCGTTGCAGGATGCGGTTTAACGGACACCGGTTGACGCACACCGCGCTCGCGAATGCTGTCAGCGAGCTCCTGCAGCGACTCGGTATCGAATTCCGTCCGCGGTTGGTTCGGGTCTTCGTCGATGGCGTCCAGTTGCAGTTGCAGTGGAATACCGGCGGCGCCCTGAGCACCCTTCTTCATCTTGCCCAGATCGACCACGTCGGGCAGATCCAGGGAGAACCTGCGGCTGCTCATTACGCCACTCCCATGAGATGCGTGATGCGGTCGAGCACCGGCTTGACTTCGCGCCACGTTTCACGCGCTGCAGTCTGGTCGCGGATCTCGCCGATGAACTGTCCGCTGGCTTGGCACTGTTGAATTACCGTCCGATCTGCCACCATCGCGAAGTCGTCACCGCTCTTGGGATCATCCACGAGCGTCAGAAGCATCGACCGATACTGGCTGGACGAGAAGATCGTTCGCATGTTCTCCTTGTGGAGCGCCACGGCCTTGA
Organism: Azohydromonas lata NBRC 102462; assembly: GCF_001571085.1. GTDB lineage: Bacteria > Pseudomonadota > Gammaproteobacteria > Burkholderiales > Burkholderiaceae_C > Azohydromonas > Azohydromonas lata. The sequence goes on from NZ_BCTC01000016.1 coordinate 27,277, forward strand.
CCCGGGTTGGCAGCATTCCCAGGAACTTCAACGACGGATTCAGGCCGGATCCCATGACCGTTGCGATACCAACCTCCGGGGCATTGATCAGCTTGCCAATACCATCGATCGCTTCCTGGCCGAGGTCGATAGGCGCCAGAACGAAGTCTGCAGACACCAGGGCTGACAGTACGCGGATGTCCGGATTCGGGCCAGTGTCCACCAGGCAGACGTCGAACTTGTCGGCTGCGCTGGCTCGCAGGAACCGACGCATGTTCGTGGCCAGGATGTTTCGCTCATCAACAGGGTAGTCCAGCAGTTCGAGCAAACCGTCGTAGTCGCTGGGCACCAGCACGAACTTCTCCGCTTCGACGGTCGCTGCCGGATCGGTGAACACCTGATCGGCGGTAGTCGCCGACTGCAAAGGCTTGCCCGACTTAACGAGGGCACGCGTGGTGTTGCCTTGGTGATCCACATCGAGTACCAGCACGCGCAACCCGAGGCGGACCAAGTGGTGAGCCATGAGGCAGCACAAGGCCGACTTGCCGACGCCGCCCTTTTGATTCGTGAATACAAGGGTCTTCAAGGCTTACTCTCCGGAGACGGTTGCGCGCTCGCAGGCACGGGCTTGGTCTGCTTGTGACGGCTCAGGTACTCATCAATTGCCCGCCGCAGGTGCTCGGACACTGACAACCCAGTCACCTGGGACAGTTCCTGAAGCTCTCTCCTGGCCGGTTCGGGCAGGAAGAAATTTGTGCGCTTCATATACGCACATCATACGTACGCTGAGAAGCTATGCCTACTGGCTACCGAACTCTCAACTGCTGCCGCGAGTCCGTCACCAATCAGCGGGGATGCTAGAAGTCCTGTTTCGTGCTGTTCGCACTCTCAGTACAGCGTGTTGACGCTCTCGTTCTACGGAGGCGGTGCAGTCTCGTACAGCACCGTTAGGGGAGAGGGCCTAATCCTGGCTGGACCCGTACAAGCATCCATATCTGGATCACCGGCATGTCTCAGTTTGAAAAACGGCCGACGGCGTTCGCATGTCGATGTGCTGTACCGACACTCCGAGGAGATTGGCCACCTGCATCACCGCGCATCATCACCGTTCCGCGCTGCTGTTGAGTGGCAGCTCGGTATCCAAGGGCATGCGCGGGCCATCCGACATGAACACGCAGCAACTAGGCGGTGTGGCCGCTAGCTTCGGTTGTAGCGTATCGGGATCAGCTTTCGTTCGTAACTTCCATCAGGGGCAAACCCGAGCAGCTGGGCTGCCGCCAAGGGATCAAAAACGCGATTAAATTTTCTGACTCGAAAAATGTATGAGATTGTCGCAGCAACTCATAACGACTCTGGTTTACCAAGCAACGGTGCGATTACCTCTGCCAGCGTCAAGTCGTAGTACCGCGCAATCTGCATGAGCTGCGGCAGCGTCCAGTCCACCGTGCCCTTGACAAGCCGGTGCGAGTGCGAATAGCTCATCCCCAGGATTTCCTGGACTGTCCGCGACTGCTGGCGGTGTTGCACGCCCCGATTTCGTAGGAAACGGCATACGCATGCCGCCACCCGCGCCCTATCAGGCGACAGGTCCAACTCGTTCATTGCGCTGGCGTCCTCCTCGGCTTGCGCAGATCCAAACATCCGCTTCTCCCTTTCCCGGCTTCTTTGTGTTGCCTCGAAACAAACGGCCAGCGCTTGAAACGGCCAGCCTGCCTGTTAACCGATAGTTTCTCCCGCAAGTTCCTGCCAGTGGATCGTTCGCTTCAAGGCGGCCATGATTGAATTTCCTATTTAGGAAATTTCATATCATGAAAGCAGTTGCCCTCCAGACCAAACAAGTGCTGGGGGGCGCTTGCGCCGCCCTCGTGCTGGCTGCAACTTCCCCTGGAGCCCATGCTTTTGACAGCTGCAAAGTGCTGTTGTGTTTGGCGGGCCCATGGCAGTCGATCTCTGAATGCGTGCCCGATGTGACCGAGTTCCTGCGGTGCTGGTCTCGTGGGAAATGCTCCCTGTCGTGCTCCCAGGCTGGCACCGTGTCCTGGGCCTCAAGTGCCAACTGCCCACCGCAGTACGGCCTCTATGAGTACGACGTCTACGGCCAGGCTACCTTGGTGGGTTGCACCAAAAGCGGCGTGATTGACGTGAACTGGCAAGGCATGCCGAACTGGACGCGCGTGTGGTGGACCATGGGCGGCACTGAGGAGCCAGTCATCGAGTACAGCGATGCGGCCCGCTCCCTCCTCGGCGAACATGTGAATCCGCAGTTTGACGAGGACTACGCTACATGGTTGGCTAGTCAACCAAAACCAGCTGATAACTGCTACTTGTACGGGTGCAGCAGCCATTAAGCACAAAGTGGTCGGAGTCGCCTCGTGGACCCCATCGCCGCGCTGCTTCCCTTGCTACCAATCTGCGCTCCAGCAGTCCACCCCGACACGATTCTGCGGGTAGTCCATACAGAGTCTGGCTACAACGCTCTGGCCATCGGCATCAACGGCGCACGGCTTGAGCGACAGCCGCGAAATCTTGCCGAAGCCATCGTCACGGCGCGCGAGCTTCGTCGCCTGGGCTACGACTTCGACGCCGGGGCGGCTCAGATCAATGTACGAAACTGGAAATGGCTCGGCCTCGATGAGGCGAGCGTCTTTGATCCCTGCAAAAACCTGAAAGCAGCACAAACAGTGCTGCTGGACTGCTTCAAGCGGGCACCCGCCGCGGACCCGCAAACGGCGTTGCGCCAGGCGTTGTCTTGCTACAACACCGGCAACCACCGCAATGGCTTCACGAATGGCTATGTCACGAAAGTCGTTCGTGCAACTGTTGCCTCTATCGTTGTTCCTGCAACTTCACAGGAGTCGCCACCATGAAAGTCAACGCCGTACGCCAGCTGCAGCAGTCCCAGTATTCCGTCCATGGCGATCCGCGGCCCGAAGCCGCGCCGGCACGGGCAGCCTACTGGCAACTGGCGCTGCTGGCGGCTTTTCTGGTGCTCACATCACTGCCGCAGGCAGCGCATGCAGGTCTGCCCGACCTTGAAGGAAAGGTCAACGACATCGTTACGTGGCTCCAGGCCGCTGGTATCGCCCTCTTCACCGCAGGAATCATGTGGGCAGGCTACCGCATGGTGTTCGCTGGCGCGCAGTTCCGCGACGTAAGCAACATTCTGTGGGGCGGTGTGCTCGCCGGCGGCGCTGCAGCCTTCGCGGCATGGCTGTTCTCGTGACTGCCATGCGCGAGATCATCTACAAGGGCGCCACGCGCCCACCGGTCATCTGGGGCGTGCCGATGCTGCCAGGCCTCGGAGCCGTAGGCGTCGGCAGTGTCGTCGCCGCGTGGACCGCATACGCGTTGTCGTCCCCTTGGCCACTGGTTGTCACTTTCCTGCTGCTCGTACCGTTGCTGGGCTGGATGAAGATCGTCACGAAGAAGGACGACCAGCGCGTGATCCAGTATTTCTGCTGGATGCAGATGCAACTACTGCATCGCAACCGATCGCTCTGGAACGGCTGCCGCAGCTACTCGCCGATTGTCTACACAGGAGGCAAGGATGTCCTTTGACGAATCGAGGCGATGGCCGCTGGCACGCCAGGAGGTCACAGTCCCCGCGTTCGTCCCGTTAGGGGAAATGATCACGCCGAGCGTGAACAAGCTCCTGAACGGGGATTACGCGACGACCTGGGAGGTCGAGGCCATCCCTTTCGAGACTGCTGCTCCCGTCACCATCGAGGGGCGCCACATTGCGAAGGTCAACTGGCTCAACTCGCTTCCCCCGTGCTTCTTGGTCCACGAGACGCGCGCTCAGTATTACGAGTACGACCGGCTAGATCCGGTTCGTGGTGAAGGCTACGCCGTCGTCTTCGACGAGGACCTGGCCAAGAGGCAGGCGCGCGAGCCTTACCTGACCAACAAGATCTTCATCACGCTTGTGCTGCGTCTGCAGCAGCCTCGGCGCAAGGGACGGTTCGGATTCCCACTGAGCCCGAACCGCAGCCGTGAGCAAATACTGCGGGACGAGATGCAAAACCTCCAGCTGCTGGAGGAGGCAGCTGCATCCTTCGAGCGCATGCTGCAGGCCTGGAGACCCCGCCGCTTGGCAGAGCGGGTGCAAGGCGGTGTGAAGTTCACCGAGTTCGGCGAGTTCGCATCCTTGGTAATCAACGGCCAATGGAGCCCAGTGCGCGCAGGGCGCGGTTCACTGCACAGGCGCATTCCCAATGCGCGTGCCTCGTTCCGCAACGGGCAGGTCGAACTGCGCGGCATCGACACGGTGCGCTACGCCACGCTGCTGGACCCGCTGGAGTACGGCGACGGCGAGGTTGAGCCTGGAACCTTCAACGCCGCCCTGTACGAAGGCGTCGAGTACATCGAAACGCTCACCTTCGCTCCACTCAATCGCCACGATGGCGTGGAAAAGCTCAAGCTCATGCGGCGCCAGTTGCTGGCCTCACAGGACCCCGCCGCATCACAGATCGCAGCGATGGAGGAAGCGATCTCAGAGGCCAGCGACGGCCGCGGGAAGATCGGCGAATTTCACTGCAGCTATGCCGTGTTCGCCGACACGCCCCAGGACTCGAAGCGCAATGCCTCGCGCTTGGCCAGCGCCATCGGCGAGTTGACGGGCATCCGACTGGTCAGGATCGACTTGCTTGCCGACCGAGCTTGGTACGCGCAATGTCCGGGCAACTCGTGCTGGCGCGCCCGCAAGGCGCACCTGACCACGCGGGCGTTTGCTGCTCTAGCCGCCAACCATGGCTTCTATCAAGGTAAACGTGATGGGAATCCTTGGGGACAAGCTTTGCTGATGGCCAGGGCACGCAGCCGGCAGAAGGTGTGCGTCAACCTGCACAAGAGCCCGCCACACGAGGAGTCCGAAGGCAAGAAATACCCCGGAGCCACGTTGATTCTTGGTCCGAACGGCACAGGGAAGACGGTGCTCGAAGCGGCTTTCCTGCTGCAGAGCCGCCGTTGGAGTCCGGCGCCCGACATCATCGTGCTCGACAAAGACCGCAGCCTTGAACTGGCGGTACGGGCAATGCGGGGTAAGTACAAGCGCCTGGCTGTGGGCGAACCCACAGGTCTCAACCCCTTTCAATGGAAGGACACGCCGGCGCATCGTGCGTTCTGGCGCGCCCTAGTGCTGGCGATGGTGTACGACCCGACGCTGCCTGTAGCGACCACCGAGAAGAAGGAACTGGACGATGCGCTGGCAGCGATGAGCGGTCCGGATTTCGAAGTGGAAGACCGTGGCGTGAGCACGCTTTGTGGATTGCTGCCCAAGAGCGGCCCGAAGGGCGAATCATCCAGCATCCGTACCCGGCTCATGCGCTGGCAGGCTGGTGAGGAACTGGGCTGGGTTTTCGATGAGGCCCCGGACGACGTGCCTCACGACGCGCAGGTGGCGGGCTTCGACTACACGGAGTTCTTGCCGAAGGACGAGATCCGCACGCCGGTGCTCATGGCACTGTTGCAGTACGCGGAAGACAAGATCGACGGTCGCCGCTTGATGCTCGTCATGGAGGAGGCCTGGAAGCCACTCAAGGACCCGGTGCTGGCTAGCTTTGCACACGACAAGGCGAAGACGATCCGCAAGAAGAACGGCCTGCCGATCTTCACGACACAGGAGCCAGGTGACCTGAGCAACGACAACGTGGGTGACACCTTGAGGTCGCAGGCCGCTTCCATCATCTGCTTCCCAGACCCGGGCTCAAGCCCGAAAGCCTACCTGGAAGGGCTTCGTCTCACTGAGGCTGAGTACGAGGTGGTGCGCACCTTGGGTCAGCACGGGGGGCGCTACTTCTTCTTCAAGCAGGGCGAGGCCAGCTGTGTCGTGGAGTTCGACTTGACTGGCATGGACGAGCACATCTGGATGCTTTCAGGCGCCGAGGACAACGTGCGACTGCTCGATGGAATCCGCGGCGAAGTCGGTGATGACCCAGACGACTGGATGCCGGTGCTGTTCCAGCGCATCCGGGAGCGGGAGTTGAACCACCAAAGGAGGTCCGCATGAAATCCGTATTCATCACGGTGCTGATGCTATGTGTGTCCGCAACGACTGCGCATGCCTTCAACAACGAGGCAATCAAGAAGCTTCCAGATGGGCGCCAGGAGGTTGAGTTACCACCCGGGCCGAAAACCAGCAAGCCTACCAACCGCGTACAGAAAGACCCCTGGCGCACAGACTACCTGCAGCCGTCATACGTCATCCAGACCAACACGGGGCTGCAGGAGTGTCCATGGACGTGGGTTACCTCCAGCTGTCGCCCTTACGTCAAAGGTCGCGATACCCGCGCCCGAGGCTGGGTAGTGAAGTCTGGCGGGCGATGGCTGACCTGTCCGCGTCGAGACACCACGGCCGGCTGCCGCAACTACGGTGAACTGCCGGCCACATCGGTGCAAGACTGAAGGAGGCTTTGCTATGGCTCTGATCGCATTGATTGGCTCTGAAATAGAAGGTGCGCTCAACAACTATGTGGGAGCCAATGTCTCAACGCTGATGGGCTGGCTGCTGCCCATGACGATTACTGCCGGCACGCTTTGGATTTTCATGTTCGGATTGGCCGTGAAGCGAGGCGACGTGACCGAGCCGGTGTCGGTTTTCATCGGAAAGATGGCAAAGAACATGCTCATCGTGGGCTTGGCCACGACCGCCACGCTCTACCAAGACTTGGTGGTGAGCAGCTACAACAGCGCAACGCTCGGCTTGGTCCAGTTGTTTCAGATCGCGGGCTCTGGTATGGCCTCTGCGACGAACTCGTGGGGGGCGCTCGATGCCTTCAATACCAGGGCAAGCGAGCTAGTGGGTGATGTGTGGAACGAGCTGAGCTTTGGCAAGGACATGTTTGGCGGCATCGTTGCCATTGCCCTTTTTTCCTGCGGCAACGCGGCTTTCATTCTTGCCGCTTTCGTCGTGACGCTGGTCACGACCAGTTTGAGCAAGTTTCTGCTCATCGTTGGCCCCATTTTTATCTTGTTGGGGTTGTTCGAATCCACGCGTCGCTTTACGCATAACTGGATAGGAGCATTGGCTGGCCTCATTGTCGTGTCCGCGGTGGCCTTCTTTTGCCTGGGCCTTTCTCTGTTCCTCAATACAAAGATCGTGGACGCAGCACATACGGGCGTAGGCACGATCGACCTGCTCGGCGAAAGCGCCGTTTATTTCGCCATCGTCGCAGGGCTCGGCTTGGTGATGTGGCAATCACCGGGGTTCGCTTCTGGACTTACGGGCGGTGCGCCGACACAAATGGGCATCGCAATGTTCACGCAGGTGATGACCATGCTGCGCAGCGGCGGTCGCGGCAATACACCGCCCAAGGAGCCTCCGCCCAACGCTGTGAACCGCGGCCCCAGCCGCGCCTACCAGGCAGGCGATGCGCTCGGCCGCGCCACTGGCTTCCAGCACCTCTACCAGCGCGTCGCGGCCAACCACCGCGGATAGTTCTTCGTCCCTCCCTCAACAAAGGAGTTCACCATGGCCAGTTCAAAGGGTCGCATGGTTCGCATTGCTGTTGCCGCTGCACTCGCTTGCGCTGGCAGCGCATCGCATGCCGGCATACCGACGTACGACGTGGTTGACGACATGAACAGCAAGATGGCGATGGTCCAGTTCCTGGAGGAAGTCGCCAACCAGATCACACAGATCGGTCACCAGATCACGCAGATCGAGCAGCTGCAAAGCACTCTCCAGAACATGAGCGGTTCGCGCATGCTTGGTAGCTTGCTGCGCAACGCCGGCCTCAACAACTACGTCCCTCTGGATGCAGTGCAAAGAATTGCCAACGTCACGCAGCGCGGCTTTGACGGGCTTACTCCTGCCGCCAAGGCCATGCGCGACGCAGCCACGGTCTACAACTGCACCGGTCTCTCAGATGAGACCCGGCGCCTGTGCGAGTCGCAACTGGCGCAGCCGTACCAGGGCAAAACGCTGTTGGATCAGGCCATGGCGACGGCAGCCGGCCGCATGGCCCACATCGGCCAGCTTACCGATGCTATCGATGACACGGACGACCAGGCGGCCAAGCTCGAAATCGGAGCTCGCATTGGTGCCGAGCAGGCGATGCTGCAGCAGGAGCAGACCCGTGTGCTGTTGCTGGGACAGCAGCTGGAAGCGCAGCGGCGCATCGAGGAGGCACAAAGGCGCGAGCGCATGGCGCAGATGATCCGTAACCGCGTTTCCATCGGCGACTTCATGACCCACGGGGTGGCACCGTGAAGGCCCTGAATGGTGATGCCGCGACGGTGTTGGAACCGCATCGCAGCGGCATGGGCATACCGCCCGTCATCCCCGAGGCGGTCAACTGGGACGTGGACAGCACGATGCTGCGCGAGCAATCCGAGCGGCGGGCTTGGAAAGTGGCCTGGGCAGGGTGGGGCGTTGCAGCGCTTGCCGTGATCGGCATGGCCGTGCAAGGGAAGCTGCGCGAGGAAGTGACCGTGCCCATCAGGGTCAATGACGTCACTGGTGAAGTCTCAGTGGTGCAGCGCCTTACCGAACGCACGGTGCCCATCAACGATGCGCTGGACAAGCACCATCTGGCGCGCTACGTGTCCGCGCGCGAAGCCTACGCTTGGCGCTTCCTGCAGACCGACTACAAGACGGTTGGACGCATGAGCACGCCTCAGGTGTTTCAGCCCTACGACGCGCAATTCCAAGGGGCCAACAAGCTCGACGACAGGCTCAAGGACACCGAGGAGCGCCGCGTCAAGATCGTCGGTGTTCGACTGGCTGGCGAGGTGCCGGGACTCAAGGATACGCGGCAAGCGGTCATCACCTACGACCTGCAGACCACGACCGTTGATCGGCCGACGCCTCAGGTGGTGCGATACCAGGCCACGGTGCAGTACGAGTACCGGCCCAAAGTGCTGATGCGTGAGCAGGACCGCCTGGAAAACCCACTCGGTTTCGTCGTGACGGCCTATCGAACTGACGCGGAGATCGCGACCGCACCGCGCCCCGGAGCTCCGTCGTGAGGGCCGCGCTGTGCGTCGCCGCGGTGCTGGCCGGGCCCGTGGCCTTCGCGGCGCAGGGCGACGCCGGCGCGATTCGCGAGGTGGAGTACGACCCAAGCACCGTACTGCACGTGCCTGTTGCGCGCGGCGTACCCACCCATCTGCAGTTGGAGCCGGGCGAGACCATCGTGTCGGCAGTGGTGGGCATCGGGGCCAGTTGCGATCAGCCAGAGCACCCCTGGTGCATCGAGTGGAAAGAAGGCGACAGCCGGATATTCGCCAAGCCACGCAAGGGCGCCGACCGACCCAACACGGTCGAGCTTGTCACGAACCGCCGCAGCATCAGCCTGCAGTTCGACGTCGTGGGCAAGAACCCGGCGCGGCGCGTGACGGTACTCACGCGGAAGCCATCGCCGCCGGACCCGGCTCAGGCGCGAGCGGCGCAGATGACCGCCGCAGCGCTGTCCATGGCGCCGCGCCCTGAGGAGATTGTGGATCAGCGCATGGCGATGAGGCCTCAGGTGCGCAATGCCGAATACACCGTAGCACTGGGGCATGGCAGCGATGACCTGCGCCCACGCGCGATCTTTGACGATGGGCGCTTCACCTATGTGCAGTTCACAGGCAACCGGGAAGTGCCGGCTGCGTTTCAGGTCAATCCGGACGGGTCCGAGCAGATCGTCAACGCCGGCATGGAAGGGGACTTTCTGGTGCTTGACCGCGTGCTGCGGAAGTTCGTGCTGCGCCTTGGTGGCGCTGTCGTTTCCGTGCGCAACGAGCTATTCGACGTCGAGGGGCGTGCACCGGTGGCGGGCACGTCCGCCGATGGTGTGCAACGAGTGGTGCGCAACCCGAAAACGGGTCAGTTTGAAGGAGAGCAGCCTTGAGCCAACCCGAGAATTCGATTGCGCCAGGGCCGGCGCAGGACAACCGCGAGGCATTGGAGATCCCCAACCTTGCCCAGGAGACCAACGAGCGGGTATCCAAGCGCACGATTGGCCTTGCCGTCGGAGGGGCGTGCTTGGCGGTGGCTGTCGCCGCTGGTGTGACCTGGAAGCTCGGCAAGCGCCAAGCCGAGCGAGAGACAGCCAATCGCGAAGCAGCGGAACGCACCGCCGCCGCGATGGCGACCCGCCAGTTTGATCCGGGTTCACTGGCGCCGCCGGCGCCAAAGACGGTACCACCGGCCGGATCGCCCCCTCCGAACTACCAGGTGCCCCCGATCAAGCAGCAGCCCAACGACGGCATCGACCCGATCCGCGTCATGGATGACAACCATCGTGGCAATCGCAGCTCCGCGCCACGGCAGGGCAAGCCCGTTATCGACCCGGTGGATGCGCCGATGCTGCTGGCGCCATCAAGGACCCGGGCTGGCGGAATTGCATCCGACAGCCCTGCGACCCAGATAACTGCTGCTGCCCCGTCACAAGACGACCTTGCGCAAGCGAAGGCGCAATTGCAGGAACGCCAGCGCGAACTGCGGAACACGGCACAGATGGTGCGCGAGCGACTGGCTGCACCGACGCCAGGCGCAGCCAACGGAATGCTGCCGATGCAGTTCACTGGTCCAGCGCCTGGAGCCGGCCTGCCACAGGCACCGCGCGGCATGGGTACACCGCCGCAGGCGGGGACTGCCCCCGCGCCCACTGACACCAGCGAACGAGCCTCAGGAGGCCTGGTGGTTGCACGACAGCTGCCTGACAACAGCCTTGTGATGCCCATGGGCACCACCTTCACCTGTTCGCTGGCCACGCGCGTGGTCTCTGCCGTTGCAGGACACGTCAGCTGCATCACATCGCGCGCCGTGTACGGCGCCGACAACCGGGTGGTGCTGCTGGAGAAGGGCTCGAAGCTCGAAGGCGAATACAAGATGGTGAACGTGCGCCCCGGCATGACGCGAATCCCGGTGCTGTGGACGCGTGTGCGCACACCCCCGCCCAACAGCGTTGTGGTCGATCTCGATTCACCCGCCACGGGACCGCTGGGTGAAACCGGCCTGGGTGGCTATGTAGATAACCGCTGGGGCGAGCGCCTGGGCGCCGCACTGCTGCTGTCGCTCATCGACGACGCCGTGAAGATAGTCATTGCCGACAAGCAAGAAACCGGCAGCGGCACTGTCGTGTTTGGCACCGGCACCGCACAAACAGGCAGCAAGCTGGCCGAGCAAGTGCTGGCGGCAACCATCAACATCCCACCGCTCCTGACCGCCAACCAAGGCGACACCGTGGGCGTCTACGTCAAGCATGACGTCGACTTCCGCTCCGTCTACGCATTGCGGCCTACCTCCACTGGCCGCTAATGGAGGCTCATATGCTGACCAGAAACCACATGCTGGTGCACCGGCTGCTGAAGAGGTCTCAACAGCCGTTCCATACGGTCGTGATCGCTGGGCCTGTTCGTGCGGGAGCAACGCATGCGCTCAAGCCGCTTGCGCAACGAGCCGAGCATGCTGACCGTCTGGTGACGGTCGAGGCGGCACCTGAGGTCCTGCTGACAAGCTGCTGAGGGCCATCACATGAACAATCGGGACGACCTGCCGGTGCGCCGGCTCCTGACGTCGCTGCAGCCATTCCTGGACCGCGACGATGTTCTCGAAATCATCATGAACCGGCCTGGGGAGGTGTTTGTCGAGTCGGCCAGCCGGGGCTGGGAGCAGCACGAAGTTCCGATGGACTTCAAACAGTGTCGCGCACTGGCCGTGGCTGTAGCCACGTACTTCGATGACGATATCAACGAAACACAGCCTTTGCTGAGTGCAAGCCTGCCGGGTGGAGAACGCGTGCAGTTCGTGATTCCGCCTGCCGTTCCGCGCGATACGGTCTCCATCACGATCCGGCGGCCATCCCGTGTCACGCCGCGTCTGGCCGACCTCGAAGCCGCGGGTTTGTTCGACCGCGTTGTGGAAAAGCCCAACCAGCTCCAGCAACATGAGATGGAGTTGTTGGAACTCATGAAGGCACGCCGCTATGCGCAGTTCTTGCTGCGCGCGGTGCAGCTTCGCAAGACCATCGTAGTCAGCGGCCAGACCGGCGCAGGAAAGACACACATTCTCAAGGCCTTGGCTGAGGAGATCGGCCATGCCGAGCGGCTGGTGACGATCGAGAGCGTGCCGGAGATCCTGCTGCCCAGCCATCCCAACTCGGTCCACCTGTTCTATTCGGACGCCGGCAAGACCAAGACAACACCGAAGGAACTGCTCAAGGCTGCGCTGCGCATGCGTCCCGACCGCATTCTGCTCACCGAGGTGCGCTCCGACGAATGCATCTTCTGGGTCCGTGCCGCCGCGTCCGGCCACCCCGGCAGCATGACCACGCTGCACGCCGGCTCGTGCACCGAGGCTTACGAGCAGATGGCACTGATGATCCGGCAGGCCCCAGGCGGCGCAGGCCTGACCGACCAGGAAATCAAGCGGCTGCTTACGCTCACGGTGGACATCGTCATCCAATTCGGAAATGACGGTACGGGCCGCTACGTGCGCGAGATTGACTACGACCCGCAGCGCAAGCTGGATCTGGCACACGGAGGCCGCCAATGAGCCAGGCAACCGAAAACCAGGTGGTCGCTGCTTCCACCGTGGCGCCCAAGCAGTACCTCAACATTGCCTTGCTGTGCGGACTCGTCACGGGCGTGGCGGTCATCGCAGGGGCCTGGGCCGGCGGCACCTCATCCACGAGCCTTGCGTGGGGCATCCTGGGCGTGCTGGTTGCCGAAGTTTTGGTATGGCTTGGCGGCCAGCTTGTGATGGCCTGCAAGGCCGGAGAAACCGAGCGCGAACGGGCACTAGGCTTACTGGCCAAGGGCACTGTCGGGCTGCTTCTCGCGGTTCTGTTGACCATCGCCGGGTTGTGGCTGTCTGCGATGATCTTCCTGGCCGCCAACAAGACCAACCCGACCCGCGCCCAGTGGAACTCCCTGCCGGGCTACTGGGACCGTTACGGCGACGACGAGCGCCACAAGCGGCAACTGCTGCTGTCCATGGCGCTTGCCTTCGGCTTGGCCTACGTCGCGGTGCCGCTGGCGCTGTACAAGGGCGCACAGCGCAAGCGTGCGCTCTATGGCGAGGCACGGTTTGCCAACGAGGGCGAGGTCCGCAAAGCCAAGCTGCTCGACGGGCAAGGCATCATCCTTGGCAAGTACCAGCGGCGCTACCTCACGCTGCCGGGCCAGCAGTACGTGCTGCTGGCAGCCCCCCCGCGCAGCGGAAAGGATGTGTCAGTTGCCAAGCCGAACCTCTACAACTGGGACGGCTCTGCGGTAGTCCTGGACATCAAGGGAGACCTGCGCGACAGCACCTCGGGATTCCGGGCCAAGCACGGGCAGGCGGTCTACGTCTTCGCCCCGTTCGACACGGGCGGATGCTCGCACCGCTACAACCCCTTGGGCTATGTCCGTACTGAAGCGCAGTGGCGGGTGAAGGACCTGCTCAAGATTGCGCAGATCATCTTTCCGAACGACGACTCGAAATCCGCCGACGCCGGCAACTTCTTCGCCGACCAGGCCAACAACCTCTTCCTGGCGCTGGGCCTGTACTTGTTGGAGACGCCCAACCTGCCGCGCACCATCGGGCAGATGTTGCGCATTACCTCCAGCGACGGCCGTCCCATCCGCGAGTACCTGACGGAGATCATCAACAAGCGCGAGCGCTCTGATTCCCCGCTGTCCTACGACTGCGTGGCTGCGTTCTCCCGGTTCCTGGCCAACACCGCCGAAACGACGCTTACCGGCATCGTGAGCACGTTCACCGGTCCGCTCAAGGCGTTCGCCGATCCGGTGACGGACGCGGCCACCAGCAGCAACGACTTCGACTTGGCGGACCTGCGCAAGAAACGCATGACGGTCTACCTCGTGATGCCCTTTGACGAGCTGGCTCCCGCGAAGCTGCTGCTGAACCTGTTCATTACGCAGATGATCAGTGCCAACGTGCAGGAACTGCCCGAGCAGAACAAGGCGCTCAAGTACCAGTGCTTGGTGCTGCTCAACGAGTTCACCGCGGCCGGGCGCATCGACGTGATCGCGCGCGGGATCGGCTTCATGCCGCAATACAACCTGCGCCTGCTCATCATTGTGCAGTCGATGGCGCAGTTGGCTGCCACCTACGGCAAGGAGACGGCACAGGCCATTGCCACCGCCTGTGCATGCCAGATCCTGTTCGCACCGAAAGAACAATCAGATGCGGAGCTCTACTCGCGCATGCTGGGCACCTATACCGAGCGGCGTACCAGCCGCGGCCGCAGTTACTCCAGCGGCAAGGGAGGTGGCAGCAGCAGCACGTCCTCTAACGAGAGCGAGCAATCTCGGCCGTTGATGCTTCCCCAGGAAGTCAAAGAGCTTGGTGCCGACAACGAAATCATCATCTACGAAGGCGTCAAGCCGATCCTGGCGCAGAAGGCACGCTGGTACGAAGACCCGGAGATGAAGTTGCGCGCCATCGATCCGATTGCCGTGCAGCCCCTCAACCTGGACTTGCATATCGCGCGCACCGACATGCGGCACCGGCCGGCCAAGCCGGAGGATGGTCGGCTGGGCGACATGCCTATTGAGCGCATCGCCATCGACACCCATGGCCTCACGCCACCCGCGGCAGACACGCCACCAGAGGAAGCAGAGAAGTTCCTGGGTGCGTTCTTCGGCCGCATGGATCAGCCTCAGGACGAGGCTGCACCTGCTGAGGTTGAACCGCCGAAGCCGCCGCGGCCCAAGGCCGAGCCCAACGCCATCGGCGTGGACATCAAGGTGGGCAACGACGGCACGGTTCACATGGTGGCCAAGTCCGTCAAGCCCAAGCGCACTCAGCCTCCTGCTGAGAGTGACGGGCAGGAAGCATCGCCGAAGACCACTCTCGGCAAGGAGATAGAGGTAGACGGCGACGGCGTGATCACTTTCAAGAAGAAGCCTGGCAAGCGCCGTCCTGCAGCGGACGAGAAAGCACAGGCCGACAAACCTCAAGCGGAGGGAGCCCCCAGCGAGCCCAACGGTGTCGCGCAAGAGCTTGATCTGCGCGTACTGCGCAACACACCCAGCCGGGAAGAAAACGGCCGTGAACGGTGAAGGAATAGGCATGAACCACCAAATTTCCCGTACTTCCGGATTGATTGCCGCGCTGGTGGTGGCATCACTGCTTGGTGCATGCGCCTCGCCCCCGAAGCCTCCCCAGGCCAGTGAGTCCAGCCGTCAACCGGCGAACGACCCAGCCCACATCGAAGCGCTCAAGCTGCAGGGAGAGCTGCAGCGTGCCCGGGTTGAACTGGCCTTGGCCAGCCGACAAGTTGCTTCACAGCGCATGCTGGGCGAGGCGCAGGCCATGGCCCGGCCTGTGGCGCTGCGCACCGGTGGCGGTGGCATCCCCGTCATCGACGCCACCACCAGGGGTAACAACACCATCTTCACGGTGCGTTTCCCGGTGGGCAGTACCAAGCTGTCGCTGTCGCCACAAGCACAGCAGACACTCATTGAGACTGCCAAGGACGGCGCAATAGTGGTTCTGCGTGGACGGACCGATGCACTGCGCGACAACGCGGCGGATGCGCGTATCGCACGACTGCGTGCTGAGGCAGCGCAACTGGTGCTGGTGCGCTCAGGCATCGCTCCCAACCGCATCCGTGTCACTTGGCAGGGCGCTGGCGATACGGTTGCCAGCAATGAAACCGCCGAAGGTCGAGCCATGAACCGCCGTGTGGAGATCGAGGTCTACGCCGCGCAGCCCGCGGCGAATGTCCTTGACCAGCCCCCGGCGCACAGTGCCGTGGCGTCGAATTGAGGTGAAGCCTCATGTCCGCGTCAGCAATCACGAACACCCTTGCCTTCACGCACGGCGGCACCCTGCGGGGCCTGGAAGGCATCATCACGACGGGAAAGTTGTCATCCACCGCGGCCCTGGAAGCGCGGGGCGATGCCACATTCAAGTTCACCGATGCCGAGCGGCAACACGTTGCCGAAGACAAGTACCTGTTCTTCGACTGCCCTCAGAACAACGGCTGCCTGACGTACCAGGGCGTAAAGCACGCCAATGAACCGGGAGCAGGCTTTCAGTTTGTCCTCGTCGCCAACGGCAAGTCCTTGGTGGAGCAGGCGGATCTCTTTGGCGTCAGCGACGGCATCCTCATGGGGCGGCAGGACGGTGCGCCTCTGGAGATCGACGTCCGCAAACTCGACTGCAAGGTCCTGGTGCCCGACTGCTACAAGCCGCACGTGGATCGGATGGTCGAGCTGGCGCAGATGGCCGGCAAGGAACTCGATACCGCCAAGCTTGTCTTCAGGCCGATTGAGGAGGTGCGGCAGCTGCTGCAGGAAGGTCGCCGGCCGGCTGATCCCATTGCGGCGCAGCAGGCGCTGTGTCGCGAACTGGGCATCTCGGCCGAGCCTACTGCGCGAGCCATCAATGACGCCGCCGGTACGGTGGAAACCAAGACGTCCAAGGTCGTGGTGGCCCATCGTGAGGAGTTGCTGGACCGGGCATCGGCTCCTGTCGTGCGTGTTGGGCCCAGCACCGGAGCGGAACTCGTGGCTCACATGCGCGAGACGCCCGTGTACCTCAATATCCAGTCCGACCTGCGAGAACTCTTTGGTGGCCGAGGCGCGCGCAGCCCCACGCCCCGGGTGCTGGAGCTCAAGGACCGGCCCGAGGATCTTGCTCATGCCGTGAACATGCTGGTGCGCATGTCGCCCCACTCGACGTACCACAAGGCGTTCCACGCGGGCGAGGTTGCGCCGGCGGGACAGCCATTTGTGGGCTACTTCGAGCTGGCCGAGATCAAGGCGCAAGTAGTCCGCCAGGGTAGCGACGGCCAGCGCGTGGGCGAGCTGATCGACTTGGCCAACTCGGGCGTGGTCCTCAACAAGGAGACGTGTCAGCGCGTGATGCGGCCTAGCGAGCACGTTGCCCAGATGCCGCCGCCGCCGCCGCTGCCGCAGCAGGCGCAGATGCCGCCGCCGCTGCCTGCTGAGCCAGAGGTGCCGAGCAATCAGCCGTCTACAGCGAAGCGGACCATCCGGGATTACGAGATCCCCGGAGCCTTCGAGCTGACGGCGCAGGGACGCGAGCCACGCTTCTACGACGACGCACGCCTGGCCGGCGAGGCTTTCTACGCTGCTCGGCGCGAGGAGCAACCGCGAGTGGTTCAGCACCGGGTCTCCGGCTTCGAAGACAGGACCGGCAGGTACGAGAACCTTTCGGTTCTGCCCGTCGCCATCACCGCCTTGGACAAGGACGGTCACTGGCAGCACATCTTTTTGGATGAGGCGCCGGAGTTTCGTGCCGGCTACGAGGCCGCGCGTCAGCGCATGCCCGCCAAGGCTGTGGAAACGGACGACTGGACCCAGCCAGCTCCTGTACCTGTTCCTCAGCAGCAGGCCGTCTCCGCGCTGTCTTTCACTGCAGAGCCGCCGCGGCAGCCCGAAGTTCCGACCCTTGCCACCCAGGTAGCGACCGAGCCGAAAGGACAGACCGTGAGCGACCAGCAAACCCCCGCCACGCCGCCGCGTGTTCAAGTCGGCCAGGACCCGAACCACTGGGTAAACGAAAACGCCCAATGGCACCGGGACGTTGCTGACCGCCGTGGGCTGACCGCTGGCATTGAAGCGCAGTTTGCCGAGGGCAAGACGGCGAAGCAGGTCATCAAGGCGATGGGCAAGGAACTGGAGTTCTTGCCCATTGATGATCGGTCCAATTTCATCGTCGGCGTGCGTGCCACCTTGGGAATACCGTCACAAGCCACCTCTGATGGGCAGCAGGAATTCAAGGCCTGGAAGGCTGAGTACGACAAGCGCCAGGCGCTCCAATCCGCTACGCCCACCCAACCGCAGAAAGAAGGACCGGTCATGAACTTGACGCGACTGCAGATCGACGGTGTAGATGTTGGACGCCTGGCGTTCGAGAAGCACTCGACCGAGCACGGGGTGTTTGTCGATCTGACTGCGCTGGACCGCAACAACCAGCCGCTGGCGGAATTCAATGGAGTGGACAAGAACGACCTGACCAAGGTCCTTGGCCCGACGGTGGGGCATGAAGTTGCGAAGTTCAACGGCCGCACTGGTGAGCTCGCCGGCCAGCAGCTCGACGTTCCGGCGGCCGAAGTAGCGCAAGCCGCTCGCGGTAAGTCGCCACAAGCCGTTCCGCATCACGCCGCCCAGGTGCCGCAGAAGAATGCTGCCCAGCAAGAGCATAGCCAAGCTACGCGGACGCCTGAACCTGCGTCGAAGGCACAAGGTGCAGCGGAGGTGCAGGCCGCGCCGGTACGCCGCATGGAGATCGACGGCAAGGAGGTGCAGCGTCTCTCGTACATCAAGATGCAGACACCCGAAGGGCTGCGGTTTGATGTCACTGCCTATGGCTCCGGCAGTACGGTGCTGGGACGGCACCCGGGGTTGAGCAAGGAGGAGCTGCCCCAGTACCTGGGCGAGACGCCGGCCAGGAACATCGAGATAGCGCGAGGCCGCAATGGCTCGCTGCGTGGTGAGCAGCTACAGCTGCGGGGGAATGAAGCTAGGCCGCAGCAGACGTTGCCCGTCAACTTGCAGCTGCCGCCTCGGCCGAGGCCGGAGCGGACCGTCGCCGAACGTCCTATAGCGCCTGCAGATACAGCGCAAGCGCGACAGCAGCAACAGCCGCAGCCTGCGCAAAGTCATGAGGCACAACGGAGTACCACGTCTCCTGAAACGCCGCCGCTGGCGGCCAGGACCGAGCCCATCGTCAACAGCATCGAGCGCTCGAATGCGCAGGGGCAAGGAGGGTCTTCGCAGACAGGCAAGGCAGGGGAGCGCTCCACGGAGCAGCCAGCTGCTCCTGCGACTCCGGCCCATCAGCCTGGTGCTCCAGAAAATCCATTCCTGGCGGCCCCTGAGGCCCCTGTGGATCCGGCCGAGCGGCGTCGGCAGGAACTGCTGGCATCGCTGGCCGAGCGCTTCACCATCAACGCCGGCGAGTACCGTTATCGTCACGACCAAGCCCATGTGGCATTTGTGGACCGGGACACCGCAGTGACCACCCACCGCAACGAGCCCGAGATCGCGCGTGCCATGGTGGACTTGGCCGAAGCCAAAGGGTGGAAGGGGCTGCATCTCAAGGGCACGGAAGCATTCCGGGCCGCGGCATGGATGGAGGCCTCGCTGCGTGGGCTGAAGTCGCATGGCTACGAGCCCACGCGTGCGGACCGGGAACGGTTGGCGATCCGGCTGCAAGATCAGCAGATCAACCGTGTCGAGCCTGCTCAGGAACAGACGGCCGGGCGACAGCAACAGGCGGCGGCCGCCGCTGCGCCTACACAAGCGCAGCAACGCGATGAAGTGCTTGTGAGACGGGAGGAAGCCCTGGGCGTACTGGAGGCCTACCTGAAATCGCAGCACAAATCACCGCAAGAGATTGCCGCGTTACTCAAGCAGGGCGGGGAGATGCTGGACAAGATGGTGGCGGCAGGCAAGCCACTGCCCCAAGCCCGCGTCTATGACATCAACGCGCAGCGTGCCCACACGGTGCATGTGCAGCCACAGCGCGAAGTGAACAGCCCGGCGAGGTCTCGGTGAAGGCGGCGCGCGCAACTTACGGGCTACCCCCCGGCACCTGGCGCGCGCCACATCTATCCAGCGGCAGCGTCGAGGCGCTGAAGTGGCTGGGACTGGCGCTCATGGTGGTGGACCACACCAACAAGTACCTGTACCACGGCCACGTACCCTGGATGTTCGATGTCGGGCGCGTCGTGATGCCGATCTTCGGCATCGTGCTGGCATGGAATCTCGCACGAGGCGATGAGGCAACAGCATGGCGTGCAGTGCGCCGCATGTTGATCTTCGCGGCGCTGGCATCGCCGGCGTTCATGGGCATGCAGCAGGGGCGCTGGTGGCCGTTGAACATCCTGTTCACCCTGGCCACGAGTGCGGCCGTGATTGCTTTGCTACAGCGCGGTCGCAAGGGCTTGATGCTTGCGCTGGTGCTGGCCGTGCTGGCGGGCGTGCTTGTCGAATTCTGGTGGCTTGCCATTGGCGCCACTGTGGCGGCCTGGTACTGGTGGCGGGAGCCGTCATGGCGTTCGGCTCTGGCGTGGATGGTGTGCATAGCCCTTCTGATGCCGGTCAACGGCAATGCGTGGGCATTTGCAGCCTTGCCCATCGTGCTGATCGCATCACGCCTGGACTTTGCCTTGCCGCGGCTGCGCTGGATCTTCTACGCCGCATATCCAATTCACCTGTTTATTTTATGGAGCATGCAATGGATGAAGCTCTGAGTATTTCGGCGATGCCAATTGCAGACAAGGTGATTCGCTATTTGAATGCGCGCTATTACGCCGTTCAACTGGCTGCGCTTGAAAAGGCTGCAGGAAATATTGGGTGTTCATTTGTTGAGCGAAGCGCTGCAGACGCCATGACTCCTGAAGTCGAGGAATACTTGGCAATAGCGGTCATCCTCGCTCGTGAGAACTACATAAGGCCAAAGTGCAGTGGCGGACAACACTACAAAAACGCAGAATTTCAATTGGAAGATGGCTATGCCATTGCGCTATTCAGAGAAATCGTGGCTGCACTGGATGCCATTGGTCTGCGTTTCAAGATTCGAGAGCAGGGTGTCGATTCTTCCGCTTTAGAGAGTGAGCGCCGCGAGTGGAAGAAACCGGATATAGAGCTGGCGGAGTTGGTTAGTTGCGCTGAATCTATTCCGCCACTCTCTGGGGATGGAGAGACTGATCCAGCAGAGTCAGCGGAATTTATGAACAGATTCTTCGAGGTAGTGCAAAACCAAGGAGGTCATGTCCATGAGCGCGGCTGACCATTTCAAATTCGATCCAGGGCTGTTCGCTGATGGACCAGCGCGAGAAGCGACTGACTCGATGCCTACCGGCACGGTTGTTCGCCTGCGACGATGGCCGGTAGCGGCACTGCTTGTTGGCATCATCGCTGTCAGCGTGGTAGTCGTAAAAGCCAACATTCCGGAACGCAAAGGCCAGCAAGACCTGGCTGAGGCGTCGACAGTGAATTACCCAGGACAACCTGTCGCAACTAAGTTTGTTTCGGAATCTCGCGACGTTCCTGTATCAATTGCACCCCCGTCAAGCAGTTGGTGCGAAGACAGCGACGCGTTGTGCACGAAGCTCACAACCAGCAAGCCAGCAGAGGCCTTGAGGAAAATTATCTCTACCATCCCGCAGGGTATGGCAAAGCAATACCGTGTTCAGGTATCAATCACCCCCATCGAAGATGCGCTAAGCGAGTAAGGAGCGGTTTTATGAGGGTCTTTCCTGTTATCGCATTGGCCGGTGTTATAGCTGCATCGCCGTGTACTGCGCAAATTCCTGTTATTGGGCCTACCATGTCCGCAGCAGAAATAATTTCCCTCACCGAACAACTCCGGCCGCAACTGGAGGTGGTTGAACAATACCAGAAGCAATTGAATGATTTCCTCCAGAGCCAAGCGATGCGCGAGGGAAAGCGGGAGGGGAACGACCAGGAGGACGTGCCATGACCCGCAAAAGATTGGCGATCATTGACGCGCTCGGTTGGCCAACTGCGGCGTGGGTCTGGATGTACGTGGAATTCGGCGCAAGTGGTCCGTTGGAAGGATTGGTGACACTAGGACTGGGACTGTGGGCCGTCCGCAAGCTCAGTTGGGCCTTGGACGATGATTGCCGAGATCCTGGCTCACGCATATTTGCCGTGGGCGTGATCGGCTTCATTTTTGGTAAGGCGCCTGTCTACGGTCCATACGAGTTCACAACCTGGCTGTTTGCCCGCATCGGAATCATGCTCGCCGTCATCATCGCACCGATTTCTTTTATTGCATGGGTGGTGCGATTGCTGGGCTAGAGATTGGGCGATTGGATATCTATTGGCTGAGAGACGCAAAATGGATCAATTTTTTGATTTTACTGCGGCAATTTCTGCGCGTCTCGGGATGGACTCGAAGGATTTTAATGGTCATGTGATTGCATTTTTGGCTGGTATAGCCGCGGCAACCTTTGGTTTTCTGTTGACCATGATGTGGGATGCGTTTAAGAGAAGACAGGATGAGCGAGCCAAGTATAAGAATATTCTGGGTTTGATTAGGGCTGGATTGGGAAATAATGCGGCGTCTGTTCGCTGGAATGTCGATATGATAGAGAGAGAGGAGAATTCAATAATAACCAGAAAAACGGCGCTTAATGCGCCGCTGGCCTCGCTCAAAGAAAATTTTACTGGCTTGCTTATTCTTGGGGTTCCTGATAAGTTTTTGCGCAACGAGAAATTTATAGAGAAAATTAGCGATATCGACCAAAACGCTTCAATAATAAATCGTATGATTGTGGCTAGAGACATTTATAAAAACTCAAGCGGTTTCCAGTCGGGCTTTCAAGATAATGTTTTGGTGCACAATAGGGCCATAAAAAGTAGTCTTGAGTCCTTTGAAAAGCTTAATACGGAGATGATTGATTTTATGGCTGGGTTCAATTAATGAGGTTGCGATTGCTTCTGAATCATGTTGCTTGATTGCAGATATGCAACTCATCCATCCACCGCCCGGGCTTCAAGCTACTGATGTGCGGTGGGTGCCACGGGCGCTCTGGATGCCATGATACGCACAGAACTTTGCCTTGATTGGATTCCCACACGTTCAATACTGAGGAAAGCGCGGTGTCGTTGGGTAGTAGTAGTATGCCTTCGCCCAGTATGAGAGAAAGTCTACCAATCTCTAGTTCATAATGTTGTGGCATTTTGGGTGCGGCTGCGTGAAATTTTCCCTCGGACCGTAGTCGAGGCTCCAAAATGCGGATTGCCATTCTGGCGATGGCCAACCTGTCTGTGTGTCCCATATTGCTTCCTTTTGCTGTATTGGCTCGTCGTGCATTTATCGGCGTGGTGCTGAAACTCCAGCATATGCGGCTTGTTTTTAGAACTGCGGCAGTCCACCGTCCAGCGTGAGACCAAAGCTGTTGAAGGTAGGGGCCGCCGGATTCGCCAAGACCTTGCGCAACTTCAGCTCGAACATTTGGCCTGTTGATTGGCTGGCGCAGGCAATGACCAAGTCCGCCATGTGCTGCCTGGGCGGCGGCGCAGCGTTGCCCAGACGCAGGCTGCGCCGGATGCGTGAGGGTTTGTCCTTGTCGGCGGCGTTGTCGCGGCGAACCGCGGCATAGCCTCGCGTCGTCGGCGCCGGTATCACCGCGCCGACTTCCACCCCCATGGCCCGGATGCGCGGCAGCGGCGAACCCGAGATGAACGCTTTCAGTGCCAGTTGCGTACCAAACAGCCGCAGCCGGGCGGGCGTACCCTGTACGCGCTGGCCGCACCCCCAGCCCGGCACGTCGATGCCAATTCGCTCCGTTGCCGAGCCCTGTGCATGGTTGAACCCATGCATCCAGCGCCAGGCCAGCGGGACCAAGTGCGATGGCGGCTCGATGGAGTCGGTGAAATCCAGATCGACATAGTGCAGGGCGGACAGCTTCAGCATAGCGGCCTCCTTCACTCGTCGGTGCCGCCGAACACGCCACCGCGGATGCACAAGGCCGTGTAGAACAACCGGTCCTCGCGGCTCAGTGCCGGGGGGCCGCTTCTGGCCAGACGCTCGATGATCTCCTTCATGCTTCCTGTCGTGCGCCGGTAGGCGCGGGCCTCATGCGAGTTGGCACCGTAGGGCTCGACGGCGATGGGCCTGTTTGGCTTGGCATCGGGATACCAGGTGTCGATTTGCCGCAAGGCGTTGCCCGCCTTGCGGTCGTTGATGATGGCCTGGAACCCGCCATCGGGCAGCCGCAGCTTGGCCAGCATGCGCGTAACGCCCTCGCCGCCGGGCCAGCGGCGCTGGGAGGCACGTTTCTGGTCCTCGGAAGGCCACTCCTGGCTGGGATACACCCGGGCGCCCAGGCCCAGCAGGTACCTGGCCTGCAGCCGCAGCATGGTGCCGTGGCCGGTGTCTCGCTGCAGCGCCTCGGCGATCCACCCGGCCAAAGTCTGCAGCCCCCTGCGGTACGCCTCGTAGCGCGCCATGTCCAGCGAGAACGGGTCGGCCTCGTCACGCAGCAGGTTGTCGAAGTCCAACTGCTCGCTGTTCAGTTCCACCGTCATCCGGTGCCGCTGAGCCGTCAGGAAGTTGCGCCACCCGAGCATGCCGCAGGCGATCTGGATGGCATAGCGGGTGCTGAGTTCCGTGATGCCGGCGTCGGCGCCCTTGACCTGCTCCAGCACCTCGGCATGCAACTGCAGGAATCCGGGCTCGCTGCACGCCTGTGGCGTGGCGTAGCGGTTCTTGACCAGCAGCCGGCCCCGCAGGACCAGGACCTCATGGCCGGGAGCCAGCTCGCTGCTCTCGACGACCTGAAGAATGGCTTGGTCGCGCTTTTCGAGCGGCGTCTTCGATGTCGCGTTCAAGCCCCGCAGGGGCTCTTCCCGGATCGTCACCGGCACCATCTCGGACACGGGACTTGTCATGGCCGGCGCGCTGAACATCAGCATGTGGCTGGGCTCCAGCGTGCGCGCGAAAGACAAGATGGACGGGCTGGCAGTCGGCATCGTTGTTCCTCGTTGGATCGTCCAGCGGGAGTTCTGCGGTGTCAGGCCACCGCGGTGCACACGTAGCTGCCATTGACCGGCCGCTCCTTCCACAGGACGCGATAGCCTTGCTCGGCTTGCACTGCATCCACGCCGGCACGAATGGAGGCGGCGGTTTGCAGGGCGGCCAGGGTGTACATGGGCGAAGCCACTTTCGAGCGCCCCAGCCGCCCGTCCGAAAACGGCCGCGCGCTGCGCTGCGACGGCTCGGGCTCCAGGGCCAGGTAGCCGCTGGTGACCGGGTAGATGCGACGCCGCTCGAAGCCGTGCTCTTCGAAGAAGTCGCGGTAGGGCCTGGGCCGCTGCTCATGGCGCAGCGTGGCCGCCAGCAGGGCGTCCATCAGCGGCAAGCCCGCAGCCCGGGCCGCCTCGACCAGCGTGGACTCGTCGCGCAGCACCAGCGCGCGGGAAGGCAGCAGCGCCATGGCGCGCGCCAGCTCCGTGGGGTAGCGCTCGACCAGCCGTGGCGCGGCGAGGTTTGCCGCGGCGCGCTGCACGATCAGCCTGCCCTTGCACAACCGCAGCTCGGTGAGCACGCTGGCAGCGTCGCCGGAGAGCTTCTGCGTGGTCAGCAGCTCGATACCGCGCGGCGTCGCGCCGCGCAGCCGGATCACGAAGCTGGCGGTGAAGGACGCCCAGATCGCCGGCACGGCCTCTGGCGTGGCTGTGCCTTCCTTCATCGACTTGACGTAGCCGGCGTGGATCTCGTAGTTCTCGACGCCCAGGGCGATGCCGTCGGGCTGGAGCTCGCCGGGCCCAAGTCCCTTGGCCTTGGCCAGCCCGATGGCAAAGGCCCGCGCCAGGCCGGTGAGTCCTGTCACCGACGGCAGCCCGACAAACGGCCCTTGCGACACCTTGACGGACTGAGCGCTCACGCGCAGGAAGGCGAAGTGCCTTTGCATGGGGTGGATGGCCCTCAAGTGCGCTCGTGCATCACCACGGCAAGAGCGACTTCTCGTACCTCGGGCTCGTACTCCCAGCTCCACGGCTTCTTGACATAGGCCTGCTCCAGTGCGGCCACCACGCGGTTGCCTGCGTCCCTGGCCAGCGGCGCCAGCACCTCCCTGGCTTCGACAGATCGCAGCCCGGCATCCCCGGTAACGAACAGCCGCCACGGCTGCGGCGCCCACGCGATGAACGCGGCGTCCCGGGCCTGCAGCGTCTGACCGGGCGACTCGACATCGGACGCCAAGGCTTGCCAGTGGTCCCGCAGGGCCAGCAGCGGCTCCAGTGCTTCGATGACCATGGCCGTGAAGATAGCCCGCCGCCTCTCCCGATAGGGTCGCGAGTCGGCCTGCGGCAGCAGGTAGCGCGGCGCCTTGGCGCCTGGTGGAGCTGCGACGGCGGCCAAGCGCGCCTCCTCGACGTAAGCCACGGCGGCCTCGAGGTCCACGCCGGCTTGGCGGATGAAAGGAATGCTCAACCGCACGTTGGCCGTGTGGACTTCCTTGGTCACGTCCATGGCGACGTTCTGCGGGTTCTGACCACCCAGGAGGATGGTGGAAGTCGGGAACGTCAGGTGCATTCGCTCCAGCCGCTTCTCCCGGGCCACCAACTCGGACCGCAGCCGGGCGGGCTGGTGCTGGTCGGCGGCCCGGGCCGCCTTGATGGCGCTGCCGCGGCGCTTGGTTGCCTTGCCGGTTTCAAGGCTGGCGGCGAGTTGATCGTCGATTGCCTTGATCTGCTGCTGCACCTGGGCCTGAAGCTCAAGGATTTCCGCGCGGTACGCCGTGGCCAAGCGCTCTTTAGCAGCATTGACCTCGGCAGGCAGTGCGAACGGGGTCAGCACGCTCAGGCATTCCTCTGGCGGCTCGCCCGGCCCGGCAGGCAGGTCGCCCGCGAAGACTTGTGCCTCTCCGCGCATCACCGGCGGCTCACCGCCCGAGGCCAGCGCCTCGATGAGCACCGCTGCGTCAGTGAGGCCGTGGACGTTCATCGAGCCCTGCACCTGTTCGCACAGATCAGGGTGCCGCGCAAGAACATCGGGCAGTCTCGCCCGGACGCCCCGGTAGTCGATCAGCGGCAGAAGGACATGCCAAAGCGGCTGATACAAGGCGGCACAAGACAGCGTGCGAGTGGCCCGGGTGCTGAAGTCCTCCTCGGTGACCATCATCTCCAGGCCCTCCGTGCGGGGCTTCTGCAGTTTGATGAACCCGCCTTGCCCGCCCATGTTTCGAAACCGGACCGGGTGCGTGCACACGCTGTCCCGGGCTCTGAGAAAGGCGCGGCTCTGGACGAATGACACCAGGTCGATCCGGTTGGCGGCGCTCCACGGGTTGGCCAGCACCGCGGCGAACTTGACGGGATCATCCTGGACCAGCGGCGCGGGCTTGGTGCCAGGCTTGCGCCGCACCTTCCCCTTGGAGTCCAAAGCGACACTGACGAATGGATGCGGCTGCAGCACGGTGCGCCAGGCTGCGTCCTGCTCGTCTGCCGTGAGGCCCGCCTGAGTACTGTCGCTGATCAACGCATTGCCGTTGTCGGCGTGAAGCACGGCCAGCAAGAAGGCGAGCAACTGCGCAAGCTCCTGGGGGGACTCCAGACGTAACCAGCCGGGCTGGGTGCGAAGCAGGGCGTTTTTGATGGTCCTGGTGGGTGACGTTCCCCGTGCCAAGTTTTCAGTGAACTCGGCGAGCGACTGCGTGAAATCGAAGTCGATCATCCGCAGGCACCCGGTATCCCATGAACTCGAAAAGCGTTTTGAGCACGGAGCCCAGAGTCGAAGCGCGTGTTGCTTGTAGCAAAACGGCCTGCACGGCCGTCACAGTTCCGGAAGTGCGCGAAGCTCTGAGCTGCATTTCCTAAGCGGCCTGCGCGGCCGAGCGTTGTAAGGTGATGCTTTGCATGGCCGGCAACTGTTTCTAAGCGGCCTGCGCGGCCGAGAGCATTACGTTGGCCTAACAAGGTATGTGCTGGTGCCTCTAAGCGGCCTGCGCGGCCGAGAGCTATGGCAAAGCAACGCCAACTCATTGCATCGATGGGCAGTTCTGCCCATGAATAACCAACGATTCAAGTCTGCAGACAGCGGCAATTTCTTCGTCAGCCAACGTCATAGCGGAGACTCAAAAGAACGGGTTGGGGTGGGCAAAGGCTACCTGCGCTGCCGTGCACTGCGCAAGTGACGCCGGTGATGTGGTCCGGGTGCAGAGCTTGGACGGTGTAGCAGCACGACATACCGAAGCCAAAACAGGGCGGCCGGGCTCAACCTTCGATCTTTGCTCCGCAGTCCATGCAAAAGCGCGCGTGGGCCGGGTTCCTGTGTCCGCAGGCCGGGCAGAACCGAGCTTTGGCCTGAGGTACCTGCGCACCTGGCAGGTCGCCATCTCGCTGTTCCAGCGCTGCGGCCACGTCGCCGGCAAGGCGGTCCTGCGCGGGCGAAGCGATGCTGCCCTGCAGCGCGCGCTCTGCGTTGGCCAGCGCGTGGATGCGGTTCAGGTCCTCGGTGCTGCCCGGCGCGACCAGGCTGGCGCGCGACTGGCCGAAGTCGATGAGGTGGTCGGAGAGCGCCTGGGCCTCCGCGTCGGTGGAAAACATCGCCGTGATCTGCCGCGCGCTGTCCTTGCCGAAGACCACCGACTCGATGCGGGCGCGCCACACGCGCAGTGTCATGGATTCCGTGCGGACGATCTGGTTGGAGCTCTGGACCTTGCCGGTGAGCGTGTTGCCCGTGCCGATGCTCGCCGTCTGGTAGGTGCCCTCCATCTCGACCCAGGTCAGCACCGAGGCGAAATCGAAGCGGCCCCACAGGCGGCTCGATGCGCGAAAGCCGAACGCCGCCACCACCAGGAAGATCGATGCCGCGCCCAGCAGCCGCAGCGGCAGGTCTCCGCCGCCGCCGACCGAGCGCACGAAGGCCAGCGCACAGCCCACGGCCACCACCATGAGCAGCGCGGCGTAGAGGTCCAGCAGCGTGAGGAACCGGTGGCGCCTGGACTGCAGGGCCTGGACGATGGTGGCCGGCGCCGTGTGCGCCATGGGCATGGGCTGGGTTTCCTCCAGCAGCTCGCCGGCGAAGGGCCCGGCGTGCAGCTGCGGATCGATCACGGGCGAGATGCGCGAGTAGCGGCGGTTGGGGATGCGCTCGACCCATTGCTCCTGCAGATGGCGCTCCAGCTCGTCGAGCAGGAGGCTCGGCGGCACGTTGAGAGACACGCGGCTCTGGCGCGCGCTGGTCTGCGTGGGCGGCGGCGGCTGCACCTGCTCCAACGTGGCCGCCAGCACCAGGGCCACCGCCACCAGGCCGGAGGCCAGCAGCATCGTCGTCTGCGGCGCCAGGGAGATCTGCGGCACCTGCGGCAGCGCCCGGGAGATGAGCCCCACCAGCGCGGGGCCCAGGATCGCCACCGCCAGCAGCGCCACGAGCGACGCGGTGGTCAGCCGCGCGGTGCCGGCGCTCACCACCGGGCGCAGCAGGAAGAAGACGCCGAAGGCGAAGTACGCCATGCTCATCAGCGGGCGCGACGCCTCGGTGCCGAACAGCCCCCAAGCCAGCGCGAAGCTCACGGCCGTGACCAGCATCGCGCACAGGTTGTAGAAGGCGACCTTGGCCTGCTCCTGGATGGCCAGCGGCGCGGTGATGAGGCGCGGCACCCAGTGGTACAGCACGCCCTCGATGGCCCGGGCCGGCTCGGGATAGGTCAGCGCCCCGTCGCGCAGGATGCGCTTGATGGTCGAGGCCTGGTCCGAAGTGCCGACCATGGCATTGGGCAGCTCCGGCGCCAGCGACGCCGGCCGGCCGCGGCCGAAGAAGAAGCGCAGCCGCTTGGCCCCGGTCGCGGCGGTGACGACGCTGGCGAACAGCAGCCCCAGGCCGACGGCCACGGCGATGGGGTCCAGCGACTGGCGGTGCTCGAACAGCGTGAAGAGGGCCGCCGCGCCCATGAGCGCGGCGCAGGCGAACAGCAGCTTGTTCTGCACCCGGTAGGGGTTGGGCAGCTCCAGGGTGGCGTTGGCGCTGCTGTAGTCGTAGCTCATGGGCGGCCTCGGCTCGCTGGCAGGGGAGAGACGAACGATTGTGTTGGCGCCGCGGCGGCCAAGGGTGCTCAGGTTGTTAGGGCCGGGCGCCGGCGGGCAGCCACCGTGTGCCACGCCGGTGGTGAAGGCTGACGATGCATCATGGTCCTGATGGCTGGCGTACAACTGCGTGCGTGATGGGGCCGAGCTGCGTCTGGGCGCCGGGCAGCTACACGGAAGGAGCAGGTCGTGATTGAAGGACTTGTGGCAGGGAAGGTGTACGGCCGCCCCGAGCAGCGCACGAGCAACAGCACCGGCAAGGTCTTCACCGTGGCCAAGGTCCGCGCCGCCACCAGCGGCGGCGAGGCGCTTTTCGTCAACGTGCTGGCCTTCGACGCCACCGCCCAGGCGGCGCTGCTGGCGCTGTCGGACGGCGACGCGGTGTCGCTGGCCGGCACGCTGACGCCCAAGGTGTGGGTAGACCGGGAGAACCAGGCGCGGCCGGCGCTGGACCTGATCGCGAGCCAGGTGCTCACGGCGTACCAGGTAAAGCGCAAGCGCGAGGCGGTGACCGGTGCGGAGCCGCCGCTGCGCCAGGCCAGGGTACCGGCACAGCAAGAGGACTACCGCTCGCCGGCGTCAGCACCGGCAGCACCACCTGCCGCCACGGCGGCAACCGATGCCGATGGCTGGCCGGCTTCTGACGCACCCTGGAACGATGAGACGCCATGACCGGCGAACGCGACCTGAGAAAGCTGCTGCGGCACATGACGCCGCAGCTGCAGCCCGGCACCTTCGTGTTCTGCACCTTTCCGGACGAAAACGTGCCTGCCGGCCTGGCGCCCATCGCCACCTTCCGCGAGGCCGAGGGACTCAGCGTCATCCTCGCGCTGGACGAGGCCCAGCGCGCCGGCGTGCCCTACCAGTTCGAGTCGGGTCTGATCACGCTCACGATTCACTCTTCGCTGGACGCCGTGGGGTTCCTGGCCGCGGTTTCCGCGGTGCTGGCCGAGGCCGGCATCCCGTGCAACGCTGTGGCGGCTTTCCACCATGACCACCTTTTTGTGCCCCAGGAGAAGGCGCAACGGGCGCTGGATCTCCTCGCAGCGGTGGCTGCTGCGCCGGCGCAGCTTCCTGCTGGGCAACAGCCGCCGTCGAATTGAAGCCCCCTTGTCTATATCAGCCGTCAGAACAAAAACGCCGAGCAGAGAGACGGCGTGCAGCGGTGGAGTAGAAGCCGCACCTGAATCCACACCGTGCCCGTCGCAGGCATTCGACTCGCCATCGCGAATACCCGCTTCGCAGCGGAAGCTGTCGTCCGCCCATGGCTTACATACCACAGCAGCCAACGAACAGCGGACGGTGGAAAGCTAACCCGGCTTTTTGCCGCATAGTGCAGCCCAAATTCCACCAGCGCGACCCACGGCACCGCGCAGTCCATCTACTCTGAGAGTTTATGCTTGCTGGTTCATTCAATCTCAAAGTTCGGCTTAAGATCAACCTGCTTTATGGCTAAAATATGTCTTTGATGCACACTTGCTTCAGCCTTAGGTAGCCCATTGTTCGGTTGCCGCCTTTATTATTTGCCCTGCGCGAAAAACCTCTAAGACGTATGACATCTCACGATAGCGAGCGTGCTTTTATGGAAGAAGCCATTAAAGCAATGGAAAAATGTGATGGCAAAGTAAAAGTGGGGGCGGTTCTAGTAGTAGATGGAGAAGTAGTTGCGGTTGGTTCTAAAATGGGTGGCACCCATGCTGAACGCTCAGCAATTGAAGCCGCACGCGAGCGCGGTTTAAATCTAAAGAGGGCTGCTCTCTATACCACACTCGAGCCTTGTGTTGACATCAATACAGGGCAAAGAAGGCAATGCTGCGCCGATCTTATCGTTTCGGAAGGCATCCCCGAGGTTATCATTGGACGTTATGATCCTAATCCCAATGTCTACCGCAAAGGTTGGAAGCGACTCCGGGATGGTGGCGTGCGACTCAGGGATTTTCCAATGGATCTTCGCAATAGCATCGACGCAATAAACGACAAGTTTATGGATTTCTTTTCATCTGGAATAGGGCCTAGTGGCGGGGCGAAAATTGACCATAAAGAACCAGCAAAGTTTAGGATTCAATTTTCCGCCGATGATAACCGTTACATGGAGATTGGTTGGACGCTATGCGGCATAAACGCTGCATATGGCTCCGCTGTTGATCCAGTGAAAGTTGCGTTGGCACGATTTGCCAGCAACTTTGATGAAGTTGATGATCCCACAGCATACGAATTTGGACACTCAGCAAGAATTGCCGTTGGCGAGGTTGGCGTATTCGTTGGGCCTGAAGCCTGCGTGCTCGTAAAGCCTAAAGAAATTCAAAGCGGCCCAGACTACGGGGCGGAAAATCATTTCGTGAAATTCGACTATGTCGTTCGCATAATTAAGCCCCGTTCGCACAGCTTGAAATGACGCTCAGATGATCTAAGAGCCCATCTCAGTAGGCCGCCTGTTTGCGCTCAGTACAGAGGGCAAGGATCAGCTGAAAGCCGTCCAATTGGGATGGGCTCTAATCCCCGCAGTACCAATATATCAAGTAAGGGTGGTTTAAAAGCTTCGCTGTAAAAATCGTTTATGCGAAATAAGTCACGCTGCGATCCTGAAATTTTAAAGCATGTGCGCAAGCGCAATAAATACTGACTACCAAGCTCGGTTGCCTAGGCGTTAACTGAAGTAGAATTGATGAAGCGCTGTGCGGAGTGCGCAGCCAAACAAGGAGAATTAAATGAATAGAGATAAATTTGGTCAAACTCTTAGCAAGTACAAGCTTGGCATTGTCTTGCATACCGAGGACATCATAATAAACCCTTGGTTTAGGCTGTTAGAGGTTGATGCTACTCAGATGTGTCGCGGCATGGATAGCGCTCCTATAGATTTCTGTTTTAGTGATTCAAATTCTATTCAAGCTTATGCAATTTATGAAGAAAGGATGGTCGTGGTGACAAAAGGAATGTTCAGCATGATATCCAAACTTGCCATGATTATGGTTTCCAAAAAAATGTTTCCAGCACTGGGTAGTGTTGGAGATCCTGAGTGGAGCCCAAAACTTGAAAGAACCACGATACCGCTTAGACAATTACTGAATAGTGAAGAGTTCGACTGGGTAAATCGGCGTCCAGAATGGATTGCTTCGAAAGAAAGACAGGGCCTATTTTTTTATCTATTGCTCTCTCTTTTTCGTTTTGTGGTTCTTCATGAAATTGGCCACATAGTTAATAAGCATGGCGACAAACATAGGACGGCAAGCGCGTTCGAAGTTGATCAGGTTGGCGGCTCAACCCTTTCTAGGGAGCAAGCAGTTTCCTCACAAGCAAAAGAATCGGTTGCCGATCATTTTGCCTTTCATCGTTTTCTGAATTTATTGCACCGTGAGCTAAAGCTAAAAGGGGAGGATGAGCTATTGTTGATGCTTAAGCCTCATTTATTTTCCGACGTAACAGGGGAAATAGGTTACTCGCTTATGGTGTCTTATTTATTCTTTTCCATAATGGATCGAGGAGACTGGTGGGCTGGAGACCCTTATACGTTTTCACACCCGCCGGCACCCTTTAGAGTTCGTACGCTTCTGGCTGGTGTCCAAGAGTTTGGCGCTATAGGTTTGAATGCAGATGAATGTGGGCTAGCAGTTGCCAAAGCTGCGCTTGGCGCAGAGGCTATTGTTGCGACTTCATTCGGAAGGTTTCCCGACATGTATTGGCTGGACAGCGTCAGCGGGGAGAGCTACAAGAATATCTATCAGGAAATTTTTGAAGAGTTACCAAAATGGCAGTGGAATGGATAGTTAGCGACCTCATGAGCGCCTCCATAGCTGGTCTGTGATGGCTCTCCACCGGTTCTGGTCCCCAACATGCATGCGATATCGGAACTTAGGTCAACCGGCCTTTTGCTGGGGAAGACCCAGTGCGCGAGGCTGGAGTAGTCGTCGGCAGATGGCGGTGCTGAGTCTTCGCGTCTGGCCTGGGCACGAAGGTGTGCCCGATAAGCAGGAGTTCTTCGTCCATGTCCTTGTGCTGGCCGGCGGCGGTCATGCGGCCAGCACCTGCGCCAGCAGTTCCTCGTCGCTGGGCTGCTGCTGCTGCGCTTGATCATCGAGGAAATGCGCCTTGCATTCCTGCGCGACGAGAGTCCTGGTGAGAATCGTTGTCATTTTCAGGAAAAATGGTGCGCTTGATCTCAAAAATACCAAGCAAGTAACACCTTGGTGAAGCGCAAGGAAGGTTGGACGTCAGCATGTCGTAAATGCTTATCGTGTAACGAGATGGCGCACCGTTCCTGCTGGTTTAAAAATATGCAGACTATGTCCATCAGCATTTCCAACAGGGCAGTTCTCCACCTTCCCATGCGCTATAGATCTATGTCAGAATCTTAGTCTTCGTCAAGACGTCTGGGATCGTTTGATACAGAATCAGAAGAGGGATTGAGGGAGAAGACATGTGCAACGCTCACAACCATCCACCAGGCTGCAATTGCGGGTGGGGCGGTGTATGGTATGGCGGTGTGAGTAGTAGTGAGTCCGATTGGTTGTTTCGACATGAACCTAAGCCGCGCCAACTCGGGTTTCAGAGGGCCACAACATCGCCAGTAGCTCGTGGTTTCACAGTTCCTAACTCACGCTGTCCGGTGTGTGGTGAGCGTGTTTACTACTATGAATCGCCTTACGGCGGCCGCGTATTTTTTGACAGTTTGGGTCCGCCATGGCCGAAGCATCCTTGTACGTCTGGTACGGACACAAATGGATGTCGCAATAAATCGATGTCGTGGCATACAACTGGCTGGCATTCTTTGGCTTCAGTAACGATTGATGCCCATGTTTCTGCCATCAATCTCTACAGATTAACCGGTCAATACGATGGGCGCAATTACAGTATGTATTTCAGCGCCCGTGAGATTGTCGCGGTGGAAATAGTGAGAATCAGAAAAGTCGGTCTTGGAGAATTTGAGTTGTCGATGTTGGACTATAATTCATCCGAAAAAACTTGGTATTCATGGGGTGGTCGAGCTTATGTCGGGGAGGATCGCGCCTTGCGAGCAACCCCTCTCGCCAAATCGATTGTCCATGCACATGGAAATAAAAATTCTTTTTCCCAACCGCAGCAATCAAGCACTCAATACTATTTGCATACGGTAATGCCACAGGCCGTGCACTGGCAACAGCAACTTAAGCCGCCGCATTTAGACAAGCCCAAGAGCGAATTGATCAAGTGCCCGCATTGTCGAAACCATGTCAAGGAAACCAGATTGAAACGCCACATACGCCTAGTGCATGGGGAAACGCTGCCCGGAGTTTCTTCTTGAAGAAAACAGTAAGCTACGCGCGTGTTATTTGGTTGCCCTGCGGGTTCGTGACGTATGCCATGGCGACAAAATCGCCAACCGCGCTATTGTTCTTCAGCGCAAAATCCAACGGCCGGTCCAGTTTGAGATCACACCCACGGCTCAGGACGCCCTGCAAACCTGGATTCGAGATGCTGGGCTGAAGTCCGACGGTTGCCTGTTCCCCAGTCGGATTCACCAGTCGCCGCATATTGGAACCCGGCAGTACGCCAGAATGCTTCATGATTGGGTCGAGGAAATGGGCCTTGACCCAACGGCGTACGGCACGCACTCGATGCGAAGAACAAAGGCCTCGCTGATCTACAAACGGACCAAGAACCTGCGTGCAGTTCAGATCCTGCTTGGTCACTCCAAGCTGGAGAGCACGGTGCGCTATCTCGGCATCGAGGTCGATGATGCGCTGGAGATTGCTGAGCAGATTGAGATTTGAACAATTGACCCGGCGGAGGCCGGCTGCGCCCGCTCAGCAGCGGGCGCATAAGTGCCCGCTACCGACGTTCAACTTGCCACGGTAAACAGTCGTTTTGCAGCGGGAGCAGTCGTCCGACCAGGGTTTACAAACCGCGGCAGCCAGCCAAAAGCGACTGTACTTCGACGTCTTCTCTCCAGCATCGGCTATTCAACAGCACTATCGAATCCAAAATGTTGTGCTCAAGCTGGACCAGTGCCATCAACTGTCTATACCAAGCCTTACACTGAGCAGTGCTACTCAAACATCGTTCTTAGAATTGGCAGACATAGGCCCAGATGGCAGAAATGAACCGCCAGTCAAAGGATTTCCAGCCAAACGGACGGATCATAGCTGGCACGCCCTTTTGATCAGCCACCTCGCAGTCGGCACAATCACGGGCTTGGTGTTATGGGCATTGACGAACGTGTCTGCCTCGTTGCCTGCCGAAATTGTTGGCGCCTGCTTGTACATGACGATTGCCACCGCCTTAGGATGGTTGTTATCTCATGGCGCTTACTCCTCGGCCAAGGCAAAAACTATTTTTGCAATTTTGCTTGGTCTTGTCTTCGGGTTGCTGGGTGCCCACGCAGGGCTGGCTACAGATGGTGGTGGGAGATTCGGGCCGCCATTGGGGCACATGTTGGCCGCTTTGGTAGTTGGTTTCATCACACTGCCGTTGGCCGCTGGCTGGCGGCAGACAATACGGCGCTTTGATTACCCAAGCCTCTTTCAATTTGCTTGGCGCAATGCGCTGCTCATTTTATTAAGTTGTGCCTTGACAGGCCTGCTGTGGGTCCTGTTGGTAGCCGCTGCCTGGCTCATGGAGAGCATCGGCATACGCCAGTTTAATGAAATCTTGGTTTCCCCCGCATTCAGGATCGTCCTGACGGCGTCTGCGCTTGGCCTGTCAACCGGACTGGTGCTAATTCTGGCCGACACAACGTCAAGCAGCATCAGCGGCTTGCTTTCGCTCATTAGTTGGTTTTTGCCGCTTGCTCAAGCCTTTGCGGTCATCTGGCTGGTGGCGCTACTTATCACTGGTGTTGAACCTTTGTTCGCAACACGCAGCGCGGCGTTCTACTTGCTTTGGTTTGCTTTGCTTGCGATCGTTTTCGTAAATGCCGCTTTTCAGGATGGGCGTAAACCGCCGGTCTACCCTCCTTTCCTTGCTTCGGTCTTGCGTGCAGCTTGGATCACGTTTCCGGTACTCTGCGCTCTTGCCTGCTGGGCTCTTGCTCAGCGGGTTCAGCAACATGGTTGGACACAGGCTCGAATCTGGGCTGCAGTTGTGGCGCTGTTGATCACCATGCACGCAGTTGGATATGTCACTTCGCTCGTTTTCCGCAGGCGCGCATGGATGGCCACGATCGCACCGACAAACGTCGCGGCGGCACTTCTTGAAGTCGCTTTTGTGACAGCTCTGATCAGCCCCATTGCCGATGTGCGCATGCTTGCTGCGAATGATCAGGTGGCACGGCTTCAAGCGGGGAAAGTTACACTCGCCGAATTCGATTGGCAGTACCTCGCACGTGAGCAGCGTTATGGTCGCCCTGCGTTGGAGGCGCTCGCCACTCAGCAAGGGAGTACGTCGTACAGCAAAGATCTGGCAGAGCGCGCCAAACAGGCGTTAAACGATATTGTTCCAGACCCGAATATTCAAAATACAGCGAAGACAAAGAACGTCAACATCGAAAATGTCGTTGTGTTGCCAGTTGGTGCCAAGCTTCCCCCGGACTTGGTGCACTGGCTAACCAAGACCCATACAGACTGGAATATTCAGGCGTGTCTTTCGCAGCCAGAGAAATGTGTCATCTGGCTTACTGACGCCAATGCAGACGCTCAACAAGAAGCCCTACTGTTGTGGGAGGAGGGGAGCGGCGTCTCTGCAACAATATATGGAAAAAGCTTCAGCGGCTGGCGAAAAGAGGCTAGAGTCATCGGTTCCCAGAAGACGGTCTCTGCATGGCGAGCCGCCATTGAAACAGCTCAGACTCGCTTGGTTGCGCCCCGCTGGCCAGATTTAATGATGGGAGATGAACGGCTTGAAGTAATTGAGCATTGAAATGCTTATTCGTTTGTCTGTTGCCCCATAAGAACGACGACCGTCTGCTTCCTGGCAAGGAGGGAAATTATACGAGTAGCCGCTATCGGCACCAGTAGGCCGAATGATACTCATAATTGAATGTCCGCACTCAGCCTCTATGCATAGATCTCAACTATCAATAGTTGAGCCACCCGGTGACTTATGCGGTTCAGCAGCGCGATCCTCCTAGAGCCGAATACATCTTTTCATAGTTGCGGTCCTGCACCGCTACGCCCGTGCATTGCCGTATTGGAGCCCACGCACCAGTAGATGACGAACTACCCATGAAGGCCAGGCCGGCAGCAGCGCGAGCGCTGCTCGTGCCGGTCAAAACTATGACAAGAACCTCCAGAGGCCACTTGCTCGGAACGTCGATGGCATCCGGGAAAATCGTAGGGCGGTGGGCAGGTCTATGCATAGCTGACATCTATGCATAGAGGCTGCTATGAAAAGCTTTTCATAGCAGCCTACTGCGGGTATTCGTTCGGTGCGTAATGCCGAATCTATGAAATCGCGGCTTTCGCGGTCGCCAGCCGCCCTAACGGCGGCGTGAGGTCGTAAAGCCGCCGGGCGATGAGGTGACGGACTTCTCCCTCGCGCTACCACACGCCGCAGACCGCCAGCAGCCGGGAGTACAGCAGTTCTTGGCGTTGCTGCTCGCGCAGAAACCGTCACACGATGACCTTCACCGTGCCGGTCTCGCCGTCCAGCGTCAAAAGGCCGACGCCTTTGGCGGGACTGGTCCCGCTCCCGTGCCATGAACCCGGAATTTGTCCGAATCGATCTCCCGCGACTATCCCTGCGGCGCCGAGTCGGCCGTCATCTGCAATACTGTACGGACATACAGTTGCAGGGCAGAGGAAGCTATGGACGCCGATACGCTTGAAGCCGTGCACGAGGACCGGCTGTGGATCGACAACGGCTGGACGGCCAAGGTCATCAAGAACGAGGACGACGACGGCTGTTCTGGTAGCTCCATGGTGTGAGTTGGGAAATCCTTGTAGCGCAGGGAGTTGGGTGTTTTGATCTGGTCTCGAAGAGACGAGTAGCGAGATAGGGGGCCGGGGGGAAGACGGAGATCAAACCCATGCCTGTGGACAACGCTCTGCTGCAGCACTGGCACGCCCTTGATGCCGCGGTCGTGCTTCGTGCCCTTGCCGAACATGCCAAGCCCGACCCGGATTTCCGACCCCGCAAGGATCACCGGACCATGCGTTGGTACGCCTGTGTCGGCGGCCGAGAGTTCACGCTGGTGATCACCGGCCCCAAGTTCTTTGACGACCACACGCAGGAGTCCGGTGGGGGAGCCATTGACCTTGCCATGCACGTGCTGGGCGTCCCCTTCGGCAAGGCCGTGAAGCAGTTGAAGGCGCGCGGCATATAAGGCGTGCCAAGCCCGCTGAATTACCGTAACGCTTCGCGATGCGACTGGTTTTCAGCACCGACAGCTTCGTCTATGCGGGCAGGCCACGGCCCGGCCTGCCCATCATGCTCGGCGACGACATGTGGCCACTGCAGCCGGCGCAGGAATTTCTCATCCATCGACTATTGGGCAAAGGCAAGGCACTCAGCCGCCTGACCTGGGAAGACTATGGGCGACGCCTGTGGGACTACTTCGCGTTCTTGCATGGCCACGGGATCAAGTGGGACGACTGTTCAGAGAACCATGGACAAGGCCCGATCGCCAGATACAAGACCTGGTCTCTGGCAGAGGTGGGTGTCAGCAGGAGGACCCTCAACGCCCGCTTGCGGCTCGTGATCGAGTTCTACACGTGGGCGTTCAAGCATGGCCACATCCAAACCCTGCCGTTCGGGTTCGAAGTCTGCCGTGCCTACAAGGGAGAGCACTTGCTTGTGCACGCGGTGGATCCGGGCGCGGTGCTTGAAAGGCCCGATGTCTTTGAGCGGGAATGGAGCGCGCCGCCAGACTTTCTCGCCCTGGAAGAGATCGCTGCATGCCGGGCAAGTGCAGCGCTGCGCAGGGCTGGGCCGCGCCTACTGTTCGATCTCATGTGGCGCACGGGCCTGCGTTCGTGCGAGGCACGCACCTTTCCTTTGAAGTACGTCTTCGACCCATCCAGACGGAATGACTGCCATCGCGGCCGCATGATCAGGCTGACCCTCGATCCCCGCGACATGTGGATCAAGTTCGGCAAGCCGCGGCAGGTCGACATTCCGTACTCGCTCATGCAGGACATGCATGCCTACACGCTGTACGAGCGCAACCGGCTTCGCAGCGTGTCGACGCAGGAGCATGCCGCGCTCGTTCTCAGCGAGTACGGGCGTCCCTACAGCCGAAACGCTGTAGGAGACATGATGCGGGCCGTCTCCGCCGAAATCGGCTCCGGATTCCGCGTTACAGCGCTGATGCTCAGGCACAGCTACGCCGTGCACACGCTGGCACGACTGCGCTCCGTGCCGGACTTCAAGGGCGAACCATTGCTTTACGTCCGTGACCGGCTCGGTCACGCCGACGTGACGACCACTGCCATTTATCTGGGCCAACTCAACCAATTGGCGTCCGGCGTGGTGATTGCGATCGAGGACGAGTTCGACCGCATGTTCGAAGTGCCGGCGGTGACGCAGTAGCTGGGGCCTATTCCATCCCGTTGCGTGATGCCGAGAGCTCGCCATGCCAAGAAGCAAGAACTATGGACCCAAGCCCGGGCTGGCCGAGGTTGCAGACGCGGTGCCCGGCGCGACCGTGCGTGATGCCGGCATGCAGCACGCCGCCGTCGCGACAGGTTCCGCCGATGTCGATGTCATGGAGATCGTTGGTCATGGACGTCGGAACCCAGATGGCATAAGGACCATTGCTCTGTCCGAGTGGCTGGGTCGAGGTATTGATGCGTGGGTCTGGGCGAGCAAGGACGCGCTGGTTGCGGCACTGCATGCACGGCAACACGAATTGAACACCCTCAATGGCTATGCAGGCGGATTCAGGCAGGTCTTCAGGTTCCTCACGGAAGGTCGCTGCGTGCCACTACTCACTGATCCTGCTGGTATGACGGCTGCCCATGTCCGCCAGTTCGTGGCCTGGCTCAGGATGCGGGCAGCGGCCCGGCAAAGCCGTGGTGATGGAGTCAGAACGGAATACACACGGGCCAAGGGCGCATTGAGATTGCTGCTGCGGCAGTACGCGATCAAGGTCGAGGAGAGAGATTTCTTCCCGACCAACCCGTTCGCTGGGCTGTCGAAGACATCCGCGGCGCAGCAGCCATTGAGCGATGCGGAACAGCAGCGGCTCGCACAATCCCTCAAGGCGGACCTCTCGGCACTTCACCACGGACGCATCCACTTGACGGGAGCGGACGTGGCGACGTTGCATTACCTGGTGGTTGCGCTGCGAACGGGAGGAAACCCGACACCGCTGCTTGAAATGTGCCGAGATCCACTGCGGCCAGGATTGCTGCCCGGTACCATGATCCTGGAAACCCGGAAGTACCGGGCGCACAAAACGGTACGCAAGGCTCTGCGCGGACCGCAGTCCGACACTGACGACCCTGGAAACAATGCCAGGGTGATTCCAATGGATGCCGTGGCGGTACTGCAGCGCATGATCGCCATTACAGAGCCATTGATCGCCGCAGCGCCGGTCCCGTACAGGAATCTGGTGTGGCTATATTCGTCTCAGGCACAACGATCGAGGGGAGGCATCACGTGCCTGAACAAGTGTGCCCTGCACAGGAGCATTGCACGGCTGGTCGAGCGCCACGGTCTTCTTGGCGACGATGGAAAACCGCTCAAGCTCAACACCATGCGGCTGCGCCAGTCGCTCGCGCAGCGAGGCTGGCGTCTGACCGAAGGGGATCCGTTCGGGGTGGCGGCGCTGCTGGGAAACACCCCC
The DNA here is from genome assembly GCF_001571085.1 of Azohydromonas lata NBRC 102462. Classification (GTDB taxonomy): domain Bacteria; phylum Pseudomonadota; class Gammaproteobacteria; order Burkholderiales; family Burkholderiaceae_C; genus Azohydromonas; species Azohydromonas lata. The sequence goes on from NZ_BCTC01000016.1 coordinate 68,420, forward strand.
CGCGTGGCCGGCACCAACTACTCGTCCATCACCGAGAAGATCAAGGCAGAAGCGGCACGATTGCTCGGCGCGGGCCTGGCATCACTCCTCGCAGCCAGCAGCAGCGGCAAGACGATCATCCCAATCGCCACGGTCACGACACAGGACCTGACGCCTACGCCGACGGCACGGTGCAAGGACAGTCTCTATGGGGAAAATGCACCCAAGGACGGCATGAATCACTGCAGGTCGTTCCTGTTGTGCCTGTTCTGCAAATCCTTTGCAGTGGTGGGCGAGCCTGATGACCTGTGGCGGTTGTTCAGCTTCCAGGCCTTCCTCGAGATCGAGCTCGCACGCATGAGAACGCTTCGCGGCGAGGGCTTGGTCGATGTCGCCGAGATGCAGAGTTTGTGCGACATCCTGCTGCAGGCCATCACGTTCATCGACGACTTCACGACGCTGCACTTCGGGCCGAAGCTGCCACGCGAGGCCAAAGCCAGAGCGAAGGTCCAGTTGCATCCCTTCTGGGCGCTTGAACTGCGCAAGGCCCGATCCTTCCGTGGCCACGCTTCTTCTGTGGTGTCGTAGATGCGCCTTGCCCATGGAGCGTGAAGAACATGAGTACCAGCAGGCTTACAAGGGCAGTCGGCGCGACTCTCACGGCTGTCGGTCGGCACGCGACAGATGAAACCGTTCTTGTTCCGCCACAGCATCCTGAGACGGAGCCGTGCCGTGTTCCAAGCAGCCAACGCGGGGATCGTGACTTGGAGCAGTCCAGGTCCCATAGTTCGAAGCCCGGTATCGCTCGACGCGCCGCAGTGCCGCGTACACACACAGCACATCGGGCCCAGGCGCTGCTCGCCATTCAGCCCACCACGGTGGCAGGGCTCACCCGTGCGCAACGTGGGTGGGTTGTCATCTCAGCCTTGGAAGACGACCACGGGCATGTGCGGGCTGTCAGTCGCTTCAGCGACTCCGTGTGGGATCTTCGAAGCTTGTTCAAGGTCCAGAACCGTCCTGAACACCAGATGGTCTTCGAATGGCCCGGTAATGTCCCAGAGGCACTTGTCGAGGACGCAAAGGCTGCTCTTTATGCCTGGTACAAGCGCGGCAAGCCCGGCTGGAAAACGCCTGCCGCTGCGACGGTGTTCCTTGCCATGCAGGATGGGAAAAGGACGTTGCAGCACCTTGCCCGAGTCGGGGTGCAGCGCTTCGACCAGGTGCGACCCATTCACGTCTGTGACTACGTCGAGCATATGAGGGCTGTAGAAAAAGTCGGCCCTACGACCCTGAGGTACCGGCTTGAGATCCTGGAACTGGTGAGGCTGTTCAGGCAGGACGTGAAATACCCCTTCGTCATCGATCCCTGGGCAGGCGATGGACTGCGCAAGGTGTGTGGCATGCGCGACGGCATCGCGGTTGGCAAGACCCCTGTGATTCCGCCCGCGGTACAGGCCAGCATCTTCAATTACGCTGAGTTGATCTTGAGCAGGGCAGCTGCGCTGCTTGATGCCCGGGACGCCGGGAAAATCGGGCCCTTCTCGACTCGTCTGGTTGAGGTGCGAAACGCGGTGCTGTATCTGCTGCAGATCTCCACGGGGATGCGCAACAGCGAAGCCACGGGAGTCAGGAACGGCGCCTGGCGGACTGAGCGCAAGAGCGGCACCACCTTCCACTGGATAAAGACATGGGAACACAAGACCGGCAAGGGACTGGTGGAGTTCCTTGCCCCTGTCGAGACGTTGCGGGCATTGGAGACATTGCAACGCTGGGCTGCGCCGTATCAGTCCCTGCTTCGCGCGGAAATCGAACGGCTCGAACAAGTTCTTGCCGAGCCTGTTCAACGGGGGCACAAGCGCCGAGACCAGAGCCAGGAAACGTTGTCGACGGGCGTGACACGGGTTGCTGCGATGCAGCGCCTGGAACAAGCACGTGCGTCCTCAACCAGCCTGTTCCTCACGCTGGATCATCGAAGCCGAACAGAAATGCCGGGCGTAGATGGTCAAGTCAAGGTCATGAGCGTTGCCGCGTGCAACGCCGCTTTGCGGCGACTGGCGGTCAATGCAGGCGTCGACTGGGAACTGGCGAACCACCAGTGCCGTCGAACCTTTGCGTGGTTGATTGCACAGTCGAGACTGGGGGCGAATGCGTTGGTCTTCCTGAAGTGGCAGCTCAAGCATTGCAGCATGAGCATGACGCAGCTCTATGCGGCCAACCCACGCCAGGACGGTGCCCTGTACGAAGAGATCCGCGACGAAATCTCCACCGAAAGGATTGATGTGATGGAATCGTGGTTCGACGGCGATGAGCCGCTGGCCGGCGGAGCTGGTAAGAAGATCAAGGAACTCCGAGCTACGGCAATCAAGGACAGGCGAAGCCTGCTCCTGCACACCGCGCAGCATGTCAACATCCGGGGCACGGGACACTCGTGGTGCCTGGCCGAGCAGCGAGGGTGCGGTGGCGAGGGCCTCTACGAGCCCATCAAGTGTGCTGACTGCTCGACTTCTGTGATCGATGGCAGGAACATTGGCGTCTGGCAAAATATCCACCTGCAGAACCTGGAGTTGGGCAAGGTCACGGACTGCGGCCCAGGCGTACAGCAACGCGCTGCCAGGGAGATCGAGATCTCGGCCGAGGTACTCAAGGAGCTGGGCGTTGCCGTACCTGAGCAAGGAGACAACGCAACTGACGGTGAGATCCCGACATGAGCCGCGTCCTCACGACGGTTCCCGGGAAGGTTGAATCAAAGCCGGCAGATTCCTCCCGTTTGAAAGTCCCGGCCAGGGGCCGAAGCCGGGAAAAGACCACAGAGGAGTTACGGCTCGCCCTCCTCAGGCTCAAAAACAAGGCACTGAAGGTCAGCATCTCGGCGGTGGCAAGGGAAGCCGGAGTGGATGCTTCGCTGATCCACAACACCTACCCTGACATCGCGGAGGAAATCAGGGCCGTCATGGGCCGCACCTCGCGCCGGCAGCGGGACGAGATGCGCGCAAAGCTGACAGCCAGCCGTCAACGTCTTCGCGAAGTCACCGCCGAGCGGGATCAGCTCAAGAGGGAGTTGTCCATGCTGGCTTCAACGAACTTGACCCTGAGCGAGCAGGTTGCCGTTCTGAGGGCAGAAGTCGACGGCAAGCTCAAACGGCTTGGCCTTGGTCCGCTTGTGGAACCCGCGTCGAATTGAGAGTGTTCAGTACCACTGCTGCCGATTTGTTCCAGCATCTCGTGCAAGTAGGCACGGACCTTGATCGTCTTCTTGCAGCGTATGCCTCATGCTATGTCCGGCGCTGCCACGCCACCCGGCCCACCACGCCAAACCCCAGCAGCATCAGCGCCCAGACCGAGGGTTCTGGCACGGGCGTGGCGAGGAAGGGCCGATCGCGGCCATCCGCAAAGCCATACCCGATGATCTGTCCCCGTTCGTTGATGGCGGTAGCGTCGTACAGGCTCCAGCGCGTTGCGTCGTCGCCTACCAGCAGGTCGGCGAGGTAGTGGACCTGCCCGCCACGGTACAGGAAGGCGTTGCGCGCGTCGGTGCCTACGATCCAGCCGCGGTTGTTGATGTCCCTGGCGATGTCCACCCCCAGCGGGCTCAGGGTGCCGCCGCTGTAGAGGTAGCCGCCGATGACGGCATCGTCGTTGGTGAAGGCATAACCCACCGCCTGGCCGGCGTCGTTGATGCCGTAGGCATATCCTTGCTTGCCACCCAGCGTGGGCAGCACGGTGGCCCGGGTGCCGTCGTGCACGAAACCCAGGTACTCACCGTCGAAGAAGTCGCTGCGGTCGGGCTCGAACTGCCCGGCCACGGCACCGTGCTCGTTGATGTCCCAGGCGGTGGCCCCGCGGTTGGCGGGCAATTCCAGGTAGCGGCTGGAGGTGCCGTCGTAGACGAAGACTTGGCCCGGCTGGGAAAACGAGGACTGCATAGCGCCCGTCACCTGGCCTTTGTTGTTGATCGCCACGGCCACGCCGTCCACGGCGGTGGTACCGAAGAAAGTGGTGCGCAGATCAATCATCTGGCCATCGCGCCACAGCGAGGCCCGGTTCCGGTTAAGTCCTTCGCCGATAAGGTCGCCGCGGTCGTTGATGCCTTCCAGGAAGCGGAACCGGTCGGCCACGCTCGTGAGGCTGCCACCGCGGTAGATGGACGGGTTGACCTCGGTAAAGAACGAGGTCCAGGCATTCAGCGCCACCTCGCCCTTGTTGTTCAGCCCGACGGCCTGAGTGACCACATAGCCGGCCATGCTCAGATCCTCGATGCGGTATTTAGGGCCCGCCGGCGCGGCATTTACGGGCGCGGGGGACAAGCTCGTGCCCAAGGCGAACAAGGACAGTAGAGCCGCCAGTGCGCTGCACCGCGGCAGGGCCGTCAATGAAAACCGCATACGACTACTCCTGTGGAATGACCGGGCGGCTTCAGGTGCTGACCGGTTAGGCCAGATATCAAAGCACGCGACCCCGGCATGTTTCAGCAACACTGGGCGTATATGGAAACACTTCATTTCCACTTCGCTGGGGCAGGGCTTTGCTAGCACGCTGAGCAGCGCGGGACGCGCTGACGGTGCTCCCGGGAAAGGGACGGTGCCTGTGGACGGCAACGCTGGCGTGCGCGGCAGGCGTTCAGTCGTAAAGGCCCGTTCGTTGTCCGCCCTTCGATGACGGCAACCCCGCCACAACGCCTTCGAGGCCGGCCCGCGCATGCATGCGCTCTCGGGAGTAGTGCGGCCGCAAACGCTGCGCCGTTGACGCGTCCCTCCATCGTCATGAAACCCAGCTGCTTTGTGGCCGATATGGCGGAGAGCATGTCGAGCCCGTAACGTACACCGGTGGCCTTGACCACCGGAGGCTGCAGCTCAGGAGCCCACGTGGTGCCCGCATGGTGATCCGCCCTGATGCCCGACTCGTCACCAAACAGCACCACTGCACCCTCGCGCTTGGCCCGCGCAGCGATCTTGGGGAACTCCTGCTCGCGCCACTACGCCACCAGCTCTTCGAAATGTGTGAGTAACAAGAACCGTAAGTCGCGCAAGACCTTGCGTTCAACTCACAGTGAGTAGCGATCTGAACGGCTGGGCGGTGGCAATGACGCGCCATGGCGAGTCGGAGCCGGCGCTGGTCGGCCCGTGGACCATGGGCCGCGACAAGAGGAACCCCAAGCCGCTGGACGTGGCGGCCTTCAACACGCTGGTGAAAACCGCCAGCGAGGTGCGGCGCCGCGCCGACCAGCATCAGCACGCGATGCTGCACAAGAGCGTCACCGTGAGCGCCGGCGGCGAGACCGTCACGGTCGAGCTCGACATCGTGCCGGACGAGTACGAGCCCTACGCCGTGCTGGCGGCCAAGGACGTGTTCGGCGAGCAGCTGGCCAGCGTGAAGGTGCGCCCCGACTTCAAGCTCAATGCCGCCAGTGCCGGCGCATGGATCGAGGGCGGCTACCAGTCGCCGCGGTGAGCCGCCAGATCAACACGCCATCCCCCGCCGATGCTGTTTGAAGTCCGCCGCCAGCGAATTCGAGGCGTTCCCGTGCCCAAGGAGGAGCGTAGCCGTATCGTTCCGGTGCGCGGTGATTTGCGGGTCCAGGAAGCGGCCGTTGAAGCGATGGGCCGCCGGTTGTGCCGTGTGGCTACGCTGCACGCGCTGGACCGGGCCATCGAGGACCAACTGTTGCCGCCGCTCCGCGACGTGGCGCTCCTGTGGTGTGCGCCGCTGGGTATGGTGCTGGGCGGTATCGAGTTCGATGGCCAAGGAGCGTTCTGGCAGACCTGGTACCTGACTCCCTGGGACCGATCCACCCTAGCCGTTGGCCGGCCGCGTCACCTTGCCTCGCACGAGGAAGCCGGCTATTGCCCAGACGCAGGAAGCCCGCCAGCAATGCGCAGCAGCAGCGCGCATCAGGTGGCGCCGTTGGCTGAGCCAATCTCCCAGCAGAAGGACAGTACCGACCAGTCTCCTGCGGCGAGCAAGACAACCGTCGGGGCGAGCACTCCGCGCTGATGCGCTTGTCCCCGGTATCTGTGCACAAGGCTGTTCGCAAGCCGCCCTGGACAGGCTCAAGTCGTTGTCACATAAGGACTTTCGCTTGTTGCCTAAATTTTGGGCAAATGCGCGGATGCGGTGGCGAAGGGTAGGGAGTAGGGTGGGTTGTGCATCCATTCTCCCGAGTTGGAACACACCGCCGATACAAGACGACAATGCTGCGGTCAAGGAGCATGCCATGCAGTCCCCGCCCACCTGTCCGCTCGAAATCAAGGTCGAACTGCTGCTGGAGCTCATGGGCGTCGTGGCTGCCCGGCTGGGCCGGTTGGCGGCCGCGGAACCTTCCCCGGAGCAACAGGCGGAGTGCATCAAGGCCCGCGATATCGTCCTGGACAAGCGCTTCCAATTTGATCCAGATGATGCCGGGCAGGTCGAGGCGCTGACGGCGGAATTCGACCGCTACGCCGACATACTGGCGACGAGGCTGCGTCAGGTCGCGGGCTCGGCCCACGCTGCCTGCTGATCTGACCATCGTCCATGCGGCTTGTTGACGACGCGACGCTGGAGGCGGTTTACCAGCGCGATGTCCGGCATGCCCTGTTCAGAAACACGCGCAGCAGCAGCCAGCCCCGCCTCGTGATCGTGGGCGGCCAGCCTGGAGCGGGAAAGACCCGCAACATTCTTCGTGCACGCCACGAGCTCACCGCCGCCGGCGACGGCGTGGCTTTCATCAACGGCGACGAGCTGCGCGACTACCACCCGCTGTACGACCAACTCGTCTTGGCCGATGCTGCAACGGCCGCGGACAAGACCGGCGCCGATGTGAGCTGGTGGGTCGAGAAAGGCATCCGTGAGGCGGCCGACAGTCGCTTTCACACGGTCATCGAGACCACCATGCGCCAAACGCCCATCGTGGCGCGAACCGTGAATACCTTCGCCGCCCGCGGCTTCCAGATTGAAATGCGGGTGCTGGTGGTCCACCCCGAGCTCAGCAGGCAGGCGATCTACCACCGGTACGCCGAGGCGTTGAACAACAAGAACTCGCTGCCCCGCTTTACGCTGCCCCGGTATCACGATGACGCGCTGGCGCAGATGCCGCACACCCTGGCGGCCATCACGCCGCTGGTGCACCTGGTGCGACTGGTGGACCGCCAAGGCGTCGAGCTTTACGCATCGGACAAATCAAACCAAGCGCCTGCGGCTGCGCTTCAGAGGTTGCGAGGGCAGCCATTGCCTGCGGCAGAGCTGGCCCGCATCGGTCAGGAATGGGGAAGGCTGGCTTCAGTGCTGGACCGGGAAGGCGTTTCCGACATCGTGCGTGTGGGCGTGCGGCAGGAGCAGCAGCACTTCGTGCAACGCCTGGCCTTGCAGCAGGTACAGCGGAATCGAGGGGGCAAGGGTATCGAGCGATGATTTGCTCGCTGCCTGCCTCTCAGACTTGGGCGGCACCCGCCGAGCATCTATGGCACGCCACAAGTCGATCAGTTTTCCGGGCGTTGGATGAAAATGTGGAGTTGCAGTATTGCGTGGAATTCACCGTCAGGCTCATTGCGCTGACACTGGGTCGGATATTGGCAGAATTACAAAAATTTAGGAGTCTGGTAACACTATATTTTTGGGGGTAAATTGCTTAATAACTCGCGGCCCACATGATGCAGATGCCGCAGTATCTTTGCAAGATCCATCAATGAAATCTTGTGTTCTGAAATATCAAGATATTCTCCACTTCGGTCTATTGACAGCAAGTGAGCCATACCAGGGGTCAGTTGAGTCTCCTTGCCGATCTCTTCATCCATGTGTTCAATGGTGTTTCTAATTGGGATTAAAGTTTCGCCGAATTTTCCAGACAGTCGGCGAAGTGTTCTTTCTAATTTTGGGCTATCAGGGTGTGCTGATAATTTTTCGAGGAATCGAAGCGCCCGTTTTGCGGTTAGGATGCAAGTCTCGAATCGACCTAAACCATCTTGTAGCTGGTCAAGTCCTTTTGAGTTAGAGCAATAATCAAGTAGCGTAGTTCTGCCTGCACAGTATTCACGTATTGCCTTGTCCGTTGTAATGAGAAAGCCGGTAATTAAACGAAATGCGTTGGATGATTCCATGGAGGTGCCGCCGCGCGAAATCATTGCCCTCGCGGTGCGGGCTACTAGCGATGGCCCAAGATCGGAAATGTCTGGTGCATGTAAATTTTCGATGTATGCCATATGAGTCCTTACTGAGGTTATGCCTTAAACCGTTGATGCAACACAGCATGGCAGCGTTGCTGCGGGGGTGATCCTAATGTCAGCGATGGTTGTCAAGATACTCCGCGGTGGGTCGATAGGTCAGCATGCAAGTAGTGGCGTGACTATTGATCGTCTGAGTCTGCTCGACTTATTGGTTTATCCAAGTCATAAGCGCGGCGAAGCACTTCTTTTGGATCCCTTGTTAAAATCTTTTCTATTCTTTCGTTTATGCTGGGGGGGCGGATGGTCTTGCTGGGCTGAACAAACAAGGAAGGCAGATAACGAGTTCTATCAAGGGCTCTCAAAATTTGAATAAAGTTTTCTAGGTTGGCATGTCCTTCCAGCTCGAAGCGCTTGTAAGTTCGCACTGATATGCCTGCTCGTTGTGCGAATGCGGCTTGAGACTCACCAGTTGCACTACGCAGCTCGCGCACGCGCTTAGCCAGTAACAAGCAAACTTGTGGTTCAGGACCATCCTTGAAGATCTCAAGTTCTTGCTCAAGGGTGAGGCGGGTAGCAGAGTTCATTACCGCATTGTAGACGAGTTGTCATTCTGCAACAGTCTTGGAGTGCGAGATTTGGCACTATGAAGTGCCAAAAATGGCACGAAACTTGTGGATAAGTCGTTTCTTGCTATACAAATGAAGATTAATAGTAGGGTAAACCCTTAAAAAGTTATCCAAGATGCTTAAGTTTTGTGCAGGTGCACATAGCCGAAGATGAAAAATCGCACTGACTGCGTTAAACTAGTACCCATGACGTCAAGACAGGTGCTTGTCAGCACGATGAAAGGAGGAAGCAGTGCAGGGCGCACCGCTACTCAGAACGAAAAAAGGCCACTAGTTATGAGCTAGCGGCCTTGATTCGGCGCAGACGGAAACAACCCGACTGACACACTCCGTGGAAAGAGGGCTTCAGTCTACCGGACTGGGCTGGTGTCGGACAAGGTTGTCCTCGCGTTCCCCTAGAACACCACGAGGGCTAACCATGCGGTTTTGCATGTTCCCGAAGGGTGTGCATGTGCGTGCGTACGTGCGCCGCCGGTTCGGCCGGTGGGAGCGTGTTCGTGAGCATTGCCGCTCTTTCCCTGGTCAGTTGAGCTTGTTCGACTGATCCCGGTCTACTGACCGAGCCCCAGCCGCACGCTGGGGCTTTTTTTTGTCCACATGCCTCTGGCTTTCGTGCGTCAGCGGTTGTCTTTGAGAAATTGCACGAACTCGACTGCCTCATGCGCGAATGGCCCGGACGGGTCTATCTGCTCCGCAAGCCCCTTGGCCACGAGCTTGAGTCGGCTGATGTCGAGGATGCGCGCCTCGAACTGCACGCCGCCGTTGGAAAAGTAGCTGCACACCTCGTGGATTCGGCAGCGGGCGTCCATGCGCAGCAGCCGCATGCAGTCTTCATACGCGTCGGCGTCCAGACAGCGCAGGGATGCAAGGTCGCAAGGAAACCGCTGCTCGTTGTAGAGGTTCAGCAGGAAATGCGCACGATCCAACTGGCTTGGCTCAACTGTCGCTGCGCGATCTGGAACAGCCGCTTGAGCGCATCAATGCCGGCCTGCTCCATGGCGGCATTGCCATCGTTCACAGCGGCCCGGACTCGGCAAAGCGTCTGGCCTGCAGTGCGTGCAAGGCTTCGGCATCGGCCGGCGCCGCGGCCGGGTCGCGCTTGTCGTCCCCCAGGATGCGGCTGCACAGCACGTGGGTGGTCTCAGGATCGTGCACCAGGGCTTGGCCTGGGCCGCTCCGATAGTCGTGCGCGTCGAAGTCGAACGCCAGCGTCAGTGCACGCGACCTGCCGGTAGTGAAGTCCTGCAGCAGCTGCTCGAACTCGGTGCGCTGCTCAGCAGGGATCTGCAGCGTCACCGTCACCGGCGATTGAGGTATCGGAAATTCAGCGGACGCCATGGGAACACTCCTTCACGCCGAGGAATCCACTGAGGGCGTTTGCAAAGACCTCAGCTCAGGGCGCGATGTTCAGCTTGTGCGCCAGCGGTCCAGGGCCTTCGGCCAAGTGCATCGTCGGGTGTTGACCGGTCTGGACCAGGAACCACTCCCACCGCCATACCGGGATGGTTTTTCCACTGTCCGGGTTCTCGTATTTGCTCCATGCCTGTGCGTCGCTCAGGCCCGCGATCTCGGCCGCTTTACGGTGCGTCAGCTCGGCATTGAGGCGTGCTTGCTGGATCTGCAGAGGGGTCGGCTGCGGCAAGCTCACAGCGAACTCCTGCTCGATGGGGTGCGCATGACGAGGACACGCCGGTTGTTGCCGGGCGTGGCGATGACTGGGCTGCGATTCGACTTGTTCAAAAGCTGACTGCCTGGTTGGTCGAACAATCTGGGGCCGCAATGCTAGAGCAACCACGTGGGGACACGCGGGGCACATCAATCGAGCACGGCAGCACTGGAGCGGCGCGAGAGCTGCACAGGTGCCGCCGGCGGCACGCTGACCGCAGCAGACCCGCCTCGGGCATCAAGGGCGTTGTCGGCCTCGCGCAGGCTCGCGGCCATGGCCAGGAACACATCACCACGGTCGCGCCGCACATTGAATTCAGCATCCACCACGTCGTTCACGCGCGCCCACTGGTTCCAGGCGAATGATCGGCCGAGCCCGACCGTCGTGCTGGTGCTGGGAAACGAGTCGGCGTTGCGCACGAGCTCTTCCCACGTCGCGCCGAACTCCACCGCGTTGAACCGGCTGTGCTTGCCCGTGAGCGCCCGACGCTCCAGCTGCAGCGCCTGCTCCAGCAGCTCTGGGTGCTCGCCAGCCAGCCACCACAATTCCCAGACCTTCGAGGCCGGGCACATCCAGCAGGCCGACTTGATCGGCACCAGCGCCGGCCCTAGGACCTGCACGATGGCGCGCACGCAGTCCTGCCGGTGCCAGCCAATCAGCTGCAGCGGGTGCAGGTAGTCGAAACTCCGGTCGCTGGCCGGGACCTTGTGCGAGCGCCGGAGATCCGCGCGGCCGCAGTCGTAGCCGATCAGCTTGACGATGCGCCGGCCCTGGGCCTGCGCCTGCAGCCACAGCGGGTGTGGCGGCCGCTGGTTGGGGCCGCGGCCCACGCCCATCAGCAGCTGGTCCTGCGGCACGGTCTTCCACTTGTGGCTGCACGACTTCAGCCCGAACGCCAAGCTGGGCAGGGTCTCATTCTTCCAGCAGTTGCCCGATAGCGAGGTGTACCCCGTGGCAGCCAGCGGCACCTTGCGGCAGACCGTGACCGGCGGCCATCCCCAAGCGTGCAGGACCTCGCCCATGCGCTCGACGTGCTGCCAGGTGCCAGGCTTCTCATCGCCGACGTCGGCCATGCTCACCAGGTCCGGCCGCAGGCCTGCGGCACGCAGCGCGACCATCAGGCCCGTGGAGTCCACGCCAGCGCCGAAGCACAGCACCACGAGCCGGCCGGCGAGCGCGGTGCGCAGGGCGTTGCGCTGGTGCTCGGTGAGTACCTTGTCCATCTTTCGGTCCTCGGGATGAACGCTGCGCGCAGCCGTGGCGCACAGTGCAGCCGCGCCTTGCGGCGCTGCGCTGCCGAACCAAGCCCGGCAGCGCAGGCAACCAGCAGCGCCGGCAGGCGGTGAGCTGTGCGGTCGATTGCATCGCCGGGCGGCCCGGCCCCTGGCCTTGCGGCAGGGGCCGGCGCGGCTTCAGCCTTTGGCGCGCAGCACGGGCGGCAGCCACCGCTTGCCGTGCAGCCGCTGCTGGGCCAGCGTGACCGCCTCGGGCTTCTTCAGCCCTTCCAGGCCGGCCGCCGCTTCAGCGCCTGCGCCTTCGCGCACCGCCTCGATGACCTTGGCCTTGGGCACCGAGAGCAAGTAGCTCTCGGCAGTCGGCTCCCACCAGTCGGCCATGTCCAGATCGACGGCGGCGGCGATGGCGTCCGCGATGGGCTGCGGAGCTTCCCGGCCCTGCACCGTGTTGAGCGTGCTGGCGGTGCAGACGGCCAGCAGGTCCAGCACCTGCGTGTCGTCGGCCTTGAGCACCCAGGCCAGCAAGGCACGTTGGTCGCCGGGCAGAAGGCTCCCCCACCGCTCGCGGTGCGCTTCCATCTCCTGCTGTGCCTTGCATTCGGCCAAGTCCGCACCTTCCTTGCGCACATCGGCGGTGTCGGCGCGAATCTCGACAGGCCGGTCCCCGGAGCCGCAGCGCGACGACAGGCCGGTCTGCACGGCAAGCTGGTAGGCCAGCACACGCAGCGCTACGGCCGGGCTGTCCGCGAGCGTCGCACGCAGTGCCGCAGTCCGATGCGCGGTCAACTGGCGCAGCAGCTTTTCCGAGTAGTCGGCCTTGGGTGCCTTGGCCTGGGCCGTGCCCGCGCTAGAGTTGCCCGGTGCCGCCACTGCGCCGCCCTGCGCAGCCTGGGCTTTGCGGTCTTCCCCGCGCACCAGCCCACGCAACACAGCCAGTTCGCCGCGCGGGTCCACGTACACCACTGCGCCGGCCAGCGGCAAATCGCGGGGGTCGATCTGCTGCAGGGTCTGCTCGATGGCTTCGCGCTCGGCCTCGGCCTGTTGCTGCTGCGCTTCCAGTGCGTCAATGGCCGCGCTGTCGGCCTCGGGGTCCAAGTCGTCGATCTTGCCTTCCAGTTCCGACACCAGCGCCTCGATGGCATCAAGCCGCTGCAGCTGTTCCTCGCTCGGGTCCACAGCGAGCGTGCGGCAGTGGTCGAACGCCTGCCGGTCGCTGTAGCCGAAACTGGTGCGGACCTCCACCCACTGCCAGCCCTCGCAGCGCACGGCTTCGGCTTCGCGCTCCAGGCGTTCCAGCGCCAGCTTTTCCAGCAGCACTGGCTCTGTCATATACCCCGGCGCGCTTTCATCGTCAGAGAAAAGATCGCGGCGCACATTGCCGCCCGCCGCCTCATAGGCCGCAAAGCCCACGAACTGCGCCAACGGGTTATTCGGCGGCACATCGCGCTCGGTCAATTTCCGGCGCAGGTTGTGCGCCGACCGCTCCCAGGACGACGAGCCTTCCCATACCTGTTCCTGGTTAGCAAACTGAGATTTGTTAGTGAGGAAGTGGTGCTGGAGCACGGGGGAATGTAATTTCGTCCCTGTCTCGTAGAGACGAGTAGCAGATGAGGGGGTGCGGGGGAGAAGATCGCCGCTGTGGACAACTCCGAGTTGAGCCGGCTGCGAGGCTTGGAGGCCATGCACACGCTTGGCCTGCTGGCCGAGTACGTTTGCGTCGATCCGGATTTCAAGCCGACCAAAAGCCATGCCACCAGGCGCGTCCATGTGAGCGCTGCTGGTGCTGAATGGGAGTTTCTGGTCAACGGGCCTAAGTTCTACGACACGAGAGCCGGCGCCGGCGGAGGTGGCGCCATTGACCTTGTGATGTACGTCTGGGGTGTGCCTTTCAAAACGGCCATTGCCATGCTCAGGAGGGCCGGCGCATGAGGCTGATCTTTACCACCGAGGACTATGTCCATGCAGGCAGGCCGCGCCCAGGTTTCCCGGTGATTCTCGGAGATGACATGACGCCCGCTGAGCCGTTCCATGCCTATCTCCATCATCTGCTGTTGGGGCGCGGCAAAGCCTTGGATATCAAAACGTGGGAAGCTTATGGACGCCGGCTCTGGGACTTCGCCAGTTTCCTGCATGCCAATGCGCTGGTATGGAACCAGCCCTTTGGTTCATGCGGGCAGAGCGTCGTGCGCGTCTACCGGGATTGGCAGGCCAGTGACCTGGGGCTTGAGCCTGGGACCATCAACGACAGGCTCAAGATCGTCACGGACTTCTACCGCTGGGCGCAATCACGGGGTTTGATCGAGCGGCTTCCCTTCACCTGCTCGGATGTCACGATCCGTGGAATCGAACACGACCTGTCGCACGTGACGGGCGGACGCCGCACAACCAGCCGTCCTGACGTCTTGGTGGACGAATGGGAGAAGGAGCCGGTATTCCTGACGGCCAGTCAGATCAAGGCAGCACGCTCGGCCGTCCGCTCGGCCTCTCAACGTTTGCTCTTCGATTTGATGGCCCGTGTCGGATTGCGTTCCGTGGAGGCGCGCACGTTCCCTCTGGCCTACGTCTTCGATCCAGCAACACGGTCTGACCTGAGGCCGGCAACGCTTATCGATGTGCGGCTTGATCCGCGCCACATGGAGATCAAGTTCGACAAGCCCCGGGTGGTGCATGTGCCCTACAGCCTGATGGAGGACATGCATGCCTATGCTCAGTTCGAGCGCAACCGCAACCTCCGCCCGGATAGCGAATCCGAGACCCTTCTGTTGACCGTGCACGGCAACACCTACAGCAAGGACTCCGCCCTCAAGGTCATGCAGGACCTGGGAAGGCAGGTCGGCTTTCCCATCCGGCCGCTGATGCTGCGCCACAGCTATGCCATCCACACGCTGCTCCTGCTCAGGGCACATCCAGACATCAAGCTCGAGCCGCTCATGTACGTGCGTGATCGCCTTGGTCACAGCAGCGTGCAGACAACGATGGTCTACCTTCAGCAGATCGAGCGGCTGCTGGGTGGCGAAGCGCTGACGATGATGGCCGAGTTCGACCGGCTCTACGACGTGAGCGCGGCATTGCACACCGCGGCTTCGTGACGCCCGCTGCCCTGACGCTGAGGACACCTTCTCCACGAGGACGGAACGTGCCAAGGTCAAAGAACTATCAAGCCAGCCAGGAGCGTACAGCGCCTGCCAGGTCTGTCGCGGCGGCACAGATGATTGTGCCGACCCTGCCGGACAATGGTGGCGCATGCATCGACATAGTGGCCTTGCTGGGCACACGATCTCGAGCCGTCATACAGCAACGAAACCTCGACCTCAGTGACTGGCTGGGACGTGGCATCGACGCCTGGGTCTGGACGGCGGTGGCCTGTCTCAAGACGCTGCTGCTGTCGGGAACGCGCCAGACCAGCACGCTGATCACGGCGCAGCGAGCTCTGACGCACTTCTTCTCCTACCTGACCGACAAACGCGAAGTTCCTCGCGTGGCTACTCCGGCAGAGCTTTCTCCGCTTCACGTCCAGGAGTTCATTGGTTGGCTTCACCAGCATTCCCAAGCCGTTGGATGGTCTGCAGCAACGTCACGGGTCATGTACACACAGGTCAAGCTCGTGTTGCAGGAGATGATCGCGCAGGGTTTCATACCGAGCGAGCCCACGCGGTTCTTCAAGTACGGCGTGCTGCCATGGCATGACAGCCAGAGCCGCCAGACCAGCCTCAGCGATACCGAGCAGGAGCGCCTTTCGAAGGCCATCAAGACAGACCTTGCGGCGAACTACCACGGACGCCTGAAGCTCATCCCCAGGGACGTGCAGGCATTGAGGCTGTTGGTGGTCGCGCACCGGCAAGGTCTCAACCCTACGCCCCTATTGGAACTGCGCCGGGACGCCTTGCTGCCGGGCGTACTGCCCGGCACGGTGCGCATTCGCACCCACAAGTACCGCAGCAAGCGGGTCGCAACCAGCATCGGTCGAGCAGCACCGCAATCCGAGGCTGAAATGACCTTGTCGCTGGCCGAGGGTGCCGTGCTGCAGCAGGCCATCACGAGCACTGCCTCGCTCGTGGCCGAGGCGCCGGCCGAGCTCAAGCAACGAGTGTGGCTGTACCGGGCCATAGGTTGTGGCAGAGCCACGAAAGGTGCGGTCATCAGCCTGACGCACAACGCGATGTCCATGGCCATCCGCGCGCTGATTACCCGTCACGGGCTGCTCGGCGACGATGGCAAGCCTCTGCGGTTGAATTTCAGCCGTATGCGCAAGGCAAGCTTTGACCGTGCGATGCGCGTGGCCGATGGGAACCTGACCATCACGGCCAACCTGCTGGGCAACACGCCGCGGGTGGCGGCGGCCCACTACGCCACGATGAACGACGCCCGCAAGGCCGAGGCCGCAGGCTTCATGAACGACGACTACACCGAGCTTGTCCGCAGTGGCCCAGCAGCTGGAGGCGGCGAGCACCGTGGTCCCTTGCACGTCATCACGATCCAGCCGCTCAAGGCGGCGCACCCGACCACGCCGAACACGCAGGCGGCGAACACGCCGGTGTCCCGCTGCACGGACACGCTCAACGGAGAACACGCACCGCGCGACGGGGTGAACCACTGCGAGAGCTACGTGATGTGCCTGTTCTGCTCCAGCTTCGCCATCGTTGGCACGATCGATGAGCTGTGGCGACTGTTCAGCTTCCAGGCGTTCGCCAAGGCGGAACTGGAGTTCCTCGATGCAACGCTGGGGTTGCAACGCACCAGCGACGACATGGTGGAAGATTTGCGTGACCGGTATCGTCTGGCCATCCCGTTCATCGACGACTTCACGCAACGCCAATTCCCGGCACGCAACGTCCGGCAGGCGCGCGCGAAAGCCGAAGCCGGCCTGCATCCGTTTTGGGTCCATCAGATGGCCGCGAGTCGCCGGGCGCGTGAGCGGCTGCCCGACCTCGAACGCGACTCCGCCATCCAATCGCCCGACGTTGCCATGGGAGACGACCATGAACCGTAGCCTGGATGCTCTTCGCCATGATGCCCCCGCCAAAACCCCGCAAGGGACACAGGATGCCGTGCTTGCATCGGGTCCTACTGCAGAGTCCTCCGTGCCCCATGAAGCGCGCCCGGGGCATACCACGCATTCGTCGGCTGCCGTCGTCAAGCTACCGAACCTTGTACGG
The DNA here is from genome assembly GCF_001571085.1 of Azohydromonas lata NBRC 102462. Classification (GTDB taxonomy): domain Bacteria; phylum Pseudomonadota; class Gammaproteobacteria; order Burkholderiales; family Burkholderiaceae_C; genus Azohydromonas; species Azohydromonas lata. The sequence goes on from NZ_BCTC01000016.1 coordinate 85,220, forward strand.
CCCCGGGCTTTCGAGCTGCTGGCCATGCAGCCCGTCAGCGTGGCGGGCCTGTCGCAGGCTGAACGCGACCGCATCGTCGTGACCGCTGTGGCCGACGGGCAGGGCAACGAACACCCGGTGACCCATTTTGGCGACCCGGTGTGGGATCTGACGGTCGAGGCGCAAGTCACGAACAAGCGGCTGCCGGAATTCCACATCGCCTGGCCCACTGACGTTGCACAAGATCTCGTGAACGATACCAAGGCGGTGCTGTATTGCGCGCTGCGCCGCGGGCGCATCGATGGCCGCCCCTGGTCAGCCAGTGCAGTGGCCTCCACAGGGAGAGAAACCGTTCCCCTGCTGCGCTACTTGTCGCACCAGGGCCTGCGCAACTTCAGCGAGGTCCGTGCCCTGCACCTGTCGGACTATTTGGTGCCGCTGCGCGGCAAGATCAAGCCCTCGACTCTCAGGCGGAGGCTGGATGTCGTTGATATGGTTTGGGGCTTCCCAGACGAGGTGCTGTACCCGCTAACTCAACATCCGTGGGCCGGCAGCACACTGCACCATGTCTGTCACTACGACAACAACGGTGTACGAGAGCCCGCCGGGCGCGCCGCCCGGACACCGGTGATCCCACGCTCCGTGCAACGCATCCTGTTTGCCCATTGCGAGGGTCGCCTCGATGAGGCGCAGGAACTGTTCCAGATGCGGGATGCAGGAAGGCTTGGGCCAACCTCACGCGAGTTGACGGCGATACGGGACGCCGTGTTGTACGTCCTGCAGATCTGCTCTGGAATGCGCAATAGCGAAACGATCGGGGTGTGCGGCGGGTGCTGGCGCACCGAGGTCAGGCAGGGCGTCGCCTTCCACTGGGTCCGCACGAAGGAAATCAAGACCAGGCAGGGCTGGGTGGATTTCCTCGTGCCGCCGCAGGCGCTGCGCGCGCTGGAAATCCTGCAGCGCTACGCACAGCCGCTGCAGCAGCGCCTGGCTGAAGAAGCCCTCTGGTTGGAGAAGCTGCTTCGCCTTGAAGCGACAGAATCAAGTCGTCTGGGCAACGGAATGAATGTCGCCGAGGCCGTGCAGCGACTCAACTATGTCCGCGAGATTGGCCAGTGCCTGTTTCTCAACGTCAGCGGGGTTCGCTCGGACCACCGCGACAGCGGCGGGCGCATCGACGTGATGAAGTCGGACGCCTGCATCGCGCAGTTGAAGGCGCTTGCCCGCGCTGCGGGCACCGACTGGGAACTGACCAACCAGCAGTGTCGCCGCACCTTTGCCTACAACGTTGCCAACTCGCGTCTGGGCCGCATGGGGCTGGTGTTCTTGAAGTGGCAGCTCAAGCACGCATCGCTATCCCTGACGCAGCTCTACGCGTCTAACCCTTGCCAGGACCAGACGCTGTATCGCGAATTGGAGGGCGAGCAGGCACTGGCGCGGGTGGAGCTGATGGAGGGGTGGCTGCAGCCGGACGCTCTTCTTAGCGGCGGGGCAGGAAAGAAGCTAATGCAGACCAGGGCCACGCCTGTCGCAAATCTGGCCGACTTGCTCCAGCATGCGGCCGAGGTGATCGATATCCGCAGTACGGGCCATGCATGGTGCCTGAGCGGCACCCGGGGCTGCCACGGGCAAGGTGTCTATGACCCTTCGATGTGCAGCAGCTGCTCGCAAGCCGTCATCGATCGGGATCAGGCCGACACGTGGCAGCTGATCCACCTGGACAACCTGAGGCTGGCTGCCATCACGGATTGCGGCCCTTCTGTTGCCCAGAAAGCTGAGCGGGCCATCAAGCGTTCCGCGCAGGTGTTGGAGGACCTTGGTGTGCCGCTGCCTTCGCAGCAGCAGGCGCAGCACTACCAAGCGCAGGCAGGGGACGTGCGATGAGTATCCCATCGACCAAGCGCTCAGTCGGCAAGTCGGACTTGCAGCCCCAGCAACGTGCTCGCCCGAAAGGACGGGTCGGGACTGCACAGGAGTTGCAGTACGCGGTGCTGCGCGTGAAGAACAAGGGCCTGAAGATGAGCATCACAGCCGTGGCCATCGAGGCCGGTGTGGCGCCATCACTGATCCACAACACTTACCCCGACATTGCCGAGCAAATCCGCGGCCTTGTAGGACGCACCGCGCGCAGGCAGCGCGATGAAATGCGTACCGATCTGGCGACAGTCCGCCAACGTCTTCGTGACGTCACCGCCGAGCGGGAACAGCTCAAGAGGGAGCTGGCCGTGCTGGCCTCCATGAACCTGACCCTGAGTGACCAAGTAGCCGAGTTGAGGGCAGAGCTCGGCGGCAAGCTCAAGCGGATTGCTACTGGTACGCCTTGAGGGCGTTATCCCGGCTGCCCCACCTGAGCTCGGTCAGCGGTGCTCCAATCAGAAGCGGTGCTGGACGCCAACCATCACGCCGGTTTGCGTGTCGCTGAAGCCCGTGACGCCTTGCGGGCTGACGTCGCGCGTCAGGCCCACCGGCTGGCCATTGCGCGCGCGGGCATGTGCCGTGACGGCGTACAGGTCGGTGCGCTTGGACAGCGCGTACTTGCCACGCAATACCAGCATCTTCGGATCGGCCTCGGTGGTGGCCACGTTGCGCTGGTCCTGGAAGTACAGCGCCGCGGTAACGCCGAGCGCGGGTGTGGCCTGCCAGTTCACGCCGGCCCAGTAGGTGTTGGCGCGCAGGTCCGCGCCGCCTCCGGCGGGCTCTTGCTTGTAATGGCGCGCACCGCCCTTGAGCGCGATGGCGTTGTTGAGCTGCCACCCCACGCCCAGGTGATAGGCCGTCGTCCTGCTCTGGGGCGCTGTGCTCATCGGCGCGTTGACGCGTTCGCCGGTCAGGGCAGCGCTGAAGGGTCCCGCTGCGTAGCCCATGCCCAGGGCATAGCGCCGGCCGGCGCTGCTGTCGCCGGCGACCTCGCCGAAGCCGTAGGAGGCGCCGAGCTTGAAGCCGCCGAAGGTGCCCTGGTACTTCAGGAGGTTGTCGAACGCCGTGGTCATGCCGTAGGCGCTGGAGGCAGCTGCCGAGGTGGCATTGCCGGCCGTGGCCCAGGAGTAGGCCGGTGCATAGCCCATCGGGTCGAAAGGCAGGATGAAGTCGTACGCCGTGGTGTAGGAGCGGCCAGCGATCAGCCGGCCGAAGCTGCCTTCCAGGCCGACATTGGCTTGGCGGCGGAAGAGCTGGGTGTCGTTGGCGCCCGTGTCGACGGAGATGCCGCTTTCGAGCTGGAACAGCGCCTTGAGCCCGCCACCCAGGTCCTCGCTGCCACGCAGGCCCCAGCGCGAGGTGTTCTGGCCCCCCGACGTCAACCGGGTGACGGAGCCGCCCGTGGCACTGGCGTGGTTGACGACTTCCACGCCGGCGTCGACCAGACCGTAGAGCGCGACGTTGGATTGCGCGTGCAAGGTCGTGGCTGCGGGCAGTGCCGCGATCACGATGGCGAGTTTCTTCATCGAAGGCCTCCTCGTTGATGGAATGCTTGTGGGAAAGACGCACCTGTTCAGTGCGGCTGCTGGAGCGGGCGCGGCCTGGGCAGACGCCCGCGGCGCGCGCGCTGGTGATCTGCGGGGAATGGCGGGCCGGGTTGCGCCGAACGCCGACGCGGCCCTGTGGCTTCCCGCCGCAAGGGTGGAGGGCCTTCTCGGCTTTCGCCGATTCAGCTGCAGCACTACCGCTGGGCGAACAGCCGGGCGCCAGGCGAAGGCATCTCGGCGCACAGCACCGTGCCCGTTTCGGAATCGGTCAGTACCAGCTGGGCACTCTCGGGCCGGTAGGCGACGTTGGTGATGGTGTGGCCCGTGGGGCTCTTCACGACGTGGGTGACCTCGCCGCGGGCGTTCATCACGAACGCGCAGCCCAGGCTGGCGTGGGCGACGACGAGACGGTTGTCCGCATCGACGGCCATGCCGTCCGGACCACTCGTGCCGAAGAAGGTGCGAAACGCTCCGACCTTGGAAATGGAACCGTCAGCCAGCAGCGGCCCGCGCCAGACGGCGTTGCCGCGCGTGACGGCCACGAACAGGAAGCGGCCGTCGCGGTCGAGCGCGATGCCGTTGGGGCTGGGCGCGTTGGCGATGAGCAGGTCCAGGCCGCCATCCGTGCGCAGCCGGTAGACACGGCCCGAGGGGTCGTGCAGGCCGCTCTGGCCCTGGTCGGTGAAGTACAGCTGCCCCTGGGCGTCGAAGCACAGGTCGTTGAGTCCCTTGAAGCTCTCCGAGTTGCGGTGGCCCAGCACGGTGTCGACCGAGCCGGTGGCCGGGTCCACGCGCAGCAGGCCGCGCCGGTAGTCGGCCACCCACAGCGAGCCGTCACGATGGATCGCGATGCCGTTGGGCCAACCACCCGTTTCTGCCACGGCTTCCCATTCCAGCGACGACGTCACCCGGACGACGCGTCCGTGCGGAATGTCGGTCAGGTACACGTTGCCGGCGTTGTCGAAGGCCGGGCCTTCGAGGAAGCAGTCCACGACCTGGCCGGGCTTGTTGGCGTCGGCCCATTCGCTGCGCACCGGGCGGCGCAGCGCCTCGGGCATGCGCGTGAGCACGCGAGCCTCGATGACCTGCGGCGGCTGGAAGTCCAGGTTCCACATGGCTGGTCAGTCCGGCTTGACACCGGCGGTGCGGCTCACCTCGGTCCAGGTCTTGGTCTCGCTGCGCACCAGCTGCGCGAAGTCGGACTGGGCGATGCCGCCCGGCTTCGCGCCCATGGCGGCGAAGCGTTCCTTGAGCTTGGCATCCGTCAGCGCCTTGGCCACCTCGGCCTGCAACTTGTCCACGATCTCCTTGGGCGTGCCTTTGGGCGCCGCCAGCCCGAACCAGTTGGTCACCGCGTAGCCCGGCAGACCGATTTCCTTGAAGGTGGGCACGTCGGGCAGCATGGGCAGGCGCTGGTCACCCGTCACGGCCAGCGCGCGCACCTTGCCGCCCTGGACCTGGGGCACGGCGGTGGGGGCCGCGGTGATGAGCAAGTCCACCTGGTTGCCGATCACTCCCAGCATCGCGTCGCCCGCGCCCTTGTAGGGAATGTGCGTGAGGGAGAGCTTGCCCTCGCGCTTCAACACCTCGGCCGACAGGTGCGTGGAGCTGCCGTTGCCGCCGGAGCCGAAGTTGAGCTTGCCGGGATTCTTGCGGGCCTCCTCGATCAGCGCTTGTGCGCTCTTGAACGGCGACGTAGCGGAGACGACCAGCACCACGGGCGTGGTCGCCAGCGTCGTCACGGGCACCAGGTCGTTGGCATGGTCCCAGGGCAGCTTGGCAAACAGCGCCGGCAGCATGGCGTAGGTGGTGTCATTGACCAGGAAGGTGCTGCCGTCGGGCGCGCTCTTGGCCACCTGCCCTGAAGCGATGGTGCCGGAGGCGCCGGCCTTGTTCTCGACGAAAAAGCTCTTGCCGGTCTGCTGCGTCAGCTTCTCGGCAATCATGCGGGCCGCGAAATCCGTGGTGCCGCCCGGTGCGTAGGGCACCACCAGCCGTGCCGGTTTGTCGGGCCAGCTTTGGGCCGCGACGCCGAAGTGCAGCAGCGACAGGCCGAGGCCGGCGCACAGCGCCTTGATGGTGAGTTTCATGATGGATGTCTGTAGTGGGATCGGTCGCCTGACTTGTGCAGGCTTGGGTGGTGAGGCCGCTACCTGATGCGGCCGGGCCTTACTCGGGTTTCACGCCTGCCGAGCGGACCACGTCGCCCCAGCGGGCGTGCTCGGTCTTGAGGAACTGCGCCAACTGCTGGGGCGTTCCCGTCATGGGAGCGCTGCCCTCGGCCTGCAGCTTGGCCCCCGTCTCGGGCTTGGCCAGCGCCGCCTCCACGGCGCCGTGCATGGTCTTGACGACGTCGGCCGGCATCCCGGCAGGGCCGACCAGCACCTTCCAGTCCACGGCCTCGAAGCCGGGATAGCCGGCTTCGGCGACGGTGGGCACGTCGCCCAGGATGGGCAACCGCTTGGTCGAGGTCACGGCCAAGGCCCTGAGCTTGCCGCTCTTGATCTGCGGCAGAGCGGCCTGGGGCGTGGGCAACATGAAGTCGGTCAGGTTGGCGATCAGGTCGTTGATTGCCGGCGCCGCGCCCTTGTAGGGCACATGGGTGGCTTGATAGCCGGCGCGTTTGGACAGCAGCTCGCCGGCCAGGTGGCCCACCGTGCCATTGGCGGCGGACGCCATCGTCAGCGCGCCGGGCTTGGCCTTGGCCGCCTTCACGAGGTCGGCCAGCGTCTTGTAGGGCGAGCTGGCATTCACGACCAGCACCACCGGCTGCTGCGCCACGAACGCGATAGGCGTGAAGGCCTTGAGCGCGTCGTAGGGCATCTTCGGGTAGAGCGTCGGGTTGATGGCCAGGTTGGAGGTCTGTCCCATCCCGACCGTGTAGCCGTCCGGCTTGGCTTTGGCCACGGCGTCCATGCCGATGTTGCCGCCGGCACCGGGCTTGTTGTCGACGACGACGTTCCAGCCGTTGCCGCTGGTGATGCGCTCGGCCACCAGGCGCGCGACCACGTCGGTGGCGCCCGCGGGCGGGTAAGGCACCACGAGCCGGATCGGCTGGGTCGGCCAGGCCTGAGCCTGGACGATGCCCGCGGCAGCGAGGCCCGTGATCAAGACAAGCGCCTTCACGGCGGCGCGGCGGTTGGCGTAGGACTGCATGGGTGTCTCCGGGTAGTGGCTCGTTCAGGCGTTGGCCTGCTCGGCAGGGGCATGCGCTGCTTGCGCGTGGGCGCCGATCACGTCGGCAGCACGCAGCGCCTGGATTTCGTCGCTGCCATAGCCCAGTTGGCGCAACAGGGCGTCGGTGTGCTCGCCCAGCGCCGGCGGCGCGGCGCGCAGCGGCAGGCGCTGGCCGTCCAGCGTCAAGGGCAGCAGTGGTGTGCGCGTATCGACGGCCCGGCCCGCGCCAGAGGCGTCAGACGGCAGCGACACCGGCGCCAGGCCGCCCGTGGCGAGCAGGTGCGCGTCGTCGAACAGGTCCTGCGGCCGCGTGATGGGGGCATAGGGCAGCCCGATCTTCTCGAAGCGCGCCCCCAGCTCGGCCGCGCTGTACCGCGCGAACTGGTCACGCAGCACCGGCAACATCCACTCGCGGGCGCGCACGCGGTCGTTGTTGGTGGCCAGGCGCGGGTCGGCCAGCAGCGGCTCCATGCCGAACTCTCGACACATCAGCGCCCACTGCGTGTCGCTCACCGCGGCCAGGAAGACCTGCTCGCCATCCTTGACCGTGAAC
>NZ_BCTC01000017.1 GCF_001571085.1 Azohydromonas lata NBRC 102462
CTAGGTCAAACAGGGCAGCAGAAAGATCGTTGGGCGTGTAGCAGGGGCGGCCCAGCGTTGCCAGAAAAGCGCTCAGGGCGGCCGGCGTCACCAGGTAGCAGACGCCACCGCTTCCATCGGGCCAGTGGGTGCGCACGCCACACCATTGATTCATGTAGATGGCGCCTGCGGCATCGTGCAACCACGGGAAGCGGCCCATGCCTTCTTGCTGCTTGAGCCACTGCGCCATGCTGGCAGCCAACTTCGGAGCCTGTACGGGGGTGCTCACCGGGCGCCCCTTCCTGCAGCAGCTTGGCGATTGGCCTGCGCGGCGCTGCTGGCCTTCTTGGCGCGCTCTTGCTGGCGCTGGTTCACGTCATCCTGCGGCGCTTCGATCTGCTCACGCAGCCACTGGCGCACCTTGCCGGCCGGCCAGCGAGTGCAGCGCGCGCCCATGCGCACCGGCTCGGGGAAGGTGCCGGCCCGCACCCGCTCGAAGATGGCCGTTGACTTCAGGCCCACCAGCGCGGACACGGCCTTGATGTCCAGCAGCGCCAGCTCTGCCAGGTCGGCAGGCAGGGCGTTGATGAAGGATACCGCCGTGCAAGGCGCGGCAGGCGAAGGGGCAGGCGCTGCGGCCTGCAAGGTGTGAAGCGTGGCGGTCATTTGCGGCCCTTTGTGAAGAAGGCCGCAGGTTCGGGGAGTCGCCCCCTATCGCACCAGACAGACAGGGGATAGATAGGATTTACCGACCATCAGGCGCGGCGCCGCTGGCGTTGGTTTGTCACTTCCTTGCGCGCTTTGCTCAAATAGGCTTTCACGGAATTTGGCGCCATTGCCCACGCATTGCCAATTTCGGCGTGTGCCACTTCGGCTTTCAATTTGTATGGGCTGGCGGTCAATTGCTGGAACTGGCGCAGCAGCTCGGCAAGGTGTGCAGGCGTCCACACGTCGCCGGGACTCTTGGCCGGCCGCAATTCAGGCACGGGTGGACTAGAGCCAGCAACGGCCGGCGCTGGCGCAAGGGTCAGCACTGGCGCAGGCGTGGGCATCAGACCCAGCGTCTGGGCATCACGGGCTGACATGGCAACTTCACTGACTTCAAACATGTCCAGGTCAGACGGCTTCTCAGCAATGTCCACCCAAAACTCATGTAACGCGGCAAGGAAGCCATTCCAGCCAACCCAATTGCGAGTTGGCTGGGTATCCCAAAACGAAATTACCAGTTGATCCGCCTGACAAAGCCAGCGTGCATCTTCTTCAACAAGGCTTGCCCAATCCCCGGGGCGGAGCTTGTAGAGCTGCAGGGGGCCATGCTCTTGCAAAACGGCAATTACTCGTTTGGCAGCCGGCTTCAAAGGTATTTCTTTGGCGTTGACGAAATACCGAACCATATCCGCCAGGCGCACTAAAGCCACTCCGCGCCCGTCCTCGCCTTCAGCCTTCAGCGGCCCCCACTTATCAACGTCATGCGGCGGCATTGCACCGCCGTGCTCTTGTTGCATGTTGCGCCTCTTCTCGCGCCCTTCGTTGAAAGAGCTGCACCAGGCAAGGAAGGGGCTCGCTGTTCGCCATTGGGGATCAGTCGCAGGCTAGGTGCAGCAGCTACTAGTTTGCCGCAGCGTAAGTAAATGCCTTGGCAACAGTTCACGTACCGGCTGCCCGGTGCTGGCGCTGGTGGCCGGCACCGTGCAGGCCTGCGGCAGCCCACAGGCGCGCATGCCCATGGCCCACCGAGGCCAGCGCGGCGCCGTGGTGGCGCTGGCCGCCGGCACAGTGCCCTGCCAGCAGCGCCAGCAGCTCGAAGCCCTGCAACTCGGTCAGCACCTGGCGCAGCAGCTCACGCACCGTCCGGCACATGAGCGTGGAGCTGTGGCGGGTGTGGAACCGTTCCACACCTAGGACGCCAACCGCGAAATAGCTTGCAGCCCACCCCTCACCAGCCATAGCAGCCCAGGCGCTACTTGCCCTGCCGCTACCGCGTTGGTGGCGTTGCATGGTGCAACACCCTTGGCCGTACAACCGAACACGAGGGGTGTTGCCCGGGGCAACACTGGCAAACGAGGTAAGGCGGCCAGCCAGTGGCCTGCAGCCCTGAATCCCGATCTGCCCGAGCGCAGCAGCTCGCACGGCCTGGCACGCAGGCACAACGCCACGGCAGGGGTGGAACCGTCCACCCCCTACAGCTCCGGCAGCTCACGCACCGCCTAGCCGGCGCTGGCAGTAAAGGCCGGTGTTGTACCGTACAACACCCCCGCGAGAACGGGCCGGTAGCAAGCTGCGGCGCCAGTGGCTGAGGCCTTGTACCCCACCAAACGCAACAGCTCACGCCCCCCTGGCACGCAGGCGCAACGCCGCGGCAGGGGTGGAACCGTTCCACCCCCCTACAGCCCTGGCAGCTCACGCCGGCCGCCGACAAGATTGACGGTCTACCGAGACCAGCGCGGCGCCGTGGTGGCGCCAACCGCCGGCGCAGCGTCCCGGCCGACAGCGCCAGCAGCTCGAAGCCGTGCGGCTCGGTCAGCACTAGGCGCAGCAGCTCACGCACCGCCTGCCGCGTGAGCGCGGCGCTGCGGCAAATGTGGAACCGTTCCACACCCGGGGCGCCTGCAACTCGAAGCCCTGCAGCCCGGTCAGCACCAGGCGCAGCAGCTCACGCACCGCCGGGCACGCAGGCACAGCGCCGTGGCAGGGGTGGAACCGTTCCACCCCCTACAACTCCGGCAGCTCACGCACCGCCTGGCCGGCGCTGGCGGCCGGCCACGTCGCCGGCACCGCGTAGGCCTGCGGCAGCCGGCGCAGCGCCCGGCCGGCAGCGCCAGCAGCTCGAAGCCCTGCAGCTCGGTCAGCACCAGGCGCGGCAGCTCACACACCGCCCGGCCGCCGCTGGCCGTAAGGGCCGGTGTTGTACCGTACAACGCCACCGCCAGCCCGGGCCGGTGGCAGGCTGCGGCGCCAGCAGCTTGAGCCTTGCACCCCACCAGGCGCAGCAGCTCACGCACCGCCTGCCGCGTGAGCGCGGCGCTGCGGCAACTGTGGAACCGTTCCACACCCGGAGCGCCTGCAGCTCACGCACCGCCCGGCCGCCGCTGGCAGTAGGGGCCGGCGTTGTACCGTACAACACCACTTCCACCGCCAACCCGGGCCGTGCCGTGTGCCGACACAACGGCGAGGCAGGGGGTGAAACCGTTCCACCCCTACAACTTCGGCACCTCGCATGCCGCCAGCCAAGCGCAGCCCAACGAGGCCAGAGCGGCTTACCTGCAAGCTCAGTGCAGACGCCTGCACCGTCAGGAGCGGCCACACCAAGCGCGCGCAACGCTGCGGCGCGGGGTGAATCTTTCGCGCGGCTTTGGCAGGGAGTGATGCGAGCACCAGGCACACAGGCCCGCCTAGCCTGCTCATGGCTGGCCGTTCGTGGGCGTATGCAGCTTGCGCCTCACCGTGGGCCGCAAAGCGACAGAGGGCCCTAAAAGGCTTCAACCCCCCCACCCCAAAAACTCGCGCGCATAAAAATCCGATGAACCGATCGGTCCTGGAACTCGATTACACAAAGTTTTTGGCCCCCCCTACCCCCGGTCGGCCGCGTGTCCACCCCCACGGGCAGCAGCTCGCACACCATCAAGGCACCGGCCATGCGCCGGCCTACAGCCTCTGGTGCGCCACCCCACCACCTAGGAGAAGACAGAAGAGAAGAGGAAGAGTCCTTCCCCTTCCCTTCCTTCCTTTGTCCCCGCTGTCCCCGCCGTGTCCCCGCTCTGTCCCCGCCGCTTTTCCACCCTGCCGGACCCACTCAGCGCCTTACAGATCAAGCACTTAGCCCACGCTTGCCGGCTTGTCCCCGCTGTCCCCGCTCACAAATGCCGCTGCACCGAGTCGTTTTGCCTTCTGGTGCCGCCTTCCGCAGCCCTTTCAAGCCGTTTTCCCGCGCGAAGAGTGGCCCCGCTCGCCGCCCCCCGGCGGCACACGGCAGCACCCGGCCCCGGGCCGATGGCGCCTACGGCCACACCGAGGCAGCCGGCGCGGTGCCGGCCAAGTCGAAAGCAGGAAAGACAACACCCGGCAGTGCCGGGCGTGGAAGTGATGGACGAAGCGTCAGCCCTTCAGGCTGCCGCGCTTCGCAAGGGCCGCACATCGGCTCCGGCCCGCAGCCTGTCCAGGTAGTCGGCCCACGCCTGCATCATCTGCCGGCGCTGCTCTACGAACTCGGTGCGGTTGTAGGCCCGGCCCAGCGTGTCCTTCACGCTGTGGGCCAACTGCGCCTCAATGACGGCATCGGGCACACCCAGCCGCTCGGCCAGCATCGTGCGCGCCATGGCCCGGAAGCCGTGGCCTGTCATCTCGTCCTTGGGGAAGCCCATGCGCCGCAGCGCCGACAGCACCGCGTTTTCGCTCATGGGGCGCTGCGCGGTGCGCAGGCTGGGGAAGACGTAGGCACTGCGGCCCGCGGTCAGCGGCTGCAGCTCCCGCAGGATCGCCACCGCCTGGCGGCTCAGGGGCACCAGGTGGGCAGGCCCTGAAACCTTCTCCTGTACGGTGCGCTTCATGCGCTCGCCCGGGATGGTCCACATCCCCGCCTCAAGGTCGAATTCCGCCCACTCGGCTTGCCGCAACTCGCCCGGCCGCAGGAACACCAGCGGCGCCAGCGCCAACGCGGCCCGCGTCACCGGGTGGCCTTGGTAGTCGGCCACCGCCCGCAGCAGCGCGCCCACGCGCAGCGGGTCCGTGATGGCCGCGTGGTGCTTGACCACCACCGGGCGCAGGGCGTCCCGCAGGTCGGCCGCCGGGTTGCGCTCGCACGCCCCGGTGGCGATGCCGTACCGGAACACCTGCCCGCATGCCTGCTTGACGCGGTGCGCCGTCTCGATGGCGCCCCGGGCTTCCACCCGGCGCAGGCACTCCAGCAGCATCGGCGCCGTGATGCCGGCCAGCGGCAGCCGGCCCAGCCAAGGAAAGATGTCTTGCTCCAGGCGTATGCGGGTGCGCTCGGAGTGCCCGGCACTCACCCGGCCGGCGTGGACCGTGCCCAGCCACTCGCGGGCCACGGCCTCGAAGCTGCCCGCGGCAGGCAGTCCCGCCGCCTCGCGCCTGGCGTCGAGCTGCTGGCGCTGCTGCTCCGCCTTGTCGGCTTTGCAGGCCTCGCTGGGGTTGATGCCGTCCGCGATCTGGCGCCGGGCTTCGTCCCGCCGGCCGCGCGCCTGCTGCAGCGTTACTTCCGGGTACGTGCCCACGCTCAACAGCCCTTCCCGGCCGGCGATCCAGTAGCGCAGCCGCCACCAGCCCTTCCCGTTGGTTTGCACGTGCAGGGACAGCCCGCCGCCGTCCTGCAGCGGCTTGGGCTTGGTGCCTGTGTCGGCCGCCGTCTTGATTGCCGCCTTGATCGCCCTGTCCGTCAGGGTGTTGATTGCCGCCATGGTGAAGCGCCCTTTCAGCCGCCGCGCTGGTGCCGGGGCTACCGGATAGGTCCGAGGCCTGTTATCCGGTCCCCCCGGAGTTATCCGGAAAGTTATACGGGCGATTGTCCGGCTTCAGGCGGTCTTATACGGAGTCATGCGGACATGAAAAAAGCCCTAGAGCGTTGATTCTCTAGGGCTTTTCGGTCTTTTGCGGCCTTAGCCGGACCTATGAATGGTGGAGCCGGGGGGAATTGAACCCCCGTCCGCAAGCCATCACCGGACAGTTCTACATGCTTAGCTGACTGATTTGAGTCTCGCCCCGCAGGTCGCGCAGCAGCACGCTACCTGCGAAGCCAGTCACTTGATCTCGCTACCGACCGAGTGACCCGGTCAGCAACCAGCCGATGTGAATGACCTCTCAGCCCTTGCGGGCCCGGCCCATCGGCCTGCCGTTGAGAGGCTCACCGGTGTTAAGCGGCGAGAGCGAAACGTTCGTCGTTCGCAGTTACTTTGTTCCAGTGGATTTACGAGCGAACTGGTGCTCGGCATGCCCTGCGCCGGATCCGCACCCACGTCGAAACCGGGTCGGCCCCTTTGCACAGAAGTCCACTAGTTTAAGGCATTCCCAACCACTTCAAGAGGACCAGGGGATTTTCAATCACGGCGTCCGCGCCCCACTCGTGCACGGGCTCGCCCTCGCCCAGGTAGCCCCAGGCGGCCGCCAGCGTGGCCATGCCGGCGGCACGGCCGGCCTGCACATCGCGCAGGTCGTCGCCCACGTACACGCATTCCTGCGGCGCCACGCCCGCGCGGCGCGCGGCCTCCAGCAGCGGCTCCGGGTGCGGCTTGGCATGTGCCGTGGTGTCGCCGCAGATGAGGGCGGCTGCGCGCTCATGCAAGCCCAGCCCGCGCACCACCGGCTCGGCAAAGCGCGCGTGCTTGTTGGTGACGATGCCCCAGGGCAGCGCCGCGCGCTCCAGCGCCTGCAGCACGGCCACCATCTCGGCAAAGACGGCCGTGCGCAGCAGCAGGCCGTCTTCGTAGCGCTGCAGGAACTCGTCGCGCAGCGCCTCGAAGCCTTCCTGCCCCGGCGCCACGCCGAAGGCCGCGCCCACCATGCCCCGAGCGCCTGAGCCCACCATGGGGCGCAGCCGCTCGTAGGGCAACTCGGCCAGGTCGCGCGCCACGCGCATGGCGTTGGCGGCACCGGCCAGGTCTGGGGCGCTGTCTATGAGCGTGCCGTCCAGGTCGAAGAGCACGCAACGGATGGAAGCAGTCATGGGCAGAACAGCGGCCACGCTCAGCCCGGCTTGCGCAGGGCAAAGAGGTAGTTGACGCTGGTGTCGTTGCTCAGCGCGTAATGGCGCGTGAAGGGGTTGTATTCCAGCCCGCGCGTGCGCTGCAGCTCCAGCCCGGCGTCGCGGCACCAGCGCGCCAGCTCGCTTGGACGGATGAACTTCTCGTATTCGTGCGTGCCGCGCGGCAGCAGCTTGAGCACGTACTCCGCGCCCACGATGGCCAGCAGGAAGGCCTTGGCGTTGCGGTTGAGCGTGGAGAAGAACACCCAGCCGCCGGGCTTGACCAGCGTGGTGCAGGCGCGCACCACCGACTCCGGCGCGGGCACGTGCTCCAGCATCTCCATGCAGGTCACGACGTCGAAGCTCGCGGGCCGCTCGGCCGCCAGCGCCTCGACGGCGATTTCGCGGTAGTCCACGTTATGCACGCCGGACTCCAGCGCGTGCAGCTGCGCGACCTTCAATGGCTTGACGGCCAGGTCTATGCCCAGCACCTGCGCGGCACCGCGCTGCGCCATGGCTTCGGACAGGATGCCCCCGCCACAGCCCACGTCGAGCAACTGCTTGTTGGCCAGCGGCACCAGGGAATCGATCCACTGCAGCCGCAGCGGGTTGATCTGGTGCAGGGGACGGAATTCACTCTCGGGATCCCACCAGCGGTGGGCGAGCTCGCTGAACTTGGCCAGCTCCTGGGGGTCGGCGTTGATCATGGCGCGCATCGTAGCGGTACTAAAAAGCACAAACCCCGCCGGGGCGGGGTTTGTGACTCAAGCGGTCCGGGAAACCGGATTACTTGTTGCGCGTGCCGACCACTTCGATTTCGACGCGGCGGTTCTTGGCGCGGCCGTCGGCAGACTTGTTGTCGGCCACGGGCTGCTTCTCGCCCTTGCCTTCGGTGTACACGCGGTTCTTCTCGATGCCCTTGCTCACCAGATAGGCCTTCACGGCTTCGGCGCGGCGCACCGACAGGCGCTGGTTGTAGGCATCGGTGCCGACGGAGTCGGTGTGACCCACGGCGATGATGACCTCCAGATTCACGCCACCGGTCTTGCCGACCAGCTCGTCCAGCTTGGAGCGGGCTTCGGGCTTGAGCACAGCCTTGTCGAAGTCGAAGAAGGCGTCAGCGGCGTAGGTGACCTTCTCGCTCACCGGGGCCGGCGGCACCACGGCCGGAGCCGGAGCCGGGGCGGGAGCCGGAGCCGGAGCAGCAGCCACCGGAGCCACAGGGGCGGGAGCCGGCGGCTTCAGGGCGCCGTCGCAAGCCTGGTCAGCCGTGGCCGGCGTCCAGGTGGAGTTGCGCCAGCACAGTTCGTTCGTACCGTTCTTGACGACCGTGCCGTCCGTGGCACGCCAGTTATCAACCGTCTGGGCAAAGGCACTCGACAGCGGGGCAGCAAGCGCGGCCGATGCAAACAGCACCGCCACGGCATTCAGTTTCTTCATTGATTCTCCTCTCAAGGAAAGCCGCAGGACTCTGCGAAACGTCCGAATCGGAAGCAAGAAAACCCGGCAAACACCCGGTCTCGCGAGCGATCACCACCGACGACCCATTGTGCCATCGGGGCTTCTTGACTCCTCCATTTTGGCTCGCGCCTCCCCAAGCGGCCTCCACCCCTGTTGCGCGGCTGCGACAAGCTGCGCGGCTTAGAATCGCCGATCCGCTGCTTCTTTTTAATGCGGAGCCAGCTTCGCGCCCGCGCGCGACGGCCGAGCCCGTCTGCCCATGACCCAGTTCGCCAAGGAAACCCTGCCCATCAGCCTCGAAGAGGAGATGCGGCGCTCGTATCTCGATTACGCCATGAGCGTGATCGTGGGCCGTGCCCTGCCTGACGCGCGAGACGGCCTCAAGCCCGTGCACCGCCGCGTGCTCTACGCGATGCACGAGCTCAACAACGACTGGAACCGCCCCTACAAGAAGTCCGCCCGCATCGTCGGCGACGTGATCGGTAAGTACCACCCTCACGGCGACAGCGCGGTGTACGACACCATCGTGCGCATGGCGCAGGACTTCTCGCTGCGCCACATGCTCGTGGACGGCCAGGGCAACTTCGGCTCGGTGGACGGCGACAACGCCGCGGCCATGCGCTACACCGAGATCCGCCTGTCCAAGATCGCCCACGAGATGCTGGCCGACATCGACAAGGAAACCGTCGATTTCGGTCCCAACTACGACGGCTCCGAGAAGGAGCCGCTGGTGCTGCCCACGCGGCTGCCCAACCTGCTGGTCAACGGCAGCGCCGGCATCGCCGTGGGCATGGCCACCAACATCCCGCCGCACAACCTCAACGAGGTGGTGGACGCGTGCCTGCACCTGCTCGGCAACCCGCAGGCCACGCTCGATGAGCTCATGGAGATCATCCCGGCGCCGGACTTCCCCACTGCCGGCATCATCTACGGCCTCTCCGGCGTGCGCGAGGGCTACCGCAGCGGCCGCGGCAAGGTGGTCATGCGCGCGCGCTGCCACTTCGAGGACATCGGCAAGAACGGCGAGCGCCAGGCCATCGTCGTCGACGAGATCCCCTACCAGGTCAACAAGAAGACGCTGCTGGAGCGCATCGCCGAGCTGGTCAACGAGAAGAAGCTCGAAGGCATCAGCCACATCCAGGACGAGTCCGACAAGTCCGGCATGCGCGTGGTCATCGAGCTCAAGCGCGGCGAAGTGCCGGAGGTGGTGCTCAACAACCTCTACAAGCAGACGCAGCTGCAGGACAGTTTCGGCATCAACATGGTCGCCCTGGTGGACGGCCAGCCCAAGCTGTGCAACCTCAAGCAGCTGCTGGAGATCTTCCTGGAGCACCGCCGCGAGGTCGTGACGCGGCGCACCGTGTACGAGCTGCGCCGTGCGCGCGAGCGCGGCCACGTGCTCGAAGGCCTGGCCGTGGCGCTGGCCAACATCGACGAGTTCATCGCCATCATCAAGGCCGCGCCCACGCCGCCGCTGGCGCGCAGCGAGCTCATGGCGCGCAGCTGGGATTCGTCGCTGGTGCGCGAGATGCTCGTGCGCGCCCAGGCCGATGCCATCGGCGGGCGCGAGGCCTTCCGCCCCGAGGGCCTGCCCACGCACTACGGGCTGCAGCCCGACGGGCTCTACCGCCTCTCCGACGAGCAGGCGGGCGAGATCCTGCAGATGCGGCTGCAACGGCTCACCGGCCTGGAGCAGGACAAGATCATCGGCGAGTACCGCGACGTGATGGCCACCATCGCCGACCTGCTCGACATCTTGTCCAAGCCCGCGCGCGTGACCGTCATCATCAGCGACGAGATCAAGGCGCTGCGCGCGGAGTTCGGCCAGGCCAAGGTCGGCGCGCGCCGCTCCACCATCGAGCACAACGTGCAGGAGCTCGGCACCGAGGACCTGATCACGCCCACCGACATGGTCGTGACGCTCTCGCACACGGGCTACATCAAGAGCCAGCCGCTGGCCGAGTACCGCTCGCAAAAGCGCGGCGGCCGCGGCAAGCAGGCCGCGCAGACCAAGGAAGACGACTGGATCGACCAGCTCTTCATCGCCAACACGCACGACTGGATCCTGTGCTTCTCCAACCGCGGCCGCGTGTACTGGCTCAAGGTCTGGGAAGTGCCGCAGGGCGGGCGCACCTCGCGCGGCAAGCCCATCGTCAACATGTTCCCGCTGCAGCCTGACGAGAAGATCACCGTCGTGCTGCCGCTCACGGGCGAGTTCCGCACCTTCCCCGGCGACCACTACGTGTTCATGGCCACGGCGCTGGGCACGGTCAAGAAGACCTCGCTGGACGAGTTCGCCAACCCGCGCAAGGCCGGCATCATCGCCGTCACGCTGGACGAGGGCGACTACCTCGTGGGCGCGGCGCTGACCGACGGCCAGCACGACGTGATGCTGTTCTCCGACGGCGGCAAGGCCGTGCGCTTCCCCGAGGACGACCTGCGCCCCA
Source organism: Azohydromonas lata NBRC 102462 (assembly GCF_001571085.1). Lineage (GTDB taxonomy): Bacteria > Pseudomonadota > Gammaproteobacteria > Burkholderiales > Burkholderiaceae_C > Azohydromonas > Azohydromonas lata. The sequence continues at coordinate 10,582 of NZ_BCTC01000017.1, forward strand.
TGGGCCGCAACGCCCGCGGCAACCGCGGCATGAACCTGGAGCCCGGGCAAAGCGTGATCGCCATGCTCGTGGCCGAGGACGAGTCGCAAAGCGTGCTCACCGCCACCGAAAACGGCTTCGGCAAGCGCACGCCCATCGCCGAGTACACGCGCCACGGCCGCGGCACCAAGGGGATGATCGCCATCCAGCAAAGCGAGCGCAACGGCAAGGTCGTGGCCGCCACGCTGGTGCGCGAGGCCGACGAGATCATGCTCATCACCGACCGCGGCGTGCTCGTGCGCACCCGCGTGGCCGAGATCCGCGAGATGGGCCGCGCCACGCAGGGCGTGACGCTGATCGCGCTGGATGACGGCGCCCGCCTGGGTGGCCTGCAACGCATCGTCGAGAACGACGCCAACGTGGACGGCGCAGCCGCCGCCGACCCTGCCGCCGACGCCGGCGAGGAGAACAGCTGATGTGGAAATCGATCGCGCTGGCCGCGGCGCTGGCCGTGGCCGGCGCCGGCGCCCACGCGCAAAGCAAGAAGGAGCTGGCGCAAAAGGCCGTGCAACTGCAGGCTGAAGGCGTCGAGGGCATTGGGCGCAGCATCGCCGACCAGACGGCCAACCAGGTGCTCAGCGCCGTGGGCCCGGCGCTGCAGGCCGTGCCGCCGGAAAAGCGCGAGGCCACGGCCAAGGACTTGCAGGCCGAGGTCAAGAAGTTCCACGCCGAGATCGAGACCGTGCTGCGCAAGCGCGCCGCCGAAGCCGGCCCCGCCACGCTGGGCGCGCTGCTGGAGTCGCGCTTCAGCGAGGACGAGCTCAAGACGCTCATCGCCTGGCTCGAATCCCCCGTGTCCAAGAAGTTCGAGCAGATCGTCCCCGAGATGCACCAGGCCCTGTCGCAAAAGGTGGTGGCCGACACCAAGGGCACCGTGGAGCCGCGCCTGAAGGCACTGGAAGCCACCCTGCGCAAGCGGCTGGAGGCCGGCGGCGCCCAGCTCTCGGCCCCCGCGGCCGGCAGCGCGCCCGGCAAGAAGTGAGCGAGGCCCGCATGAAGCAGCGTCCCTACAACTTTTCCGCCGGCCCGGCCGCGCTGCCGGCCGAGGTGCTGGAGCAGGCCGCCGCCGAGATGCTGGACTGGCACGGCAGCGGCATGGGCGTGATGGAGATGAGCCATCGCGGCAAGGAGTTCATCTCCATCGCCCACCAGGCCGAAGCCGACCTGCGCCGCCTGCTGGCCGTGCCGCCCAACTTCCACATCCTGTTCATGCAGGGCGGCGGCCTGGCCGAAAACGCCATCGTCCCCATGAACCTGAGCGCCGGCGCGGCGGCGGACTTCGTGGTCACCGGCAGCTGGTCGCAGAAGTCGTTCAAGGAAGCCAAGAAGTATTGCGACGCGCAGCTCGCCGCCACCAACGCCGTGGAGGGCCGCCACACCACGCTGCCTGCCCCGGCCTCGTGGAAGCTGCGCCGCGAAGCGCGCTACGTGCACCTCTGCAGCAACGAGACCATCCACGGCGTGGAGTTCCACGAGCTGCCGGACCTCCAGGCGCTGGGCAGCGGGCTGCCGCTGGTGGTGGACTGCTCCTCGCACATCCTCTCGCGCGCCATCGACTGGTCGCGCGTGGGCCTGGCCTTCGCCGGCGCGCAAAAGAACATCGGCCCCGCGGGGCTGACCCTCGTCATGGTGCGCGAAGACCTGCTGGGCCACGCCATGTCGGTGTGCCCCTCGGCCTTCGACTACAAGACCGTGGCCGAGCACGGCTCCATGTACAACACGCCGCCGACGTATTCCATCTACATCGCCGGGCTGGTCTTCCAGTGGCTGCTGCGCCAGGGCGGCGTGGCCGAGATGGAGCGCCGCGCCATCGAGAAGGCCACCCTGCTCTACGGCGCCATAGACGGCTCCGGCTTCTACAGCAACCAGGTGGATGCCGGCTGCCGCTCGCGCATGAACGTGCCCTTCTTCATGCCGGACGAGCGGCTGTACGCCCCCTTCCTGGAAGGCGCCGCCGAGCGCGGGCTGCTGCAGCTCAAGGGCCACAAGTCCGTGGGCGGCCTGCGCGCCTCCCTCTACAACGCCATGCCGCTGCAAGGCGTGCAGGCGCTGGTGTCCTACATGACCGAGTTCCAGGCGCGCCATGGCTGACCACGACGACACCCTCCCCCAGGACCTGCCGGGCCTGCGCGTGCGCATCGACGCGGTGGACCGCGAGCTGCTGGCGCTCATCAACCGCCGCGCCGCGCTGGCGCACGCCGTGGGCGAGATCAAGAAGAAGGAAGGCTCACCCGTCTTCCGCCCCGAGCGCGAGCAGCAGGTCATAGAGAACCTCAAGTCCATCAACCCCGGACCGCTGAAGAACGAAAGCCTGGCGCCCATCTGGCGCGAGGTCATGTCCGCCTGCCGCGCGCTGGAGACGCCCACGCGCGTGGCCTTCCTGGGCCCGGCGGGCACCTTCAGCGAGGAGGCGGCGCTGAACTACTTCGGCAGCTCCATCGTCCGCGTGCCTTGCGCGAGCATCGACGAGGTGTTCCGCGCCACCAGCGCCGGCTCGGCCGACTTCGGCGTGGTGCCGGTGGAGAACTCCACCGAGGGCGCCGTGGCCCGCTCCATGGACCTGTTCCTCACCACGCCGCTGAACATCGTGGGCGAGACCAGCCTGCTGGTGCGCCACAACCTGCTGCGCCTGCGCGAGGATCTGCAAGGCATCACCGCCGTGTGCGCCCACCCGCAGGCCCTGGGCCAGTGCCACGAGTGGCTGTCGCAGCACCTCCCGGGCGTGGAGCGGCGTCCCGTCACCAGCAACGCCGAAGGCGCACGGCTGGCCTCCAAGGACCCGTCGCTGGCCGCGCTGGCCAGCACGCGCGCGGGCAACGAGTTCGGCCTGCACGTGGTCGCGCCCGGCGTGCAGGACGACCCGCGCAACCGCACCCGCTTCGTGATGGTGGCCGACCCGCTCAAGCAGCCCCTGCCCGCGCCCTCCGGCGTGGACTGCACCAGCCTCGTGATCGCCGTGCCCAACCTGCCCGGCGCCATGCACGACCTGCTGGTGCCGCTCAAGGATGCGGGCGTGTCCATGAGCCGCTTCGAGTCGCGCCCGGCGCGCTCCGGGCAGTGGGAGTACTACTTCTACATCGACCTGCAGGGCCACCCCGACGAGCCGCGCGTCGCGCAGGCGCTGCAGGTCCTGCGCGCCAAGTGCAGCTTCTTCAAGCTGTTGGGCGGCTACCCGCTGGACAGGCACTGAGCATGCGCGTGCAGCGGCTGGCCCTGGTGGGCTGCGGCCTCATGGGCGGCTCCTTCGCCCTGGCGCTGCGCCGCGCCGGGCTGGCCGGCCGCATCGTGAGCTGCGGGCCGGACGCGGTGGCCCTGGCCAAGGCGCTCGAATTGGGCGTGATCGACGAAGTCGCCCCCGGCGCCGCGCAGGCCGCCGAGGGCGCGGACCTGGTGCTCGTGGCCGTGCCCGTGGCCGCCACCGAGCCCGTGCTGGCCGAGATCGCCCCCGCGCTTGGGGCCGAGGCGCTGCTCATGGACGTGGGCAGCACCAAGCGTGACGTGGAAGCCGCCGCGCGCCGCGTGCTGGGCCCGCGGCTGGAGCGCTTCGTCCCCGCCCATCCGATCGCCGGCAAGGAGACCGCCGGCGTCGCCCATGCCGACGCCGCGCTCTTTGCCAACCGCCACGCCATCCTCACCCCGCTGCCGGAGAACCCGGCGGCGCTGGTGCAGCGCGCCGCCGCGCTGTGGGAGGCGCTGGGTGCGCGCGTGCGCCGCATGAGCCCGCAGGCGCACGACGCCGCCTTCGCCGCCGTCAGCCACCTGCCCCACCTGCTGGCCTACGCCTACTTCGACGGCGTGGCGCGGCAGCCGTTGGGCGCGGACTTCCTCTCGCTGGCCGGCCCGGGCTTTCGCGACTTCACCCGCATCGCCGCCAGCGATCCCGCGGTGTGGCGCGACATCCTGCTGACCAACCGCGACGAGGTGCTGCGCCAGGCCGGCGAGTTCCGCCGCGCGCTCGACGGCTTCGAGCAACTGCTGCGCACCGGCGACGCCCAAGCGCTGGAAGACCACATCCGCGAGGTGGCCCAGGCGCGCGCGGGCTGGCATCCGGGCGCCCCACCCTCACAGTCCCGCTGAACATCCCCCCAGCGCGCCGCCCGGCGGCGGCGCGCCCAACGCGACCCACGCGCCCCTTCGCATGTACGACATCCCCTTCCTCGACCTGCCCCCGCTCATCGGCGCCGCCGGCACGGTGCGCCTGCCGGGCTCCAAGAGCATCTCCAACCGCGTGCTGCTGCTGGCCGGCCTCTGCGAGGGCCAGACCCTGGTGCACGACCTGCTGGACTCGGACGACACCCGCGTGATGCTGGACGCGCTGCGCCGCCTGGGCTGCGGCGTCGAGGCCACGGCCGAGGGCCCGCTGCGCGTCACCGGCCTGGGCGGCCGCCTGAGCGTGCACGACGCCGAGCTGTTCCTGGGCAACGCCGGCACGGCCATGCGCCCGCTCACCGCGGCGCTGGCGCTGCTGGCGGCCACGCAGGGCGGCACCTTCGAGCTCAGCGGCGTGCCGCGCATGCACGAGCGCCCCATCGGCGACCTCGTGGACGCGCTGCGCCAGCTCGGCTGCGGCGTGGACTACCTGGGCCAGGACGGCTACCCGCCGCTGCGCCTCACCGGCAGCGCCGGCGGCCGCGCGGACACGGCCGCGCCCATCCGCGTGCGCGGCGACGTTTCCAGCCAGTTCCTCACCGCGCTGCTGCTGGCGCTGCCGCTGGTGAGCGAGCGCGGCCCAATCACCGTCGAGGTGCAGGGCGAGCTGATCTCCAAGCCCTACATCGACATCACGCTCAAGCTGCTCACGCGCTTTGGCATCGCCGTGCAGCGCGAGGGCTGGGAGCGCTTCACCATCCCGCAGGGCAGCGCCTACCGCTCGCCGGGCGAGATCTGGGTGGAAGGCGACGCCTCCTCGGCCTCCTATTTCGTGGCGCTGGGCGCCATTGCCGCCACCGAGGCACCGCTGCGCATCGAGGGCGTGGGCAGCGAGTCCATCCAGGGCGACGTCGCCTTCGTGGACGCCGCGCGCGCCATGGGGGCTGCCGTGACGCTGGGGCCCAACTTCATCGAGGTCAGCCGCGGCGCCTGGCCGCTGCGCGCCGTCCACATGGACTGCAACCACATCCCCGACGCGGCCATGACGCTGGCGGTGATGGCGCTGTACGCCCGCGGCAGCACGCGGCTGACCAACATCGCCAGCTGGCGCGTGAAGGAAACCGACCGCATCGCCGCCATGGCCGCCGAGCTGCGCAAGGTGGGCGCCACGGTGGTCGAGGGCGAGGACTTCATCGAGGTCTCGCCCCCCACCACCGGCGGCTGGCTGCCCGCGGCCGTCCACACCTACGACGACCACCGCATGGCCATGTGCCTGTCGCTGGCCGCCTTCAACCCGCTGGCCTCGGCCGACCCGGTGGTGCCCGTGCGCATCCTGGACCCCAAGTGCGTGGGCAAGACCTTCCCCGACTACTTCGAGACGCTCTTCGGCCTGGCGCGCGCCGAGCGCTCGCTGGTGCCCGTGATCACCATCGACGGGCCCACGGCCTCCGGCAAGGGCACGCTGGCCAGCACCGTCGCCCAGGCGCTGGGCTACCACACGCTGGACTCCGGTTCGCTCTACCGCGTCACGGCGCTGGCCGCGCTCAACCGCGGCGTGGACACCACCGACGGCGAGGCCATGGCCGCGCTGGCGCGCGGCCTGAACCTGCGCTTCGAAGGCGAGCGGCTGTGGCTGGACGGCCAGGACGTCAGCCACGAGCTGCGCCGCGAGGAAGTGGGCTCCACCGCCTCGCGCATCTCCGCGCTGGGCGAGCTGCGCGCCGCGCTCTACGCCGTGCAACTGGCCTTCCGCCGCGCGCCGGGGCTGGTGGCCGACGGCCGCGACATGGGCACCGTCATCTTCCCGGACGCGCCGCTCAAGGTGTTTCTGACCGCCAGTCCGGCCATGCGCGCGGAACGCCGGTATAAGCAATTGATTTCAAAAGGAATTTCTGCTAGCATCGACGAGCTTCGTGCCGACCTTGAGGCGCGCGACGAGCGGGACAGGAACCGCTTGATCGCCCCCTTGAAGCCGGCGCAGGACGCGCTGCTGCTGGACAACTCGGCGCAGACGGTGCAGGCCTCGACCGGCATCGTGCTGCAGTGGTGGGCCCAACGCGGCCCGTTCCGGGACAGCGGCGCGCCGCAGTCCTGAAGGGTTTCTCGACAAGCCCACGAAGCCTACGGGCCCGCTTTCCCGCTGCCTTCGCACCGCCTGGGCAGTGTCCCCGCACCGCAAGGCGCGCCGGGAAAGCGGATTCACAACCTAACCCCGCAACGGCAGTTGCACGAAACGCCGGCACCGCCTTCGACGCGGCCCACCGGCCAGGAAACACCCCATGATGGATACCCAAAACGCCACCCAGGGCGGCGAGTCTTTTGCCGCCCTGTTCGAAGAAAGCCTGCAGCAGCGCGACATGCGCGCTGGCGAGGTCATCTCCGCCGAGGTGGTGCGCATCGAGCACAACTTCGTGGTGGTCAACGCCGGCCTGAAGTCCGAGGCCTACGTTCCCATCGAAGAATTCAAGAACGACCAGGGCGAAGTCGAAGTCCAGGTGGGCGACTTCGTCTCGGTGGCCATCGACGCGCTGGAAAACGGCTACGGCGACACCATCCTGTCGCGCGACAAGGCCAAGCGCCTGGCCTCTTGGCTGTCGCTGGAAAACGCGCTGGAATCCGGCGAGTTCGTCACCGGCACCGTCTCCGGCAAGGTCAAGGGCGGCCTGACCGTCCTGGTCAACGGCATCCGCGCCTTCCTGCCCGGCTCCCTCATCGACACCCGCCCCGTCAAGGACCTGACTCCTTACGAAGGCAAGACGATGGAGTTCAAGGTCATCAAGCTCGACCGCAAGCGCAACAACGTGGTGCTGAGCCGCCGCGCCGTGGTCGAAGCCTCGATGGGCGAAGAGCGCGCCAAGCTGCTGGAAACGCTGACCGAGGGCGCCATCGTCCACGGCGTGGTCAAGAACATCACCGAGTACGGTGCGTTCGTTGACCTGGGCGGCATCGACGGCCTGCTGCACATCACCGACATGGCCTGGCGCCGCGTGCGTCACCCGAGCGAAGTGGTCCAGGTGGGCCAGGAGCTCGACGCCAAGGTGCTGAAGTTCGACGCCGAGAAGAACCGCGTCTCCCTGGGCCTGAAGCAACTGGGCGACGACCCCTGGCACGGCGTGTCGCGCCGCTACCCGGCCGGCACCCGCCTGTTCGGCAAGGTCACCAACATCGCCGACTACGGCGCGTTCGTCGAGATCGAGCCGGGCATCGAAGGCCTGGTGCACGTCTCCGAAATGGACTGGACCAACAAGAACGTCGCTCCCGCCAAGGTCGTCACCCTGGGCGAGGAAGTCGAAGTCATGGTCCTGGAGATCGACGAGGACAAGCGCCGCATCTCCCTGGGCATGAAGCAGTGCAAGCCCAATCCCTGGGAAGAGTTCGCCGAGACCGTCAAGCGCGGCGACAAGGTCAAGGGCCCGGTCAAGTCCATCACCGACTTCGGCGTGTTCGTGGGCCTGGCCCAGGGCATCGACGGCCTGGTGCACCTCTCCGACCTGTCCTGGAACGAGACCGGCGAAGCCGCCGTGCGCAACTTCAAGAAGGGCCAGGAAGTCGAAGCCGTCGTGCTGGCCGTGGACGTCGAGCGCGAGCGCATCAGCCTGGGCATCAAGCAGCTCGACGGCGACCCGTTCGCCACCTTCACCACGCTCAATGACCGCGGCTCGCTGGTCAGCGGCAAGGTGAAGACCGTCGACCCGCGCGGCGCCGAGATCCAGCTGACCGAAGAGGTGACGGGCTACCTGCGCGCCTCCGAAATCAGCCGCGACCGCGTCGAAGACGCCCGCAACGTGCTCAAGGAAGGCGACGACGTCTCCGCCATGATCATCAACATCGACCGCAAGACGCGTTCGATCCAGCTGTCGATCAAGGCCAAGGACAACGCCGACCAGCAAGAAGCCATGCAGCGCCTGTCGCAGAGCAACGAGCGCGAGACCGCCGGCACCACCAGCCTGGGCGCCCTGCTGCGCGCCAAGCTGGACAACCGCGACAACGGCTGAGACTGAAGGCGGCCCACGGTCATGACCCGTTCCGACCTCGTGGCCGAGCTGGCCGAGCGCTTCGGCCAGCTCACGCACCGCGACACCGAGTTCGCGGTCAAGACCATTCTCGACGCGATGTCCGACGCCCTGGCGCGCGGCCACCGCATCGAGATCCGGGGCTTCGGCAGCTTCTCCATCAACCGCCGTCCGCCGCGCATGGGGCGCAATCCCCGCAGCGGCGAGCCGGTGCTGATCCCGGAGAAGCTGGTGCCGCATTTCAAGCCCGGCAAGGCACTGCGCGAGGCGGTGGACGCCAACGTCCCCGTCGCGCCGGAGCCCGCCGAGCTGGCCGCGGACTGAGCTTTCAGCCCCGCCGCCCCGACAGCGGTCTTTTCCATCCCGTCCCATCGCAAACGGCGCCTTCACGGCGCCGTTTTTCCGTGCGCCGGGCCTTGGCCTGGCGCAAAGCCGAGCGCGGGCCAGGAGTCCGCGGCTCCTCCCATACCGGGGCGCGTGGTGAGCGCTCGCTAAAATCGCCCGCCCATGCGCTTCCTCGTCTGGCTCTTCCGGGCCTTCCTCTTCTTCGCGCTGTTCGCCTTCGCGCTCAACAACCGCCAAACCGCCACCGTGCACTGGTTCTTCGGCCAGGAATGGCACGCGCCGCTGGTGATCGTGGTGCTGGCGGCCTTTGCCGCGGGCTGCGCCGTGGGCGTGCTGGCCATGGTGCCGGCGTGGTGGCACCACCGCCGCCAGGCCACGCGCCAGGTCGAAGGCGCCACGCCCGCAGCCGCTGCGCAGCCGCAGCCCGCGGCCGAGGTGCTGGCCGAGCATCCGCCGCGCGAGGGACTCTGAGATGGTGCTCGATCCGCTGTGGCTGCTGCTGGCGCTGCCCGTGGCCTTCGCGCTGGGCTGGCTGGCCTCGCGCCTGGAAATGCGCCAATGGGTGCGCGAGCAGCGCGACGCGCCCAAGGCTTACTTCAAGGGCCTGAACCTGCTGCTCAACGAGCAGCAGGACAAGGCCATCGACGCCTTCGTCGAGGCCGTGCAGGACGACCCGCACAGCGCCGACCTGCACTTCGCGCTGGGCAACCTCTTTCGCCGCCGCGGCGAGTTCGAGCGTGCCGTGCGCGTGCACCAGCACCTGCTGCGCCGCGGCGACCTCTCCGGCGGCGAGCGTGAGCGCGCGCAGCATGCGCTGGCGCAGGACTTCATGAAGGCCGGCCTCTTCGACCGCGCCGAAGAGGCCTTCCGCGCGCTGGAGGGCACGCCCTTCGACACCGAGGCCCGCCTGGCGCTGCTGTCGCTGCACGAGCGCTCGCGCGACTGGCGCGCCGCCGCCGAGGTGGCGGCCAAGCTGGAGCGCAGCGGCATTGGCTCCTTCTCCACCCGCATTGCGCACTACTGGTGCGAGCTGGCGCTGGAGGCCGACGCCCGCGGCGACGCCGAGGGCGCGCAGGCCGCGCTGCAGCGCGCGCGCGAAGCCGCCCCGGCCGCGCCCCGCCCCTGGCTGGTGGAGGGCGAGCGCCACCTGCGCGCCGGCCGCGTGGCGCAGGCCCTGCAGGCCTGGGACGAGCTGCGCGCACGCCATCCCGGCACCTTCCCGCTGGTGGCCCAGGCCTACGCCCAGGCCGCCATCACCGCCGGACAGCGCGTGCACGCACGCGAGCAGTTGCAGCCGCTGTACGAGCAGCAGGCCGACACCGACCTGCTGGGCGCGCTGCGCCGGCTGGACGAGCCGCCGCAGGCCGCACAGCGGCTGCTGCAGCACCTGCGCCAGCAGCCCGCGCTGACCGTGGCGGCGCAGGTGCTGGAGATCGCGCCAGCCGATTGGGCCGAGGACACGCGCACCCGGCTGCAAGCCACCGTCGCCCGCGCCGCGCAGCCCATGCAGCGCTACCGCTGCGCCGCCTGCGGCTTCGAGGCCCGCAACTACTTCTGGCAATGCCCGGGCTGCCAGGGCTGGGACACCTACCCGCCGCGGCGCATCGAAGACCTCTGACACGCCCCTGCCCGTCTCTAACGATCACAACACCCATGAGCCAGCAGCAGCGCGTCATTCTCTGCATGAAGTGGGGGACCAAATACGGCCCCGAGTACGTCAACCGGCTTTACGCCATGGTGCGCCGCCACCTGCGCGGGGATTTCAGCTTCGTCTGCCTCACCGACGACGGCGCCGGCGTGCGAGCCGAGGTGCGCTGCCTGCCCATCCCCGACCTGGCGCTGCCCGCGGGCATCCCGGAGCGCGGCTGGAAGAAGCTCACCACCTTCGAGGCCGACCTGCACGGCCTGCGCGGCACGGCGCTGTTCCTGGACCTGGACGTGGTGATCGTGGACGACATCACGCCCTTCTTCGAGCAGCCGGGCGAGTTCCTCATCATTCACGACTGGAAGCGGCCCTGGCGCGTCACTGGCAATTCCTCCGTCTACCGCTTCGAGCTCGGCGCGCATGCGGACGTGCTGGCGCAGTTCAGGGCGCGGCCCGACGAGGCGCGGGCCAACTTCCGCAACGAGCAGGCCTTCCTCTCCGACGTGCTCAACCAGCAGGGCAAGCTCGCCTACTGGCCCGCGGCCTGGTGCGCGAGCTGGAAGTACCACTGCATCCCGCGCTTCCCCACCAACTACTGGCGCGTTCCGGCCATTCCGGCCGGCGCGCGCATCCTCATCTTCCACGGCGTGATGAATCCGCCGGACGCGCTGGCCGGCAAGCGCAACGGCAACTGGCGCCACGCCCGCCCGGCCGGCTGGATCGCCTCGCACTGGCGCGAATGAGTGGCCGCGCCCGCCCAATGCGCCCGCTGTCCGCCCCGCACCCATGAACGCCGCCGCCATGCCTGTCTACGTCATCAACATGCCCAGCGCCGCGCAGCGGCGCCGGCGCATGCAGGCGGCGCTGCAGGCCGTTGGGCTGCAGGCCGAGTGGGTGGAAGCGGTGGTGGGCCGCGAGCTCGACGCCCAAACCCTGGACGCCCTGTACGCGCCGCGGCTGAACCGGCGCCAGTTCTACCGGCCGCTCACGCCGGGCGAGATCGGCTGCTACGCCAGCCACCTCAAGGTCTGGCAGCTCATGGTGCAGCGCGGCCAGCCCTGCGCGCTGGTGCTGGAGGACGACGTGGCGCTGGGGCCCGCGCTGCCCGCCGTGCTGCAGGCGCTGGCGCACCGCGCCGACTGGGACATGGTCAAGCTGGTGGGCCGCGACAGCGAGGCCCCCGCGCAGCGCCTGCCCCTGGCCGGCGGCGCGGAGCTGGTGCGCTACCGCCGCGTGCCCAGCCTCACCGGCGCCTATGCCATCAGCCTGGAGGGCGCGCGCAAGCTCACGCAACGTCTGCCGCCCTTCGGCCGCCCGGTGGACGTGGACCTGCGCCACCACTGGGAATTCGGCCTGCGCATGTTCGGCGCCCTGCCCTACCCGGCGCGGCTCAACGAGGACAGCCTGGTCTCCACCATAGACGGACGAAACGCCCCCGGGCTCAGCCTGGTCCCGCGCCTGCGCAAGCTTCGCTACCAGCTTCGCTACTCCTGGTACAACCATTTCTTCAGCCGACGGTCCTCGTGACGTCCGGTAGTCCCGTTATGTCGCAAGCGCGATCCATTTCCCGTCCCGTTGTCCTGTTCTCGTGGGATGGCCGCAGCCCACCGCTGCGCATGCTGCACATGGACGTGCCACCGCAGTTCGAAGTGCTGCTTTTCGACTACTCGGGCTCCACCACCGAGCCCTATGTCGTAGTACACGGCGTGCAGTGCCGCGTGCTGGCGGGCGTGACCGAGTGCAAGGGCGAGATCTACAGCGCGCTGGCCCGCCACCTGCAGCAGCGCGGCACGGTGCCGCCATTCGTTGGGCTGATAGACGATGACGTCGTCCTGTCGGTCAGCGGCATCAATTACGCGCTGCACCTTGGGAACTGCCTGGAATGGAGCTCCTTCTCGCCCGCGCTCAGCCACGACAGCATCTACACCCACCGCTGGTCGCTGCGCCAGCCCAGCCGGCTCTACCACGCCACCGACTGGGTCGAGGTCATGATGCCCGTCTACCGCGGCGATCTGTTCATGGCCGGCGCGCCGTACTACGAGGGCAACGTTTCCTCCTGGGGCATAGACAAATACCTCATGCCCACGCTGCAGCAGCTCATGGGCATGCAGCGCACGGCCATCGTCGATGCGGTCATGGCCGCGCACACGCGGCCCGTGACCAGCGGCATGAAGGTGTACCGCAACGGGCTGACGGCAGCGCAGGAGCGCGAGCGCATGAAGCAGCTGTGCCTGGAGCTGCTGGCTGAGCGCCAGCCGGCGCTGCTGGGCAGCAGCTGGTTCCAGCGCATCTTCAAGCAACGCCACAGCCGCACGCTGGGCCAGCGGCTGCTGCTTGGGCTTGGGCGGCCCATACGGCGCTGGCTGGAGAGCAGCACCTGAGCTTGCGGCAACGGGGGGTGCCGACCGGCCGCGGGTGGCCTGTTGCTCTCTGGCCTGACTCAAGGGGCCCGCAAGCCTCGTGCAGCAGGGCCGATGTGCATTGCCGCTGCCCCCGTAAGGCAGCCTTCGAGGCAAGTCTTTTACACTGTGGGGCTGTTGTCACGCCGCCCCGAAAGGCCCCTTATGGAAACATCACGTATTGCTGACGCGCCTGTCAGTGGTTATGGCGCACTTGGCCTCAGGAAAATGGCATAGATTTGCCGATGCTCGACCAACAACGCTGGCATTAACGCATCCTGGCTTTTCCCTACATTTCTTTTCCATCCAGATCAACGGCTGCACGGCATTACTTATTTGACGCAATTGCCCCGGGCGACGTAACAACTGCTTCAGTTTGATCCTCTGCAAAACGCTTCATGAAACACCCTCGCACGGCGCCCAAGCATCACAAGCCGGCTCAATCAATTCTCTTGGAAAAAGCCGACTCCATAACGCCCCAAAAAAAATCTCCCACATATAAAGTTCCCAATAAATCCTTGCTGCATGGCACGGGCCATTTGACAAAGAATTTTTTCCAATATTTTGCTCACTGGGTACGCATCGCCAACAGGGCCCGATTGATGCGCCGCCGAGCAAAGCAGGGACGCATGGCGGCGCCACTGCCAACTCAGACAATGAGCCAGGATTTGCCGCTACACAAGAATGCGCGCATAAATCCGACAGAAATTGGATTAAATACCTCGCAGACGCCAGAAATATCCATCATCGTTCCGGCTTACGGCAAGGCCGACCTGACGTTACGCTGCCTGGCCTCGCTGTATTTGGCCGCCCCCGACGTACCCTACGAAGTCATCGTAGTGGAAGATGCCTCGGGTGAGCCGGACGCCGATCGCGTGGGTTTGGTGCCTGGCGTGCGCTTCATCAATAATGAGCAGAATCTGGGTTTTCTGCGCAGCTGCAATGCCGCAGCCAAAATGGCACGGGGCCAGTATCTTCTGCTGCTCAACAATGACACACAGGTTTTGCCCGACACAGTGGAGGCGCTGCGGAGAACTTTTGACAGCCATCCTCAAGCCGGATTGGTGGGCTCCAAGCTGGTATACCCTGATGGCCGGTTGCAGGAAGCAGGCGGTATTGTCTGGAGCGATGGCTCGGCCCGTAACCATGGCCGCTTCGATAATCGTCTCGCGCCAGAATACAACTACCTGCGAGAGACAGACTATATATCCGGTGCCTCCATCATGGTCGACGCCAAGTTGTGGCGACAACTCGGTGGCTTTGATGAACAGTTCTGCCCCGCCTATTACGAAGACACGGACCTGGCCATGCAGGTCAGGCAGGCCGGGCGCCAGGTTATCTACCAGCCGGCCTCCACGACCATTCACTTCGAAGGAATATCAAACGGCACCGATACCGGCTCCGGCATCAAGCGCTTTCAAGACATCAATGCCGTTAAGTTTTTTGAAAAATGGCGTGAGGTACTGCAGCGGGATCATTATCCCAATACGGATGCGTCCATCTTTCCCGCAAGCGACCGTGCGCGGCACCGGCCCATCGTCCTGGTGACGAACGACATGGTGGTACAGCCCGACGTGGATGCGGGCTCCCGTGCCATTGCGCAGTCCATGGAAGCGCTGCTGGCCATGGGTTGCATCGTCAAATTCTGGCCGGAAAATCCGTTTGAATTCAACCAGTATGCCGAAGATCTGCGCGAGCAGGGCATAGAAGTGATTGCGGGCTTGCGCCGGCCAAGATTCAAGGATTGGATTGCCGCGCATGGTTGCCATATTGACCATGCAATTCTCCACCGGCCGGCACAGACTGCAGTGTTCTTGCCGCTGGTACGGCAATACGCGCCTCAGGCCCAGGTTATTTACTACGGCCATGACTTGCACTACTTGCGCATGCAGGCGCAGGCCAGGCTGCATGGCGACGCCAAAACGGAAGCCTCGGCCGCCAAGTTTCACGATATTGAATCCAAGCTGTGGAAGGACGTCGATATTGCCGTTTACTTCTCGCAGGAAGAGGTGGACACCGTGCGCGCGCAGTGCCCCGGGGCTGATGCACGGGCGGTGCAGGCTTATTGCTTCGACGAAGTCGTGATTCCCCGCAGCGCCACGCAAAGCAACCAGATCATTTTCGTGGCCGGCTTTGGCCACCCGCCCAATGTGGATGCAGCCATATGGCTGGCCAAGAACATCATGCCCAAGGTGTGGGTCCAGGAACCCCATGTGAAACTCTGTCTAGTGGGCTCCAAGCCCACGGTGGAGGTACAGGCCCTTGCCTCGCACCAGGTGGAAGTGACCGGCTGGGTCAGCGAGGAAAAGCTGTCGGAACTCTATGCCGCCAGCCGGGTTGCCGTCGTGCCGCTGCGATTTGGCGCGGGTGTAAAGCACAAGGTAGTAGAAGCCATGTCCAGCGGCGTGCCGCTGGTCACCACGTCGGTGGGGGCGCAAGGCCTGCCTGGCCTGGAAAACGCCTCCGCCGTTGCCGACGACGAGAATATCCTGGCCCATCACATCGTGACGCTGCTGCGCAGCGACGAGGCATGGATGAGCTTGGTGGAACGGGCTGCCGCCTATATTCACGGCAATTTTTCGCGCTCAAGCTTGCAGCATCAAATGCTTGGCTTATTCCATGTGCAGGATGACTAACATTTGATTTTCAGATTAGCGGCGTGGCCACACAGATGGAAAAGCAATTACACACCTGTGGGTAATAACTGGCGCCCGCTGAACAAAGCCGCAGCGCCACGCAGCAACATGAGGCCGACTTGAATAAAAACCGCAACTCCGTTCGACTGCAACCCCGCTCCGCAGTCGTTGCCCACCAACGGGCAGAGGCGACAACGGCTGTTCGCAAGCAGCCCTGGCTGAAGAGCGTCCACCATGCGGCAACCAAGTCCGCACAAGATCTGGTGCACTGGGTACGGGACAAGAACCACCTGCGCGTGACGCAAAGACGCATCAAGCGAGGCACGTACGTCATCGCCACGCCGTACGAGCCGCCCGCCATGCTCGAGCTGCCCGTGGCGCAGCAGGCGCGCATTGATCCCAGGACGATTGAGCTGGACACGAGCGAGGCGCCGGACGTCTCCATCATCATTCCCGCTTACGGCAAGGCCGACGTGACGCTGCGCTGCCTGGCGTCGCTGCATCGCTTCCAGCCCACCATGCCTTATGAAGTCATCGTGGTGGAAGACGCCTCGGGGGAACCCGGTGCCGAGCGTCCCGGGCTGGTGCCCGGAGTGCGTTTCGTCGTCAACAAAGCGAACCTGGGATTCCTGCGCAGTTGCAATGCTGCGGCCCAAATGGCCCGCGGGCGCTACTTGCTGCTGCTGAACAACGACACGCAGGTCATGGCCGAAGCGGTGGACGCGTTGCGCCAGACCTTCGAGGCGCACCCCCTGGCCGGCCTGGTCGGCTCCAAGCTGATCTACCCTGACGGCCGCCTGCAGGAAGCCGGCGGCATCATCTGGAGCGACGGCTCGGGACGCAACCACGGCCGCATGGGCGACCGTTTCGCCCCCGAGTACAACTATCTGCGCGAGACGGACTACGTGTCCGGCGCCTCGATCATGGTGGAGGCGGCGCTATGGCGCCAGCTTGGCGGCTTCGACGAGCGGTTCTGCCCCGCGTATTACGAAGACACCGACCTGGCGATGCAGATCCGGCAGGCCGGGCGCCTGGTGATCTACCAGCCGGCCTCCTCGGTGGTGCACCTGGAAGGTGTCTCCAACGGCACGGACGCCAACCCCGGCAGCGGCATCAAGCGCTTCCAGTACGTCAACGCCACCAAGTTCCTGGACAAGTGGCGCGCAGTCCTCAAAACGGACCATTTTCCGGATACGCAGGAAAACATTCCCCTGGCGGCCGACCGCGCGCGCCACCGGCCCGTCGTGCTGGTGACCAACGACCTGGTTGTGCAGCCTGACGTCGATGCCGGCTCGCGCGCCATCATGCAATCGCTGCAGGCTCTGGTCGCATTGGGTTGCATCGTCAAGTACTGGCCCGAGAACCCGAACGATTTTGGGCATTACGCCGACGCGATGCGGCTCGCGGGTATCGACGTGATCACGGGGCCGCACCGCGGCAACTTTGGCGACTGGGTATACCGCCATGGAGCGCATGTGAGCTACGTCATCATGCACCGCCCGCACATCACGGCGCCTATCCTGCCGCTGGTGCGCCAGTTCGCGGCGCAGGCGCACACCATTTATTACGGCCACGACCTGCACTACCAACGCGTGCGGGCACAGGGCAAGGTGCAGACCGACGCCAGCTTGCTCAAGAGCTCCACGAGGCTGCATGAGATCGAGGCCGGCATCTGGCAGCACGTGGACGTCTCGGTGTACTTCTCGCAAGAGGAAGTGGACGCCATCCTTGCACAGTGCCCCTGGGTCCAGGCGCAGGCCGTGCAGGCTTACTGTTTTGACGAAGTCGTCGTGCCGCCCAAGGCCACCGCGCTGCAGAGATTGATCTTCGTGGCCGGCTTCGGCCACCCACCCAATGTCGATGCCGCGTTGTGGCTGGTCGAAGAGGTGATGCCCAAGGTCTGGGCCGAGGAGCCCGCGGTGGAACTCAGCTTGGTCGGCTCAAAGCCGACCAAGGAAGTGCTGGCGCTCAAGTCGGATCGGGTGAAAGTGACCGGCTGGGTCAGCGACGAAAAGCTGGCCGAGTTGTATGCCGACAGCCGCGTCGCCGTCGTGCCGCTGCGCTTTGGCGCGGGCGTCAAGCACAAGGTCGTGGAAGCCTTGGCCCAGGGCGTGCCGCTGGTCACGACCTCGGTGGGCGCACAAGGCCTGCCCGGCGTGGACAAGGCTTGCCGTGTCGCCGATAACGCCCAGGCCCTGGCGCGCCACATCGTGACGCTGTTGCGTGACGATGCTGCATGGGTGGCCCAAGTGAACGAGGCAGCCACTTATATCCACGACCATTTCTCGCGCAGCAGCCTGCAGGCCCAATTGGCCGAACTGCTGCAGGCCGCCGCGGACTGATCACCGCCCCTATCGGCCCCATCGGCACTGTGACACAGGCCATATGGGGCCGAAACTGGAAAGCAGACTCAAGGAATATGATGTACCTTGGCCTAGGCAGTTGGCGCTTTTTCCTGGCTTTTCTTGTAGCCATATCCCACCTTTACGGGAAAATGATTCATGGGCCAGCCGCCTATGCAGTATGGGGATTCTTTGTCCTCAGCGGATATTTAATGACCTTTGTGTTGACCACAAAGTATGGCTTTGACAGCAAAGGCCTCAAAAATTACGCCTTCAACCGTTTTCTGAGAATTTATCCAGGGTATTTGGTGACGCTGCTCCTGGGCGTGGCCACGCTCATGGCCTTGCATGCCATGCAGATTGAGCCTGCCCGTCTCAACCCTCAGTTCAACATGCCGCAAACACTGGGGCAATGGCTCACGAACATCACGATGTTCCCCTTTGGGCCGCAACCGGCCCTGCCCGTGCCGGTGGCAGGTGCGTTGTTTGTCGAGGTTTGGGTATATGTTTTGATGCCTTTGTTCGCCCGCAGCAGGCATTCAGCCTTGCTTGCATTGCTGGTCGCGCTGGCGGCAAATCAGCAATATGGCTTTGCGGTCGACACTTTTGGCATTCGATATTCCGGTTTTGGCACCGGCTTGGTGGCCTTTGCTGCCGGCTCAGTCGTGTGCCATTATCGGACCGCACTGGCCCGATTTTCAGCGCCGGTGCTGAGTGTTTTTGTCTGGTGTTTGCACGCCGTGTACTGGCTGCATGACAAAAGCTGGCCGTGGCAGTGGGGAATTCTGGTTTTCGTACCCCTGTCGGCATGGGTTGTCATATCCCTTGCCGAAGTCAAAACCGCAGCCATGGACCGGTGGCTGGGCGATCTGTCCTATCCTATTTACCTGCTGCACACGACCGTGGGCGCGTGGTTTCTCGTCAAGTATGGATATGAAAGGCCGCTGAAGTTCTTCATTGCGTCTTTCGCTGTGACGCTGTTGCTTTCCTGGCTGATGGTGATGCTGATGGACCGGCCGCTGCACGGCAGAAAAGCCCGCCCCGTGTTGGACGGCCAAGCCAAGCCCCTGGCCAAAACGCAGCATTCCTGAACACGCAGAGAGGGAGAGCGGCACAGATGCGGTCCCGGCTTGCGGGACGGACCAGATGCGCGCGTGCCCATCACGGCAAAGCGTCAGGCGCTTTGCTGCACCAGCAGCATCGCCGCGTAGCGGCCCTGTTTCGCAAGCAATTCGGCATGGCTGCCGTGTTCCACGATGCGGCCGTTGTCCATCACGCAGATAACGTCTGCCTTGCGAATGGTGCTCAGCCGGTGGGCGATGACGATCATGGTCTTCTGCCCTTGCCAATGCTCCAGCGCCTGCTGGATGGCGCGCTCGGACTCGGTGTCCAGCGCCGACGTGGCCTCGTCCAGTACCCACACCGGCGCATCCTTGTAGAGCGCGCGCGCAATGGCCAGGCGCTGACGCTGGCCGCCTGAGAGCCGGCTGCCGTTGACGCCTATGGGCGTCTCCAGCCTCTCCGGCAGGCTGCACACGAAGTCCCACAGCGCCGCGGCGCGCAGGCAGCTCTCCACCCGCGCAGCATCGAAAGGCTGGGCGTACACCACGTTGGCGGCGATGGAGCCGTCGAACAGCACGATGTCCTGCGACACCACCGCGAACTGCTTGCGCAGCGACGCCTTGGTCATCTCCGGCAGCGGCACGCCGTCCAGCCGTACCTGGCCGGACTGCGGCTCGGAAAAACCCAGCAGCGTGCTCACGACGGTGGTCTTGCCCGCGCCGGAGCTGCCCACCAGCGCCACCGTGGTGCCCGGCGTCACTGTCAGCGACAGCCTGTCCAGCGCGGGCTGATCGGCACCGGGGTAGCGCACCGTCACGTCGTCGAAAACGATCTCGCCCCGGGCACGCTCCAGCACCCGCTCTCCCGCATCGGGCTCCGGCGGCGTGTCCATCACCTCGAAGCTGGCGCGCGCAAGGATGATGCCGCCCACGATGGGCTGCGACACGTCGGTCAGCGGCCGCGTTTTGGACACCACCAGCAGCAGCGCCGCGACGTAGGCGGCGAACTCGCCCACCGTGGCGCCGTTTTTCTGCGCCTGCCACATCGCCAGCGTCACGATGGCCGCCACGCCGAAGCTGGCCACCAGTTGCGACATGGGCGTCATCATGGCCGCGGCCGCGGCGCTCTTGACCGCAAAGCGTTGCACCTGCCGGGCCTCGCGCTCGAAGCGACCCTGCTCGAAAGCCGCGGCGTCGAAGGTGCGGATCACGCGCCAAGCGCGCGCTATGTCGTCTACCACCGACACCAGCCGTATCTGCGCCTCATAACCCACTGAGCCCACGTGCTGCACGCGTCGGTGCACCGAGCGCATACCTATGCGCAGCAGTGGCACAGTGATGAGCGACAGCAGCGTGAGTTGCCAGTTCAAGTAGAACAGGTAGATCAGCAACGCAATGACCGTGGTGCCGTCACGCAGCACCGTGATGATGGCGCCGCCTAACATGCCGGCCATGTTCTGCGGGTCGTTGATGACCTTGGTGACCACCACGCCGGGCGTGAGCCGCGAGTAAAGCGGCGCATCCGCGCGCAGCACGGCGTTCGAAAGGTCTCGGCGCACGTACAGCACCACGCGCGAGATGCTGCGCTGGAGCATGTAGGTGCCTGCAAAGCTCAGCGCGCCGCGCGCCATGAACAGGCCGATCAGCGCCACCGGCACCATCCACAGCGGGAAAGCCGGCTTTTCCAGAAAGCCCTTGTCCAGCGCCTGCTGCAGCAGCAACGGAATCAGTGGTTCGGTGGACGAGCCCACCAGGAAGGCCGCCAGAGCGCCGCCTATGCCCCAGCGCTCAGGCTTGAAATAGCGGCTCAGCCGCTGCAGGACCTGCCAATTCGTCATCGGAATGCTGTTCGTGCGGGGAACCGGCCGCGGCCGGCCCCGAAAAGGTGCTTGGTCATCAGGGCGGGGATGCTAGCGGTGTTTTCCTGCATGCTCGCCGGCAACCGGCGCGGGCCGTGGAGATCGCGGTAAAGAAGCACGCACGGCGCCCAGGCAAGGCGGGCCGGACGCCGCGGCATGTCTCAATCACGCCACTGGCGCTCGATCCACGGCACCGGCAGCACGTAGCGCTGCAGATGGCGCCAGCGGCTCTTGTCCACGCGCTCGCCGCTGAAGGTGGCCTTCAGGTGCTCCCAGCGCGATCGGTGCGCGGGCACCATCTTGTTCCAGCGCCCGTCCTGCACGTCGTCGGGGTTAGGCCCGCCGGGGAAGGTGACGATGCGCACGCCGCGCGGGATGCGCGCCGTCATGAAATAGCGCAGCGGGAACTTGGGCAGGCAGTGCAGCCGGAAGTGGCAGGTCCAGGCTTCGGGCCACAGCTTGATGCCGCCCTTGACCGCATGCGTCACCCAGTGCTGCTCGAAGCCGTGGCGGTCGGCCACGCCTTGCGGGTCGGCACGAAAGCCTTCGAGCACCTGCGGGTTGCCGCCCACGGGGAAGCGGAACACCGAGGTCTGCCCAAGCCGCGCCATAGGCCGCGCCCAATTGCGCGCCAGGATCACGTCTTGCGGGTCGCCGTAGGTGAAGTAGTCGTCCAGCGAACCGACGATCACGGAATCCAGGTCGATGAACAGCGCCGGCTGCCCCGGCTCCAGCCCCGGCACGGTGTGGTCCCACAGGATCTGCTTGCGCCACTTGCCCATGGTGCGTTCCGGGTGCGGGCAGCCGATATCGGGCAACGCATGGCACTCCACCTCCGGCCGGATGCCCGTGGCGTCGTCGGTCAGGCAAACCATGCGAAACGGCGGCGTCAGGTGCCGCGCCACCATGGCGTACATGTGGTTCACATACTCGGGTCCGTACAGCGTGCCCCACTTGACACAGACGATTTGCTTCAAAACGACAACCTCTCAGCGCTGCGGCGCCCGCGAAAACAGGGGGCACCCCCTTGACGGGCGGGCAGCGTATCACAGGGTTTGCCACGACTCGCCGGCCAGGGATTGCAGCACCGTGACGCGCGTTGCGCACCGCACAATGCGCCGCATGAAACGTTTTGTCACGTCGGCCTCGATGGCCTTGCTGTGGAGCTGCGGCATCCAGGCTGCTGCGGCGCTGGACGCCAACACCGCTACCCAGGCGCAACTGGAGCAGCTGCGCGGCATCGGCGTGGCGATGTCGGAAAAGCTGCTGGCCGAGCGCGCACGGCAGCCCTTCACGGATTGGGCCGACCTGCTCGCGCGCGTGCCCGGCGTGGGCCCGCGCGGCGCGGCGCGCCTCTCAGGCCAGGGCCTGCGCGTGGACGGCCAGGCCTACGAACCGCCGCCGCCGCGCTGAAACGCGGGCCGTGACAGGGCCCGCGCCCCGAAGGCCAGATCTCAGTCCTTGTGCTTGCCGTGGCCATGCCCGTGGCCATGGCCATGGCCATTCCCATGGTCGGGATGGTCGTCCCAGTCGCGGCCGCCGCCCCCGCGCTCGTCGCGCCAGTCGCCGCGGCCACCGCGATCATCGCGGTCATGGCGCTCGTAGCGCTCGCCGCGGTGCGGCAGCACGTGGTCCCGGTACCAGCGGTCCTGGACGAAATACACCGGCACGCCGCAGGCGTTGTAGCGGCCGCAATAGTTGCGCCATTTCTTCTGATGGCCCGGTGGCACCCACAGGTACACCGGCTGCGGCTGCGCCACCACGTAAGCCGGCTGCTGGACGATGACGGGCTGCGCCACCATCACGGCCGGCTGTGGAAAGCGGCCGATGTCCAAGCGGCCATACACGCCTGGCTCGCTGATCTGCACCGACACGCCCACATCCGTGGCGTGGGCGCTGCCCAGCGCCAACAGCGACACCGCGGCCAGTGCGGCAGTGACCAAGACCTTCATTCAAATCCCTTGCGTTGTCGTTCAGGTGGCTCAACGTGCCACGCCCGCCACCCGGCGGACAACGGCGATGCACCAGATTGAATCAGCTTGTTGCTTCGGCGCCATACACGAGGCGGCTCTTGCCATGCGTGCCGCGCGACCAGCATGCCAGCGCTTCGTCGGTGGGATAGAAGCGCGCCGCGTCGCCCAGGTCCAGCTCGGCCTGCGCACCCTCGCGCTGCAGCAGCAGCCGCACGGTCAAGCCCTGGAACTGCTCGCCGGCCTCGTCCTCGAAGCGCCGCGCCGGGAAGTCGCGCAACACCTCCTCCACCGGCGGCGCCGTGCCGTTGACCGGCACGCGCAAGAAGCGCGCGAAGCGGCAGCGCGCCGCCGCCAAATCCCACACCTGCTGCACGTTGAGCCGCAGCCCGCCGCTGAAGCGGTCGGGCTGGCACTTGGCCTGGACAATGACCAGCTCGTCGTCGCGCAGCAGCTCCTTGTTGGCGTCCAGCAGCCGCTCGTCGGCCACGGCCTCGATGAAGCCGCTGCGGTCGTCGAGCTTGAAGATGCCCACGCGCCCGCGCGCGCCGTTGACGATGCGCAGCTCGGTGACGATTCCGGCCAGCAGTTGCGGCTCGCGGCTGTCCTGCAGGTCGGCCACGCGCAGCCGCGCAAAGCGCCGCACTTCCTCCTCGCACTGGTCGAAGAGGTGGCCGCTCAGGAAGAAGCCGATGGCCGTCTTCTCCTGCAGCAGCCGCTCCTTGATGCTCCAGGGCTCCACCGCCACCAGCGGCGGCTCCTGCGCGCTGGAGCCGTGGCTGTCGTCGCCGAAATCGAAGAGGCCACCCTGGTCCACATGCGCCGCCTGCGTGTTGGCCCACTCGAAGGCCAGGCCCACGCTGGCCAGCAGGCTGGCGCGCTGCTCGCTCGGGTAGAGCGAATCGAAGGCCCCGGCCTTGACCAGCGCCTCCATCACGCGCTTGTTGACGCGGCTGCGGTCCACGCGGGCGCAGAAGTCGAAGAAGCTCTTGAACGCCCCGCCCTCCTTGCGCGCGGCCACGATGGCCTCGATCGCGCCCTGCCCCGTGCCCTTGATGGCACCCAGGCCGTAGCGGATGCGCTTGCTCTCCACCGGCTCGAAGCGGTAGACGCTGGCGTTCACGTCCGGCGGGTCGAACTGGATGCCGAAGTTGTTGCGCGCATCGGCCAGCAGCACCTTGAGCTTGTCGGTGTCGTCCAGCTCGATGGTCATGTTGGCCGCGAAGAACTCGGCCGTGTAATGCACCTTGAGCCAGCCCGTGTGGTAGGCCAGCAGGGAGTAGGCGGCGGCGTGCGACTTGTTGAAGCCGTAGCCCGCGAACTTCTCCATCAGGTCGAAGACCTCGTCCGCCTTGGCCTGGTCGATGTTCTTCTCGGCCGCGCCCTTGCGGAAGATTTCCCGGTGCTTGGCCATCTCCTCGGGCTTCTTCTTGCCCATGGCCCGGCGCAGCATGTCGGCGCCGCCGAGCGAGTAGCCGCCCAGCACCTGCGCCACCTGCATCACCTGCTCCTGGTAGACCATGATCCCGTAGGTCTCGGACAGGACGGGCTCGGTCAGCGGATGCGGGTAAATCACCTCCTCGCGGCCGTGCTTGCGCGCCACGAAGGTCGGGATCAGGTCCATCGGACCCGGCCGGTACAGCGCGTTCAGCGCAATCAAATCTTCCAGCCGGCTCGGCTTGGCGTCGCGCAACATGCCCTGCATGCCGCGGCTTTCAAACTGGAACACCGCCTCGGTCAGGCCCTTGGAGAAGAGGTCGTAGACGCGCCGGTCGTCCAGCGGAATCGTCTCGAAGGCGAAGTCCTTCTGGTCCGCGTGGCGCGAGACGATGAAGTGCCGCGCCAGCTCCAGGATGGTCAGCGTCGCCAGGCCCAGGAAGTCGAACTTCACGAGGCCGATCGCCTCCACGTCGTCCTTGTCGTACTGGCTGACCGCCGAGTCGCTGCCGGGCTGCTGGTACAGCGGGCAGAAGTCGGTGATCTTGCCCGGCGCGATCAGCACGCCCCCGGCGTGCATGCCGATGTTGCGCACCATGCCTTCCACGCGCATGGCCAGCTTCAAAAGCTCCGCGACCTCCTCTTCCGCGGCCTCGCGCTGCTCCAGTTCCGGCGCCTCCTGGCGCGCGTAGATGACGTTACTCTCCGGCTTGTCCGGCACCTTGGCCAGCGTCACGCTCTTGCCCGGCGGCGCGGGGATGAGCTTGGCGATGCTGTCCACGTGGCCATAGCCCATGCCCAGCACGCGGCCCACGTCGCGCAGCGCGGCCTTGGCGGCCATGGTGCCGAAGGTGGCGATCTGGCTCACCGCCTCGCGGCCGTACTTGTTCTTGACGTACTCGATGACCCGGTCGCGGTTGCCCTGGCAGAAGTCGATGTCGAAGTCGGGCATGGACACCCGCTCCGGGTTCAGGAAGCGCTCGAACAGCAGGTTGTATTGCAGCGGGTCGAGGTCCGTGATCAGCAGCGCGTAAGCCACCAGCGAGCCCGCGCCGGAGCCCCGGCCCGGCCCAACCGGGCAGCCGTTCTCCTTGGCCCACTTGATGAAGTCCGACACGATCAGGAAGTAGCCCGGGAAGCCCATCTTCAAGATGGTCCCGATCTCGAATTCCAGCCGGTCCACGTAGCGCGGCCGCTCGGCGTCGCGCTTGGCCTCGTCGGGGAACAGCATTTTCAAACGCAGCTCCAGCCCCTCGAAGGACGCCTGGCGGAAGTAGTCCGCAATCGGCATGGGGCTGCCGTCGGCCAGCGGCGGCGTGGGAAAGTCAGGCAACTGCGGCTTGCCCAGCACCAGGCTCAGGCTGCAGCGCTTGGCGATCTCCACCGTGTTGGCGATGGCGCTGGGCACGTCGGCGAAGAGCTTTTCCATCTCCGCCTGGGTCTTGAAGTGCTGGTCGCGCGTGAAGCGCTTCACCCGCCGCGGGTTGCCCAGCGTCTCGCCCTCGGCGATGCACACGCGCGCCTCGTGGGCCTCGAAGTCGTCCGGCTCCAGGAACTGGATGGGGTGCGTTGCCACCACCGGCAACCGCAACTGCCCGGCCAGCGCCACGGCGGCGCGCACATGCGCCTCGTTGCCCGGCAGGCCGGCGCGCTGCAGCTCCAGATAGAAGCGGTCCGGGAAAATCTCCGCCAGCCGCAGCGCGGCGGCCTTGGCTCGGCGCGTGTCGCCGGCATTCAGGGCCAGGCCCACGTTGCCGCAATCGGCGCCGGACAGGGCGATCAGCCCGCCGCCCAACTCCTGCAGCCACTCCCACTTCACCCAGGCCTGGGCGCGCTGGGTGTTGCGCGTCCAGGCGCGGGCCAGCAGCTCGCTGAGGTTGTGGTAGCCATCGACGTTCTGCACCAGCAGCGCCAGGCGGCTGGGCTGCGCCTGACCTTCCTCGGGCTCCATCCACACGTCCACGCCCACCACGGGCTTGAGGCCCTTCTTGCGGCAGGCGCTGTAGAACTTGAGGGCGCCAAAGAGGTTGTTGAAGTCCGTGATGCCCAGCGCCACCTGGCCGTCGGCACGGGCCGCGGCCACGGCGTCGTCGATGCGGAGCGTGCCGTCGACGACGGAATATTCGGTATGAGTGCGCAGGTGAACGAAAGGCATCCCGGGATTTTACGGACGCCCCCCTGACAGAATCCCGCCCGTGAAAGCCGTACTGAACATCTCCGCCTACAAGTTCCACCTCCTGGCCGACGCCGCCGAGCTGCGCGCCACCCTCTACGAGCGCGCCCTCGCCCTGGGCCTCAAGGGCACCGTGCTGCTGGCCGAGGAAGGCATCAATTTGTTCCTGGCCGGCTCGCCGGAAGGCGTGCGCGGCTGGGTGCATCAGTTGCAACAGGACGAGCGCTTCGCCGACCTGGCGCCCAAGGAAAGCTTCAGCGACACCGTGCCCTTCAAGCGGCTGCTGGTGAAAGTGAAGCGCGAAATCATCCGCATGAACCGCCCGGCCGTCCGCCCCGCCGCGGGCCGCGCGCCCGCGCTGCCCGCCCCCACGCTGGCGCGCTGGCTGGAGCAGGGCCACGACGACACGGGCCGCCCCGTCGTCATGCTGGACACGCGCAACGGCTTCGAGGTGGACGCCGGGGCGTTCGAAGACGCCATCGACTGGCGCCTGACGAAGTTCAGCGAGTTTCCCGACGCGCTGCAGGCGAACCTGGCCGCGCTGCAAGGCAAGACCGTGGTGAGCTACTGCACCGGCGGCATCCGCTGCGAGAAGGCCGCGCTGCTGATGCAGGAGGCGGGCCTGGCCAACGTCTGGCAGCTCGAAGGCGGCATCCTCAAGTATTTCGAGGAGACGCACGCCCCGCGCTGGCGCGGCGCCTGTTTCGTCTTCGACGAGCGCGTGGGCCTGGCTGCCGACCTGCAGCCGGCCGAGCCGGCGACGGCCTGACGCACCAGCGATTTCCGCTGCCCGCATGGACCTGCGCGCCTCCCTGCTGCGCCTGCTGGGCCTGGCGCTGATGGCGCTGGCCGCCGCCGCGGCCTGGTGGCACACGCCGCCGCAACCGGCGCAGTCGCTGGTGGAACGCTGGGGCATGCCGCCCTCGCAGTTCGAAGAGGTCGCGGGCCGCATCGTCCACCTGCGCGACGAGGGCCCGCGCGAGGACAGGGAGCCTCTGGTGCTGCTGCACGGCTTGGGCGGCAGCCTGCACGACTGGGAGCCCTGGACCGCAGCGCTGCGCGGCACGCACCGCGTCATCCGGCTGGATCTGCCCGGCAGCGGCCTGTCCTCCACCGCCGCTGGAGGCGACTACCGCGTGGCCACCGACGCCCGCGCCGTGCTGGCGCTGCTGGACCACCTGCACGTGCAGCGCTTTCGCCTCATCGCCCAAGGCCGCGGCGCCGCCGTGGCGGCGCACGTGGCGCTGCTGGCGCCGCAGCGCGCGACGCGGCTGCTGCTGTTGGCCGGCGCGCCCGTCCCGATGGAGCACATCCCCCCGGCCCCGCGCCTGGCCGCCGCGCTGCCGTGGCCGGCGGTGCTGGTCAACGGCCTGATGCCGCGCCCGCTGCTGGCCGAAGTGCTGCGCAGCCTCTACGCCCATCCCTCCCAGCTTTCAGACGCCCAAATCGACCGCCGCCGCGACCTGCTGCTCAGCGAGGGCAACCGCTGGGCACTGCTGCAGCAATGGCGCCAGAGGCCCACGGGCGAGGACGCGTCAGCTCCGTTCCGGCAATTGCGCCTGCCCGTGCTGCTGCTGTGGGGCGCGCAAGATCAACTCACGCCGCCCGCGCTGGGCGAGGCGCTGCAGGCAGCCATCCCGGGCAGCCGGCTGCAATTGCTGGATGGCGTGGGGCATGTGCCGCAGGAGGAGGCGCCGGGGCAGAGCTTGGCGGCGGCACAGCCGTTCATTGAGAAGCAGTAGGCCGAGCCTCTTCCAAGCTGCAAGGCGCATCGTTCAGAAATCTGAACGACGCGCCCCATGAACCCCTTATCCCCTCAAGGCCTCCAACACGTCCGACCTGAATTCCCGCTGGTAAAGCACATAAATCACCCCCGTCGTGGCGACCATGAAAAACAGCGGCGAGAAGAACCAGCCCACCACGGCGAAGGCCATGTAATAGGCGCGCAGCCCGTCGTTGAAAGCCTCGGCCGCCAGCGCCATCACGCGCCCGGCGCGATCGGCAAAGGCCTCGCGCTGCGCCGCGGCCTTCTCGCCCATGGCGGCGAACACGTCCCGGTCCGCCGCCGCGCCCACCAGCAGCGCGCCAAAGCTGTATTGCCGGATGCTCCAGGTGAAGCGGAAAAAGGCGTGGACGAAGATGCCCGTCAGCAGGACGAGCTTCATGTCGAATATCAGCACGCTGGTGCGCGCGGCAAAGGGAATTTCCTTGACCAGTTCCGCCACCCGCTCCGTCGTGGACAGCATGGCCAGCAGGCCGCCGATGATCAGGATGGTGGTGGAGGCAAAAAAACTCGGCCCCGAGGACATGCTTTGCACCACCACGCCGTCCAGCACCCGGTTGTCGCGGAAGGTGGTCTGCAGCATCCACTGCCGCCGCACGCGGTTGCTGATGGCCAGCAGCGAGCGCTCCCTGAAACCCTGGCGCCGCGCGAAGGTGGCGTAGCCCACCCAGCCGGCCAGGAAGGCCGCCAGCGCCAGCCAGTCCAGCCAGGGCAGCTCGCTCAGCACATCTAAGAAATTTTTCATTGGGCGCCACTGTAGCGACGGCCCGCGCGGCGCCAGCGGCTGCCCCGTGCAGTAAGTCTCAGGGCGCGAGATCGAACACCAGCACCTCCGCGCCCTGCCCCGCGCGAAGCAGCACGCGCGGCTCCTCGCTCAGCAGGGCGGCGTCGCCGGTGTTCAAGCGCCGGCCGTTGACCTCCACGCTGCCGCGCGCCACGTGCACGCAAGCCAGACGGCCGGGCTCCAGCGCCAACGCCGCCGCCTCGTCGCCCTCGAAACGGCCCGCGTACAGCCGCGCGTCGGCGTGCCAGCGCAGCGTGCCTTCGCCGGCCTCGGGGGCGGCCACGAGCGCCAGGCGGCCGCGCATGCGATGCGGCGCCACGTCCAGTTGCGCACAGCCCGGCTCCACGGCCTTGCACGTGGGCCGCAGCCAGGCCTGCAAAAAGTGCGTGGCCTCGCCCTTCACGGCATTGGCCTCGCGGTGCCGCACGCCACGGCCGGCGCTCAACACCTGCACCGCCCCCGGGCGCAGCACGCCGGCACGGCCCGCGCAGTCCTTGTGCGCCAGCGCGCCTTCCAGCACCCAGCTCACGATTTCCACGTCCTGGTGCTCGTGGGGGCCGAAGCCCGTGCTGCAGGCCAGGCGGTCTTCGTTGAGCACGCGCAGGTTGCCGAAGCCCCTGTGCGCCGCATCGAAGTAGTCGCAGAAGGAGAAGGTGTGAAAACTCTTGAGCCAGCCATGGTCGGCATACCCACGGTCCTCGCTCTTGCGCAGGCTGATCATGGCCAAGGACTGTAGGTTTTTGGGTTCAAATTCAGACACTTGCGTGTTCGAACCTGCCGTTCAAATAAGATGAAAACATGATGAAGCGGCACAACGCGCTGACCCCCGATGCCCTGGCGATGATGGACACCATCGCCCGCTGCGGCAGCTTCGCCGCCGCCGCGCGCGAGCTGGGCAAGGTGCCCTCGGCACTCACCTACAGCGTCCGCCAGCTCGAAGACGCGCTGGACGTGCTGCTCTTCGACCGCCGCTCCGGCCAGGCCAAGCTCACCGCCGCCGGCGAGGAGCTCCTGAGCGAAGGTCGCCGCCTGCTGGCCGAGATGGAGGCCGTCGCCCACCGCGTGCGCCGCGTCGCCGGCGGCTGGGAGACGCAGCTCACCATCGCCATGGACGGCGTGATCTCCCGGCTGACCATGTTCGAGCTGTGCGAGGCCTTCTATGCGCTGCGGCCCAACAACGCCGGGCAGGACGGGCCGGGCACCCGGCTGCGGCTGCGCACCGAGGTGCTGGCCGGCACCTGGGAGGCGCTGGTGTCCGGCCAGGCCGACCTCGCCATCGGCGTGGACGTGGACCACAGCGCTCCGCCCGGCATCGAGCTGCGCACGCTGGGCGAGATCGACTTCGTCTTCGCCGTGGCACCCCACCACCCGCTGGCGGAATGGGAAGGCGTGGTCACCGACGCCGAGCTGCTGCGCCACCGCGCCGTGGCCGTGGCCGATTCGGCCCAGCGCCTCACGCCGCTGACCGTGAACCTGCTGCCCGGCCAGGACGTGTTCACCGTCGCCAGCCTGCAGGCCAAGATCGAGGCACAACTGCGCTGCCTGGGCTGCGGCTTCGTGCCTGAGCCCCTGGCGCGCGAGCACATCCGCGCCGGGCGGCTGGTGGTCAAGACCACGCAGCGCAAGCAGACCCGCGCCCGCCTGGGCTACGCCTGGCGTGCCTCGGCCGCTCCGCAACCGCGCAAGGCGCCGCAGGGGCTGGCGCTGCAGTGGTGGCTGGAACAACTGCAAAGCCCCGCCACCCGCCAGGCGCTGCTGGAGCGCCATGCCGGCATGGTGTCGCCGGTGGATTGATCGCGCGGGCCCGGATCGGAAGTGAAAGAACAAGCCTACGTCGGCCGCTTCGCGCCCTCGCCCACGGGCGCGCTGCACGCGGGCTCGCTGGTGGCGGCGCTGGCAAGCTGGCTGGACGCGCGCGCCCACGGCGGGCGCTGGCTGGTGCGCATGGAAGACACCGACGCGCCGCGCTGCGTGCCCGGCGCCGACCGCGAAATCCTGCGCCAGCTCGCCGCATTGGGCCTGCAGGCCGACGAGCCGCCGCTGTGGCAGTCGCAGCGCGAGGCCGTCTACCAGCAAGCGCTGGACGACCTGGCAAGCCGCAACCTCGCCTACCCGTGCGCCTGCACCCGGCGCGACATCGAGGCGGCGCTGGCCGCGCAAGGCCACGAGCACCGGCGGCACGAGGAGCGCGTCTACCCCGGCACCTGCCGCGACGGGCTGCGAGGAAAACCGGCGCGCGCCTGGCGGCTGCGCTGCGGGACGGACGCGGCGCCGGTGCGCATCGCCTGGGACGACCGCCGCCTGGGCGCGCAGTCGCAGGACGTGACGCACGAGGTGGGCGACTTCGTGCTCCAGCGCGCCGACGGCATCTGGTCCTACCAGCTCGCCGTGGTGGTGGACGACGCGCTGCAAGGCGTCACCCACGTCGTCCGCGGCGAGGACTTGACGGACAACACCGCGCGCCAGATCTGGCTGCAACAGCAGATCCACGCGCCGCGGCCGGTGTACCTGCACCTGCCGCTGGTGCTGGATGCGCGGGGCGAAAAGCTCTCCAAGCAGCACGGCGCGCCGGCGGTGGACGTTGCCGATCCGCTGGCCGCGCTGCGCGCCGCCGCCCAGGCACTGCAGTTGCCAGTGGAAGAAGCCGGTGACGTGGATGGCTGGCTGCAGCGGGCGGTGCGAGCCTGGGCTTGCCGCTGGGCCAATGGAAATTCCCGGGAACGGTAGGAAGCCTCCTACAAGGAGCAGCCGCGGGCGACTACAGCCAGCGGCCGGCGCGGCGGCCTAACATGCGCACACGCCGATTGGGGCGCACACCACGGCAGTCCGGCCCATGTCATCACCACTGAGCACCTACATCGTTGAAGACAGCCCCGTGATACGGGAGAACCTGATCGCCACGCTGGAGGAGCTCGTCCCGTTGCAGGTCGTGGGTTCGGCCGAAGATGAGCCCACCGCGCTGCGCTGGCTGGCCGAGGCCGGCCGGCCCTGCGACCTGATGATCGTGGACATCTTCCTCAAGGGCGGCACGGGCCTGGGCGTGCTGCAGGCGGCGCAGAAGCTGCGCCCGCTCACGAAGAAAGTGGTGCTCAGCAACTTCGCCACGCCGGACATGCGCCGCCGCTGCCTGGAGCTCGGTGCGGACGAGGTGTTCGACAAGTCCAACGAGATCGACACCCTCATCGCCTGGTGCATGCAGCTCGCCGGGGCCAGCTCCACCAGCAACTGAAAGGCCCGCGCACGCCGCTTGCTCATCCCCGCGAATCCGCGCCCGTGCAGCGCGGCTCCGGCCAGGGTGCCTGGCTTACTGGATGAGGCCGTGCTTGAGCGCGTAGTAGGTGAGGTCGCTGTTGGAGGACAGGTTCATCTTCTCCATCACGCGCGTGCGGTAGGTGCTCACCGTCTTGACCGACAGCGCCATGTGGTCGGCGATGTGGCCGATGGTTTCGCCCTGCGCCAGGCGCAGGAAGACCTGGAACTCCCGCTCCGACAGCAGCTCGTGCGGCGCCTTGTCGCCGCCGCCGTCGAGCTGGTCGGCCAGCAGCTCGGCCACGGCCGGGGTGATGTAGCGCCGCCCGCGCGCCACGGTGCGAATCGCCTTGACGATCTCCTCGGGCTCGCACTCCTTGTTCAGGTAGCCGCTGGCACCCTGGCGCAGCAGCGTGGTGGCGTAGTGCTGCTCGGGGAAGCCGCTGAGTATCAGCACCGGCAGCTCCGGGGCGCGGGCCTTGATGGCCTGCAGCGCGTCCACGCCACCGTGGCCGGGCATGGACAGGTCCATCAGCATCACGTCCAGCTCGCCCTTGCGCAGCAGCTCCAACGCCTCGCGCCCGTTGGCGGCTTCGCCGGTGACCTGAAGGTCTTCCTGCTCGGCCAGGAACTGCTTCAGGCCGGCCCGCACGATGGCGTGATCGTCAACGATGGCAACGCGAATCATGGGCTTGACTACCTCGAACACAGCGATGAAACACATCTTAGCCACCATGCCCCGGCTGGCGTTTTGGTTCGACCGTCTCAGCCGCAGTGCCTTCGCCTTTCCGCTCGCGATGGTGGCGGCGCTTGGGCTGCTGGTGATCAGCGAGCTCTCCTTCCGCCACGCCGTGCAGGACATCGAGCGGCTGCGCGTGCAGAACGTGGCGCGCGTGGCCACGCATCAACTCCTGCTGGCGGTGGTGGACGCCGAAAGCGGCCAGCGCGGCTACCTGCTCACCGGCCGCGCCGAGTACCTGCAGCCCTACCAGAAGGCCGTGCAGGAGATTCGCGAGGCCACCGTGGCGCTGCAGCAGCGCTACGGCGCGAACGACCCGCAGCGCCCGCAGCTCGACCGGCTGCTGCAGCTCGTGGCCGACAAGCTCTCGGAGCTGGAAACCACGCTGCAGCTGCGCACCCAGGGCCGCGAGGAGGCCTGGCGCGCGCTGGTGGGCAGCGGCATTGGGCGCGAGGCCATGCAGGCCATGCGGCTGGCAGCCGACCAGCTCATCGCCAGCGAAACGCGCGCCATCTCCGAGCAGGGCGACGGCATCAAGGAGACGCTGCAGGTCAACCGCATAGGCGTGGGCACCGTCACCGCCATCGGCCTGCTGGCCTTCTTCATGTACCTGCGCCAGAGCGTGGCGCTGGACCTGGAGCGCCAGTCGCGCCAGCACTCGCTGCAGGAGGAGCGTGACCGGCTCGAAGCCCAGGTGCGCCAGCGCACGGCCGACCTCACGCACCTGGCCCAGCACCTGCAAAGCGCCCGCGAGGACGAGAAGAGCCGCCTGGCCCGCGAGCTGCACGACGAGTTGGGCGCCCTGCTCACCGCCGCCAAGCTGGACCTGGCACGCATCCGCTCGCGCCTGGTGCAGATGGGCAGCGCCGCGCCGGAGCTCTTCACGCGCATAGAGCACCTGACCAGCACGCTCAACAGCGGCATCGCGCTCAAGCGCCGCATCATCGAAGACCTGCGCCCCTCGGCCCTGAGCAACCTGGGGCTGGTGGCGGCGCTGGAAATCCTGACGCGCGAGTTCGAGCAGCGCTCGGGCCTCAAGGTGGCGTGCTCGCTGCAGGACGTGAAGCTGACCCCCGCCTGCGAGCTGACCGTCTACCGGCTGGTGCAGGAAGGGCTGACCAACGTGGCCAAGTACGCGCAGGCGCGCGAGGTGCACATCACGCTGCGCGAGGAAGGCGCCTGGGCCCTGGCCAGCGTGCAGGACGACGGCCAGGGCTTCGACACCCGCGTGCAAAAGCCTTCCGCCCACGGCCTGCTGGGCATGCGCTACCGCGTGGAGGCCGAGGGCGGGCGGCTGCTGTTGCAAAGCACGCCCGGTGCGGGCACGCGCATAGAAGCCGTGTTGCCGCTGCGCACGGAAGAAACGCAGGCGGCGGCACTGGCCGGGCCTGCTGCCTGAAACAGGCGGCGCGACCTCGGCGTGCAGGAGGGCCGCTGGCGGGCCGAATTGCAGCCAGGCGACGGTTCGGCCCGCCAGCGGGCCTCCTACAACCTGATCGCTGCCTGTAGCAACGCAGCGGCACGGACGCACGCCTGTGGGCATCGTCCTACAGGCCGATTCAGGCATGGCCGACAGGCACGGGCTGCCGCGTCCCATCCCACCGGCACGGGCGTTTACCTACGCTGTGAAGCATGAAGACGGCGCGCCCCGCGCGCCTTGGACCCCTTCAAGAACTACAGGACGGCCGACCATGCTTCCCTACGCCATCGTCTTCTTCATCGTCGCGCTGCTGGCGGCGCTTTTCGGGTTTGGCGGCATTGCCGCGGGCGCGGCCGGCATCGCCAAGATCCTGTTCGTCCTCTTCATCGTCCTGAGCCTGATCAGCTTCGTGGTGGGACTGTGGCAGCGCAAAGGGTCGTGAAAGACCGCTGGCGGGCGCTGGCATGATGCGCCCTTTGCCCAGGAGACCTTCCGCATGATCACCACCGCATCCGGCCTGCAGTACGAAGACACCACGCCCGGCACCGGCGACACCGCGCGCGCCGGCGCACCGGTCACCGTGCACTACACCGGCTGGCTGCACGACCCCGCGCAACCCGACGGCCGCGGCCGCAAGTTCGACTCCAGCAAGGACCGCCGCGACCCCTTCCGCTTCAACCTCGGCGCGGGCCAGGTCATCGAGGGCTGGGACGAGGGCGTGCAGGGCATGCAGGTCGGCGGCACGCGCGTGCTGCTGATCCCGCCGCAACTGGGCTACGGCGCCTACGGCGCCGGCGGCGTCATCCCCCCCAACGCCACGCTGGTGTTCGAGGTCGAGCTGCTCAAGGCCTGAACGGCGCCCTCGCCTTCCCCATTAAAAAACCCGCCGGGCTCGCGCCGGGCGGGTTTTTTAATGGCTGGTTGAGCCTTCAACGGTTCAGCGAAGCGGCGCACCAAGCGCCGCCGGCATCAACGCTCCCAGCCGCCGTCACGGCGCGGGCCGCGCGAACGCTCGCCGCCGCCGAAGCCACCGCGGTCAGCCTGGCGGTCGCCGAAGCGGCCACCGCGTGCGGCCGGACGATCGCCACCGCGGTCGAAGCCGCCGTGGCCTTGCGGGCCGTCGCTACGGCGCTCGAAGGGGCTGCGGTCACGCGGCGCGCCGTGGTGGGCGCCACCGCCATGGTGGCGGGCACCGTCGCCCTGGCGGCTGAAGGCGCCTTCGGGGCGGCGCTCAAAGCGGCCCTGGCCTTCAGGACGCGGGCCGCCGAAGTGGCCGCCACCTTCGTGGCGCGGCGCGAAGCCTTCGCCCTGGTGGCGCGCTTCGAAGCCGCCTTCACGGCGCGGGCCGCGGTCGAAACCTTCACGGCGCGGGCCGCCGAAAGACTTGCCCTTGCCGAACGGCTTGCCGCCGCGGGGGCCGCCGTCAGGGCGTCCCGGGTAGATGCGCGGCTCGGGCTGACGCGGCTCCAGGCCGGTGACCGTGGCCACCGGGATCTGCTGCGTCGTGAACTGCTGGATGCGCTTGATCATCACCACGTCGCGGCGCTCGGCCAGCGTCACGGCCAGGCCGGAGCGGCCGGCGCGGCCGGTGCGGCCGATGCGGTGCACGTAGTCCTCGGCCTTCATGGGCAGGCCGAAGTTGATGACGTGGCTGATGGTGGGCACGTCGATGCCGCGGGCGGCCACGTCGGTGGCCACCAGCACGCGCAACTGGCGGTTGCGCAGGCCGTTGAGCACGCGGTTGCGGCGGCCTTGCGGCATGCCGCCATGCAGCGCGGCCACGGAGTGGCCCAACTCGCCCAGGCGGTCGGCCAGGCGGTCGGCGTCGACCTGGGTGCTGGTGAACACCACGGCCTGCTCGACTTCACGGCCGGTGAGCAGGTGGTCCAGCAGCGCGTTCTTGTGCGCGACGTCGTCGGCCCAATGCAGGCGCTGCTCGATGTTCTCGTGCGTGTCGGTGTGGGAGGCGACGTCCACGCTCATCGGCTCGCGCAGCAGCTCGTCGGCCAGGCGGCCCACGTGGCCGGCGAAGGTGGCGCTGTACATCACCGTCTGGCGCGCGGCGGGCGTGCAGCCGGCGATGAAGTTGATGTCGTCGATGAAGCCCATGTCCAGCATGCGGTCGGCTTCGTCGAGCACCAGCATCTCCACGTGCTCCAGCAGCGCCTTGCCGCTTTGCACGTGGTCGATCAGGCGGCCGGGCGTGGCGATGAGGATGTCCACCGGGCCGCGCAGCGCCTTGAGCTGCGCGCCGTAGGGCACGCCGCCCACGACGGTGACCACGCGCAGGCCCTGCACATGGCGGCCATAGTCCATGGCGGCCTTGGCCACCTGCTGCGCCAGCTCGCGGGTGGGCGCCAGCACCAGCACGCGCGCGCCGGTCATGCCGCTGCGGCGCTTGGTGTTGTCGCCGCGGGCGGCCAGGATGCGCTGCAGCGCCGGCAGCACGAAGCTGGCGGTCTTGCCGCTGCCCGTGCTGGAGGACACGCGCAGATCACGGCCTTCCATGGCCGGCGGAATGGCGCGCGACTGGACTTCGGTCGGGTTCTCGTAGCCGGCGTCGGCAACAGCGCGGGTCAGGGCTTCGTGCAGGCCCAGGGAATCAAAAGACATTCGGAGTTCTCTTCATCGGCGCCGGCTGACAGCAGCCGGCTGCGGCGACGCCAGGCAAGGCGCTGCCGGATACACAAAAGTCGCGGGAGGAACATTCAGCCAGACCCTGAGAAGCAGGGCTGGCGCACCGGTCCGGAAGCGACGGCATCGCCGCCGACCGGTTCCGCGGAAGCCCTTGGGGAGGGGTCCACCGGAGGAATCAAGCTCCGCCACGCGCTGTCGTGCGGGAGAACTCGATGGAGGTCAGAGGGGATGTACGAACGGTGCCAGAACGACACCGTGCCCGCATTGTAGCGCGACTTGGTGCAAACCCTTGCACCACGCCGGGGCTTAGGTCCCGGCAGCCCTGCGGCCTCAGGCCGCCAGGAAGGTCTTGCGGTAGTGCAGCAGCTCGTCGATGGACTCGTGGATGTCGGCCAGCGCGGTGTGCTTCTGTGCCTTCTTGAAGCCTTCGAGCGCGGCGGGCTTCCAGCGCTTGGCCAGCTCTTTGAGCGTGCTCACGTCCAGGTTGCGGTAGTGGAAGAAGGATTCCAGCTGCGGCATGTAGTTGGCGAGGAAGCGCCGGTCCTGGCAGATGGAGTTGCCGCACATGGGGCTCTTGCCCGCGCCCACGTACTGCTTGAGCCATTCGATAACGGCGGCCTGCGCCTGCGCCTCGTCCACGGTGGAGGCTTTCACGCGGTCGATCAGGCCGCTGCGCCCGTGGGTGCCCTTGTTCCACGCGTCCATGGCGTCCAGCGCGGCGTCGCTCTGGTGGATGGCGAACACCGGGCCTTCGGCACGCTGGGTGAGTTGGGCGTCGGTGACAACCACGGCGATCTCGATGATGCGGTCGCGGTCGGGGTAAAGGCCGGTCATCTCCAGATCGATCCAGATCAGGTTCTGGTCGCTGGCGGCGAGCTCGGTCGTCATGGGAAAAGGTCCTCGTGGGCTGTATTTGAGGGGGCAATTGTCGCAGCCCTACACTTGACACCATGTCTGCCTTGACCCTGCTCTTCGCAGGCGCCGTGCTGTTGGCGCTGCTGCTGAAACTCTGGCTGGCCACGCGCCAGATGCGCCACGTGGCCCTGCACCGCGACAGGGTGCCGGCGGCGTTCGCGGGGTCGGTGTCCTTGCAGGCGCATCGGCGCGCGGCCGACTACACGCTGGCGCGCGGGCGCTTCGGCCTGCTGCAGGCGGCCTTCAGCTCGGCGCTGCTGCTGGTGTGGACGCTGCTCGGCGGCCTGGACGCGCTCAACGTGGCCGTCCGCGACACGGTGCAGCCCCTGTTGGGCGACATGGGCTACCAGCTCGCGCTGCTGGCGGCCTTTGCCGTGATCGGCGCGGTGCTGGACCTGCCCTTCGACCTCTACCGCACCTTCGTGCTGGAGCAGCGCTTCGGCTTCAACCGCATGACCTGGAAGCTCTATTTGGGCGACCAGCTCAAGGGTGTGCTGGTGGGCGTGGTCGTGGGCCTGCCGCTGGCGGCGCTGGTGCTGTGGATCATGGGCGCCACGGGCAGCCTGTGGTGGCTGTGGGCCTGGGTGGCGTGGACGGTGTTTCAACTGCTGGCGCTGGTGCTCTACCCCACGCTGATCGCGCCGCTGTTCAACCGCTTCACGCCGCTGCCTGACGGCGAGCTCAAGGCGCAGGTGCAGGGGCTGATGAGCCGCTGCGGCTTCGCGGCCAAGGGCTTGTTCGTGATGGACGGCAGCCGCCGCTCCGCCCATGCCAACGCCTACTTCACCGGCTTGGGCGCGGCCAAGCGCGTGGTGTTCTTCGACACGCTGCTGTCCAAGCTCAACGGCAACGAGATTGCCGCCGTGCTCGCGCACGAGCTGGGCCACTACAAGCACCGCCATGTGCTCAAGCGCATGCTGCTGGTCTTCGGCCTGAGCCTGGCGGGCCTGGCGCTGCTGGGCTGGCTGGCGTCCAGCGCCGGCTTCTACACCGGCCTGGGCGTGCGCCCCAGCCTGGATGCGCCCAACGACGCGCTGGCGCTGCTGCTGTTCATGCTGGCGCTGCCGCCCTTCATGTTCCTGATCTCGCCGCTGGGCGCGCGGCTGTCGCGCCGCCACGAGTTCGAGGCCGACGCCTACGCCTGCGCGCAGGCCGACGGCCGCGACCTGGCCAACGCCCTGCTCAAGCTGCACGAGGACAACGCCGCCACGCTCACGCCCGACCCGCTGTACGCGCGCTTCTACTACTCGCATCCCCCGGCCACCGAGCGCCTGGCGGCCCTGCGCGCGCAGTCCTGACATGGGGCGGCATACGGAGCTGGATGTCGGCCTGGTCGTGACGGCCCATGGCCGCCACGTGATGGTGGAGACGCCCGACGGCGCGCGCGTGCAATGCCACCTGCGCGGCAAGAAGAGCGAGTGCGTGGTGGGCGACCGCGTGCGCTGGCAGGCCAGCGGCGACGAGGGCGTGGTCGAGCACGTCGAGCCGAGGCGCAACCTGCTCATGCGGCAGGACGAGTGGCGCACCAAGTCCTTCGCCGCCAACCTGGACCAGATCCTGGTGCTGGTGGCCGGCGAGCCCATGTTCAGCGAGTCGCAGCTCAGCCGCGCACTGATCGCCGCCGAGACCGCCGGCATTCCCGTGCGCGTGCTGCTCAACAAGGCCGAGCTGCCGCAGGCCGAAGCTGCGCGCGAGCGGCTGCAGCCCTACCGCGACATGGGCGTGCAGGTGCTGGAGGCCTCGCTCAAGACGCGGCCGCAAGAGTCGCGCGAGCTGCTGCGGCCGCTGCTGCAGGAGTCCGCCACGCTGGTGCTGGGCCCCAGCGGCACGGGCAAGAGCACGCTGGTCAACCTCATGGTGCAGGACGCGCAGGCACAGGTGGGCGACATCTCGCAGGCGCTCAATTCCGGCCGCCACACCACCACCACCACGCGCTGGTACTGGCTGGACCCGGCCGTGCGCCATGGCGCGCTGCTGGACTCGCCCGGCTTCCAGGAATTCGGCCTGCGCCACGTCAGCGCCGAGGAGCTGCCCAGGCTCATGCCGGACCTGCGCGCGCATCTGCCGGACTGCCGCTTCTACAACTGCACGCACCGCCACGAGCCCGGCTGCGGCGTGCGCGCGGCCGTGGAGCGCGGCGAGATCGCCGCCAGCCGCTACCGCATCTACGGCGAGATCCGCGAGGAGCTGGAACGCACGAAGTGGTGAGCCTGCGGCTCAGCCACCGGCCCTGAGCGGACGCCGGGGCCGCAGCAGCGCAGCCGTCAGCCGAGCACGTTGGCCAGCGTCAGCAGCGCCAGCAGCAGCAGCCACAGCACCACCGAGCGCCACACCAGGCCCACGATGCTTTGCAGGTGGCCGGGCTGCGGCGGCAGCCCCGGCGTGGAGCCCAGCGAGCCTTCGATCTCGCCACCCGCACCCACCTGGAACGTCTTGCTGCGGTCCGGCGTGATGCCGGGTGCGGCGCTGCCGCCGAGCTGCACGCCCAGGGCGCCCGCGGCGGCGGCAAGGATGATGCCTTCGTTGTGGTGCACCCACAGCCCGGCGTCGCGCCGCCAGCCGTTGACGGCTTCCTCGAAGTTGCCCACCACGGCGAAGCCGAAGGCCGTCATGCGCGCGGGCACGTGGTCTATGCCGGTGAAGAGCTGCTGCGACAGGCCCATGAGCCTGTCGTTGGCCGGCGCCCCCAGGCTGCGGCTCTTGAAGGCCCAATAGCGGCCGGCGAACTCGGCCATGCGGTAGAGCACCGCGCCGGCCGGGCCCAGGCCCAGCGAGGACAGCAGGACGAACCAGAAGAACACGCCGAACACGTGGCGGTGCGCAGCCAGCAGCGCGTGCTCGATGACGTGGCGCAGCAGTTCCGTGCGCGGCAGCTCGCTGGTATCCAGGTGGCGCCACTCGGCCAGCAGGCGGCGCGCTTCGTTCTCGTCGCCGCGGTCCAGCGCGTCGCGGATGTCGGTGAAGAAATGGCTGAACTGCCGAAAGCCCAGCGTGAGGTAGAGCACCAGCACGTCGAAGGCCAGGCCCACCAGCGCGCTCAGGTGCGCGATGCCCGCGTACAGCGCCGCCACCAGCAGCGTGGGCGCCACCACCGTGACGCCCCACACCACCCAGGCGTGATGCTCGCGCCCGGCGTCGAAATTGCGTCCGGTCCAGCGCACCCAGGTGATCAGGGCGTCGTGAATGCGATTGTCACGAGGCAGCGGCTTGAGCTGCTCGATCAGAAGGGCCAGCAGGACGGCGAAGAAACTCATCGCCGCGGATCATACCGACGGCAACACCCTCTTCCGGTGCCCAGGCAACGGCTGGAACACGGTGCTGCGCTCAGGCCGCGAGAAAGCGGTAAAGGTTGCGCAGCATCGCGGCGGTAGCGCCCCAGATGAAGTATTCGCGCCGGCTGCCGCTGGCCGTCCAGGGCATGGACAGGAACTGCCGCGGCGCGCCGTCAAGCTCGATGTGGTGGCGGCGGTGGTGGGCCGGCGTCATCAGCCACGCCAGCGGCACCTCGAAGGCTTCGGCCACTTCGAACGCGTCCAGGCGCAGCTCGTAGGGCGCGCGCAGCAGCCCAACCACGGGCGTGACGCGAAAGGCGGTGATGGTGGTATAGGCCGGCAGCGACCCGATGACTTCCACCTGCGCCGGCTCCAGGCCCACCTCCTCCTGCGCCTCGCGCAGCGCGGTGAACACGGCGTCGGCATCGCTGGGCTCGGCACGGCCGCCGGGGAAGCTGATCTGCCCCGCATGCGCATTCAAATGCGCCGTGCGCTGCGTCAGCAGCACGTGCAGCGAGCCGTCGCCGTGCTCGACCAGCGGCACCAGCACGGAGGCATCCGCCTTCACGGGCAAGCCCTCCCGGCCGTCCGCGCGGGTCTCGGGCTGCCAGGGCGGCGGATGCGCGAAGCGCCGGCGCAGCGCGGCAGCCGTGAGCGCGTCGGCCGGCACGGCGGGCAGGTGTTCGTCCATGCCGATCACGGGCACCGACTGGGGATCGAGGATCAAAGTGGCCATGGCACGAGCATAGGCGCCCGCCGCAAAAACCCGGCGCCGGGCGCCCAAGCGGAATTCGGCTAAGGCGCGGCGGAAAAACAAAAAGCCGCCCCGGAGGGCGGCTTCGTCGCCGGCACGGGGCCGGCTTGTGGAGGCGGGCGACGCAGGCCGCGGTCGCCTCCACGGCTGGGCAATTAAGCCAGCTTTTCCTTGATGCGGGCCGACTTGCCGCTGCGCTGGCGCAGGTAGTACAGCTTGGCGCGGCGCACGTCGCCACGGCGCTTGACGTCGATGCTGGCGATCAGCGGGCTGTACAGCTGGAACGTACGCTCCACGCCTTCGCCGCTGGAGATCTTGCGGACGATGAAGCTGCTGTTCAGGCCACGGTTGCGCTTGGCAATCACGACACCTTCGTAAGCCTGCACGCGCTTGCGGGTGCCTTCGACCACGTTCACGTTCACGATCACGGTGTCGCCAGGCGCGAAGGCCGGGATGGTCTTGTTCAGGCGAGCAATTTCTTCCTGCTCGAGGGTCTGGATCAGGTCCATGGGGTTCTCCAAGGGATCGTGCCGGCACGTCGGTTGTTCAGCAGCACCGGTCAGGATGACCGGCACGGCCTGCGAAAGAATTTCGCCCGGCAGAGGATCGAAAAGCCTTTGATTATATCCCAAGCAACGGGGGCTTCTTGGAGCACCCCGGCGCCGGCACAAGGTTATGGCGCGGCGTCGAGCTTGAGCGAGCGCAGGAAACGCTCGTCTTCCTTGCTCAGCCGCCCGGCGGCGCGCGCCGCTTCGATCAGGTCGACCCTGCGCCGCGCCGTGATTTCCAGCGAGCGCTCGCGGCGCCAGCGCGCGATGCGGCCATGGTGGCCAGAGAGCAGCACGTCCGGCACCGCGTCCACGCCGCCGTCGGCACGCGGCAGTTGCTCGGGGCGGCTGTAGTGCGGGCAGTCGAGCAGGCCGTCTTCGAAGCTGTCCTGCTGGTGCGAGGCGGCGTCCTGCAGCACACCGGGCTGCAGCCGCGCCACGGCATCCAGCAGCGCCAGCGCGGGCAGCTCGCCGCCCGAGAGCACGAAGTCGCCCAGGCTGACTTCCAGGTCCACGTGGCGGTCCAGGAAACGCTGGTCTATGCCCTCGTAGCGGCCGCACAGCAGCACGGCGCCAGAGCCGGCGGCGATCTCGCGCACCAGCGCCTGGTCGAGCTTGCGGCCCGTGGGCGAGAAGTGGATCAGGGGCGCGCGGGGCGCTGCACCCTCACCTTCGCCCGCCTCCTGCGCGCGCGCACCGCGCACGGCGGACAGAGCACGCTCCAGCGGCGGGGCCATCATCACCATGCCGGGGCCGCCGCCGAAGGGGCGATCGTCCACGCGGCGGTAGTTGCCCTCGGCAAAGTCGCGCAGCGGCCAGAGTTTCAACTGCAACGATCCGCCGGCGTAGGCGCGGCGCGTCACGCCGACTTCCAGGTGCGGCGCGAACAGCTCGGGAAACAGGGTGATGACGTCGAAGCGCAGCACGGCTTGAGGCCGGCGCCGCGCGCGGCGCCGGATGCGTCAGTAGTCGGCGCCCCAGTCGACCGTGATGCGCTTTTGCGCCAGGTCCACCTGGTCGATGTAGGCGGCAACGAAGGGGATGAGCCGCTCGGCCTCCAGCTCGGTCATGCCCGCGGGCACTTCCTTGGGCTTGATGCGCAGCACGCTGTGCGGGCCGGTGGCGAGCAGATCGGTGACCGTGCCCAGGGCAACGCCCTCGCGGTTCACCACGTCCAGGCCGATGAGGTCGACCCAGTAGTACTCGCCCTCTTCGGCGGTAGGGAAGCTCGCGCGCGAGACGAACACCCGCGCGCCCTTGAGCGCCTCGGCCGCGTTGCGGTCAGGCACTTCCTGTGCGCTGGCAACCACCCCGTCGCCATGCTCGCGCGCGGCGGTGATCTTCAGCAGTGGGGGGAATGTGGTCGCGGCGGCGGCCGGCAGCCGCTCAGGTGGCTGCAGGAACCAGCGCCGCGAGGAAAACAGCGCCTGCGGATCGCCCGCGTAGGGCTGGACCTTGATCCAGCCCTTGATGCCCCAGGGCCCCGTCACGCGGCCCACTTCAACCGCGTCTTCAGGCCAGGTGGGCTCGGGGGGCGTCCAGGACATGGGCGAACGACAACTGCAGGCGCTTGCGGCCGGAATTACTCGGCAGCGGCGGCCGGCTCAGCGGCAGCGGCGGGGGCGGCACCGGCGGTGGCCTTCTTGGCTTCACCGACCAGACGGGCCACGGTGGGCGACAGTTGGGCACCCACGCCAGCCCAGTAGCTCACGCGCTCCAGGGCCACGCGCAGCGGCTGCTCGGCGCCGGAGGCCACGGGGTTGTAGAAGCCCACGCGCTCGATGAAGCGACCGTCGCGGCGCTCGCGCGACTCGGCAACCACGATGTTGTAGAAGGGGCGCTTTTTGGAACCGCCGCGGGCCAGACGAATGACGACCATGTTTTTGACTCGATGTGCAGGAGAAGACGATCGCCGCACCAGGGACACGGGCAGGCCAGGCAGATCGAAACTGTGCCGCGGCGCCTGAAAGCAGCAAATCCCTTTGCAGCACTCCAAACCCACGGCTCGCTTGTCCGGTGCCGTTAGATACGCGCAAGGCTTCGCAGCCCGGCCAGCACCGAAACCGCGCATTATAAACTGCCCGCCCGCTCCTTTCCCTTGGCCTGCAAGAAGCACGGCCCTTGAGGAACATTCCCATGCATTCCCGCACGCCATGAGCCCCTTGCCGATCCATCCAGCCGCGCAGGCCGCATTGCCCGCGCGCGGCGCCTACAAGTCCAAGACGCTGGCGACCTGGATCGCGCTGCTGGGCGGCAGCCTGGGCCTGCACCGCTTCTATCTGCGCGGTTGGCGCGACGTGGCGGGCTGGCTGCACCCGCTGCCCACGCTGCTTGGGCTGCACGGCGTGCGCCGCATGCTGGAGCTGGGCCAGGACGACCACGCCGCTTGGGCGCTCATTCCGCTGCTTGGGCTGATGCTGGCGCAGGCCATGCTGTGCGCCATCCTCTACGGCCTCACGCCGGATGAGCGCTGGGACGCGCGCCACAACCCGGGCTGGCCCGTGCAGGACACGCGCTGGGGCCCGGTGCTGGGCGCCATCGCCGGGCTGGCGCTGGGTGCGGGCGTGCTCATGGCCACCGTGGCCTTCAGCGGCCAGCGCTATTTCGAGTGGCAGGTCGAGCAGGCGCGCCAGCTCAGCCAATGAAAAAGGCCCGCCGGGAGGCGGGCCTTGCGAAGCGGGAAGCCGGCAGCCGTCAGAACAGCAGCTCGCTCACCCAGTAGGACACGGCGGCCACG
Source organism: Azohydromonas lata NBRC 102462 (assembly GCF_001571085.1). Taxonomy (GTDB): domain Bacteria; phylum Pseudomonadota; class Gammaproteobacteria; order Burkholderiales; family Burkholderiaceae_C; genus Azohydromonas; species Azohydromonas lata. The sequence continues at coordinate 55,428 of NZ_BCTC01000017.1, forward strand.
GCGGCCGCGGACGGGATGGTGAGAATCCAGGCCCACACGATGTTGCCCGCCACGCCCCAGCGCACGGCCGAGGCGCGCTGCGTGGAGCCCACGCCGACGATGGCGCCGGTGATGGTGTGCGTGGTGGACACCGGCACGCCCAGCGCGGTGGCGAAGAACAGCGTCATCGCGCCGCCCGTCTCGGCGCAGAAGCCGCCCACGGGCTTGAGCTTGGTCAGGCGCTGGCCCATGGTCTGGACGATGCGCCAGCCGCCGAACATGGTGCCCATGCCGATGGCGATGTAGCAGCAGGCGATGACCCACTGCGGCGGCATGCTGTCGCTGGCCGAGGCGTAGCCCGACGAAATGAGCAGCAGCCAGATGATGCCGATGGTCTTTTGGGCGTCATTGCCGCCGTGGCCCAGCGAGTACAGGCCCGCGGAGAAAAGCTGCAACCGGCGGAACCAGTTGTCCACGCGCAGCGGCGAGCTGCGCCGGCAGATCCACGACACCGCCACCATCAGCAGCGAGCCCAGCAGGAAGCCCAGCGTGGGCGACACCACGATGAACAGCACCGTCTTGAGCACGCCGGACCACACCAGCGGGTCCGGGCCGGCCTTGGCCATGGTGGCGCCCACGATGCCGCCGATGAGCGCGTGCGAGGAGCTCGACGGAATGCCGTAGAGCCAGGTCACGACGTTCCACACGATGGCGCCCACCAGGGCGCCGAAGATGACGTGCAGGTCCACCACCGACGGATCGACGATGCCCTTGCCCACGGTGGCCGCCACCTTGAGCTGGAAGATGCCAATGGCCACCACGTTGAAGAAGGCGGCGAACAGCACGGCCTGCTGGGGCTTGAGCACGCCGGTGGACACGACGGTGGCGATGGAGTTCGCCGCGTCGTGGAAGCCGTTCATGAAGTCGAACACGAGGGCGAGCAGGACGAGCACTGCCACGACCCAGAAACTGGTCTGGATGGGATCCATGAGAAGAGTGAAAAAGCCGGAGCCGGCTTCTTCAGGAGTTCTCGAGGACCACGCCCTCGATCAGGTTGGCCACGTCCTCGCAGCGGTCGGAGATGGATTCGAGCTGCTCGTAGATCGCCTTGAGCTTGATGAGCTCGCGCACGTCGGGCTCCTGGCGGAACAGCTTGGACATGGCGCTGCGCATCACGCGGTCGGCGTCGGATTCGAGCTTGTCGATCTCCTCGCAGGTCTTGATGGCGGCCTCGGCCACGGCCGGCACGTTGAGCTTGGGCAGCAGCGACACGGCGTGCTGCACGCGCTCGCAGCACTTGACGCTGAGCTCGGCCAGCGAGCGCAGCTCCTCGGTGACGGCATGCACGTCGTACAGCGCCATGGTCTCGGCCGTGTCCTGCAGCAGGTCCAGCACGTCGTCCATGGCGTTGATCAGCGACAGGATCTGTTCGCGATCGATCGGGGTGATGAAGGTCTTGTGCAGCAGCCGGTTGACTTCAGCGGTGACCTTGTCGGCATCGTGCTCGGCGGAGTCCACGCCGTCGGCGTAGCGCTGGCGCAATGCCGGATCGGCGTAGTTCTCGATCATCAGCATGAAGGCCCGGGAGCCTTCGGCAATCTTCGCGCCGTGCTGGTTGAACAGCTCGAAGAAATTGCCCTCCTTGGGCAGCAGCTTGGAAAACAGCATGTCGTCCTCTCGTCCGGGCCACAAAGGCCGGCGAGCCGTGGGCGAGCGCAAGCCGCCACGGCTGGGTTCAGTTGGCAAGCCCGCGATTCTATTAGGGGGCCGGTACGGCACCCGGGGTGCCTGGGGGGGCAAGTCGTCGTGTCTGTGACATTCGCGAGACACGACACCGTGACGTCATGCACGGTGAAAACCGTAACGCGTTGTCAATCCGGCGTCAGATCCAGAGACCCGCCAGCCGCTCCACCGCCTGGTCCTGCACCAGCGGCAACAGCCGCGCCGGCGTGGCGTCGCGCCCCGGCCACGCCAACTCCGGCGAAAGCTCGGCCAGCGGCGCCAGGACGAAGGCGCGCTCGTGCGCACGCGGATGCGGCAGCGTGAGCACCGGGTCGTCCTGCCGCAGCTCGCCGTAGAGCAGCAGGTCCAGGTCCAGCGTGCGCGGCGCGTTGCGGTAGGGGCGCTCGCGTCCATGCGCCAGCTCGATGGCCTGCAGCGCGCGCAGCAACGCAAGCGGCGCCAGCGTGGTGTCCAGTGCCGCCACGGCGTTGAAGAAGTGCGGGCCCGCGGCGTCCACCGGCGCGCTGCGCCACAGCGAGGACACCGCCGCCAGCCGGCAGCCCGACAGCGAGGCCAGGGCCTGCACGGCCTCGCGCAGCGTCTGGCGCGCGTCGCCCAGGTTGGCGCCCAGGCCCACCCAGGCGCGCACAGGCGCTGGGACCGGGCTCACTCGGAGGCCACCGCGTCGCCGCCACTCCCGCCGGAAGGCTTGCGGCGGCGGCGGCGCTTGCGCGCGGGCGCATCGCCACCCTCCCCACCCTCGCCTTCAGCCGGCACTGCGCCGTCCCCGGCCACGGCGGCCGCGGGCTTGGCGCGCGCCGGCGCCGCGGCGCCGGCGGACGAGCCCCGGCGCTTGCGTTGCGGCTGCGAGGCCTCGCGCACGGCCTGCACCAGGGCGTCGCGCTCCTCGGACGTGCCCAACGAGAAGTCTTCCCACCACTCGGCCAAGTCGGCGTCGGCCTGGCCCACGTCGGCGCGCAGGCGCAGGAAGTCGTAGCCGGCGCGAAAGCGCGGCTGCTCCACCAGCGCGAAGGGCGCGTTGCCCGTGCGGCGATCGAAGCGGGGCTGCATCAGCCAGATCTCGCGCATGTCGGCGGCGAGCTTGCCGCGGCCGGAGATGTCGCCGATGCGCGCGTCGAACACGGCGTCGATGGCCTGCTGCAGCGCGGGCACGGGCGGCTCGCCCGCGTCCTTCAGTTGCGCCCAGCGCGACTGCACGTCATGCCACAGCATGCACGCCAGCATGAAGCTGGGCGCCACGGCGCGGCCATCGGCCACGCGGCGGTCGGTGTCCTCCAGCGCCAGGCGGATGAAGCGCTCGCGCACCTCGTCGGCATTGAACACCACCTCCAGCAGCGGGAACACGCGCTGCATGCCCTGCTTGCGCAGCTCGTCCAGGCTGCGCAGCGCGTGGCCGGTCTGCAGCAGCTTGATCATCTCGTCGAACATGCGCGAGACGGGCACGTTGTCCAGCAGCTCCATCACCCGCGGCATGGGCTCGCGCGTGCGGGCCTCGATCTCGAAGCCCAGCTTGGCCGCGAAGCGCACCATGCGGATGAGGCGCACCGGATCCTCGCGGTAGCGCAGCTCCGGCTCGCCGATGATGCGCAGCAGCCGCTTCTTCACGTCGCGCACGCCGCCGTGGTAGTCCACCACGATGCGCGTGGTGGGGTCGTAGTACATGGCGTTGATGGTGAAGTCGCGCCGCGCCGCGTCCTCGATCTGCGGACCCCAGACGTTGTCGCGCAGCACGCGGCCGCTGGCGTCCACCACGTGGCTCTTGCCGGCCAGCTCGCTCTTGGAGGTCTTCTCGTTGCCCTCCACCTGCTCGGCGGCGCTGGCGTCCAGGTAGGCGCGGAAGGTGGACACCTCCACCACCTCGTGGTCGCGGCCGCGGCCGAAGATGACGTGCACGATGCGAAAGCGCCGGCCGATGATGAAGGCGCGGCGGAACAGCCCCTTCACCTCCTCGGGCGTGGCGTTGGTGGCGACGTCGAAGTCCTTGGGCCGCAGGCCCACCAGCAGGTCGCGCACGGCGCCGCCGACGATGTAGGCCTCGAAGCCCGCCTCCTGCAGCGTGCGCACCACCTTGACGGCGCGGTCGTCCAGCAGCGAGGCATCGATGCCGTGCTTGCTCTCCGGCACCTCCACGCGTTCGCCCAAGGGAATGCGCGGCGCCTTGGGCTCGGACTTGCCGCCGCCGAGCAGCCGGCCGATGAGGGTCTTGATCATGCGAACAGCTTGAGGATGGGCCAGCCGCGCGCGAGGGCGATCGCCTCCAGCGCGGAGCCCGGGTTGGTGGCCACCGGGGAATCGACCTGCTCCAGCAGCGGCAGGTCGTTGGTGGAGTCGCTGTAGAAGTGCACGCGGCTGAAGTCGGCTTGCGTGCGGCCCAGGCCGGCGAGCCAGTCGCGCACCCGCGCTATCTTGCCCTCGCGGTAGGAGGGCACGCCGTCGATGGCGCCGGTGACGCGGCCCTGCGCGTCGCGCGCCAGGCGCAGCGCGATGAGGTGCTCCACGCCGAAAGCCTGCGCGATGGGCGCGGTCACGAACTCGTTGGTGGCGGTGACGACAGCGCACAGGTGGCCGGCGTCCTGGTGCTTGCGCACCAGGGCCAACGCCTGCGGATGCATCTGCGGGCGGATCACCTCCGCCATGAAGCGCTCGCGCGCGGCCAGCGCCTCGGCCTCGGGGCGCGCGCGCCAGGCGGAGGTGGCGAAGTCGATGTAGGCCGGCAGGTCCAGGCGCCCGGCCTGGTAGTCGGCGAAGAAGCCGTCGTTGCGCGCGCGCCAGGCCTCGCCGTCCGCCCAGCCCAGGCGGACCATGAATTCGCCGAAGGCGTGGTCGGAGTCCCCGGGCAGCAGCGTGCCGTCCAGGTCGAATAGAGCCAGTTCCATGTTGTCCTTGTTCTCGTGTGCGGCCACTTCAGGCGCCCTCCTCGGCCAGCATGCGCCGCAGCAGCGGCACGGTGACGGCGCGGCGCTGTGCCAGCGCGAAGCCGTCGAGCCGGTCCAGCAGCGCCATGAGGTGCTTGAGGTCGCGGTCGAAGTGGTTCAGCAAGTAATCCATCACGTCGTCGGTGAGCTCGATGCCGCGGCGCTGCGCCTCGTGCTGCAGCGTGACGCGGGCCTCGTGCTCGGCCAGCGGCTGCAGCGCGAACACGTCGCCCCAGGCCAGCCGGGTGCGCAAGTCCTCGCGCACGGGCAGGTCCACGGGCGGCACGCGACCGGCGGCCACCACCTGCACCTGGAACGTGGCGGCGTCGATGAAGGCCGCGAACGCGGCCTGCTGGTGCAGCGGGTCCAGCCGCTCGCAGTCGTCCATGACCAGCAGCGTCCAGCCCTCGTCCACCTCCCAGGGCACCGGATCGGCGGCGTTGAACCAGCCCACGCGCTCGCCGGCGAGCTGGCGCTCGTGCACCAGCGCCTGCAGCAGGTGGGTCTTGCCGCTGCCTTGCGGACCCCACAGGTACAGCGGCGCGAGCGCGGCCGAGCCCCGGCCGAGCCGGCGCAGGTGCTGCACGGCGGCCGCGTTGGCGCCGGGCACGAAGCCATCGAAGCTCGGTACCCGCTCGAAAGCGATCGGCAAGGGAATCTGTTTCATCCGGATTCGGGTCCGGCCGGCCCGCGCCGGCACCGCGGCCCGGTGCGACCGGCAAAGGGACCGGTTCCACCGGCGGCACGCGCCGGCGCGGTCGGCGGCGGCACCGGCGCCACCAGTGGCGCACTGGCGCGGCCGGCCGCTGGCGGACTGCGGGCGCGATTGTAGGGGGCTGACGCCCCTCAACCCCGGGGCACGGAAATGGCACGCGCCGGGCGCGGGCACGGCACCGGGGGCGTCAGTGCAGCCGCGGCTGGCCGTGGCGGCGCAGCTCTTCCAGCCGTTCGGTGAGCGCGGGCGCGTCGGCCGCCTGCGGATGCTGGCGCAGGTACTGCGCCAGGTCCTGCGCCGCGGCGGCGTACTGGCCCAGCTCGGCCTGGCAGAGGCCGCGGTCGCGCCGCTCCTCCCAGTCCTGCGGCAGCAGCAGCACCAGGCGCTGCTCCACGGCCAGCAGCCGCACCCAGTCGCCGGCACTGCGGTGGATTTCCTTCAGGTTGCGCAGCAGCCGCGCCAGGATCTCGCGCGGCGGCGCGGCTTGCAGGAACAGCTCCAGCGGCGCCTCGAAGTCGCCCACCAGGCCCTGCTGGCGGCGGTAGGGCTGCAGCCGCTCGTCGAGCTGCTCGCGCGAGAGCGAGCGCCCGTTGAACGGGTCCAGCACCACCTCGCCCTGCGGCATGTGCAGCTTCACCAGGAAATGCCCGGGAAAGGAAACGCCGTGCGCCTGCAAGCCGATGTGGTCGGCGATCTCGATGTAGAGCAACGCCAGCGTGATGGGAATGCCGCGCCGCGTCACCAGCACCTGGTGCAGATAGCTGTTGGCCAGGTCGTAGTAGTCGTTGACGTTGCCCGCGAAGCCCAGCTCCTGGAAAAAGTAGCGGTTGAGGCTGCGCAGCTTGAACATGGGCGCCGCGTCGGCCGGCAGCCGCCGGCGCAGCCGCTCGGCCAGGGTGTCCACCTCGTGCAGCACGGACTGGGTGTCCAGCTGAGGGTAGTCGTCCTGCGCGACGCTCACCGCCGCTTCGAAGGTGGAAAGGCTCGCGTCGTCGGCCACGAGCGCCGCGAAATACTCCAGCGCCGTCGGAGGCTGGAACTGCCGGAAATGCATGCCGCCGCTCATGAGAGGCAGTGTAGGCCCACGCGCTCAGCCCCGGCGCAGCAACTGCTTGGGCTTGAGGCCGGAAAGCATCAGCGTGCCGAAGTAGATGACGCCCGCCCCCACCATGGCCGCGGCCATGCAGGCGATGCGCACCAGCTCGCGCATGTGGGCCCAGTCCAGGTGGTCGTTGAGCCAGGACAGGCCCGCGCCCATGGCCGCGCTGGCGGCCAGCAGCTGCATCAGGTAGCGGACCCAGCCCGGCCCCGGCCGCCACAGGCCCCGGCGCCACAGCAGGAACAGCAGCGTGCCGGCGTTGACCAGCGCCCCGAGGCTGGTGGAGAGCGCCAGCCCCGCGATGCCCAGCCCCCCGCCGAACACGAACACGAGGTTGAAGAGCTGCGTGAGGACGAGCACGGCCACGGCCACGCGCACCGGCGTGCGCGTGTCCTGCCGGGCGTAGTAGCCCGGAGCCAGGATGCGTATGGAGACGATGCCGATCAGCCCAACGCCATAGCCCACCACCGCCAGCGCAGCGCCGCGCAGGTTGTCCGCGTCGGCGGCGAAGGCGCCGCGCTGGTAGAGCGTGGCCACCAGCGGCTCGGCAAAGACCAGCAGCGCCAGCGCGCAGGGCATGGCCACCAGCAGCAACTGGCGCAGGCCCCACTCCAGCATGCCGGAGTAGGCGGCTTCGTCCTTGCGCGCGTGCGCGGCCGAGAGCTGCGGCGTGAGCACCACGCCCAGCGCCACGCCCAGCAGCGCGGTGGGGAATTCCATCAGCCGGTCGGCGTAGGTCAGCAGCGAGACCGCGCCCGCGCCGAGCTGGGAGGCGATCTGCGTGTTGATGAGCTGCGAGATCTGCGCCACCGACACGCCCAAGAGCGCCGGGGCCATCTTGCGCAGCACGTCGTGCACGCCCTCGTGGGTCCAGGCCGCGCGCACGCCGCGCCAGCTGAGGCTGAAGCGCGGCATGGCGTTGATGCGCCGCAGCGCCGGCACCTGCACGGCCAGTTGCAGCACGCCGCCCACCATCACGCCGGCGGCCAGCGCGTAGATGGGCTCGATGCCCAGCCGCTCGAACAGCGGCACGCCCAGCATGAGCGCGACGATCCAGGCCAGGTTGAGCAGCACCGGCGTGGCCGCCGGCACCATGAAGCGCCGCCAGGTGTTGAGGATGCCCGCGGCCAGCGCCACCAGCGACATGCAGGCGATGTAGGGGAACATCCAGCGCGTCATCACCACGGCGTGGTCGTAGCCGCCGCTGTCGCGCAGGCCCTCGCCCATGAGCCACACCAGCAGCGGCGCGCCCACGATGCCGATGGTGCAGATCACCACCAGCGTCCACAGCAGCATCGTGGCCACGGCATTGATGAGGCGCTGCGTGGCCTCGTCGCCGTCGCGCGCATGCGAGGCCGCCAGCAGCGGGACGAAAGCCTGCGAGAAGGCGCCCTCGCCCACCAGGCGGCGCAGCAGATTGGGAATGCGAAAGGCGACGTTGAAGGCGTCGGTGAGCGCACTGGCGCCGAAGACCGAGGCCTGCAGCAGGTCGCGCACCAGCCCCGTGATGCGCGAGGCGAGCGTGAGCAGGGAGACGGTGGACGCGGCCTTGAGCAGGTTCATGAGGCGGGCCGCGGTGCGCGCGCTTTGGGCATGAAGCCCGCGCGGCAAAAGGACACGGCAATAGCGGCGAAGAGCCGGCGATTATAGGAAGACCACCCGCGCGGCTCGGACCAGGCTTTCGCCCATCAACTTCGGAATGCTATACTCGCCGGCTTTCCACCCTGGACCCACCACACCAGCATGGCTACCTCTTCCAAAGCCAAGAAGAAAACCGTCCGCATCGCGTCTGGCCGCAAGCGCGCTCGCCAGGACGTGAAGCTGAACGCCGCCAACACCGCGCTGCGTTCGAAGTTCCGCACCGCCATCAAGAGCGTGCAGAAGGCCGTTGCCGCCGGTGATGCCGCCAAGGCCACCGACGTGTTCAAGGCCGCCCAAAGCGTGATCGACTCCGTCGCCGACAAGGGCATCTTCCACAAGAACAAGGCCGCCCGCCAGAAGAGCCGCCTGGCCGCCAAGGTCAAGGCCCTGTCGCTGGCTTCCTCCGCTGCTGCTGCCTGACAAGGCGGTTCCCAGGGGGATATGAAAAAGGCCCGCAGCGCGGGCCTTTTTTCATGGCCGCCCGCTGCTTGAGCGTCGGCTCGCACGGGCATCGCGACCCCCTGCCGCGATGGCAGGACGGCTGAAGCCGTCGCGTCGGCAGCGCGCCTTTCGGTTGCGCGCGCCACCTTCCGCTGAACAGACTTACTTGACCGCGTCCGCCTTCTCGGCGGGCTTGGCGGGGCTTTGCTGCGGCTGTGCCGCGGCGGCCGGCTTGTCCGGCAGCAAGCAGGCCTCGGCCACCTGCAGCTCGTTGTCGCGCGCGAAGTTCATGACGAAGTCCCAGGCGCGCACGTCCACGTCCTTGAGCGCCTCGCTCACGATCACGCACTTGACGCCGTTGATCACGCGCGGCACGCACAGCGGCGAGTAGCCGATGTGCGCGCCCGGGCCGGTGCGCGCGCCGCCGGGTCGGAAGGAGGACATGGCACCCGCCAGCCGCTCGGCCCAGTCGCTGGGCCTGAAGGTGCGACCTTGGAGAGTGATCCCCTGGATAAAAACTTCTCGGGGTTTGGACATGCGAACGGGGGGTGGAGTTCGATGGGAGAGCCGGCCCGGTGGCCGCGCAAAGCGGGCGACATTGTGCCTCCATACGGGTTTCCCCGGCCTGACGCCCCTAACAGCTCACGGCCGACCTGCAGCGCAATGTGCGCTTTGGCCGAAACAAGCCATCCCGCAAGCGCGGCATAGAATCCCGGGCTTGGCCGGCCCATGTCGCGCAAGACATGCCCGGCTTCGGTTTTTTTGTGCGGAGCCCCCCACCGATGAACGCCACTTCCCCGTCGCCCCTGATGAACACCTACGGCCGCCTGCCCTTTGCGCTGTCGCACGGCCGGGGCTGCAGGGTGTGGGACACCGACGGCAAGCAATACCTCGATGGCCTGGGCGGCATCGCCGTCAACACGCTGGGCCACGCCCATCCCAAGCTGGTGCCGGCGCTGCAGGACCAGATCGCCAAGCTCATCCACTGCTCCAACTACTACCGCGTGCCGCTGCAGGAGCAGCTCGGCGCCAAGCTGGTGGCGCTTTCCGGGCTGACCAACGCCTTCTTCTGCAACTCCGGCCTGGAAGCCAACGAGGCCGCGATCAAGATCGCGCGCAAGTACGGCCATGACCGCGGCATCGAGTTCCCCGAGGTCATCGTCTACGAGAAGTCCTTCCACGGCCGCTCCATCGCCACGCTGTCGGCCACGGGCAACACCAAGGTCCAGGCCGGCTTCGGCCCGCTGGTGGAAGGTTTTGTTCGCATTCCGCTCAACGACTTGGCCGCCGTCGAGGAAGTGGCACGCACCCGCCCCAACGTGGTCGCGGTGTTCCTGGAGACCATCCAGGGCGAAGGCGGCATCAACCCCGCGCGCTGGGAATACCTGCAGGGCCTGCGCAAGCTGTGCGACGAGCGCGAGTGGCTGCTCATGCTCGACGAGGTGCAGTGCGGCATCGGCCGCACCGGCAAGTGGTTCGCGCACCAGTGGGCCGGCATCCAGCCTGACGTGATGCCGCTGGCCAAGGGCCTGGGCTCCGGCGTGCCCATCGGCGCGGTGGTGTGCGGCCCGCGTGCGGCCAACGTGTTCCAGCCCGGCAACCACGGCACCACCTTCGGCGGCAACCCGCTGGCCATGCGTGCCGGCCTGGAGACGCTGACCATCATGGAAGAGGACGGCCTGCTGCAGAACGCGGCCGAGGTCGGCGCCCACCTGCGCGCCGCGCTGGAGCGCGAGCTCGCGGGCAACGCCGCCGTGGTCGAGATCCGCGGCCAGGGCCTGATGCTGGGCATCGAGCTGGACCGCCCCTGCGGCGAGCTGCTGGGCCGCGCCGCCCAGGCCGGCCTGCTGCTGAGCGTCACCGCCGACCGCGTGGTGCGCCTGGTGCCGCCGCTGATCCTCACCCGCGCCGAAGCCGACGAGATCGTTTCGATCCTGTGCCCGCTGATCGCGCAGTTCGTCGCAGAAACCACCGCGCCATGAAGCCCGGAATGAGCCTGATGAAGCACTACCTGCAGTTCAAGGACTTGCGCGCCGAGGAGTACGCCTACCTCCTGGAGCGCACCGCCATCATCAAGAAGCGGTTCAAGAACTACGAGAAGTACCAGCCGCTGGCGGACCGCACGCTGGCCATGATCTTCGAGAAGGCCAGCACCCGCACCCGCGTGAGCTTCGAGGCCGGCATGTACCAGATGGGCGGCTCGGTGGTGCACCTGACCACCGGCGACAGCCAGCTCGGCCGCGCCGAGCCCATCGAGGACAGCGCCCGCGTCATCAGCCGCATGGTGGACCTGGTGATGATCCGCACCTTCGAGCAGTCCAAGCTCGAAGCCTTCGCGGCGCACTCGCGCGTGCCCGTCATCAACGGCCTCACCAACGAGTACCACCCCTGCCAGATCCTGGCCGACATCTTCACCTTCATCGAGCACCGCGGCTCCATTGCGGGGAAGACCGTGGCCTGGGTCGGCGACGGCAACAACATGGCCAACACCTGGCTGCAGGCGGCGGAAGTGCTGGGCTTCACGGTGCACGTGAGCACGCCCAGCGGCTACGAGATCGACGCCGCCGTGGCCGGCATCAAGAACGCCAACTGCTACAAGGTCTTCGCCGACCCGCGCGAGGCCTGCCGCAACGCCGACCTGGTGACCACCGACGTGTGGACCAGCATGGGCTACGAGGCCGAGAACGAGAAGCGCAAGCTGGCTTTCGCCGACTGGTGCGTGGACACCGACATGATGGCCGTGGCCCAGCCCGACGCCGTGTTCATGCACTGCCTGCCCGCCCACCGCGGCGAGGAGGTGACGGCCGAGGTCATCGACGGGCCCCAATCCGTCGTCTGGGACGAGGCCGAGAACCGCATGCACGTGCAAAAGGCGCTCATGGAGTACCTGCTGCTCGGCCGCATAGGCTGACGCCGCCGCGCCTTGCGCTGCCGCAGCCGCGAAGGCGGGCGGCAGCGTCGGGTAAGCCGGGGCGTGCAGCATGCGCAGCCCCCGCCTTTGCTTCCAGCCCGATGAAACTCGCCCTGATCACCGACCTGCACGCCAACCGCGAGGCGCTGGAGGAAGTGCTCGCCCACGCCCGCGGCCACGGCGCGCAGCAGTTCGCGCTGCTGGGCGACTTCGTGGGCTACGGCGCCGACCCGGGCTGGGTGCTGGACCAGGCGCGCGCCCTCGTGGAACAGGGTGCCTTTGCCGTGATGGGCAACCACGACGCGGCCACCGTGCGCGGCGCGCAGCCCACCATGCGGCCCACGGCGCGGCTGGCGGTGGAATGGACGCGCACGCAACTGGCGCCGGCGCAACTGAGCTTCCTGGCCGCCCTGCCGCTCACGCGCGAGCACGGCACCTGCCTCTTCGTCCACGCCAACGCCCACGCGCCGGCCGAATGGGAATACGTGCTCAGCCGCGCCGAGGCCGTGCAAAGCCTGCAGGCCACGCCCGCACGCCACGTCTTCTGCGGCCACATGCATCTGCCCATGCTCTACCACCTGTCGGGCACGGGCAAAGCCGGCGACTTCGCGCCCGTGCCGGGCGTGCCCATTCCCGTGCTGCCGCACCGGCAGTGGCTGGCCATTCCCGGCGCCTGCGGGCAGCCGCGCGACGGCAACCCGGCCGCCGCCTACGCCATGTTCGACGACGAGGCCATGACCCTCACCTTCCACCGCGTGCCCTACGACCACGACGCCGCGGCGAAGAAGATCCTGGCCGCCGGGCTGCCGCCGGAGTTCGCGCAGCGCCTGCACGATGGACGCTGAGGCACAGCCCGCTGCGCCACACGAGGACGCGCACCACGCCCCGCTGCGCGCGGGCCGCGTCATAGACGGCTTCACGCTGCAGGAGCACCTGCACCAGGGCGGCATGGCCCACCTCTGGCGCGTCACGCACCCGGCGCACCAGCTCCCGCTGATCATGAAGGTGCCGCGCATCAAGGGCGGCGAGGACCCGGCCACCATCGTCGGCTTCGAGGTCGAGATGATGATCATGCCCATGCTGGCGGGCGTGCACGTGCCGCGCTTCATCGCCAAGGGCGACTTCGCGCGCCAGCCCTACATCGTCATGGAGCTCATCTCCGGCCACTCGTTGCGCCCGCGACTGGATGCCGCCCCGCTGCCGCTGCGCGAGGTGCTGGACCTGGGCGCACGCGTGGCTACCGCCCTGCACGACCTGCACCGCCAGCACGTCGTCCACCTGGACGTGAAGCCCAGCAACATCCTCTTCCGCCCCGACGGCAGCGCCGTGCTGGTGGACTACGGCCTCTCGCGCCACGACCACCTGCCGGATCTGCTGGACGAGGAGTTCACGCTGCCCATAGGCACGGGGCCCTACATGTCGCCGGAGCAGGTCCAGTTCGTGCGCAACGACCCGCGCAGCGACCTCTTCGCGCTGGGCGTGATGCTCTACCACTTCGCCACCGGCGAGCGTCCCTTCGGCCAGCCCACCAGCGTCGCCGGGCTGCGCCGGCGGCTCTACACCGAGCCCACGCCGCCGCGCACGCTGCGAGCGGACATGCCGCCGTGGCTGCAGGAGGTCATCCTGCGCTGCCTGGAGGTGGACCCCGACAAGCGCTGGCCCAGCGCCGCGCAGCTCGCGCTGGCGCTGCAGGAGCCCGCCCAGATAGAGCTCACCGAGCGCGCGCACAAGGCGGCCACGGCCGGGCGCTGGCGCACGCTGCGGCGCTGGCTGGCCTCGGTGGGCAGCGAGCCGCGCGCCACGGTGAGCGCGGGCGAGCAGGTGGCGCGCACGCCCATCGTCATGGCCGCGGTGGACGTGGACAACGCCGGCGAGGCGCTGCTGGAGCAGTTGCGCGAGACGGTGCGCCGCATCCTCTCCACCGAACCCGGCGCGCGGCTGGCCTGCGTGAGCGTCATGCGCACCGCGCGCATCGGCATGGACGAGCTGGTCGATGAGCAGGGCCGCAGCCACCACGTGCGCCAGCTCGTGGGCTTGAAGCACTGGGCCCGCCCCATCTCGCAGGCGCTGGACCTGGGCCACGGCAGGTTGACCTTCCACGTGCTGGAGGCGCCGGACCCGGCCGCGGCCATCATCGACTTCGCCCAGCGCACGCAGGTGGACCACATCGTCATGGGCGCGCGCGGCAACTCCGCGCTGCGCCGCTACCTGGGTAGCGTCTCGTCCCAGGTCGTGGCGCAAAGCGAGTGCACGGTCACCGTCGTGCGCGCAAGCGCGCCGCAAACGTGACGCGGCGCACGCTGGCGCGCTGACCCGCCCGCCGCCGCTGCGGCACCATGCGCGCCATGAGCAGTCCCACCGCCCCCGCCTCCTCCCAAGCTTCCCAGGACGCCAACGCCTGCACGGCCTGTGGCGCCTGCTGCGCGAGCTTCCGCGTCGATTTCGCGCGCGACGAGCTGTCCAGCGAGGGCGGCCACGTGCCGGACGGCTTGGCGGTGGACGTCAACGACAGCACCTGCCGCATGCGCGGCACGGACCACGCGCAGCCGCGCTGCGCGGCCCTGTACGGCAAGGTGGGCCAGAAGGTTCGTTGCGGCATCCACGAGTGGCGCCCGTCGCCCTGCCGCGAGTTCGGCATGCTGGCGCCGCTGGGCCTGCCCGACGACGCCTGCACCCGCGCGCGGCTGCGCCACGGGTTGCCACCACTTGCGCCGGCCTGAAAAAAGAGGCCATCGGCGGCCCGGTTAGAATGCCGGCTGTCATTGGGGAGTAGCCGCCCTCCGAGTCCAGCCCTGGACACTCAGCGAGAGGGACCTGCGTCAACAGACTTGACCGCCTTGGAGCGGACATGGCGCAGGTGGTTCGTTTCAGCTTGGCGAGACCTTTGACCGATGTGCCTCCGGACATGGCCGGGGAGGCGCTCGGTCAATGGTGTGCACTTGCCGGCCGGAGAACCTTGTTTTGGAAGCCTTCCTCATCTCCACCGGCATCGTGGCCCTGGCCGAAATGGGCGACAAGACGCAGTTGCTGTCGCTGCTGCTGGCCGCGCGCTTCAAGCGTCCCGTGCCCATCATCCTGGGCATCCTGGTGGCCACCCTCTTCAACCATGCCGGCGCGGGCGCGCTGGGCACGTGGATCACCGAGTGGCTGGGCCCGGACGTGATGCGCTGGATCCTGGGCCTGTCCTTCATCGCCATGGCGGGCTGGATGCTCATCCCCGACAAGCTCGACGAGGACGACAAGCCGCGCGGCCACTTCGGCGTCTTCGGCACCACGCTGGTGGCCTTCTTCCTGGCCGAGATGGGCGACAAGACGCAGATCGCCACCGTGGCGCTGGCCGCGCAGTTCGACGCCTTCTTCGCCGTGGTGGCGGGCACCACGCTGGGCATGATGATCGCCAACGTCCCCGCAGTGCTGCTGGGCGAGCGCGCCACGCGCAAGCTGCCCATCGCGGCCATTCACCGCATCGCCGCCATCATCTTCGCCCTGCTGGGCCTGGCCGTGCTGCTGCGGCTGGATGCGGCGCTGTCGCTGTCCTGAGCGGCACCCGCCGATCGCCACGCTGCGCCGCGGGTCCGCGGCGCCGTGGTCACAATCGCTGTGGACAGACCAAGAAGGACGCCCATGGACCATCTCGCCGTTTCCCGCCTGCAGCGCCTGCGCCAGGCGCTGCGGCAGCGCACGCTGGACGCGCTGCTCGTCCCCTCCAGCGACCCGCACCTCTCCGAGTACCTGCCCGAGCGCTGGCAGGGCCGGCAGTGGCTCTCCGGCTTCACCGGCTCCATGGGCACGCTGGTGGTGGCCGCCGACGCCGCGGCGCTCTTTGCCGACAGCCGCTATTGGGACCAGGCCGAGCGCGAGCTCGCCGGCAGCGGCATAGAGCTGGTGAAGATCCCCACCGGTGCCATCTCGCACGTGGCCGAGTGGCTTGCGCGCGTGCTGCCGCGCGGCGCCACGCTGGCGGCCGACGGCAGCGTGCTGGGCCTGGCCACGGCGCAGGCGCTGCGCGGGGCGCTGGAGCCCCTGGGCATCGGGCTGCGCACCGACGCCGACGTGCTGGCCGACATCTGGCCGGACCGCCCGGCATTGCCCGCCGCGCCCGTGTACGAGCACGCCGCGCCGCACGCCACCGTGCCGCGCGCCGACAAGCTCGCGCAGGTGCGCCAGGCCATGGCGCGGCGCGGCGCGGCCTTGCACTTCATCTCCAGCGTGGACGACGTGGCCTGGCTGCTCAACCTGCGCGGCGCGGACGTGGACTACAACCCCGTCTTCCTCGCCCATCTGCTGCTGGACGCGCAGCGCGCCACGCTCTTCGTGGGCGAAGGCAAGGTGAGCAACGCCTTGCGCGAGCGGCTGCAAGCCGACGGCGTGCACCTGGCGCCCTACGCCGACGCCGCCGCCGCGCTGGCCGGCGTTGCGGCCGACGCCGTGCTGCTGCTGGACCCCAAGCGCGTGACGCTGGCCTTCCGCGAGCAACTGCGCTGCGAGGTGGTGGAAGCCATCAACCCCAGCACCCTGCTCAAGAGCCGCAAGACGGCCGAGGAAGCGGCGCACGTGCGCGAGGCCATGGCCGAGGACGGCGCCGCCATGTGCGCCTTCTACGCCCGCTTCGAAGCGGCGCTGGCGCGCGGCGAGCGGCTGACCGAGCTGACGGTGGACGAGTGGCTCAGCGCCGAGCGCGCGCGCCGCGCCAACTTCGTGGGCCTGAGCTTCCCGGTGATCGCCGGCTTCAACGCCAACGGCGCCATGCCGCACTACCGGGCCACGGCGGAGCTGCACGCCGCCATCGAAGGCGACGGGCTGTTGCTCATCGACTCCGGCGGCCAGTACCTGGGCGGCACCACCGACATCACGCGCGTGTGGGCCATAGGGACGCCCTCGGCGGCCATGAAGCGCGACTACACGCTGGTGCTCAAGGGGACCCTGGCGCTGTCGCGCACGCGCTTTCCGCGCGGCACGCTCAGCCCCATGCTGGACGCCATCGCCCGCGCGCCGCTGTGGGCCGAGGGCATCGAGTTCGGCCACGGCACGGGCCACGGCGTGGGCTACTTCCTCAACGTGCACGAGGGGCCGCAAAGCATCAGCAAGGCCATGCCGGACGCCAGCATGGCCATGGAGCCGGGGATGATCACCTCCATCGAGCCCGGCGTGTACCGCAGCGGCCGCTGGGGCGTGCGCATCGAGAACCTGGTGCTCAACGTCGCGGCGCAGACGGCCGAGGACGGCGCCTTCGGCGAGATGCTGGAGTTCGAGACGCTCACGCTGTGCCCCATGGACACGCGCTGCATGGACATGGGCCTGCTGCGTCCGGACGAGCGGGCGTGGATCAACGCCTACCACGCCACCGTGCGCGAACGCCTGGCGCCGCGCGTCGAGGGCGACGCCCTGGCCTGGCTGATGAAGCGCACCGAGCCGATCTGAGCCTGCCGCGCCGGCCGCCTCGGCGGCCCGCCATGAGCGCTCGCCAACGCCGACGGCCGCCCTCACCGGCGGCCGTCTTGCTTGGGCGAAGGCGGCCGGCGGCCTCCCCCAGTTGGGGGAAGGAAGAACTACCGACACCGCGGCGGGAACAGGCGCTGCCCCATTGGCCTCACCCGAAAGGGGGCCCACACTGGTGTGGAGCTTCGAGGGCATGCCGCATGGACCACCTGTCGCCTGAACCACGTTGCTGTACCTCCGGCCGCCAGCCCTGCAGGCTGCGACGTCCGGAGTGCCTGCCGGCCGCGCTGCCGGCGGCTTTGCTCATCACGCTGCTGGCCGCCGCCTGCGGCGCGCAGGCCCAGGAGCGCACCCGGGTGGCCGCCGTCACCTACACGCTGGGCAGCACGAGCGTGCCGCAGCAAGGCGAGCAGTCCGAGCACCGCCGGCTGGAAGTGGTGCGTTGGGCGGCGCAGGGCGACAGCGCCTGGGGCATGTCCTTGGGCGCCAGCCGCGATGGGCTGAACCCGCCGCGGCCGGAAGTCGGCGTGCGCTGGCGCTCGCGGCTGGAAGGCAACCAGCGGCTGGACCTCTCGGCCTGGCGCCGCATCACCGCCAACGGCGCCGCCGCCTCGCCGGAGGCCCAGGACGAAGCGGCGCTGCAAACCCGCATCGAGCTGCAGTTCACCAGCCCGCGCAGCTCGGCTTCATTGGGCGAGCTGGGCGCCCTGGGCGTGCAGTTGGGCGCCGATTCCAAGCTCTCCATGCGCGTGCGCCGCGGCGGGCCCATGCTTTATTACCGCATGCAGTTCTGAGGGCTGGGGGCGCCCCGCGCGCCACCGACGGGCGCCGCAGTACGCCTTGTAGGAGGCCCGCTTGCGGGCCGAACGCCAGCCGGGCGAGACCCGCCCGCTCAAGCCCCCGCCCGCTCCAGCCGCGCCGACAGCGCCGCCGACAGCGTGTCCGCGCTGTCGAGCAGATGCGCCCTCGCCTCGGCGCTGAGGTCCCCGCGCTTGGCCGCGGCCTGCAGGCGCGGCAGCAGCGCCTGCGCCTCAGCGCGCAGCAGCGAGCGCGCGTCGGCCCGCGAGAGCGACTGCGGCCGCAGCAGCATCTGCGCCAGGCGGTTGACGTGCTCGCGCTGCAGCTCGCGCCGCGCGGCGGGGATGTCGCCGCGCGTGGACAGCTCGCGCCACACCTCGCGCGTGAGCCGGCCGTACAGCTCGGACAGGTGAAACGCGTCCTGCGCGCGGGCGAACTTGCCCTCGCTGTCCAGCAGCCGCTGCGCCACGTCGTCGCTCATGAGCTGCGCCAGCAGCGCGCGCTGCATGCCGGTGAGCATGGGTGCCACGGAGAAGTCGGTGGATACCGAGCCCGCGCCCGCGCTGAGCGCCTCGCCGCGCTCCTGGAAGTCCGGCGCCAGGCGGCGCTGCAGCGCGGGCGAGAGTTTCAGACCGTCCGGCGACAGCACCTGCGAGGCCAGCAGCTCCAGCGCCGCGCGCTGCGTGGCCGGCGCCACGGGCTGCAGCGGGTCGCGGCCGCTGCCGGGGAAGTCGCGCAGCGTGCGCACGCCGCCAATCTGGCGCGCGGCCAGGCCGGCGGCGCGGCCCGCGTCGCGCACGGCGTAGACCACGCTGCGGCGCAGCACGGCGTAGTCCTCGTCGGCCTTGAGCGCTCGCGTCTCCAGCCGCTGCAGCAGCTCGCGCGCGATGTCCATGCGCTTGCGCGCGAACTCCAGCACGTCGGCGCTGAGATCGAACATCAGCGTCTCGGGATCGACGCCCAGGTAGTTGTCCTCGTCCGTGCCGAAGCTCAGCGCCGGCTCGCTGCTGCGCGCGGCAATGCGCGCCAGCGCCGCCGCCTCGTCCTGGGCCGGCGTGCCCGGCGGGAAGGTCTTGTAGGCGTACTCGATCGCCCAGTAGTCGTAGGGACCGAGCCGCGTCTGGAAGGGCGTGCCGCCCTTCTGGCCGTTGCGCGGCAGGTTGATGGGCGCGTACTCCATCACCGAGCCGGTAAGCGCGTGGCTGTGCGTGAAGTCGGGGTCGGAGAGCTGCGCGTCGCTGTACAGGCGCGAGGCGCGGAAGTTGTGGCGCAGCCCAAGCGTGTGGCCGACCTCGTGCATGGTGGTGTCGGTGAGGTAGTCCAGGACGAACTGCTGCGCCTCGGGGCTGGACGGGTCCAGCTCGCCGCGGGCCTCCATCACGTCCAGCGCATAGCCGAGCTGCTCGGCCGCGGCCTCGGCGTAGTGGCAGCTCTCGCCTGAGGCCTGCGACAGCGCCGTCTGCACGCCGCCCGCGGCCTCGCGCGGCGAGGCGGCCATCTGCGCGTCGGCGCCGGGGCCGGACTGCATGAGCGCGGGCCAGTCCTGCATCAGCTTGGCGCCCAGCACCTGCGAGCGCAGGTTGCGTATGGCGCGCGAGGACAGGCTCTCGAAGCTGATGTCCGCGTCCAGGATCTCGCCGGTGCGCGGGTCCACCTGGCTGGGGCCTATGGCGCCGAAGCTGGCCTCGGCGTTGGTCATCCAGCGCACCGAGGGCATGCCCACGTCGAAGGTGTCGAAGTCCGCCCCGGCGGGCTGCACCTGCACGCGGATGGCGTTCTTGAAGCCCAGGGGCTCGAAGGCGGCGTTCCAGGCCAGGATGCCCCGCGAGATGGCCTCGCGGTACTTCTCGGGAATGGTGCGGTCCAGCCAGAAGGTGATGGGTTTCACCGGCTCGGACAGCGGCGCGGCCGGGTCCTGCTTCTCCAGCCGCCAGCGGTTGACGAAGCGCTGCTTGGGCGTGCGCGCCAGGTCGTCGCTGAAGTCCTGGACCACGGTGGTGAAGTGGCCGATGCGCGGGTCGGCCTTGCGCGGCGCCATGGGCTGCTCCGGCAGCTTGGCCAGCGAGTAGTACAGGCCCACGAACATGCTGCGCGCGTCCGGCAGCGTGTCCGGCGCGCTGGGCTGCGGCGCGCCCGGCGGCGAGCCGGGTTGCGGCACGGCGATGGTGGCGGTGGCGTAGTGCGCCTGCACGTTGAACACCACCTGGTCGGCCGTGGCGCGCACGCTGGTGAAGCTCGTGTGCCGCCCGTCCAGCGCGTAGCCCTGGCGGTACGCGCGCTGCAGCGACTGCGACAGGCCCAGCAGGTCCACCAGGAACAGCGGGTTGGCCTCCACCAGCACGCTCTTGCGCTCGGGGTGCGGCTGGCTGGCGACGCTGGAGCTGGCCAGCAGGCTTTGCGCGAAGCCGGCCTCCACCGCGCGCGCCTGCGGCGTGCCGGGGCGGGCGACGTACTCGGGGTTGGTCGCCACCATCTGCACCTGGTTGTGCACGCGGCGGAACTCCACGACCTGCGCCCGCCCCACCTTGCCGTTGCGCTGCACCATGGTGCCGCCCAACACGCCGCCCTCGCCTATGCCCTGGGCGATCTTGGGCGAGAGGAAGAAGGGGCGGTTGAAATCCTCGGGGTCCAGCTCCAGCCAGACCTTCTCGTCCTTCTGCCACAGGGTGATGAAGCCCTCCGTGCGCTTGGCGCCGCGGATGACGCTGGCAAAGGGCTGCAGCCCGCCGGGCGGCGTGGCGGCCGCGGCGGGCAGCGGCGCGCCGGGCGGCTTGGGCGTGAGCTCGCTGGACGAGGAGGACGACGAGGGGATGAGCCCCTGCAGGAACGAGGGCACCTGCACCGAGGCGCAGCCCGCCAGCAGCAGCGGCAGCAGCGCCGGGGCGGCCAGGCGCGGCAGCCAGGCGCGCAGGGATGAGACGCTGCGGGAAGAACCGCAGGGGGAACGGCGGGGGGAGCGGCGGAACGACATCGCGGGCGGCACTGCGGGGTGAAAAGTGACTGCGGCCGCCGCAGGGCGGCCGCTTGGGCACATGGTCTGGGACTTTGCCCAGGCCGGGCGGGTTCCGCATCGCTGCGCCCTGCGGCGCGGATTCGTTCACGCCACGGGGCGCGTCGCAGCGCGCCCCGGGCCGCCGGCCTTACTTCAGGGCCTTGAAGCGCAGGCGGTGCGGGCGGGCGCCCTCTTCACCCAGGCGGCGCTTCTTGTCGGCTTCGTACTCCTGGTAGTTGCCGTCGTAGAAGTACCACTGGCTGTCGCCTTCGGCGGCCAGGATGTGGGTGCAGATGCGGTCCAGGAACCAGCGGTCGTGGCTGATGACCATGGCGCTGCCGGCGAACTCCAGCAGCGCGTCTTCCAGCGCGCGCAGGGTTTCGACGTCGAGGTCGTTGGACGGTTCGTCCAGCATCAGCACGTTGCCGCCCTGGGCCAGGGTCTTGGCCAAGTGCAGGCGGCCGCGCTCACCGCCGGAGAGGTTCTTGACCAGCTTCTGCTGGTCGTTGCCCTTGAAGTTGAAGCGACCGATGTAGGCGCGCGAGGGC
The DNA here is from genome assembly GCF_001571085.1 of Azohydromonas lata NBRC 102462. Taxonomy (GTDB): domain Bacteria; phylum Pseudomonadota; class Gammaproteobacteria; order Burkholderiales; family Burkholderiaceae_C; genus Azohydromonas; species Azohydromonas lata. The sequence continues at coordinate 76,649 of NZ_BCTC01000017.1, forward strand.
ATGACGAACTTGCCCACCACGATGTTGTCCAGGCCGCCGGAGACGTCTTCCCACACCGTCTTGTCGCCGGCCAGGCCTTCGCGGCTCTGGTCCACGAAAGCCAGCTTGGCGGTCTTGCCGATGGAGACTTCGCCCACGTCCGGCTGCTCCACGCCCTGGATCAGCCGGAACAGCGTGGACTTGCCCGCGCCGTTGGGGCCGATGATGCCGACGATGGCGCCGGCCGGGACCTTGAAGCTCAGGTTGTCGATGAGCACGCGGTCGCCGAAGGACTTCGAGACGTTCTTGAACTCGATCACTTCATTGCCCAGGCGCTCGGCCACGGGGATGAAGATTTCGTTGGTCTCGTTGCGCTTCTGGTATTCGACGTCGCTCAGCTCCTCGAAGCGGGCCAGGCGCGCCTTGCTCTTGGCCTGGCGGCCCTTGGCGTTCTTGCGCACCCACTCCAGCTCCTGCTTCATGGCCTTCATGCGGGCGTCTTCGGTCTTCTGCTCCTGCTCCAGGCGCTTTTCCTTCTGGTCCAGCCAGTCGGAGTAGTTGCCCTTCCAGGGGATGCCGTGGCCGCGGTCGAGCTCCAGGATCCACTCGGCGGCGTTGTCCAGGAAGTAGCGGTCGTGGGTGATGGCCACCACGGTGCCGCCGAAGCGCTGCAGGAACTGCTCCAGCCATTCCACCGATTCGGCGTCCAAGTGGTTGGTGGGCTCGTCCAGCAGCAGCATGTCGGGCTTGGACAGCAGCAGGCGGCACAGCGCGACGCGGCGCTTTTCGCCGCCGGAGAGGTTGCCGATGGTGGCGTCCCAGGGCGGCAGGCGCAGCGCGTCGGCGGCGACTTCCAGCAGGTGCTCGGTGTTCTCGCTGCCGGCGGCGGCGATGATGGCTTCCAGCTCCCCTTGCTCGGCGGCCAGGGCGTCGAAGTCGGCGTCCGGCTCGGCGTAGGCGGCGTAGACCTCGTCCAGGCGCTTCTTGGCTTCCAGCACGCCGCCGATGCCCTGCTCCACGGCCTCGCGCACGGTCAGCTCAGGCGCGATCAGCGGTTCCTGGGGCAGGTAGCCGATCTTGATGCCGGGCATGGGGACGGCTTCACCGTCGATTTCCTTGTCCAGGCCGGCCATGATCTTGAGCAGCGTGGACTTGCCCGACCCGTTGAGGCCCAGCACGCCGATCTTGGCGCCGGGGAAGAAGGACAGCGAGACCTCCTTGAGGATCTGGCGCTTGGGGGGAACCGTCTTGGTGACGCGGTTCATGGTGAACACGTACTGGGCCATGGGCGTTTCTTTGCTGGATGAGACTGTCGTAAGGGATGGCCGCGCGCACACAAAGCAGACCGGCCGGCCGAATCCTCCATTGTCGCCGCTCGCGCCATACCCGGCCGTATTCAACGCCATTGGCGAGCACGTGAAGGATGCCCGCTCGGTGCTCACTACAATCACAGGCTTGCGGTGCCGCTTCCAGTCATGGCGCCGCAGTCGTTTCGGACACTCTTCCTTAGTGCCGCCTCCGACTGGTGCCCTGCACACGCAGCGGCAGCAGGCGCGCCCAGAGCCCCCCACGGGGGCCCATTGCATGAACTTCCAAGATCTCGGCCTGGCCGAGCCCATCCTGCGCGCCGTCAGCGAGCAGGGTTACGAAACGCCCACCCCCATCCAGGCCCAGGCCATCCCCACCGTGCTGCGCGGCGTGGACCTGCTGGCCGGCGCCCAGACCGGCACCGGCAAGACCGCCGGCTTCACCCTCCCGATGCTGCACCGCCTGGCGTCGCAGCCCGCCGTGCGTGACGCGCGCGGCCGCGTGCCCATCCGTGCGCTGGTGCTGACGCCCACCCGCGAGCTGGCCGCCCAGGTCGAAGAGAGCGTGCGCACCTACGGCAAGTACCTCAAGCTGACCAGCATGGTGATGTTCGGCGGCGTGGGCATGCAGCCGCAGATCGACCGCCTCAAGCGTGGCGTGGACATCCTGGTGGCCACGCCGGGCCGCCTGCTGGACCACCACCAGCAAGGCACGCTGGACCTGAGCAAGGTCGAAATCTTCGTGCTCGATGAAGCCGACCGCATGCTGGACATGGGCTTCATCCACGACATCAAGAAGGTGCTGGCCATCGTCCCGGCGCAGAAGCAGAGCCTGCTGTTCTCCGCGACCTTCAGCGACGACATCAAGGCGCTGGCCGAGCGGCTGCTCAACAAGCCCGAGCTGATCGAAGTGGCCCGCCGCAACGCCACGGCCGACACCATCGCGCAGAAGGTCCACCCCGTGGGCCGCGACGGCAAGAAGGGGCTGCTGGCGCACCTCATCCGCCAGGGCGACTGGCACCAGGTGCTCGTCTTCACGCGCATGAAGCACGGCGCCAACCGCCTGGCCGAGTACCTCAACGACGCCGGCATCAGCGCCATGGCCATCCACGGCAACAAGAGCCAGGGTGCGCGCACCAAGGCGCTTTCCGAGTTCAAGGCCGGCACGCTGCAGGTGCTGGTGGCCACCGACATCGCCGCGCGCGGCATCGACATCGACCAGCTCCCGCACGTCGTCAACTACGAGCTGCCCAACGTGCCCGAGGACTACGTGCACCGCATCGGCCGCACCGGCCGTGCCGGCGCGCAGGGCGAGGCGCTGAGCCTGGTGTGCGCGGACGAGGAGCTGTTCCTGCGCGACATCGAGAAGCTGATCAAGCGCAGCATTCCGCGCGAGACGGTGGCCGGCTTCGAGCCCCCGGCGGGCGAGAAGGCCGAGCCCATCGTGCTGGGCCGCATGGTCATCGGCGTGGGTGCCGGTGCCGGCGGGCGCGGTGCGCGTCCGGCCGGTGGCGGCGGTGGCCGCGGTGGCCAGGGCCGTCCGGCCGCGGGCAACAGCGGCGGTGGCCGGCCTGCGGGCCAGGGCGGCGGGCGTCCGGCTGCGCAAGGCAGCGGTCGTCCGGCGGGCCAGGGTGGCGGCCGTCCGGCGGGCCAGGGTGGCGGCCGTCCGGCGGGCCAGGGCAGCGGCCGTCCGGCCGCGGGTGGCGGCAACGGCGGCGGCCAGGGCCGTCCGGCCGCGGCGGCACCGCATGGCGGGCATCGCCCGCATGGCTCTGCGCCGGCCAGCGCGCCGCGCGCGGCCCAGCCGCAGTCGGCCCAACAGCCGCGCCGCGACGAGCCCCGCCGCTCCGCCCTCACCGGCGGCGGCGCGCGGCTGACGCAGCCCAAGCGCTGAGGTCGTCAAGGCCAGCGGCCCGCGTGCAAGGCGCGGACCGCCCATGAAAGTGAAAACGTCGCCACTTCGGCGACGTTTTGCATTGAGCGCTCGGGAAAGCTGGGGTGCTTTGGCCTCCCGTCAGCCAAGGCGCTTCGCCCCCTGCGACGTCATGCCCGCGAAGGCGTGCTGCTGTCCGGGGAACACGGTGGGAACTCGGCATCGCGTCAGCAACGACGCTTCGCTCCTCTATTCCGTCATTCCCGCGAAGGCGCACTGCTGTCCGGGGAACCCTGTGGGGACTCGGCATCACGTCAGCAACGACGCTTCGCGCTCTATTCCGTCATTCCCGCGAAGGCGGGAATCCAGGCGGCCCTAACGTCAGAGCGCAGGGACAGCGCAGGAACAACGCGTTTTTGGCCTTGTGGCGCCGACTTGTGAGCTGGCGGCCGACTTGGGGGCCGCCTGGATTCCCGCCTTCGCGGGAATGACGAGGTAGTAAGCGAAGCTGACCGGCTACCGGCTACCGGCTACCGACCCGGCTGCGGACTGCGGACTGCGGACTGCGGACTGCGGATTGCGGACTGCGGACTGCGGCTTCCCAGCCAGCCAGGCGCCACTGCCGCCGCTCAGCCCCTCACACGAACACCCGCTGCCGCAGCCACTTCGTGGCGACCCACTTCTCCCCGGTGATCACCGGCGCGCCGCCGTGCAGGGTGCGGGTGTCGGGGTGCGGGCGGGCGTAGCTGAAGAACACGGCGTTGCCCTTGATGGGCGCGACTTCCAGGCCCACGTCGGGGAAGATCGTCGCGCCGCCCTGCTCCGGGGTGTTCAGGTACATCACTAGCGTGCCCACGCGCTGGCCGCCGCGCTGCAGGATGGCCGGCGTGCCCGGCTGCGCGGGGTCGAAGTAGTCGTGGTGCGGCCGGTACTCGGCGCCCGGCCCGTAGCGCAGGATCTGCAGCCCCTCGCCGTGGTCCACCGGCCAGTTCACCAGCGCGCCGATGCGCTCCTCGATGCGCTGGTGCAGCGCCGTTTCGCACCGGCTGAAGAACATGCCGGAGCTGGTGCGGGCGGCGTTGACCTCGCTGCCGCCCGTGGTCGTGTCCACCGTTTCCGAGCGCGCCAGGCGCGGACGGGCCAGCTCCACGAGCTGGTCGCACTCGTCTTCCGACAACAGCCCGCCAAACACCACCACGCGCGGGCTGTGCATCGCCATCAGCACCTTCACCTCATGCCCGCCCACCGCCACGATGCTGGGCTGCTGGCGCAGGTCAGGCTCGGGCACGGCCGACAGCGCCGGCGGCGCGGGCTGCACGGCCGGCTTCTGCAGCGAGTCCATGAAGCCCTGCAACGTGGTCTCCAGCGCGTCCAGCGCCACGGCCTCATCCCAGCCGCTGGCACGCATGGCCGCCACCACGGCCTCGGGCCGGTGGCCGGCGCGGGCCTGGTCGATGATCCATTGGCGCAATTCCGGCGTGATCTGCTGGCTCATGTCGAATTCCCGTGATTGGTCGTGAGGTCTCGCGGCGGCCCCGCAGGGCGCGGGCTCAGGCGGCCGCGCGGCGGCGGAAGACCAGCCTGTCGTCGGTGGAGGCGGCGGCATCGAAGCGGTAGCCGTCGGCGTCGAACTCGCGCAGCGCCTCCACGCGGGCGGCGCGGTTGAGGATGGCCCAGCGCGCCATCAGCCCCCGTGCCCGCTTGGCCCAAAAGCTCACCACCTTGTAGCCGCTGCCCTTCCAGTCCTCGAACACGCACTCGACGATGCGCAGCGCCGGCAACGCCTTGCGGTCCACCGCCTTGAAGTACTCCTGCGAGGCGAGGTTGACCAGCACGGGCTGCGGGTCCTGCGCGAGCTGCGCGCGCAGATGGTCGGCAATGCGCGTGCCCCACCAGGCATACAAATCCTTGCCGCGCGGATTGGCCAGGCGCGTGCCCATCTCCAGCCGGTAGGGCTGCAGCCGGTCCAGCGGGCGCAGCACCCCGTAGAGGCCGGAGAGGATGGCCAGGTGCTGTTGCGCCCATGCCAGGTCGTCCACGGCGAGGGTCTTGGCGTCCAGGCCGTCGTAGACGTCGCCGTCGAAGGCGAGCACGGCGGGCTTGCTGTTGTCGTCGTCGCAGGTGGTGGACCAGGCGGCGTAGCGGGCCACGTTGAGCGTGGACAAGGGGCCGGAAAGGTCCATGAGGGCGCCGATCTCGGCCGGCGTCTTGGGCTTGAGGAGGTCGATCAGCCCGGCCGCTTCATCCGTGAACGCAGGCAGCGTGGCGCGCTGCAGCGCGGACGGCGGCGTGGGGGTGTCGTAATCCAGGGCTTTGGATGGCGAAAGCAGGAAGAGCATGGGAATGAACAGTCGGCAAGTGAGCGGACGGCCGGGGAAAGTGGCGGCGGATGCCGGATTTTGCGGGGTGGCGGCGTAGGGGCGGTGACTGATCGGGACTGTGCGGTGTTGTCCGTAGAAGGTTGCCCAGCCGCGGCACCCCATCAGCGCAGACGTTTCGCTCCCTACCTCGTCATTCCCGCGAAGGCGGGAATCCAGGCAGCCCCCAAGTCAGCCGTGAGCTTCCAGGCCGGTGTAGCGAAGCCAAAAACCGCGGTGTTCCTGCGTCGTCTCTGCGCTCCAGCGTGGGGCCTCCTGGATTCCCGCCTTCGCGGGAATGACGAAGTTGAGAGCGCGGTGCCTGCGCTGGCGAGATACCTCAGCCTCCCAGCCTGCCGCGCAGCGCACGGCTGCGGTGCCGTCCGCCTCCCGCCCTCCTCAATGCTCGCCATCCCCCCCGCGCTGCGCGCTGGACACCGCACCCAGCGCCGCCTGCCAGGTGCGGTGCGGGATGTGGGTGCGCAACCGGTGGATGGCCTCGTCCAGCAGGGCGGGGTGCAGCTCGTGGCCCACGCCCTCGGCGATGTCCAGCGTGGCGTCGCCGCCCAGCAGCGCCAGCCGCTCCAGCGCCTCGCGGGCGTGGCGCGTGGGCATCACCGTGTCCTGCGCGCCATGCAGCAGGTGCAGCGTGGTTTCGCGCGGGGCGTGGTCCGGCAACACGGCGTAGCGGCCGCCGAAGGCCAGCACCCGGCCGGCCAGCCCGTCCTCGGCCTGCGCCGTCTCCAGCGCCAGGATGGCGCCCTGCGAAAAGCCTACCAGCGCCGTCACCGCGGGCGTGGCGCGCAGCCGCTGCTGCGCCGCGCGCAGCCACGCCACGAAGCGCTCGCGCGCCGCGGCCACGCGCTGCGGCCGGTTCTCCTCGGTGACGCCGCTCACCGAGAACCACTGCCGCCCCTGGGGGCCGCCGTCGAAGTCGTCAAAGCCTTCCGGGATCAGCAGCGCCGCCTGCGGGAACTCGCGCTGCAGCGCGCGGGCCGTGGGGATCATGGACGCCGCGTCCGCCCCCACGCCATGCAGCAGCACCATGAGCTGCGGCGGGGGCAGGCCCTGGCTGTTGTTGGGAATGAATTCAATGCAATCACTCATTCCGGGATTGTGGGCGAGGCCGAAAGCACCGGCGAAGCCCGCCGCGCAAACCCCATGTCAAGCGCAACGACTCCGGCGCCCGCCCCGGCCCGCACTTTGCCGGTGCCTGTACACCAGCCGCTCTGCCGGGCCTACCATCGCGCCCGCCGCGCCCAGCCGCGGGCGCGCGCCCTGCCCTGTTGGCCCGCCCATCACGACCCGAGGAGAGCCCGCCATGCACGACCAGATCTACGTCAACCTGCCGGTCAAGGATTTGCAGCGCTCCATCGACTTCTTCACCCGGCTGGGCTTCACCTTCGACGAGCGCTTCAGCAACGAGCTGGCGACCTGCATGGTGGTGGGTCCCAACATCCACGTGATGCTGCTGAGCGAGCCCTTCTTCCAGGGCTTCATCGGCGACAAGCGGATCGCCGACGCCCACCGCGCCACCGAGGCGCTGATCTGCATCTCCTGCAGCAGCCGCGCGCAGGTGGACGGCCTGGTGGCGCAGGCGGCCGCCGCGGGCGGGCGCATCCCGCGCCCGGCCCAGGACCACGGCTTCATGTACGGCCACGCCTTCGAGGACCTGGACGGCCACATCTGGGAGCTGATGTTCATGGCCGGCGAGCCGCCCAAGGCCTGACCGCTCACCCTCGCCCGCCATGCCCCGCATTGCCCTCATCTCCGACACCCACGGCCTGCTGCGCCCGCAGGCGCTGGCGGCGCTGCAAGGCTACGACGCCGTGATCCACGCCGGCGACATCGGCCCGCCAGAGCTGCTGCGACAGTTGGAAGCCATCGCCCCGCTGACGGTCGTCCGCGGCAACAACGACCGCACCGCCTGGGCGCTGGAGCTGCCCCACACCGTGCTGCTGGACGTGCAAGGCGTGCGCGTGTGCGTGGTGCACGACGTGAAGGAAGCGCCCAGGCCGCTGCCGCCGGGCGTGCGCGTGGTCGTGTCCGGCCACTCGCACAAGCCGGCCTGCGCCGAAAGCGCCGGCGTGCTGTGGGTCAACCCGGGCAGCGCCGGGCCGCGCCGCTTCAAGTTGCCGGTGTCGGTGGGCGAGCTGCTCATCGACGGCAACGACGTGCGGGCGCGGCTGCGCATGCTGGCGGTCTGAGCCCAGAAAGAAACGAGGGATAGATCCATGGACGCCGTCGATCTGGAAATCATGCGCGCCGCCCTGGCCTGGGCCGGCCAGGGCCAACGCTGCTGGAGCGCCACGGTGCTGGGCACCTACGGCTCGGCGCCGCGCCCGGTGGGGGCGATGGCGCTGCTGTGCGAGGACGGCCGCGTGGCCGGCTCCGTCTCCGGCGGCTGCGTGGAGGACGACCTCATGGCCCTGCTGCAGGCCGACGCCACGGGCCTGGCCGCCCCGCGCCGCCTGGTCTACGGCCGCAGCGACGAGGAGCGTGCCCGCCTGCGCCTGCCCTGCGGCGGCAGCCTGGACCTGTGGGCCGAGCCCGCGCCGCTGGCGGATTTTCAAGAGGCGCTGCGCCTCATAGACGCCGGCCAGGGCTGCGTGCGCGAGATCGATTTGCCCGGCGGCGCCTCGCGCGTGCGCGCCGCGCTGCCCGGGGACGCGAGCGCGCTGAGCGAAGGCGTCTTCACCCAGCGGCTGGGCCCGCGGCGGCGCCTGGTGCTCGTGGGCGCGGCGGAGGTGTCGCGGTATCTCGCGCCCATTGCGCGCACGCTGGACTTCGAGGTCTTCGTCATAGACCCGCGCCCCGAGTACCTGCAGAGCTGGCCGGCGGACCTCCCCGCGCGGCGCCTCTCAGGCATGCCGGACGACGAGCTGATCGCCCTGAAACCCGACGCCGGCACCGCCGTGGTGGCCCTGTCGCACGACCCCAAGCTGGACGACCTGGCGCTGCTGGAGGCGCTGCCCGGCGCGGCCTTCTACGTGGGCGCCATGGGCTCGTTCAAGAGCACGGCGGCGCGGCGCGAGCGGCTGGCGCTGTTCGACCTGGCGCCGCAGGCCATCGCCCGGCTGCGCGGCCCGGCCGGGTTGGACCTGGGTAGCCGCACGCCGCCGGAGATCGCGGTGGCCATCGCGGCCGAGCTGGTCCAGTGCTGCCGCGCCGAGGAGACGCGCCAGCGCCGCGCTGCCGTGTCCGCGCTGGAGGCGGCCGCCGCCGAGGCGCCGGCCTGCCGGGTGGACGCGTGAGCGCGGTTCAGGCCCTGCTGCTGGCCGGCGGCTTTTCCAGGCGTTTCGGGGCCGACAAGCGCCAGGTGCGCCTGGCGCAGGGCGACACGCTGCTGGAGCGCAGCCTGCGCACCTGGGCAAGCGCGCTGGGTGCCGTACACGTGGCGCTGCGCGGCACGGACGAAGCGTTGGCGCGGCGGGTGGAGGCCTTGGGCGGCGTGCCGCTTCTTTGCTCCCGCAGCGAGGAGGGCTTGGGCACGACGCTGGCCCAGGCCGTGGCGCAACTGCCGCCCGGCCCGGTGCTGGTGGGGCTGGCCGACATGCCTTTCGTCCAGGCCGGCACGCTGCAGGCGCTGGCGCGGCGGCTGGAGGCCGGAGAAGCGGTCGTGGCGCCCTACTTCGACGGACAGCGCGGCAACCCGGTGGGGTTCGGCGTGGAGCACCGGCCCAAGCTGCTGACGCTGCAGGGCGACCGCGGCGCGGGGCCGCTGCTGGTTGGGCTGGCGCTGGAGCAGGTGGACGTGGACGACGCGGGAGTGCTGGTGGACATCGACCAGCCGGCGGATTTGCAGGCGTCCGGCGACGCCGCCCAACCGCCCGCCGCGCCCGGATGACGCCTGGATAAGGCTCAAATCACGAACAGGTCGGCCGCCGACAGTGCCCTGCCCGGCGCGCCCCAAGAGGGCGCGGGGTCCGGCGGTTCAGCGCCCCTTGCGCCCGCCCGCCTTGGCCGGTGCCGGCCGCCCGCCTGTCTCGCGCGGCGGCAGCCCCGTGTGCTGCGTCAGCAGCGTGCCGCGGCGCGGCGCCGCGCCGGCGGGCTTGGCGTAGGAGACGCCACCTTTGGGCGCCTGTGCACCGGCCGCACCCGGTCGGCCGCCAGCCATCCCGGCCTTGCCGCCTGACACGGCGGTCTTGCCCCCGGACAGCACCGTGGGCGCCTTGCCGCCCGTCGCCGCCTGCGGCATCCCCACTTTCCCGCCCGGCTTGGCCACGGACGCCCGCGCCCCGGCCGCCGTGCTGTTCTTGCGCCGCGCGCTTTGATACGCCCCGTCGGTGGCCGGCTGGAAGGTCGGGATGAGGTGGTGCTTGCCGTTGCCGATGAGGTCGGCGCGGCCCAGGTCCTTGAGCGCGTCGCGCAGCAGCGGCCAGTTGTTGGGGTCGTGGTAGCGCAGGAAGGCCTTGTGAAGCCGGCGCCGCCGCTCGCCGCGGACGACGTCCACCTTCTCGCCCTTGGCCGCGTCGCGGCTGATGCCCTTGAGCGGGTTCATGCCGGAGTGGTACATGGCCGTGGCCGTGGCCATGGGCGACGGATAAAAGGTCTGCACCTGGTCCGCCCGGAAGCCGTTGCGCTTGAGCCAGAGGGCGAGGTTCATCATGTCCTCGTCGCTGGTGCCCGGGTGCGCGGCGATGAAGTACGGGATCAGGAACTGCTGCTTGCCCGCCTCGGCGCTGAACTGCTCGAAGAGCTGCTTGAAGCGGTCGTAGGTGCCGATGCCGGGCTTCATCATCTTGGACAGCGGCCCGCCCTCGGTGTGCTCCGGGGCGATCTTCAAGTAGCCGCCGACGTGGTGCGTGACGAGCTCCTTGATGTACTCCGGCGACTTCACCGCCAGGTCGTAGCGCAGGCCGGAGCCGATGAGGATCTTCTTGACCCCGGGCAGCGCGCGGGCGCGGCGGTACATCTTGATGAGCGGGGCGTGGTCGGTGCGCAGGTTCTGGCAGACGTCCGGGTAGACGCAGCTGGGCTTGCGGCAGGCGGCTTCGATCTCGGGGCTGCGGCAGCCCAGGCGGTACATGTTGGCCGTTGGGCCGCCCAGGTCGGAGACCACGCCGGTGAAGCCCGTCACCTTGTCGCGCATCTCCTCGATCTCGCGGATCACGGAGTCCTCGCTGCGGCTCTGGATGATGCGGCCCTCGTGCTCGGTGATGGAGCAGAAGGTGCAGCCACCGAAGCAGCCCCGCATGATGTTCACGCTGAAGCGGATCATTTCCCAGGCCGGGATCTTGGTCGCACCGTCGTGGCGGCCGCTCTCGTCCGCGTAGCGCGGGTGCGGGCTGCGGGCGTAGTGCAGGTCGAAGACGTGGTCCATCTCCGCCGTGGTCAGCGGGATGGGCGGCGGGTTGATCCACACGTCGCGCTCGCCATGGCGCTGCACCAGCGCGCGGGCGTTGCCGGGGTTGGTCTCCAGGTGCAGCACGCGGTTGGCGTGGGCGTAGAGCACGGGATCGCTCTTGACCTGCTCGAAGCTGGGCAGCCGGATCACGGTCTTCTCGCGCGGCGGCAGGGCGATGCGCCCGGTCTTGCGGCTCACGGGCATGGCGACCACGGCCACGCCGGGCTCGCCTTGCGGCGTCGCGGCGCCCTCGCCGGCCTGGCCGTCCGCCGGGCCCTGCTGGCTCTCCTCCTTGGCGCAGGAGCCGCCTTTCGCGGCAGCCTGCTCCTCGGTCGTGAGGTAGGGGTTGATGTGCTCGTCAATGCGTCCCGGGCGGTCCACCTCGGAGGAGTCCAGCTCGAACCAGCCCAGGGCGGTGGGGTCGTTGCTGCGGCGCATGAAGGCGGTGCCGCGCACGTCGGTGATGCTCTCCACGGGCTCGCGGCGGCCCAGGCGGTGGGCGACCTCGATGAGCGCGCGCTCGGCGTTGCCGTAGAGGAGCAGGTCGGCCTTGGCGTCCACCAGGATGGAGCGGCGCACCTTGTCCTGCCAGTAGTCGTAGTGCGAGATGCGGCGCAGCGAGGCCTCTATGCCGCCGATGACGATGGGCACCTCGGGGAAGGCCTCGCGGCAGCGCTGCGCATAGACCAGGCAGGCGCGGTCGGGGCGCGAGCCGCCCTGGCCGCCGGGGGTGTAGGCGTCGTCGCTGCGGATCTTCCGGTCGGCCGTGTAGCGGTTGATCATGGAATCCATGTTCCCCGCGGTGACGCCCCAGAAGAGGTTGGGCTTGCCCAGCGCGCGGAAGGGCTCGGCGCTTTGCCAGTCCGGCTGGGCAATGATGCCGACGCGAAAACCCTGCGCCTCCAGCACCCGGCCGATGACGGACATGCCGAAGCTCGGGTGGTCCACGTAGGCGTCGCCGGTGACCAGCACCACGTCGCAACTGTCCCAGCCCAGCGCGTCCATCTCCTCGCGGCTGGTGGGCAGGAATTTGGCCGTGCCGAAGCGCTTGGCCCAATACGGGCGCCACGAGGTGATCGGCTTGGCGTTCAAAGGCAGTTGGGACACGGCGGCAGGACTTCTTCAGGCAAACCCCGCATTGTCCCCGCTCACGCCCAGGCAAGCCCTGATCAGGGTTGTGCAGCCTGCCTCGCCCTCCCCGCTCTAAGGGTTAAACACCCTGTTTCCCGGCGCCATCCCATAACAAGATGACACAAATTCCTGACCGATGGGTCGGCATTGCGCTCAGGGACAGGCCCGCAGGCGCACAAGAAGAGCGACGAGGGAGACGAACATGAGGCTGAGGAACCTGTCGGTGCGCAACCGGCTGGCCATGGTGTTCGGCGTGCTGGTGCTGCTGTTGTGGGCGGTATCGGCGGGCACGCTGCACACGCTGGGACGGGAGCACCAGTCCTTTGAGCGCTATGCCGGCGAGATGAGCGTGCGCCAGGAGCTGGCGCACCAGCTCCTGCACGCCGCCAGCGCGCGCGCCATGGCCGTGCGCAACGTGCTGCTGGCCGACGACGACGCGCAGCGCCAGGCGCAGCGCGCGGGCTTCGAGCAGGCGCAGCACCAGGTCGAGGCCGCCTTGGCGCAGCTCAGGCAAGCGCTCAACGGCGCCGGCGGCGGCACGCCGGCCGAGCAGCAGCACTTGCAGCAGATCGCGCAGGCCGACGTCCAATCCGGCGCGACGGCGCTGGAGATCGTGAAGATGGCGCTGGAGGACAGGCGCCAGGAGGCCGTGGCACGCCTGGGCCGCGACGGCACGCCGCAGGTGCAGGCGCTGCTGGCGGCCGTGCAGGCGCTCATCGCGCTGGGCACGCAGCAGGCGGGCGACGAAGTGCAGGCCGCGGCGCAGGCCTATGCCCAAAGCCGCTGGCTGCTGCTGGCGGCCTGCGCGCTGGCCGGGCTGCTGGCCGTCGGCCTGGGGGCCTGGGTGACGGCCTCCATCACCCGGCCCATGGCGCAGGCGCTGGGCGTGGCGCAGGCCGTGGCCCAGGGCAACCTGAGCATGGACATGGACACCAGCGGCCGCGACGAGGCCGCACGCATGCTGCAGGCGCTGGCGGCCATGCGTGACCATCTCGCCCACACCGTGGCCGACGTGCGCCGCAACGCCGAGGGCGTGGCCTCGGCCAGCGCGCAGATCGCCCAGGGCACGCAGGACCTCAACCAGCGCACCGAGCAGCAGGCCAGCTCGCTGCAGCAGACGGCCTCCTCCATGGAGCAGTTGGGCAGCACCGTGCAGCACAACGCCGACAACGCGCTGCAGGCCAATCAGCTCGCGTTGGGCGCCTCGGAAGTGGCCGTCAAGGGCGGGGAGGTGGTGGCGCAGGTGGTGGGGACGATGCGGCGCATCGAGTCCGGCTCGCACCGCATCGCCGACATCATCGGAACGATTGACGG
>NZ_BCTC01000018.1 GCF_001571085.1 Azohydromonas lata NBRC 102462
CTGCCCGCGCGCGAGGCCGCGTGGCCCGCGCCGCCGCGCATGGCCGCCGCGGCGGCCGAGGCGGCGCGGCCGCTGCCCGCGCCGGAGGTGGAGCCCGACGCCTTCGACAACCTGGCCGACGACGACCGCCGCCACGTGATGGGCGGCGACCTGGTGCTGCTCATCGTGGAAAACGACCTGGGCTTCGCCAAGGTGATGCTGGAGTCGGCGCGGCAGGCCGGCTTCAAGGGCCTGGTGGCCACCACGGGCGCCAGCGGCCTGGCCATGGCCTGCGAGTACCGGCCGTCCATGGTGACGCTGGACATCCACCTGCCCGACATGGCGGGCTGGCGCATCCTGCGGCGGCTGCAGGCCGACGCGCGCACGCGCCACCTGCCGGTGTGCGTGATCTCCACCGACGACGCGCGCGAGCAGGCGCTGGAGGCCGGCGCGCTGCGCTTCATCGCCAAGCCGCTGCAGTCGCGTGACGAGCTGGACCAGGCGCTGGCCGCGCTGCACCAGTACGCGCTGCGGCCCACGCGGCGGCTGCTGGTGGCGCTGCCGGACCCCGAGGACCGCCGGGCGCTGGCCCAGGCCCTGGGCCCCGGCGTGGAGCTGGTCGCCGCGCAGGACGGCGCCGCCTTGCACGCGCAACTGCGTGAGGCCGACGCGCTGGTGGCCGATGCGCGGTTGGGCGGCCTGGCGCCGGGCGACGTGCGCGAGGCCATGGAGTCGCACCCGCTTGGGCTGCAGTTGCCCGTGGTGCTGTGGATGCCGGAGGGCAGGCACGACGGGCCCTGGCAGCGCCAGCGCGGGGGTTTCCGCCTGCTGCCGGCCACCAGCGCGCAGGAGCTGCTGGGCCAGGCCTGCGTGGCGCTGCACCGCAACGCGGCGGAGCTGCCGGAGGCCGCGGCGCAGGCGGTGGAGGCCGTGGGCGGCGCGCGGCGCTCGCTGCGCGGGCGCAAGGCGCTCATCGTCGACGACGACATGCGCAACATCTTCGCGCTGGCCACCGTGCTGGACGACCACGGCATGGAGATCGTCTCGGCCGACAACGGCCGCGAGGCCATACGCATGGTGGAGAGCGACCCCGCCATAGACATCGTGCTGATGGACATCATGATGCCGGAGATGGACGGGCTGGCCACCATGCAGCACATCCGCCGCCTGCCGCGCGGGCGCGAGCTGCCCATGGTGGCCGTGACGGCCAAGGCCATGAAGGGCGACCGGCAGAAGTGCATAGAAGCCGGCGCGTGGGACTACCTGTCCAAGCCCGTGGACCCGTCGCACCTGCTCAGCGTGCTCAAGGGGTGGCTGTGTCCATGAGCTTCAATCCTGCCGGCGCGACGCCGCCCCCACCGGCCGCGGACGAGGACGCCATCACCAGCAGCATCCTCATCGTGGACGACCTGGCGGAGAAGCACCTGGTGTTCCGCGCGGTGCTGGAGGACCTGGGGCAGGAGCTCGTCTCCGCCTACTCCGGCGCGCAGGCGCTGCGCGAGGTGCTCAGGCGCGAGTTCGCCGTGATCCTGCTGGACGTGAACATGCCCGACATGGACGGGCTGGAGACGGCACGCCTGATCCGCCAGTACAAGCGCGCGGCGCACACGCCCATCATCTTCATCACCGCCTACGCCGACGAGATGCAGACGCACCGCGGCTACGAGCTGGGCGCGGTGGACTACATCATGTCCCCGGTGGTGCCGCAGGTGCTGCGCTCCAAGGTGCAGGTGTTCGTGGACCTGCACGTGATGCAGCGCCGCGTGCGCCACCAGGCCGAGCAGCGCGTGGCGCTGGCCGCGGCCGAGGCCGCGCGCCGTGCCGCGGAGCACGCCACGTGGCGCTCCAATTTCCTGTCGCACCTGAGCGGCGTGCTCAGCGCCTCGCTGGATGCCGGGGTGGGCATGCGCGCGCTGCTGGAGCAGGTGGTGCCCGCGCTGAGCCCCTGCGCCGCGCTGCTGCTGTGCAGCGACGACGAGGCCGCGCCGCAGCGGCTGCTGGTGGGCCGCGGCGAGCAGGACGGCGGTACGGACGCCGACACGGATACGGGCATGGGCACGGACGGGGACGGCACGGACTTCTCCGACGTCGCGCTGCAGGACATGGCGCCCTGCGTGCGCCGCGCCTTTGCGCGGGCCCTGGAGAGCCGCCAGCCGCAGGACGTGGGCGTGGACCCCTGCGAGGCCTTGGACGAAGGCCCGGCCGCCACCCCAAGCGCGCTGCCGGAGGGCGTGGTCACACCGCTGGTGCACGGCCAGCGCGTGCTGGGGGCGCTGTACGTGGCGGCGCTGGAGGACAGGGAGCTGCTGAAGTCCCTGTCCGAGCGCGCGGCGCTGGCCTTCGAGAACGCGCGGCTGTACCGCACGCTGCAGGCCGAGATCGAGGAGCGGCGTCACGCCCAGGAGCAGCTCACGGCGCTGAACCGGCGCAAGGACGAGTTCCTGGCCATGCTCTCGCACGAGCTGCGCAACCCGCTGGCGCCCATACGCAACGCGGTGGAGGTGATACGCCGCATCGCCCCGCCGGGCCTGCCGCGCATGTCCTGGGCCACGGACGTGATGGACCGCCAGGTGCGGCACATGACGGAGCTGGTGGAAGAGCTGCTGGACGTGGCCCGCATCAGCCAGGGCAAGATCAGCCTGCAGTTGAAGCCCATAGACCTGCTGGCCGTGGTGGCGCATGGCGTGGAGACGGCGCGGCCCATGCTGGACGGGCGCCGCCACCGGCTGACCACGCAACTGCCCGCCGAGCCGGTGTGGCTGCGCGGCGACTTCGCGCGGCTGTCGCAGGTGGTGTCCAACCTGCTCAACAACGCGGCCAAGTACACGCAGGAGGGCGGGCTCATCGAGCTGTCGCTGCAGGTGCGCCAGGGCGTGGCGCTGGTGAGCGTGCGCGACAACGGCATGGGCATAGAGCCGGCGCTGCTGCCCAACGTGTTCGAGCTGTTCGAGCAGGGCCAGCGCTCGCTGGACCGTAGCCAGGGCGGCTTGGGCGTTGGGCTGACGCTGGTGCAGCGCCTGGTGCAGTTGCACCACGGCACGGTGCACGCCAGCAGCGCCGGGCCGGGCCAGGGGGCGGAGTTCGTGGTGCAACTGCCCTGCCTCAGCGGCGTGGGCGCACCCGCGCCGCAGCCGGCGCCACAGGCCGACCCCGCGCAGGCGCCGGCCGTGTGCCGGGTGCTGGTGGTGGACGACAACGTGGACGCGGCCGACACGGTGGCCCTGTTCCTGCGCATGGAGGGCCACAGCGTGGAAACGGCGCATAGTGGGCCGCAGGCGGTGGAGCGGGCCAAGGCCTTCGAGCCGGACGTGGTGCTGCTGGACATCGGCCTGCCGGGCATGGACGGCTTCGAGGTGGCGCAGCGGCTGCGCGCGCTGCCGGCCACGCGGCTGTCGCTGGTGATCGCGCTCACCGGCTACGGGCAAAAGGCCGACCAGGCGCACTCGCGCGCCGCGGGTTTCGACCACCACTTGGTGAAGCCCGCCGACATCGCGGCGCTGGCCGCGCTGATCACGCAGTGGTTGACGGGGCGCGCGGGCGGCAGCGCCCAGGAGCAGGCCGGCGTGCCCTGATCGGCTGGCGGGCGGCGCGGGACGGCGCTGCTCAGGCCAGTCGCAAAGAGCGCGTGGCTCCCCAGCGGCCCTGCTTATCGACCCACAGCACGCCGACTTGCCAGCGCTGGGCCAGCCGTGGAATGAGCGCCGGCTGGGCCATGAACATGACTTTCGTGAGCGCATCGGCCCGCATGGCACTGCGGGCGGCCACGGTGATGCTGCTCATTCCGGAGGGCGAGTCCCCGGTGGAGGGGTCGAAGATGTGGTGGTGGCGATGGTCCGGCGTGAAGGCGCTGCGGTTGTCGGCGGAGGTGGCCAGGCTGTTGCCGTCCAAGGCCAAGGCCGTGATGAGCTGGCCGGCGCGGTGCGGGTCTTCCACGCCCAGCGTCCAGTCCTGGCCGCGCGGATTGCGTCCCAGGGCACCGAATTCGCCGGTATCGATGAGCGCGTGCTCGATGCCGTGCGCCTGGAGCGTGGCCCGCACGGCATCGGCCGCGTAGCCCTGGGCGATGCCGTTCAAGGTGACGGCCATGCCGGGGCGGGCGAGCTCGACGGCCTGGTCGGTGACCTTCAAGCCTTGCCAGCCCACGAGCGACAAGGCCTGCGTGCGTTCCGCGGCCGTGGGCAGCCGGCCGGCCTGGCGGGCAGCCTCCGACAGCAGCCACAGCGGCTGCACCGTCACGTCGAACGCCCCTGCGCTGTGGCGGGCCACCCATTGCGCTTCGCGCAGCACCTTGAGCAGGTGCGCGCTGGGACGGGCCAGCCGGCCGTCCCGGTTGAGCCGTTGCAGCTCGCTGTCGGCCTGGAACAGGCTCATGGCGGCCTCGATGTCGTGCAGCACCGCTTGTGCCGCCGACAGCGCCTTCTCGGCCTGGGCGGGTTGGGCATGTGCCACTTGCAGGTGCAGGTGGGTGCCCAAGCCCTGCAGGTGCCGGCTGTGCCATGGCAGCGCTGCGGCGCGGGCGGTGGTGAAGGGCAGGCCGCCCAGCGCGGCCCAAAGAAGCGTGCGTCTTTGCATGGTGTGTACGGGGTGGAGCGTCATGGGGTGCCGGTGGCGCGCTGCGGCAGTGCCTTGCCCGGCACAGGCCCGGCGGGGAGTGCCGCCGGCGCGGCCGCCACCTGGACGGCCAGGCGCTTGCCGGTGCGCTGGTGGACGATCACGGGCACGCAGCGCTGCGCGTCGTGGTAGATGCCCACGCAGTCCAGGCACTGGAAGCAGTTGTCGTAGCGCACTTCGCCGGAGGGCTCGATGGCGTCGTAGCGGCAAGCCGCCTTGCAGCGCTGGCAGGGCTTGCCGCACTCGGCGCGGCGCGGCAGCCAGTTCAGCCGCCTGAGCTTGCCGCCCAGCGACAAGGCGCCTCCCAGCGGGCACAGCACCCGGCAGAAGAACTTGTAGTACGCGGCGCCCAGCAGCAGCACGGCCAGGGCGTACGCGACGAAGGGCCAGGGGCGGTCGAAGCCCAGCGTGATGGAGGTCTTGAAGGGCTCGACCTCGTTGAGCGTCTCGCCCAGCGTCGGAAACAAGACAGCCGCCACGACCAGCGTGGCCAGGACGGCGTACCGGCCCCGCTCCAGCCGGCGGGCCAGACGCGGCGGCAAGCGCAGTTGCGGCAGGCGCAGCCGCTGTGCCAGCAGCCCCACGAATTCCTGCAAGGCGCCGAACGGGCACAGCCAGCCACAGAAGGCGCCCCGCCCCCACAGGAAGAGCGAGAGGACGGTGAAGGCCATCAGCATCAGGCTGACCGGGTCGTACAGAAAGTTCGACAGCCCGTGGCCGCCTCTGAGCGACTTGATCAGGCCGGTGACCTGCACGATGGACAACTGGCCTTGCGCCAGCCACCCGACGTCAATCAGCGTGAAGGCCAGAAAGCCCATGCGAAACAGCCTGAGCCGCCGCGCCGACGCGGACACCCAGCGCGGGCGGGCCAGGACCACGCTGAGCACCCCCAGCGCCGCCAGCAGCACGGCCATATCGACCGCGCGCGCCTGCCAGGCGAGCAGCCATGGCGGCAAGCGCTTGGGCGGAAAGGTGAAAAACCGCTGCGGTGGTGCGTAGGTGAGCGTGGCGGCCTTGTAGGTGATGCTGGGCAGCCCCGTGCCCTTGGCCCGGCTGAACGTGAGCTTGAATTCGGCCGGCCGCCCCGGATCGAGGCTGGCATCGGCATTCACGCCGAACACCCGCGATGCGCCCAAGTCACCGGGACCGCCGGCCTGGCGGGGTTCGAGTCCCTGGTCGCGGAACTCCAGGAACAGCCCGTCCTGCGCCAGCGCCAGGCGGCGCGACTGGGCGCCTGGGATGAATTCGTCATCCACGAGGGTGAAGCGTCCGCGGGTGGCTATCCACCAGAGATGTTGATGGTCGAAATTGCGCGCCATAGTTTGTGCATAGGCTTCCTTGCCCAGCACGGCCTGCCCTATGGTCGGCACATTCAAATAAGCCACGAACAATTCGGCGAAGGTTTCGTCGGGGTGGGCGGCGGCATAGGCATCCAGCCCCTCGCCCTCGGTGCCGGCGAAAAGCTTTTCCGCTTCGGCATTGGTCAGGCGCAAATGGCCGATGGAGCCGTCCCGCATCAGCGCGTCGAAGCTTTGTACCTCGAATATTTCATCCTTGACCTGGGCGGGCGGGCCGGCCTGTTTCTGGTCCGCGAAACCCAGTTTGGCGCGCGCGACCTCCAGGGCCGCGGTCAGCACGGTTTGATTGATGATGCGAATGGACGTGGTGGCCTTGGCGACGCCATCCAGCATGGCTTGTCCGGCATGGTTTCGGGGCGGGCCGCCGCTCTTGTTGCGTGCGGCGTCCTGGGCGATCAGATATTGATCGGCAATGCTGTGCCCAGGATATTGCGCAATGAATTCCTTCAGCGGCCTGTCCTTCTGGCCGCCGAGATCGCGGAAGGTGAACACGGGCTCGCGTTGCTGCAGCAGCTCCACGTCCACGAAATTCCCCTTCCTGTCGATGGCGATGAGGAAATTCATGGGATTGCCCTCGAAACCCGGCAAGGGCGCGATATCGATGGACTCGAAGACGTAGAGCACGGGCCCGGCCTCATGCTCCAGCGGGCTGGTCAGCGGCCAGACGGGAATATCCGAAAGCTTTTCCTCCACGTGATAGGGATGGCCGAAGCGCCGCTCGATATCCGGTTTCTGCAGGAGGCCTGACCAGGACGGCACGCACCACAGCGCCAGGGCGAATCCCATCACCAGGGCCATCCACTGCCCTATTGCCGCGCCTCCAATGGCATGGTGGCCTGATTTACTGCAGCCCGACATCAAAACCCCCCGAATTTTCAACCCGCGGCATTCGGAGCTCTTGTTGCCACCGAGTCCATATACCGGCCCAAGGATTCACATGAATCCAGCCTGGTCATGGTATCCGGCACGGACCCTGAAATTTTACGAATACGCTGGAAAGGCGTGCTGCCCCTACTGACGCGGGCAATTTGCCTGATCAGGCACGCTTGGCCAGCCGCCAGGGCGCCGAGCATTTCGACTGGGCTGCTTCACTTTTATATTTTTATGCGGACGGGCACTTTACCCGTGCCTGAAAAGGCAATATTCCAATAGCCCTGTTGCGCACCGAAAACCACAATGTGCTCGCTTTCCAATGCGAAGGCAAACACTCACAACCCATCAAATTGAGACAAGGATATACCCATGTTGACCAAGCAAGCGATCACCAAGAAACTCGATACTTCCAGTGAAAAGGCTTGGGCGGCCATTCGCGGCATCGACGGGCTGGACCGCTGGTTTCCCATTATCGAGACCTGCCGCGTGGAGGGCAGCGGCGTCGGCGCCCACCGCCACATGACCTTGGAAGGCGGGCAGATCACGGATCTCATCGAGGCCGTTGACGACAGCCGCAGGCGCTTCATTTATCTGCGGACGACCTCTCCGTTTCCGGTCACGCATTACCGCGGCACCGTCGAGATATTCGACTCCTACGACGGGCGGGCCGTCGTGGCCTGGACCATCGACTTCGAGTCCCAGCCGCAAGACAGCCAGGCCGTTGCCGCCCTCGTCAAGCAGGCGATTTCCGACGGCATCGACGGCATGGAGCGGGAGCTGAAGGCCGGCGCCTGAGGCCGCGCCGCAGCGGCGCAGCCGCGCGCTACCCTCCCGTCCACCCGTTCTGCCAGGCCAGCCGCGCCAGCTCGAAGTCGCTGCTGGTGCCGAGCTTGGCCTTGACCTGGTAGTGCAGGTTGTGGACGGTCTTGACGCTCAGCGCCAGGGCTTGCGCGATGTCCTGCGGGCTGCGTCCGGCCACCAGTGCGCGCATGACCTCGAACTCGCGCGGCGACAGGCCATGCGCGGCCGGCGGCTGGGGCTGCAGCAGCAGCGCCGCAACCTCGCCGGCGATGTCGGCGCTGATCACGCGGCGGCCCTGGCTGACCTGGCGCACGCCCTGGATCAGCTCCTGCGGCGGGCTGCTCTTGGTCACGTAGCCCAGCGCGCCGGCGCGCAGTGCCTGCGCCGCCCAGACCGGATCGCGGTGCATGCTGAAGGCCAGCAGGCGCACCTCGGCGTCGCGCTGGCGCAAGCGGCCGATGAGCTCCAGCCCCCCCAGGCCCGGCAGCGCGAGGTCCACCACCACCAGGTCCACCTCCAGCTCGCGCCAGTACTGCAGCGCCTGTGCGCCGTCTCCGGCCTCGGCCACCACCTGCATGTCGCCCTGCAGCTCCAGCAGGCGTCGGTAGCCCTCGCGCACCACGGCGTGGTCGTCCACCAGCATGACTCGGATCACGGCCTCATCTCCTCAGGGTCATCTTGCTTTTCCAGCCCCTGCGGCGGCGGCCCATCGTCCAGGGCCGCGGTGCCGCAGGCCTTGTCCAGCGGCAGCCACACGCGCAGGCACAGCCCGCCGCCGGCGGGCTGCTCCCAATCCAGCCGGCCGCCCAAGGCCAGCACACGCTCGTGCATGCCCAGCAGGCCATGGCCTGCCGACGCCGGCTGCGGCGCGCCCACGCCGTCGTCGGCCACGCTCAGCAGCAGGCCGCCGGGGCCGCGCCGCAGCGCCACGGTGGCCGTGCAGGCGCTGCTGTGGCGCTGCGTGTTGGTCAGCGCCTCCTGCACGATGCGGTAGACATGCACGTCGTGGTCGGCCGGCAGTGGCGTCCAGGGCGTGGGCAGCTTCAGCCGCACCCGCAGCTCGCTGCCGTCCGGGCGGCGGCGCGGCTGCGCGGCCAGCGACTGCAGGGCCACCGCCAGCCCAAAACGGTCCAGCGCCTGCGGGCGCAAGTCGGCCAGCACGCGCTGCAGCCCGTCCAGGAGCTGCGCCGTGGTGCGGGCCATGGCTTGGGCGCTGGCGGCGGCCTGCGGCAAGGCCTGCGTCATCAGGCCCATGGCGGCGGCCTCGGCCTGCAGCGCGCTCAGGCTTTGGCCCATCTCGTCGTGCAGCTCGCGCGCCAGGCGCCGGCGCTCGGCCTCGCGCGCCTGCAGCAGGTGCAGCGTGAGCTGCTGCTGCCGGTGGCGCAGCTCACCCAGGTGCTCGGCGAGCCGGTTGAAGCCCTGGCCGATGTGCTGGAGCTCGCGCAGCCGCATGGGCGGCAGCCGCACCTGCAAGTCGTCGGCCGAGAGCCGGCCCAAGGCACCCAGGATCTGGTTGGCCGGCGCCAGCGCGCGGGCCACCAGGCGCGAGACCAGCCACAGCGCGGCCAGCAGCGCCAGCGCTGCCGCGGCCAGCCAGGCCCAGCGTTGCCAGAGCTGGCGGCCCTCCAGCGCCCAGTGCGGCTGCACCTCCACCGTGGCGACCTTCACGCCCTCGGACGTGGTCAGGGTGAGCGCCTGTGTCCACGCGCCGTGCCTGCCGCCGGCCAGCGCGCGCGCCAGGCGGGCCGACAGCGCGCTGGGATCGTCCACCTGCGGCAGGCAGCCCGCATCGAGCTGGCGGCCGTAGATGTCCACCACCTCGGCGCACAAGGGTGCGCGCTGCGCCAGCAGCTGCAAGGGCTCCAGCGTGACGGTGCGCGTGCTGCGGTCAAAGGCGCTGGTGTGCTGCGCCAGGTCGTCGGCCAGCAACTGCGTGGCCAGTACCGCGGTGCTGGCCAGCGCCTGAACGTTGCGCTGGCGCCATTCGCGCCAGTCGCCCCAGGCCAGCAGCGCCAGCACCAGCAGCGCTGCGGCGCCCAGCCGCCAGCGCAGGGCGCGGCCCAGCAGCAGCACCGGCGGACGCTGCGCGGTGGCGTCCACAGGGGCAGCGGGGGAATCGGCGGCGGGTGAAGTGGACGGGGCGCTCATCGGCGCGCGCATCTTGCACGAGCGCCGCCGCGCGGCGGCCGGCGCAGCGCAGATTTCATTCCGGCACGTAGACCATGGAGCCGTCGGCCAGGCGGTAGGCCACGCCGGCCTTGACGCCGCCGCTGCCCGCGGCGGTGCTGCCCTCGGCGGCCTGGAAGCGCTGCACGCGCTGGCCGTCCTTGATGACGACCTGCATGTCGGGCTGGCCGGCGTTGCGTATGACGGTGACCTTGTCGGCGCTGAAGGGGTTGAGCGGGTGGCTGGCCATGGCCAGCAGCAGCGCGGCGATGACGACCAGGAACACGTCGATGAGGTTGACGAGGGAGAGGACGGGGTCGTCGTCCTCCTCGGCGAGCAGGCGTTCGGCGATCACGCGCGGCCCTCCCCGGCGGCGGCCAGCGCCAGCAGCTCGGTGGCGTACCAGCGGCGGCGCACTTGGGCGATGGTGTAGGTGATGGCTGCGGCGATGAGGGCCAGGATCACGGCCGAGAAGGCCATGGTCAGGCCCTGGGAGACGGCTTCGAGCTGGCCGTCGGCCAGCGCCTTGAGGGCCGGGCCCATGGGGATCATGGTGGCCACCAGGCCCAGCATGGGCGCCACGCGGGTGCTCACCCGGACGAGCTCCAGCCGGCGCAGCGCCATCAGCTCCAGCGCGGCGGCGTCCAGGTGCGGCTGCTGCGCGCGGACCTGGTGCAATTCGAAGCCCGCGGGCTGGCCGCGGCGGCGCTGCAGCGCCTGCACCACGCAGGCGCCCAGGGCGAAGAAGGCGTAGGCGAACAGGGCCGCGATGCCCAGCAGCACGGGCAGCAGGAAGAGCTGGCTGGCGCCGTACATGGCGCCGTCTACGGTGGCGAGCATGGTCTTCAGGCCTGCGCGATGCGGTCGAGGGCGCGGGGCGCGGCCACGCGCGGCGCGGCGGGGCGGGCCAGGCGGCGCTGGTGCCAGGCGCCCGCGCCCACGAGCGCGGCCAGCGCGGCGGCCAGGGCGAGCGACCAGTCCGGCAGCGCGGGCAGCGACTGCGCGGCCTGCTGCACCAGGCGCTGGGCCTTGGCGGTGGCCGCGGCCACGACGCCATTGGGCGTGCCCACGCCCTCGCCGCGCTGGTTGCGCGAGCCGGTGTGGTGGCCGGTCTGGAGGAAGGTCCTGGCGTCCTCGCTGCCCAGGGCGGCGGCGCGCTCGAACCACTTGCGGGCCTCGGCCTCGTCGCGCGGCACGCCGTTGCCTTCGTGGAGGGCCGAGGCGTAGTGCAGGCTGCCCAGGGCGGCGTAGTCCTCGTCGCCGCTGCCTTCGGCGGCGCGCTTGTAGAGGGCGGCGGCGGCGGCCGGGTCGCGGGGCACGCCGGAGCCGTCCTCCAGCAGCAGGCCCTTCCAGATCATGGCGCCGCCGTAGCCCTTGGCGATGCACTTGTCGAAGATCTTGTGCGCGGCCTCGAAGTCGCCGCACTTGGCGGCCCAGTAGCCGTAGCTGCAGGTGATCATGCCCGCGGGCTGGTCCGCCCAGTACTCCATGGAGAGCGTGCTGACCTCGCGCCGCAGCGGGTCGCTGGCGGCGGGATCGGCGGGCGAGGTGCCGCCGCAGTGGCCGGCGGCATGGGCGGCGATGGACAGGAGCAGCGCCAGGGCGAGCGCCGGCGCGGCGCGGTGCAGGTGTGTGGATGGCATGGGACGCGGGCCGCGGCGGGCCGGTGACGGGATGGCGCCACTGTGGCCATGCGGGCGGACGCGCGACAGAGCAGGTGCCACGGCGGGGGGCGGGCAAATTGCCCGGGTTCGCGGCCACGTCGAATCAGATCTCCCACACCCCCAGGCTGCGCACCAGCGCCAGCACGTCCTGGCGCCGCGGCGCCAGGGCCAGCGGCTCGTCGGCCACGATGCGAAACGGCGGCGAGGACAGGCGCTGGCGGCACAGCAGCAGGCAGCGGCCTGCGTCGTCGCGCCGGGAGGTGTAGCTCAGGGCCTGCGCTTGTGGACGCTGGTCGAAAGCCGCCTGCGCCCACGCGCGCGTGAGCGGGTAGGCGTTGGGCAGGGAATCGATGAGCTGCGCCCGCGTCAGGCCCAGGCGCGGCAGGTCCTTGGTGTGCAGGCTCACGCACTGCAGCTGCGCATCGAGCTCCAGCGTGGCCAGGTGGTAGTGCGCCAGCCGCGCCACCTCG
This sequence comes from Azohydromonas lata NBRC 102462, assembly GCF_001571085.1. Lineage (GTDB taxonomy): Bacteria > Pseudomonadota > Gammaproteobacteria > Burkholderiales > Burkholderiaceae_C > Azohydromonas > Azohydromonas lata. The sequence goes on from NZ_BCTC01000018.1 coordinate 11,923, forward strand.
AACACGCCCGGCGGCTGCAGCGACACGTCGTGCAGCAGCGATTCCATGCAGGCGCACTCCGGCGTGCTGGCCGCGTAGTAGGTGTGCAGCGGCTGCCCGTCGGCGCCGCGCAGCGGTGCGGAGCGCGAGGCACCGTGGCCTTCGTTGAAGGAGGCGGCCGTCAGCGGGAAATCCCGCGTGCTGTAGACGTGGTACCAGCGCGGCACCTCGGCGCGCGTGAGGGCGCGCAGCGTGAAGGCTTCTGCGGCGCCAGGTGGCGGCAGCGCGTCCGCCGTCATGCGACGTGGCTGCGGTCGTAGCGGCGGGCGGCCTCCAGCACGGCATCGGCCTCGTGCAACAAGTCCTTGGGCGGCGTGGGCGCCTCGCGGCCGTCCGCGGCCATTCGCACCAGCCAGGCATTGGGAAAGTGGAACCACGCGGCCAGCGCCCAGGGGTCGCGACCCGGGCCCAGCGCTTCCAGCAGCGGTTTCACGATGGGCAGCGGCGCGTAGCCGGCGTCGAACTGCCAGCGCGCGTAGTACTCGCGCCCGCCGTGGGTGACGCTGAAGACGCGCCCCCGCCGCTTCCAGTCGCTGGCCGGCAGCGATTTGTTGGTGGGCGGCGCCGGCTGCAGCCGGTTGATCTCCTCGGCCGTGAGCCAGTCGCCCTCGGCCAGCATGCGGCGGATGGTGTTCACGCGCCGCAGCCGCTCTTCCAGCAGCTCCTGGCCGGGCTCGGCGAGCTGCCCGGCCACGGCGGCGAGCTGCCCGGCCAGCTCGTCCGCGCGGGCCAGCACCTGCGCCGGCACCGCGGCCTGCAGCACCAGCGCCGTGGCGCGCTCCACTGCCCTTTCCAGGCTTTGCACCACGGCCGGATCGACGTCCGGCGGCAAGCCGGCGGGCAGGTGCACTTTCAGCAGCAGGTCGGTGTCCAAGGCCATTGCGCGCTCCATCGAGTTCCGATATTGCCAAGAAGATAGCACCTGCTTGGCAATATAGGAGAACCGATGTCGCCGACGGGAAAACGGGCGCCGAATTTGCTCTCTTGCACCCGCGATGAGCCGTGAAACCCCCATCACCACCGCCTGGCCCGGCCGCCCTTACCCCTTGGGCGCGACCTGGGACGGGGAGGGCGTGAACTTCGCCCTGTTCTCCGAGCACGCGCAGGCCGTGCACCTGGCCGTGTTCGACCCCAGCGGACGGCGCGAGCGCCACCGCATCGAGCTCAAGGAGCGCACGGACGACATCTGGCACTGCTACCTGCCCGAGGCTCGCCCGGGGCTGGCCTACGGCTACTACGTGCGCGGGCCCTACAAGCCGGAGGAAGGCCACCGCTTCAACCACCACAAGCTGCTGCTGGACCCCTACGCCAAGGACTTCATCGGCCGGCTGCGCTGGAACGACGCCCTCTTCGGCTACACGCTGGGCCACCGCAAGGGCGACCTCTCCTTCGACCGCCGCGACAGCGCCAGCTTCATGCCCAAGTGCCGCGTGCTGGAGCCGGCCTTCACCTGGGACGGCGACCGCCGCCCCGACATCCCGTGGACCGACATGGTGATCTACGAGATGCACGTGCGCGGCTTCACCATGCGCCACCCCGAAGTGCCGGACGCCCTGCGCGGCACCTACGCGGCCCTGGCCACCGCCCCCGTGATCACCTACCTCAAGCGGCTGGGCGTGACGACGCTGGAGCTGCTGCCCGTCCATTCGTTCATCAACGACCACTACCTCGTGCAGAAGGGGCTGCAGAACTACTGGGGCTACAACACCCTGGGCTTCTTCGCGCCGGAGATGCGCTACTCGGCCTCCGAGAAGGTCAAGGAGTTCAAGACCATGGTGCGCACGCTGCACTCGGCGGGCATCGAGGTCATCCTGGACGTGGTCTACAACCACACCTGCGAAGGCCACCAGCTTGGGCCCACGCTGTCCATGCGCGGCATGGACAACGCCGCCTACTACATGCTGGGCGAGGACCGCCGCTACTACGCCGACTACACCGGCTGCGGCAACACGGTGAACCTCGAACACCCGCGCGCGCTGCAGCTCGTCATGGACTCGCTGCGCTACTGGGTCGAGGAAATGCACGTGGACGGGTTCCGCTTCGACCTCGCCTCGGCGCTGGCGCGGGAAGGCGGGGTTGTCCAACACCTGGGCGGCTTCTTCGACGTCATCCGCCAGGACCCGGTGCTCAACAGGGTAAAACTGATCGCCGAGCCCTGGGACCTCGGGGCCGGCGGCTACCAGGTGGGCAATTTCCCGCCCGGCTGGGCCGAGTGGAACGACCGCTACCGCGACGGCATGCGCGCCTACTGGAAGGGCGACGGCGGCGTGATCGGCGAGTTCGCGCGGCGGCTCACCGGCAGCTCGGACCTCTACGGGCGCTCCGGCAAGAAGCCGCTGGCCAGCATCAACTTCATCACCGCCCACGACGGTTTCACGCTGCACGACCTCGTGGCCTACAACGGCAAGCACAACGAGGCCAACGGGGAAGAGAACCGCGACGGCAGCGACAACAACCGCTCCTGGAACTGCGGCGCCGAGGGCGTGACCGACGACCCCGCCGTGCTGGCGCTGCGCGAGCGCCAGCAGCGCAACTTCATCGCCACGCTGCTGCTGTCGCAGGGCGTGCCCATGCTGCTGGCCGGCGACGAGCTGGGCCGCAGCCAGGGCGGCAACAACAACGCCTATTGCCAGGACAACGAGATCAGCTGGCTGCGCTGGGACCTCTCCAGCATGCAGGAGGCGCAACTGCGCTTCACGCAGATGTTGATCAACCTGCGCCGCAGCCACCCCACCTTCCGCCGCCGCGACTTCTTCGACGGGCGGGCGCTCTTCGGCGGCCAGATCAAGGACGTGCTGTGGCTCAAGCCCGACGGCAGCGAGATGAGCCCGCAGGAGTGGGAGCACGAGCACGCGCGCTGCCTGGGCATGTACCTGGCGGGCGCCGCCATAGGCGACGTGGGCCGGCGCGGGCGGCCCGTCTACGACGACGACTTCCTGATCGCCTTCAACGCGCACGCCGAGGAGGTGCTCTTCACCGTCCCCGACATCCCCGGCGAGGCCTGGCGCGTCGTCATAGACACCTTCGAGCCGGAAGGGCTGGGGGATGGCCTGCTGAATGCCGGCGAGCGCTGTGCGCTGCGCGGGCGCTCGCTGGTGGTGCTCACGCGGCCCATGGCGATGGCGTGAGCGCCGCATGAGCGGCCAAGCGCGGCGCGCACCGGTTCCCGACCCCAAAACATTTTTACCTGCCACACACCATGCCCAACTTTTCCATGCCCTTCGGCGCCGAGCTGCTGGACGACGGCGGCGGCGTGCGCTTTCGCCTGTGGGCGCCGGACGTCCAGGCGCTGCGCCTGCAGCTCGAAGGCGCCGGACGCGGCCGGCTGCTGCCCATGCACGCGCTGGACGAGGGCTGGCACGAGATCACCGTGCAGGAAGCCGGCGCCGGCACGCGCTACCGCTTCATGCTGCCGGACGGGATGTCGGTGCCCGACCCCGCGTCGCGCTTCAACCCGGAGGACGTGCACGGCCCAAGCGAAGTGGTGGACCCCGGCGGCTACCGCTGGAACGACAGCGGCTGGCGCGGCCGGCCCTGGCACGAGGCCGTGCTCTACGAGCTGCACGTGGGCACCTTCACCGAGGCGGGAACCTACGCCGCCGCGATGGCACGGCTGCCGGAGCTGGTGGCGCTGGGCATCACGGCCGTGGAGCTGATGCCGCTGGCCGACTTCCCCGGCACGCGCGGCTGGGGCTACGACGGCGTGCTGCCCTTCGCCCCCGACGCCCGCTACGGCCGCCCCGAGGAGCTCAAGCGCTTCGTGGACGAGGCGCACCGGCTGGGGCTCATGGTGTTCCTGGACGTGGTCTACAACCACTTCGGCCCGGAAGGGAATTACCTGCACGCCTACTGCAAGGCGTTCTTCAACGCGGCGCACCAGACGCCGTGGGGCGCGGCCATCAACTTCGACGGCGCGCACAGCGGCAACGTGCGGCAGTTCTTCATCGCCAACGCGCTCTACTGGATAGAGGAGTACCACTTCGACGGGCTGCGGCTGGACGCGGTGCACGCCATCGCCGACGACTCGCCCACGCACATCGCCGTGGACATCGCCCGCGCGCTGCGCGCCGGGCCCGGGCGCTTCCGCCCCGTGCACGTGGTGCTGGAGAACGACGCCAACGCCGCGCGGCTGCTGGCCCGCGGCGAGGACGGCACCCCCGGCGGCGCCGTCGCGCAGTGGAACGACGATTTCCACCACGCGGCCCACGTGCTGGCCACCGGCCAGCGCGACGGCTACTACGCCGACTACGCCACCGACCCGGTGAACACCTTGGGCCGCTGCCTGGCCGAGGGCTTTGCCTACCAGGGCGACCCGTCGCCCTTCCGCGAGGGCGAGCCGCGCGGCGAGCCCAGTGCGCAACTGCCCTCGCCGGCCTTCGTCTCCTTCCTGCAGAACCACGACCAGATCGGCAACCGCGCCTTCGGCGAGCGCCTCAGCGACTTGGCGCCCGCTGCCCGGCTGGATGCGCTCTACGCCTGCCTGCTGCTGTCGCCGCACGTGCCCATGCTGTTCATGGGCGAGGAGCTCGCGGCCACGGCGCCCTTCCTGTACTTCTGCGACTTCGGCCCGGAGCTGGCCGCGGCGGTGTCCAAGGGGCGGCGCGAGGAGTTCGGCCGCTTCGACGCCTTCCAGAGCGAGGCCGCGCGCGCCGGCATCCCCGACCCCAACGCCGAAGCCACTTTCACGGTCTGCCGGCCCAATTGGGCCGAGCGCGAGATCGAGCCGCACTCGCGGCGGCTGGCGCTCATCCAGCACCTGCTGGAGCTGCGGCGGCAGTGGATCACGCCGCGGCTGGCGGGCATGGCCGCGGGCGGCAAGCACCGCGTGGAAGGCGGGCTGCTGCAGGTCGTGTGGTGGCTGGGCGAGGGCGCGACGCTGCGCCTGGCAGCCAATTTCGGCGAGGCGCCGCAGCCGCGCCCGCCGCTGGCCGGGCACATCGTGTTCGAGCTGCATGCCGAGGACGCGCAACTGCTCCCCGACGGCGTGATCGTGAGCGTGGAGGGTGTCGATGTCTGACGGGCTGCTGCAACGCTGGTGTCAACGGCTCAAGGTCGGCACCGAATGGCATGACGTCTGGGGCCAGCGCCACGAGGTGCCGGACGAGGGCTTGAAGGCGCTGCTGGCCCAATTGGGCGTGCCGCGGCTGGACGAGGAGGCGTTGGACGCCGCCGTCGCCGCCGAGTGGCACCAGCCGCTGCCGCCGGTGCTGGCGCTCAAGGCCGGTGCGGACCGGTTCGACGTGCCCTTGAAGCTGCCGCGCGAGGTGCGGCTGCTGCGCTGGACCGTTCATGAGGAAGACGGCGCCGTGCACAGTTGGGACGCCGACGCGGACGGGTTGCCGCACACCGGCGAGGCGACCGTGCACGGGCGCGCCATGCGGGCGCTGCGGCTGTCCATCCACACCCGGCTGCCCGCGGGCTACCACCGGCTGGTGCTGCAGACCGAGGGCATCGCGTTGGGCGAGTCGCTGCTGGTCACGGCGCCGGCGCACTGCTGGCGCCCGCCGGAGCTGCAGGGCGAGGGGCGCGTGTGGGGCCCGGCCCTGCAGCTCTACGCGCTGCGCTCGCAACGCAACTGGGGCATGGGCGACTTCACCGACCTGGCCGAGCTGACGGTGGCCTTTGGCGAGCGCGGCGCGGGCATCGTGGGCCTGAACCCGCTGCACGCGCTCTTCAGCCACAACCCGCACCACATCAGCCCGTACAGCCCAAACTCGCGCTCGCAGCTCAACACGCTCTACATCGACGTGGAGGCGGTGGAGGATTTCCGCGAGTGCGACGCGGCGCAGGCGCTGGTGCGCTCGGCCGATTTCCAGAACCGGCTGCAGCGGCTGCGCGAGGCGCCGCAGGTGGACCATGCGGGCGTGGCCTCGGCCAAGCTGGAGGTGCTGCGACGGCTGTACCGGCATTTCAAGGAACGGCACCTGGACACGGCCAGCGCGCGGGGGCGGGCCTTCCGCGCCTTCCAGGCCGACCAGGGCGAGCCGCTGCGCCTGTTCGCCACCTTCGAGGCGCTGCAGGCGCGGTTTCACGCGCAGGACGGCGGCATCTGGGGCTGGCCGGTGTGGCCGCAGGAGTTCCGCGACCCGCGCGGCGAGGCGGTGCGGCGCTTCCAGCGCGAGGGGCGCGAGGCCATCGAGTTCCACGAGTACCTGCAGTGGCAGGCCACGCTGCAGCTCGCCCGCGTGGCGCACCGCTGCCGCTCGCGCGGGCTGGCCGTCGGCCTGTACCTGGACCTGGCCGTGTCGGTGGACCGCGCGGGGGCGGACACCTGGGGGCACGCGGCCCTCTACGCCGCCGGCGCGACGGTGGGGGCGCCGCCGGACGAGATCAACGTCCAGGGCCAGGACTGGGGCCTGCCGCCGCTGCACCCGGGCCGGCTGCTGACGGACAGGCTGCGCTTCTTCATCGCCACGCTGCGCGCCAACATGCGCCACGCGGGGGCGCTGCGCATCGACCACGTCATGGGGCTGATGCGCCTGTACTGGATTCCGCCGGAGCGCGGCGCCACCCAGGGCGCCTACGTGCACTACCCGCTGCAGGAGCTGATGGCCGTGGTGGCGCTGGAGAGCCAGCGCAACCAGTGCATGGTGATCGGCGAGGACCTGGGCACGGTGGCCGACGAGATGCGCGCCGCGCTGGCCGAGGCCGAGGTGCTCTCCTACCGGCTGCTGTACTTCGAGCGCGGCGAGGGCGGCGCCTTCAAGCGCCCGCGCGAGTACCCGCGCGAGGCGCTGGTGGCCATCTCCACCCACGATTTGCCCACGCTGGCCGGCTGGTGGACCGGGCACGACCTGCAGGTGCGCAAGGGCCTGGGCCTCTACCCCGACGAGAAGGTCTACGAGGAACAGCTCGTGGGCCGCGCGCAGGAGAAATACCGGCTGCTGCTGGCGCTGCAGCACGAGGGCCTGCTGCCGGCGGACGTGGCGCTGGACCTGGCCCACCCGCCGCCGCTCACGCAGGCGCTGGTGGAGGCGGTGCACGCCTACATGGCGCGCACGCCCTCGCGGGTGCTGGTGGTGCAGCTGGAAGACGCGTTGGGCGTGCTGGACCAGCCCAACCTCCCCGGCACCGTCAACGAGCACCCCAACTGGCGCCAGAAATTCCAGATGCCGCTGGATGCGCTGCTGGCGGACGAGCGGGTGGTGTCGCTGTCGCGGGTGCTCTCCGAGCTGCGCCCGCATGCGCCCTTGAAGGCGGCGCAACTGCCGCGGGCGCAGGCCCTCATTCCCCGCGCCACCTACCGGCTGCAGTTCCACAAGGATTTCAACTTCGACCACGCCATCGCCGTGCTGCCCTACCTGCAGCGGCTGGGGGTGAGCCACGTCTACTGCTCGCCGCTGATGCGCGCCCGCCCGGGCAGCACGCACGGCTACGACGTGGTGGCGCACGACGAGTTCAACCCGGAGCTGGGCGGCAAGGAAGGCTTCGAGCGCTTCGCCGCCGCGGCGCGGGAGCGCGGGCTGGGGCTGATCCTGGACATCGTGCCCAACCACATGGGCGTGATGGGCGGGCACAACGCCTGGTGGCACGACGTGCTGGAGCACGGCGAGGCCTCGGCCTACGCGCGCTATTTCGACATCGACTGGCAGCCGGTCGATCCGGCCCTGCAGGGCAAGGTGCTGCTGCCCGTGCTTGGGCAGCACTACGGGCGGGTGCTGGAGGCGGGCGAGCTGCAACTGGTGTTCGACCCGGCCCTGGGCGCCTTCGCGCTGCAGTACTGGGAGCACCGCTTTCCGCTGGACCCGCGCACCGTGGCGCCGCTGCTGGAGCGCGCGGCGCAGCGGCTGGAGGGGGCGGCGTCGCTGGCGCTGCAAAGCCTGTCCACGGCCTTCGGCCACCTGCCGCCGCGCGAGGACGCGTCGCCGCAAGGCCGCTTCGAGCGCCAGCGCGACCAGGCGCTGCTCAAGGAGCGGCTGGTGGACCTGCTGCGCGAGGACGCGCGCGTGCTGGGCGCCATAGAGGGGGCCGTGGCCGAGCAGCAGACGGCCGACGCGCTGGACGGCCTGCACGCCGCGCAGGCCTGGCGGCTGGCCTTCTGGCGCGTGGCGTCGGACGAGATCAACTACCGGCGCTTCTTCGACGTGAACGAGCTGGCCGCGCTGCGCATGGAGGAGCCGGCCGTGTTCGAGGCCACCCATGGCCTGCCGCTGGAGCTGTGCGCGGCCGGCGTGGTGGACGGTTTGCGCATCGACCACCCCGACGGCCTGCACGACCCGCTGCAGTATTTCCAGCGGCTGCAGCAGGGCTACGCGCGCCGGGCGGGCTTGCTGCTGGCGGACAAGGACGCGGCAGGGCGCCCGGCGCGGCCGCTGTACGTGCTGGCGGAAAAGATCGCCGCAGGCCACGAGGACGTGCCGGAGGACTGGGCGCTGCACGGCACCACGGGCTACCGCGCCATGAACGTGCTCAACGGGGTACTGATCGACTGCGCGGCCAAGGAGCGCTTCGACCGCATCTGGCAGCGCGTGAGCGGCGAGACGGAGCCTTTCGAGGAAGTCGCCTACGGCGGCAAGCAACTGATCATGCGGGTGTCGCTGGCCTCGGAGCTGACGGTGCTGGCCACGGAGCTGCTGCGCATCGCCCGCGCGCACCGGCGCACGCGCGACCACAGCCTCAACAGCCTGCGCCGGGCGCTGGCCGAGGTGGCGGCGTGCATGCCGGTGTACCGGTCCTACATCGTCCGGGAGCCTTCGGCGCAGGACCGCCGCTTCATCGATTGGGCGGTGGCGCAGGCGCGCCGGCGCAGCCGCGCGGCGGACACGACCGTCTTCGACTTCGTGCGCCGCACGCTGCTGGCCGAGGCCGAGGAAGGCGCGGACGAGGCGCTGCGCGAGCGGGTGCGGCGCTTTGCCATGCGCTTCCAGCAGTTCACCGCGCCGGTGACGGCCAAGGGCGTGGAGGACACGGCCTTCTACCGCTTCAACCGCTTCCTGCCGCTCAACGAGGTGGGGGGCGAGCCCGACACCTTCGGTTTTTCGCTGCGCGGCTTCCACGGCGCGAATGCGGATCGGGCGGCACGCTGGCCGCACACCATGCTGGCGACCTCCACGCACGACAACAAGCGCAGCGAGGACGTGCGCTGCCGCCTGGACGTGCTCAGCGAATTCCCGGCCGCGTGGCGGCTGTCGCTGCGGCGTTTCCACCTGGCGCCGCAACTGCAGCGCGCGCGGGTGGATGGCACGGGCGGCAAGGCCATGCCTTCGCGGGCGGACGAATACCTGCTGCTGCAGACGCTCCTGGGCACCCTGCCCCCGGGCGGCCTGACGGAAGAAAGCCTGCCTCAATACCGCGAGCGCATCGAGCGCTACGCCTTGAAATCCGTGCGCGAGGCCAAGCGGCACAGCAGTTGGGTGAACCCGGACGCGGAGTACGAGGACGCCTTATTGGCCTTCATCCGCAGCGCCCTGCCGCGCGTGAAGCCCAATCCGCTGCTCACCGATATCCAGGCGCAGGCGGAAGCCGTGGCCTGGTTCGGAGCGCTGAATTCACTGACGCTGGTGCTGTTGAAATACACGCTGCCCGGTGTGCCGGACTTGTACCAGGGCAATGAATTACCGGACTTGAGCCTGGTGGACCCGGACAACCGCCGGCCGGTGGATTATGAATTGCGCAGCCGCATGCTGGAATCCTTTGAAAAGCACGCGGCCAGCCCGGACGGCCTGGTGAATATCCAGGAGCTGATGCCCTCGCTGCACGACGGCCAATTGAAACTCTGGTTCACGTGGCGGCTGCTGCAGTGGCGGTCGGCACATGCAGCGCTGTTTCGGGAGGGCGACTACCAGCCGCTCAATGGCGCGGGCGAGCGTGCAGACCACGTGATTGCCTTTGCGCGGGAAACCGCCGACGGAGAAAAATTAATCACCGTGGCCGGGAGATTCTTTGCGCGGCTGATGGGGCTGCAAACGGGCTGGCCCTTGGGCGAAGAGGCCTGGGGCGACACGGCCGTGGAACTGCCGGCCTGGACCGAGGGTTTGACGTTGCGCAACATTTTGACCGGAGAAAAGCACGAACCGGCGGAAGGACGGGTCAGGCTGGCCGAATTGTTCGCGACGGTGCCGGGGGCGGTGCTGGTGGTGGATTCGTAAATTCGGACGCATCACTTTGCTTGTGTGATTGGAGGCCATTGATCCCGTCCACCACGGGAGCGATGGCATTTTCATCAAGAATTCACTCCCAAAACCGACCGCCGGAATCGTGTGCTTTCCCTCGCCCGGTCACCCCCTGTGACATATTCACGCCTGCGCCGCGCACGCCGTCGAGCGCCATGCCAGACTGCCCGCGGGCCAAGAAAATCAAAGCTCCAGGGAGAACCCAGGCGATGAAATCGTTGTCTTTTTTGCGCCATCGCCGGGAGCCTGCCACACGGGTGCAGGCATTTGCCCGGCATTGGACGCGGCAATTCAAGCTCTACACCCGCTCCGAGCTCAAAGCCGGCGCCGACACCGTTGCCAATGCCTATCAGGCCGATCTCAGCGATCGGGCCCTGGCCGCGAAATTCATGATCATCACGACGGCGCTCAAATATTGCAGCCGCAGCAGCAAACCCTCGCCCATCAAGCGCTATTTCTTCCTGCCCGGCGATACGAGAAATTGCACGCGCAATTTCCTGTGCGCACCTTTTGATTTACCAGGCTCGGTAAGCGACGGCGAATTGCTGCGCCTGCTCAAGCATCCCGGCGCCCCGCACCGCTCGCGCAAACCCCAGCCCCAGGCCCCGGAAAACCTGACCGGCGACGAGCCCACGCGCTTTGCCGATTTCGCGGAATGAATGCAGCCGGTCGGTTGGGAAAGGGACTGGCGCTTCACGCTGGAGGCCAGCGGGCCGCAACGCCAAGCGGCCACGGCGGTCGGCCCAGGCAGGCCCCGGGTCAACCCAGGGTGCGTGCGGCGCGTTCGACACGCTGCGTGCATCCGTCACGGCAAGCGTGGAGACAGCGTGAACTGGCAGGTCAAGGCCTGCCATTTGGGCGTTTGAACGCGGGCCGCGCACGCGACCATGCCGCCCAACACATGACCACGCCAGCAGTTCTGCCCATGTTGACCTTGAAGGACGCCCACGACCCCGAGCCCTCGCCGGCCACCACCGCCGACGAGGCCGCGCTGCTGGAGCGCTGCCGCCAGGCATCGCTGCAACTGCTCAGGCGCAACACCACCGCCGGCGGCGTGCTGGCGGCCACGCCGGGCGCCTTGGCCGAGTCGCGCAGCTACACCCGCGTGTTCGGCCGCGACGCGGCCATCTGCGTGCTGGCCATGGCCGGCAGCGGCGACGCCGAGCTCGAAGCCGGCGCCATCGCCAGCCTGGACGCCCTGGCCCGCGGCCAGGCGCCCAACGGCCAGATTCCCAAGTACGTGGACCCCGCCGGCACCGAGGCCGACTTCTGGTACCTGGGCTGCATAGACGCCACGCTGTGGTGGCTCATCGCCGTGGACCACGTGCGCCGCCAGGGGCGCGATGCGGCGCTCAAAACGCGCTGGCAGGCCGAGGTGGACAAGGCCCTCCAGTGGCTGCAGGCCCAGGAGCACCAGCGCTTTTTCCTGCTGCAGCAAAACGAGGCCAGCGATTGGGCGGACATCATGCCCCGCTCCGGCTACGTGCTCTACACGAACGCGCTGTGGTTCCGCGTGAAGTCGCTGTACGAGCTCCCGCAGTGGGAGGAGACGCGCCACCACTTCAACCATTTGTTCCACCCGTTCCAGCGCGACTTGCCGCAGTACAAGCGCAGCCGCCTCATGGGCCACTACGCGCGGCGGGGCAAGGCGAGCCCGGGGCTGTACCTGAGCTTCGTGAACCTGTCGTTCGCGGGCGACGAGGGCGACGTGCTGGGCAACGTGCTGGCGGTGCTGTACGGGCTGGCGGGCGACTCCATGGCGCAGCAGGTGCTCAAGACGCTGCGCTCCGGCGGCGCGGGCACGCCCTACCCCGGCCGCGCCGTGCTCAACCCGATGGACGAAGGCCACGAGCTGTGGCGCCAGTACATGGCGCGCCACCAGCAAAACCACCCGCACCAGTACCACAACGGCGGCATCTGGCCCTTCATCGGCGGCTTCTACGTGATGGCGCTGGCGCTCATGGGCCAGCGCGAGCTGGCGCGCCGCGAGCTGGTCCAGCTGGCGCAGGCCAACGCCGCGGCCGACTGGCGCTTCACGGAGTGGTTCCACGGCCGCACCCTGAAACCCTGCGGCATGGCGGGGCAGAGCTGGAATGCGGCGACGTTCCTGACGGCGCTCAACGCGCTGGAGACGGGGCAGTTTTGCATGTGAAATCAACGATTTACCGGCTCAAGGCGCCGGACATGCGGCGGGTATCATTGGCCGCAAGCTTGTAGAAGGCCCCCGCATGGGGGCTTTCTTCAATTCCTGCTTGAACCATCTCCAGCCCGACTCACGCCGTTTTGGATCGCCATGCGCCTCAAAAGCATTTCACTGCGGGATTTCAGGTGCTTTGAGCACTTGGACGTGAAGTTGCACCCGCGGCTGACCGTGCTGATTGGCGACAACGGCGCCGGCAAGACTGCCATCCTGGACGCCATTGCCATTGGGCTCTCGCCGGTGTTGCGGCACCTGTCCTCCGCCAACCAGCGTCTCAAGGGCGTGCGCATCAAGGACAGTGATTTTCGTCTCGTCGGTCCGGAGGTCCGCGCCGGCCGCGAACGCTGGAATGCCAGCGACACCACGCAAATCATTGTTCGTGCTCAGGATGATTTGGTTTGGGACGTTTGGCAGCCTTCCATGGCGGGGAAAACGCCGGAGGAGAAATTTGGCGAAGCCTCCCTGACTTCTTACCTGGAAAAAATCAGCGGCAGCCTCAATTCCAGCGAACCCGAGTTGCTGCCGGTTTTTGCATATTACGGGGCCAGACGGGGTTACATCAAAATCCCGGAACGTCTTCATTCGACACAGGCCAACTACAACTATCCAACGGCCGCGTTGGTGGATGCGCTGGAGCCGTTGAGCGATTTCAAGGAAATGCTCAAGTGGTTCGATGCAGAAGAGGCTGCAGAATTGCGGGCCAACAAGGGGCGCCCCAACCCTGAATACATGCCGTCCAGAGCGCTCGATGCCGTAAGGGCGACAATTGGAAAATTGCTTGGAGGCGCCTACGAAAACCCCCATTTCAATCGCGATCACAAGCTTGTCGTCGAACCTTCAGGAGGCGGAGCCCCGCTGCAAGTTTCGCAACTGAGCCAGGGTTACCAGAGCATGTTGGCGCTGGGACTTGATTTTGCGCGGCGTATGGCCTTAGGCAATCCGCAATTGGATTATTTGGAGCCGTCGTCATTGGACAAGGTGTGGGAGGCGTGGAGTCGCCTCGGGCAGGAAGCTGGGTATGAGGATTACTCTTCAGAATCTGCCCCACTCATGGCGCCAGCCATCATGCTGGTGGATGAAATTGACGTTCATTTGCACCCATCGTGGCAGCAGCGGGTATTGGACGATCTCCTGAAAGCTTTTCCAGCCACTCAATTCATAGTCACGACACACAGCCCTCAAGTGCTCACCAGCGTGGACGCTGAATGCATCCGTCTTATTGGGCCGGTCCTAGGCGATCGCGCGGACGGGATACATATCGGCATTCAGACCGTGGACGTGCAAACCCGCGGCGTGGCCAGTTCCGACGTACTGGCCCGCATCATGGGCGTGGACCCGGTACCCAACGTGCCGGAAGCCAAAATGCTGGCTCAATACCATGAATTGATCGTCCAAAACCTGCACAACTCCGACGAGGGCTTGAATTTGCGGTCAGCCCTGGAGGCTCATTTTGGTTCGAACCATCCGGTCATGTTGGATTGCGACCGCATGATTCGCCTGGAGAGCATGAAGAAGAGATTTCCCAATGCCAGGAGAGCATCCTGAATGCACAAGTTGAACAGAGGCACGGCACCCCGTTGCCTCAACAATTACAAACACGGGCGCGATAACTGGGACGCTGTATCGTCCTCGGACAAACAGGAAATCTGGGTTGAGCTCGACGCCATGCAGGGCGCCCGCTGCGCCTATTGCGAATGCGCAATTGCGCCCAAAAAACGGCATATTGAGCATTTTGTTCAACGAGATCGCAATCCGTCATTGACGTTCGCTTGGGCCAATCTATTTGGCTCCTGTTTGCGCAAGGGCACATGCGGCGACTACAAGGATAAATTACCACTCTATGATCCGGCAGACTTGGTAAAGCCTGACATTGAAGACCCTGATAATTTCTTCGTATTTACGGTTGAAGGAAACATAGGCATACGCCGTGGCATCTCACCTCGGGACCAGCATAGGGCGGAGGAAACCTTGCGTATTCTCAATCTCGATGCCAAGCATGGGCCTTTGCGGAGCATGCGCCGTGAGGCGGCAAGAGACTACGTAGAAACAGCCGAATGTCTCGCCGAATTGGCGAGCCAACTGTCCCAAGAAGAGTTACAGGCGCTGGTGCAGGAGGAAATTGAGAAGACGGCCGGCCAGCCATTTGCCACGGTGATAAGGCACGTGCTGAGCCGAAATTTCTGAGTTCCAGCTGACCTTATTCCGCAGACCGGCGGCAGGCTGGCCGTCTGCGGCACCGACACGGGGTTCTCCCCGCCCCGCCCGTGCACACCGATTGCCCCGTCGCCCTGGCCGGTGGGCGCTGTTGTTTGCGTCCCAGCCGCGCAAACGACGGAGGAGACCATGAACAAGCTCGTGTCCGTGCTCGTGTGGCCGGTGGTGGCGCTCGTCGGCGCCTTCTCGTTCGCCACGCTGGCGCTGCACCGCGGCGAGGCCGTCAACGCGGTGTGGCTGGTGACGGCGGGGCTGTCCGTCTACTTCATCGCCTACCGCTTCTATTCCAAGTTCATCACCGAGCGCGCGCTGGGCCTGGACGACTCGCGGCCCACGCCCGCCATGCGCCACAACGACGGGCTGGACTACGTGCCCACCAACAAGTGGGTGCTCTACGGCCACCACTTCGCGGCCATCGCCGGCGCCGGCCCGCTGGTCGGCCCGGTGCTGGCGGCGCAGATGGGCTACCTGCCCGGCACGCTGTGGATTCTTTCCGGCGTGGTCATCGCCGGGGCGGTGCAGGACTTCATCGTGCTCTTCGCCTCGGTGCGGCGCGACGGCAAGTCGCTGGGCGAGATGATCAAGATGGAGCTGGGCCCGCTGGCCGGGACGCTGGCCTCCATAGGCGTGCTGGCCATCATGATCATCATCCTGGCCGTGCTGGCGCTGGTGGTGGTCAAGGCGCTCACGGGCAGCCCCTGGGGGCTGTTCACCATCGCGGCCACCATCCCCATCGCGCTGCTCATGGGCATCTACATGCGCGTGATACGCCCGGGGCACGTGGGCGAGGCCTCGGCCTTCGGCGTGGTGCTGCTGCTGGGCTCCATCTTCCTGGGCCGCGTGGTGGCGGAAAGCCCGACGTGGGGGCCGATGTTCACGCTCAACGGGCCGCAACTGGCTTGGGCGCTCATCGTGTACGGCGCCATCGCCGCCAGCCTGCCGGTGTGGCTCATGCTCGCGCCGCGGGACTATCTGAGCACCTTCCTGAAGATAGGCACCATCGTTGCGCTCGCACTCGGCATCTACTTCGTCGCGCCGCTGCTGAGCATGCCCAGCACCACGCGCTTCATTGACGGCAGCGGGCCGGTGTTCTCCGGCAAGCTTTTCCCCTTCCTCTTCATCACCATCGCCTGCGGCGCGGTCAGCGGCTTCCATTCGCTCATCTCGTCGGGCACGACGCCCAAGATGGTGGAGAAGGAGTCGCACATGCGGCTCATCGGCTTCGGCGGCATGCTGACCGAAAGCTTCGTCGCGCTGATGGCGCTCACCGCCGCCTGCGTGCTGGACCCGGGCATCTACTTCGCCATGAACGCGCCGGCAGCGGTCATAGGCACCACGGCGGAGAACGCGGCGCGGGTGATCTCGGAATGGGGCTTCGTCATCACGCCGGACGTGCTCACGCAGACGGCGCGCGACATCGGCGAATCCACCATCCTCTCCCGCGCCGGGGGCGCGCCCACGCTGGCCGTGGGCATGGCGCAGATCCTGGGGCAGGCCTTCGGCGGCAAGTCCATGGAGGCGTTCTGGTACCACTTCGCCATCCTGTTCGAGGCCTTGTTCATCCTCACCGCGGTGGACGCGGGCACGCGCGTGGGCCGCTTCATGATCCAGGACATGCTGGGCCACGTGTACAAGCCGTTCGGCAACACCGACAACCTCGTGGCCAACCTGCTGGCCACAGCGGCCTGCGTGGCGCTGTGGGGCTACTTCCTGTACCAGGGCGTGGTCGACCCGCTGGGCGGCATCAACACGCTGTGGCAGCTCTTCGGCGTGGGCAACCAGATGCTGGCGGGCATCGCGCTGCTGCTGTGCACCACGGTGCTGGTGAAGATGAAGCGCGGGCGCTACGTGTGGATCACGCTCATCCCCACCGCATGGCTGCTGGTGACGACGCTCACGGCCGGGGTGCAGAAGATCTTCCATCCCTCGCCGTCCATCGGCTTCCTGGCGCTGGCCCACAAGTTCAGCGACGCGGCGGCGCAGGGCACGGTGCTGGCCCCCGCCAAGACCGTGGCGGAGATGCAGCGCGTGGCCTTCAACAACTACCTGGACGCGGTGGTGTGCGGCTTCTTCGTCCTGCTGGTGGTGGCGATGTGCTTCTTCGCGCTGCGCACCTGCCTGCAGGCGCGGCGCAAGCCGCATCCGACGGCGCACGAGATTCCGCCCGTCTCCACGCGCCAGGCGGCCGTATGAGCGCGCCAGCGACCCCGGACCAGGACGGCGGCGCCCAAGCCGCCGACGCCTTCACCAGCCTGGCCGCGCGCTGGCGCAGCGCGTGCAGCGCCTGCCGCCAGGTGTTCGGCATGCCGGACTACGAGCGCTACCTCGCCCACGCCGCGGCCACGCACCCGGGCGAGCCCGTGCTCTCGCGCGAGGACTATTTCAAGCGCGCCATAGACCGCCGCTACGGCGGCGGCTCAGGCGGCATGCGCTGCTGCTGAGGGCTTGAGAGGGCGGGCTCGGCCAGGCGAGGCGTCTTCAGCGCCGCCGCCGTGGTGAAAGCTTTGCCCGCGCGCAGGGGCTGTTTGCCGGCCAGGCATTTTTGCAAGCCGCCGCAAGAGGTCGCTTGACGACCCCTTGCGCCCATGCTGCAATGCAGCAAACGTAATAGGCTGTAACGCAACCCCGCCGCCAGGCAGTGAAGGCGTGCCTGGCGGTTGCGCATTCGGCCGGCGTGCCCATGCGCCGGCCCATTCGTTCCCCCTTGGAGAAGCCCATGCTCGACACGATGGCCGCGCCGCCAGCCGATTCCCTGCCCAGCCTCAACGCCGACCTGAGCCAGTGCTCTGTGTCCGGCCTGTCGTCGGGCGCCTTCATGACGGTGCAGTTGCATCTGGCGCACTCGTCCCTGTTCGTGGGCGCGGGCGTGATCGCGGGTGGCCCGTACCGCAGCGCCGAGTCCTTCCGCGCCGCGGCGCCCATCGCGGACGACGCCTACCTGCTCAACGCGCTGTACGTGTGCATGAACCCGCTGACGCCCTACACCGGCCCGGATTCCGAGCGCCTGGTGGGCCTGGCGCGCGAGACGGAAAAGCGCGGGCTGATCGATCCGCTGTCCAACCTGGCCGGGCAGAAGGTCTACATCTTCACCGGCAGCGAGGACAAGGTGGTGGACTCCTGCGTGGTGCGCACCACGCGCGCCTTCTACGAGGCGCTGGGCGTGGCCAACCAGGACATCGAGTTCGTGGACGACGTGCCCGCGGGCCACTCCATCCTCACCAGCAACCTGGAGGACAACCCGATAGGCGAGAACCGGCCGCCCTACATCAACCGTTGGACGCACATGCAGAGCTGGGACATCCTGGACCACATCTATGGCCGGCTGGAGCGGCCCAAGCATGCGCCCACGGGCCGCATCGTGCGCTTCGACCAGCGCGAGTTCTTCAACCACGAGAACCGCGCCAGCATGAGCGCCTACGGCTACGCCTACGTGCCCAAGGCGGTGGAAGAAGGCGCGCCGTGCCGGGTGCACGTCGTCCTGCACGGCTGCATGCAGGGCTACAACTTCGTGCCCATGGAAAACGGCAAGATCAACCGCACGGGCGACGCGCCCTACGGCAACCGCTACTACACGACCACCGGCTACAACGAGCTGGCCGACGCCAACAACATCGTCGTGCTGTACCCCCAGGCCGAGAGCCGCAACGAAGCCGCGGTGCAGAACCCCAACGGCTGCTGGGACTGGTGGGGCTACACCTGCCCGCAAGTGGACTCGCCGGACTACTACTCGCAGCAGGCCATACAGATCAAGGCCATACACGGCATGCTGCAGCGCCTGGGCGGCAAGCACGCGCCCAAGGCGCGCCGCGACAAGCTTGCGGCCGCAACGGCCTGAGCCGGCGCAACGACCGCTTCAACTCCTTGCACGCACGACGATGAGCACCGTACAGAACACGATGATGAAGGCCCGCGGCTCGCGGGCCGACGACTGGCTCAAGGCCCAGATCGAGGCAGCCAAGGCCGCCATGCCCGACGCCCAGGACCCGGCGCGGGTACCGCTGCCCCTGGTGCCGCTGGCGCAACTGCAGATGCTGCAAAGCACGCTGGCGCACGAGGCCTCCGGCTACGCCTCGCGGGCCGCGGAGGCCGGCGCCGCGCTGCCCTCGCTGGCCAACGACCCCAACGCCGCCCAGGAAGCCTGGGCCCTGGCCGGCGCGGCGGTGCAGCGCTGGTGGTCGGTGCAGGCGCAAAGCGTCAGGGACTGGGTCGAGCTGGGCAAGGAAATGGGCGAGCTCAAGCAGGCGCGCAGCGTCTCCAACTACCTGTCCATGCAGATCAACTACACCGAACAGGCGCAGGCCAACGTGTCGAGCTGGCAGCTCAACATGGCCGAGTGGATGGACGCGGTGATGGTGGACACCGGCTGGTGGCTGGCCCGCAAGCGGGCGCAGGCGCGGGGCTGACGGCACCAGCGGCGCTCGCGCGTCAGC
This sequence comes from Azohydromonas lata NBRC 102462, assembly GCF_001571085.1. GTDB lineage: Bacteria > Pseudomonadota > Gammaproteobacteria > Burkholderiales > Burkholderiaceae_C > Azohydromonas > Azohydromonas lata. The sequence goes on from NZ_BCTC01000018.1 coordinate 30,918, forward strand.
GCGCGGGCGCCGTCTGCAGCTCCACCACCACGCCGGCGTGGTCCGAGGGCCACAGGCCGGCCGAGGTGCGGTCCGCTGCCGCGGCACCCGCCAGGCGGGCGGCACGCGGCTGCACCGCGCCGCGCAGCCACAGCACGTCGCTGCGGCGCGAGAGCTGCGGGTCCGTGTCGTCCATGGACGGCGCCCGGCAGCAGGTGGCGCCCAACTGCGCCGGCTGGGCCTGCGCCCAGGCGTCGCGCCAGCCCGCGGCCAGGAAGTCCGCCTGCAGCTCGTCCGGCGGCGGCGGCGCGGCCGGGACGGTGCTGGACAAGGCCAGCGCCACGGGCAGCGGGCTGGATTCGGCCAGCGCGCGCAGCAGCTCGCCGTCCTGGCGGCGCTCGTCCGGCGTGAACGGGTCCAGCCGCGCGAGCTGCGCGCTCACGAAGCGCAGGGCACCGCCCGGCAGCCGCACATCCACCGACACCCAGGCGCGCCCGCCCGGCCACACGCCCACCTGCGCCGTGCCCGGCGCGGCGGCCAGGGCCGGCGGCGGCGCCGGGGCGTCCAGGCGGCCCCGCTGCGGGCGGGCAGTGGCGCCGCGCGGCAGGTCGGCGCGCTCCAGGATCACCACGCGCTCGCTGGCCTGCACGCAGCGCAGCTCGCCCGGCGCCGGCCGCGCGGGCAGCGGCGGCAGCTCGAACTGCGCGGCCTGCACCGCCACGCGGTAGGGCCGGCCCAACGCGCGCAGCGACTGCAGCAGTGCCGCGAGCATGTCGATTTCCACCTTCATCGGCCCGCAGCGCAGGCCGTGCAGGGCCAGCGTGCCGGTGGACCAGCGGCCCAGCGCCTGCACGGCCACCAGGTGCGGCGCGGCCTGGGCCACTTGGGCCGCCAGCGCGCGCATGCGTGCGTGCGGCTGCGTGGCGCGCACCTCGCGCAGCACGCGGCCGGCGGCGTCCACGTAGGTCAGCAGGTCCACCGAGAAGAACAGCGGCGTCCAGGCCGTGCCCGCGCCGGCGTTGTAGGTCATCACGCGCAGCGGGCCGGCGTCCGCGGCCGGTTGAAGCGCTTCAGGCGGCTGCGGCTGGGCCCGCGCCGCCGGCAGGCCCAGCGCCAGCGCCGCGGCCACCAGGGCGGCCGGCCCCGGGCGGCGGCGGTTTCCGGTCATGAATGCAAGTCCTTTCCGATGGCGGGCCGCCGCACGGGGGCCGTGCGGCGGCGGGGCGCCATGGTGCCCGCGCGGGGGCAGGCGGCGCCTTGAGCGGCGTCAAGCGGAACCAGGGCGGGACGGAGCGCGGACCGCAGCGCTCCCGGGGGCGCCGCGCGGCGTCAGGGCGCCGTGTCCGGCACCACCTGGGCCATCACGCCGGCGTGGTCCGAGGGCCACAGGCCGGTGGGCGTGCGCGTTTCGTTCCAGGCGCCCACCAGGCTGAGCCGCGGCGCCTGCACCGCGCCGCGCAGCAACACCAGGTCCGTGCGGCTGGACAGGCGCGAGAAGCGGTTGTCCAACGACGGCGCCTGGCAGCAGGTGTAGCCGGCCAGGCCCGGGTGGCGCAGCTGCCAGGCATCGATCCAGCCGGCGGCGATGAAGTCGGTGTAGACGTCATCGGCCGGGGCCGGCGCGGCCTGCGCGTTGGCCGAGAAAGCCAGCACCACGGGCAGCGCACCGGTGGCGCCCACGGCGCGCAGCGCGGCACCGTTGTCGCGGCGGCGCTGGGCGTCGCGCTCGTCCAGTTGCGCGCCCAACAGGCGCAGCCAGCGGCCGCTCAGCTGCGCCTCCACCGACACCCAGGCCTGCCCCGTGGGCACGGTGCCCACGGGCGCCGGCGTGCCGCTGCCGTCGTCCTGGGGCTGTGCGGGCGCGTCCAGCCGGCCCGCGCGCGGATTGCGCCACTGGAAGACGGTGTTGGAGAGCCCGGCGCGGGCCAGGATCACGTTGCGGCCGAGCACCTGCACGCACTGCAGCGCGCCCTCGCCGAACCGGCCCAGCAGCGGCCGCGGGTTGAAGGCCGCCACCTGCGCGGCCACGCGGTAGTCCAGGCCCTGGGCGCGTAGCGCCTCGCGCAGGTCCTGCAGCATGTCCAGGCTCACCGTGCCCGCGGCGCAACGGCCGGTGGCCGGGTTGAACGGTGCGGTCTTCCAGCGGTTGAGCTCCTGCAGGCTCACCAGCGCGGGGCGCACCTTGGCAATCTGCGCCGCCACGGCGCGCATGCGCGCCGCGGGCTGCGTGGCCTGCACCTGGCGCAGCGTCTGGGCCACGGCCAGGTGGTAGCTCTCGGCATCGCGGGCGCGCAGCAGCGCGGCGAAATCCGTGCCCTGGCCGGCGTTGTAGGTCATCACGCCCAAGGTGCTGCCGGTGTCCGTCTGGGCCTGGCCGGCCATGGGCCAGGCGGCGACGGCGGCCAGCATGGCCAGGACCCTCCCGCGAAATCGCTTGTGCATGCTCGATGCTCCTCGCACGCTGACCGCCGCCACGCGTGCTTGCCGGCGGCGCAGCGTGAGGATGGTGGCGCGGGGGCCTGGCGGCGGGTGATTCCAGGCGTTTCCACCACGGGGCGGGCTCAGCGAACCCACCCCTGCACGTGGATGGCGCTGGACAGCACCGTGCGAAGGGCGGGCCTTTGCGGGTTGTCGCCGACGCGTTGTGCATGGGCCCCGCCCCTGCGCAGCGTTTGCACTCAAGCCGCCTACCATGGCCGCCCGTCCACAACCACCTGAGCCGCCGCCATGCCGCCGACCCCACCCACCGCCTCCACCACGCCGCACGCCCCCGCGGGCGGCGCGCCGGCCACGCGCATCGCCGTCATGGGGGCCGGCGCCGTGGGCTGCTTCTATGGCGCGCTGCTGGCGCGCGCGGGGCACGAGGTGGTGCTCATAGGCCGGCCGCAGCACGTGCAGGCCGTGCGCGAACAAGGCCTTCGGCTGGAAATGCAAGGTTTCGATGGACATCTGCGCGTGGAGGCCGACACCGACGCCGCCGCCGTGCGCGGCGCCTCGCTGGTGCTGTTCACGGTGAAGTCCACCGACACCGAAACGGCCGCGGCGCAGCTCGCGCCGCACCTGTCACCGGATGCGGTGCTGCTGTCGATGCAGAACGGCGTGGACAACGCCGAGCGGCTGCGTGCCGCGCTGCCCGCGCACGAGGTGGCGGCCACGGTGGTCTACGTGGCCACCGGCATGGCCGGGCCCGGGCACGTGCGCCACTTCGGCCGCAACGAGCTGGTCCTGGAGCCCGGCCGCCGCAGCGAGGCGGTGGCGCAACTGCTGCGCGAGGCCGGCATCCCGACGGAGGTGTCGGACGACGTGCGCGGCGCGCTGTGGGCCAAGCTGGTCATCAACTGCGCCTACAACGCGCTGTCGGCCATCACGCAAATGCCCTACGGCCGCCTGGCGCAGGGCGAGGGCGTGCCGGCAGCGCTGGACGACGTGGTGGCCGAGTGCCTGGCCGTGGCCGCCGCCGACGGCGTGCAGGTGCCCGGCGACCTCCACGCCGCCGTGCGCCGCATCGCGTCGACCATGCCGGGCCAGGTCTCCTCCACGGCGCAGGACGTGGCCCGCGGCAAGCCCAGCGAAATCGACCACCTCAACGGCTACGTGCTGCGCCGCGGCGCCGCGCTGGGCATTCCCACCCCGGTCAACCGGCTGCTGCACGCGCTGGTGAAGCTGCTGGAGGGGCGCTGCGCCGTCACGACAGCTTGACGATGCGCGCCTGCGAAGGCACCAGCCGGTTCGCGTCCGCCGGGGCCAGCGGGTTTTTCTGGAGCACGAACATCAGGTAATAGCCCGGCGGCATTTCCGTGGCGCTGGTGGGCGCCGAGACCGTCAGCGCCGCGCCGCTCTGGGTGAACGGCAGGGTTTTGATGCGCTGCTCGTTGTTGAAGGAATGGGTAGCGGAGCCGGTGCGCACCATCACCACCTTTTCCACCGCCGTGGTATTGCCCATGGTGACGGCGAAACTGCTGTTCCGGCTCACCGCCGTGGGGGCCGCATTCACCACCGGCCGCGCGGCCCAACTGCCGTCGGGGTTGAACAAATAGGGCGGGAAATACACCTCGGCATTGAGATTGCGCACCGGCCCGGGCGATCCGCCGCCGCCGGTCAGCACCGCGCCGCTGGGCAGCAGCAGCGAGGCGTTGTGGTACATGCGGGGTTTTTGCGCGTTGGCCGCCATGGTCCATTGCCCCGTGGCCGGATTCCACAATTCCGTGGTCTTGACGGCATCCGCCAGCGCGTTGGCATTGACCGAGCCACCGTTGAACCACACCGAACCGTCGGCCAGCACGGTGGCAAAACCCCATTTGCGGCCGGTGCTGATCGGGTTGGTGGTGCGTGAGATCACAGGCTGCGCACCGTTGATGTCCACCAGCGACACGATATTGTCGTTGCGCACCGAAAGTATCTTGCCCGGCGCGTACATCAGCGACGGCAAATTCCAGTTGGCACCGGGCAGCTTGCCGGTCAACTGCGTGAGCGTGCCGGTGCCGGCCGGGTCCAGCGCGTGGAAATTGCCCTCGTGCGTGATGGTGAGAATCTTGCCGTCCGGCGCCAGCCACGATTTCGGATACCACCAGTTGTTGCCGTTGACGGCGCCGAATACCGCGTCGCTCTTGGCCGTGGCGAGGGTGCGCCAGCCCGTGCCGGGCACGTAGATTTCCGGCGTGGTGGCATAACTCACGCTGGTGCCGGGGATGGTCTTGGTGCCGGGATAATACAAATCGTCCCGCCCGCCCATCACCACCACCTCGCCCTGCGACGTGGTCACCGCCGTGGCGTACCAGCGGCGCGCGGCCATGGGCGTGGCCTCCTTGCGCACGGTATTGTCGGCCGGGTTGAAGAAATTCAGGTCGCCATTGGCATAATTGCGCTTGCCGTTGACGATACGATCGCCACCCGCCAACAACACCTGCCCATTGCTGGGCAATATCAATTGGGTGCTGCAAAACAAATCCGTGCCCGTGGTGTTGGCAAGCAATTGATGGGGCGAGCTGGCTTCACCCGGCAGGTTAGGATTCCAGTTCGGGTCCCAGACCGAATAACTGAATTGCGCGCCCTGCACGCCCTTGTCGTCGGTGCCATAACTCAATACCCGGCCGTCGGGCAGCAGCACCATGTGAATGGGCATCACGGGCCAGGCCACGGCGGGGCCGAAGGCGCCGGCCGTGAATGCCGCGCTGGAAGTGGCTTGCGGCCGGTAAACCGTCATGAGGTCGCCATTGGCGGCCATTTGCCTGAGCGTTTCCGCCAGCACGGTGGACGTGCTCACCGGGCCGGAGCCGAAATCCACCGGCGCGTCCACGTCGGTTTCCTCCACGTCCACCGAGGGCGTATTGGTGGGCGTGCCGGCATCCGTACCAGTGCCGGTACTCGGCGTATTGTCGGTACTTGGCGTATTGCCGGTGCTCCCGGTATTCGCGGGCGCCGCACCCGTGCTGCCACCCCCGCCACCGCCGCAGGCCGCCAGCGCGGCCACGATCGAAAGGTACAAGGCTTGCCGGGGAAGACGGGTCGCAAAAATAACCAGAGGATTTTGTCGGATCATCGTATCGGGCCTGCGTTTCATTATCTGCCGGCCCCTTGCGGGACCGCTTCCAAGGTCCGACACCTTGCTGAATATTCAATTCCTTAAACACCCCACATCCCGACGGGGGTTGTGGCGGCATGTTTCTCGTGATTCACCCGGTAAACCCAGAAGAATCCCAGGTCTCTTCATGTAGTGCACGAACGAATTGCTGCGCTTTTCAGATCACAAAACTCGGATCAATTCAAAACACTTGCAATTGCACGCAAGGCGAGATTTGTTTGCCGCCTTGTAAAGCTCCAGGCGCGCGGCAGTGCGGCAAGGCCGGCGCAGGATCAAACGGTGGAGGCCGCTGCAGCAGATTCGGCAGATGAGGCCGCAGCGGCGCGGCACGGTGCGGCGTTCAGCGACAGCGCGCCGGCATCCTGGGCCGTGGCCGGCTGGGCGAAGACCACGCGGTTGCGCCCGCCGGTCTTGGCGGTGTAGAGCGCGCGGTCGGCGCAGCGCTGCAGCGAGGGCACGTCCTGCGCGTGGCTGGGAAAGACGGCCACGCCGATCGAGGCCGTCACGTGGAAGGTGGCGCTGCCGTAGGTGATGGACAGCGCCTCCACGCTGCAGCGCCAGAACTCGGCGCGCTCGTGCAGCGCGGGCTCGTCCAGCCCGGGCAACAGCAGCATGAATTCCTCGCCGCCGTAGCGGCAGGCGATGTCGCCGCCCCGGCAGTTCTCCCTGAGCAGCCGTCCCAGGCGGCGCAGCAGCTCGTCCCCGCCGGCATGGCCGAAGGTGTCGTTGACGCGCTTGAAGTGGTCCACGTCCAGCATCACCAGCGCCAGCGGGTAGTGGTAGCGGCGCGCGCGGGCCAGCTCGTGCTCCAGCGTCTCGTCCATGTAGCGGCGGTTGAACATGCCGGTGAGCGGATCGCGGACGGCCTGCTCGTGCAGCCGGGCCTGCAGCGCCTCGATCTCGTGCACGCGGGCCTGCAGCGCCGAGTGCGCCAGGCGCAGCCGGTGGTTGAGCCGGCGCAGGTAGGCCACCACGCCGCCCAACACCAGCGTGGCCGCCGCGAACACGGCCAGCGCCACGTACAGCCTGGACGGCCGTGGCGCGGCCGGGCTGTAGATGAAGCCCTTGAGCTCCGTGCTCTTGAGCATGCCCAGCTCCTGGTAGACCTCGGCAATGTGGAGCCAGCGCCCGGGATTGACCTGGCCGATCTCCACCAGCTCCGGCTGCATCAGGCGCTGCATCTCCCTGGCCTCGAACAGCAGGTGCTCGCGGCCGTGGCGGCGGCTGTAGCGCTCCAGGATGAGGTCGGCCACCTCCTCCGGATGCGCCATGGCGTACTGCCAGCCCTTGAGGCTGGCCTCGCGGAAGGCCTTGGCGCGCGCGGGGTGCTGGCGGATTTCCTCTTCGGTGGTGAAGAGGTTGTCGCCGTAGAAGTCGATGCCGGCCGAGCGCGGCGTGAGCACGGTGAAGGGCTTGCCGGCAGCGCGCACGTCGAAGAGCTCGTCCGTGGAGTAGGCGGAGATGGCATCCACCTTGCCCGCGAGCAGGTCCGCGGCGCTGAAGTCGTGCGGCACGAACCTGAGCTGTTCCGGGTGCACGCCCTCCTTGTGCAGGTAGGCGAAGAGCTCGTCGGCCGAGGCCTCCTGCATCACGCGCTTGCCCACGAGCGCGTGCACGTGGTCCACCTCGCCGCGCGCGATGTAGATGTTGGGCGAGTGCTGCAGGACGACCGCCAGCACCACCAGCGGGCGGCCCAACTGGCGCAGCAGCACCAGGCTGGAGTCGCCCACCCCGTACTGGGCGCGGCCCTCCAGCACCGGGGTGGCGCTGTCCTGCTCGGGTCCGGCTTCCGCCAGCGTCACGTCCAGCCCGGCCTGGCGGTAGTAGCCCTGCTGCAGCGCCGCGTAGTAGCCGGCGAACTGGAACTGGTGCTTCCACTTGAGCTGCAGCGTCACCGCCTGCAGCGGCTGGCCGCCCGCCGCGGGCTGCGCCTGCGCGTGCACCGCGGCCGGCCAGATCGCGCAGGCCAGGGCCAGCAGGGCGGCCCATGCCGGCCACAGCAGACGTGCACGCTCGACCTGCGCCGCGCCCGGGGAAGAAGCCAAGCTCGAACCCCAGTGCGCGTCGGCCAACGAACTGCCGGACTGGCGACGCGACGCTCGGATCATGGCCGGCAGCCTAAGCGTTGGGCGCGCGGCCTCGCTTGACATGGAACAAGAAGGCGCAAACAGCGCCTTGAACATGGCGGGTTCCAGCAAATCGTTCACGCCGCGGCAAAGACCCCTGGCCGTGATGCACTGCAACAAGACGGGTATGGCGGTTGCCGCGGGACACCCCTGACCAACTCACCGGAGGGCTTTCCCATGGCCATCGGCATCACGGACCGCCGCAACTTCAAACCCATCGCCCGCCTCCTTGGCGCCGCCGCCGTGCTCGGCGCCTCTTGGGCGGTGACGCGCGTCATGACGGCGCGGGCGCAGGCGCAAAACCCGCCGCAGGGGCAGTTCGTGGAGGTGCAGGGCCTGCGGCTGCACTACACGGTGCACGGCGACGCGGCGCACCCCCCGCTGGTGCTGCTGCACGGCAACGGCGCCTCGGCCGTGGAGATGGAGATCAGCGGCCTGGTGGCGCACGCGGCGCGGCACTTCCGCGTCTACGTGTTCGACCGCCCGGGCTACGGCCACAGCGAGCGGCCGGACCAGGGGCACCCCTGGACGCCGGACGCCCAGGCGCGGCTCTTCCTGGACGCGCTGCGCGCGCTGGACGTGCAGCGGCCCCTGGTGCTGGGCCACTCCTGGGGCTCCATGGTGGCGCTGTCCATGGCGCTGGCCGAGCCGCAGGCCCTGCGCGCGCTGGTGCTGGTGGCGGGCTACTACACGCCCAGCGCGCGGCTGGACGCGCCGCTCATGGGCCTGCCCGCGCTGCCGGTCATCGGCCCGCTGATGCGCCACACCGTCTCGCCGCTGCTCGGCCGCCTGCTGTGGCCGCTGATGCTGCGCCGCATCTTCGCCCCGGCCCAAGTGCCGCAGGCGTTCAAGCAGCGCTTTCCGACCTGGATGTCGCTGCGGCCGCACACGCTGCAGGCCAGCGCGGCGGAGTCGGGAATGATGATCTGGGAGGGCATCAAGCAGCGCCGGCGCGAAGGAGCGCTGGCCGTGCCCACCGTGGTCGTGGCCGGCGAAGGCGACCTGCTGGTGATGACGCGCTGGCAGTCGCAGCGGCTGCACGAGCGCCTGCCCCAGACCCGGCTGCACCTGGTGCCCGGCGCCGGCCACATGGTCCACCACACGCACACGCAGGCGGTGATGGAAGGCCTCTACGACGCCTGGCACATGTCACAGCCGCTGGTGGCGACGTCGAGCTCGCTGGCCGAGGCGGCGCTGGCGCCGGTGGTGGAGATCGGCTCGGCGCGGGCGCAGCGGGCGGTATAGGCGAGTGTCAGTGGCTGTGCCCGCCGCCCCCGAACGGCTCGAAGCGTGCCTGCCCCGCCGGCTGCCCCGGCAGCGTCACGGACACGATGGCTTTCAGATCGTGCCCCGGCACGTAGGCGCCGCTGCCCTTGAGCAGGTTGTCGCCCGCGGGCTGCAGCGCAATCGTGGCCTTCTGGCCACCGGAAAGCACCGTGACGTTGCCGCTGGCGCCGGCCACCGGCACCTTGGCGCCGGCATGGTCGGTGACGTAGACGGCCACCGGCAGCGCCTCGCCCTTGCTGCCCGGGGGCGCCACGACCAGCTCGTAGTGCTGCGCTCCGGCGGCGCGCAACTGGCCGCCGTTGGCCGCCTTCATCTTGTCCAGCGTCGCGTCATCGTGCGCGAAGGCGGCGCCGCCCAGCGCCAGGGCCAGCGCGGCGATGAGGGATGGGAGGGCTTTCATGGCATTTCTCCTGGTCGGGTTGGGAAAGAAGTCAAACAACGGGGGTTGGGAACGCGTCAAAAGGCCTGCGCGGGCGTGCCCGCCTCGCGCGCGGCGAGAAGCCGCTCGGTCGGCACACGGCCGAAGCGGCGGTACAGCAAGGGGGTCAACAGGGTGTCCAGCAGCGTGGAGCTGACCAGGCCGCCGAAGATCACGACGGCCACCGGGTGCAGCACCTCCTTGCCCGGCGCGTCGGCCGACAGCAGCAGCGGCACCAGCGCGAAGGCGGCCACCAGCGCCGTCATGAGCACGGGCGTGAGGCGCTCCAGCGAGCCGCGGACGATCAGCGCGTCGCCGAAACGCTCGCCCTCGAACGCGCACAGGTTGATCCAGTGGCTCAGCTTGAGGATGCCGTTGCGCGTGGCAATGCCCGTGAGCGTGATGAAGCCCACCAGCGCCGCCACCGACAGCGGCTGGCCCGTCAGCCACAGCGCCGCCACGCTGCCCACCAGTGCCAGCGGGATGTTGCCCATCACGATGAGCGCCAGCACCGCCGAGCGGTAGCGCGCATACAGCACGCCGAAGATCAAGGTCAGTGACACCAGCGCCAGCAGCGCGATCAGCCGCGACGCCTCCTCCTGCGCCTGGAACTGCCCCTCCAGCGCCGTGAAGTAGCCCGCCGGCAGCGCCGTGGCCGCCAGCGCCGCGCGGATGTCGCCCACCACGGCCGACAGCTCGCGCCCGCCCGCGTTGGCGGAAATCACGATGCGCCGCCGCGCGTTCTCGCGGCCGATCTGGTTGGGGCCTTCGCCCTCCTCCACCTGCGCCAGGGCGGACAGCGGCACGGGGCCCGTGGGCGTCGCTATCAGCAGATCGCGCAGCGCCTGCGCGCCGCGGGCGCTTTCCGGCAGGCGCACCAGCAGGTCCATGCGGCGCGGGCCGTCGATGAGCTGCGTGACGCGCTCACCCTCGATGAGCTGCTCCAGGCTGCGCAGCACGGCGCCGGGCGCCACGCCAAAGCGGGCGGCGGCCTCGTAGTCCAGCCGGATCTTCAGTTGCGGGATGAGCACCTGCTTTTCCACCTGCAGGTCGGCCACGCCGGGGATGGCGGCGAGCCGGCCGCGCAGCGTCTCGGCCAGGCCGCGCAGCGTGTCCAGGTCGTCGCCATAGACCTTGAGCGCGATCTGCGCGCGCACGCCGGAGAGCAGGTGGTCCAGCCGGTGCGAAATCGGCTGGCCCACGCTCACCGAGGCCGGCAGCACGGCCAGCCGCGCCCGCAGCTCCTGCACCACGGCCTCGCGCGGGCGCCCGGACGGGCGCAGGTCCACGTCCATCTCCGTGTAGTGCACGCCCTCGGCATGCTCGTCCAGCTCCGCGCGGCCGGTGCGCCGGCCCACGTGCGTGACTTCCGGCACCTGCAGCGCGAGCTGCTCGGCCAGCGTGCCTATGTGGTTGGACGCCTCCAGCGAGGTGCCGGGGTTGAGCAGCACGTTCACCGTCAGCGTGCCCTCGTTGAAGGGCGGCAGGAAGGTGCGCGGGAAACTCAACGCCCCCAGCGCGGCCAGCACCACGGCCAGGCCGGCCGCCGACAGCAGCGCCTGGTCGTGCCTGAACGACCAGGCCAGCAGCCGCGCGTCCCAGCTTTTGAGCCGGCGCACCAGCGGGCTGTCGCCCACGTGCAAGCGCTTCATGCGCGGCAGCAGCCAGAAGCACAGCACGGGCGTGACGGTGGTGGCCACCACCATGCTGGCCAGGATGGAAACGATGTAGGCCAGCCCCAGCGGCGTGAACAGCCGCCCCTCCATGCCCGGCAGCGCGAACAGCGGCAGGAAGACCAGCACCACGATCAGCGTCGCGTAGACGACGCCGGAGCGCACCTCCTTGGAGGCGTCGGCCACCACTTCCAGCACCGGCCGCGGTTCACTCAGCGCGCGGTTTTCGCGCAGGCGGCGCAGCACGTTTTCCACGTCCACCACGGCGTCGTCGACCAGCTCGCCAATGGCGATGGCCAGGCCCCCCAGCGTCATGGTGTTGATGGACAGGCCGAGCCAGCGGAACACCACCGCCGTGACCAGCAGCGACAGCGGGATGGCCGCCAGCGAGATCAGCGTGGTGCGCGCGTTGAGCAAGAAGGCGAAGAGGACGATGGCCACCATCACCGCCCCATCGCGCAGCGCCTCGGCCACGTTGCCTATGGAGCGCTCTATGAAGTCGGCCTGGCGGAAGAGGAACTGCGGCGCCTGCACGCCGGGCGGCCGGCTGCGCGCCAGCGCCTCCATGGCCTGCTCCACCGCGCGGGTGAGGCGCACGCTGTCGGCGTCCGGCTGCTTCTGCACCGAGAGGATCACGGCCGGCTTGCCCGCATAGCTGCCGTCGCCTCGCTTGACGGCGGGCGCGACCTGCACGTCGGCGAGCTGGCGCAGCAGGATGGGCTGCCCGTCCCTCACCGCCACCACCAGGTTGCGCAGCGCCTGCACGTCGGTGCTGCGGCCGATCTGGCGGATCAGCAGCTCGCGGCCCTGGGCTTCGAGAAAGCCGCCGCTGGTGTTGGCGCCGAAGTCGCGCAGCGCGGCCGTGAGCTGCTCCTGCGTGACGCCCAGGGCGCTGAGCTGCGCCGGGTTCACCTCCACGCGCCACTGGCGCACCTGGCCGCCCATGGTCACCACCTGCGCCACGCCGGGCAGGGTGAGCAGGCGCGGGCGCACCACGGTGTCGGCGTAGTCGCGCACCGCCATGGGACTGACCTGCGCCGGATCGGCCGGCAGCGCCAGCAGCAGCACCTCGCCCATGATGGAAGCGATGGGACCAAGCTGCGGCACCACGCCGGGCGGCAGTTGCTCGCGCACGAGGTTGAGCCGCTCGCTGACCTGCTGGCGGTTGCGGTGGATGTCCGTGCCCCACTCGAACTCGACGTAGACCACCGACAGGCCGATGCCGGACGTGGAGCGCACGCGCGTGACGCCGGGCATGCCGTTCATGCCGGCTTCTATGGGGAAGGTGACGAGCTGCTCCACCTCCTCCGGCGCCATGCCGCCGGCCTCGGTCATGAGCGTCACCGTGGGCTTGTCCAGCGCCGGGAACACGTCCACGGGCATGCGCTGCAGGCTGATCAGGCCGAAGGCCATGAGCGCCAGCGCCGCGCCCATCACGAACAGGCGCTGGCGCAGGCTGAAATGGATGATGCGGTCGAACATGCGCGCGGCCCCTTCAGCGCACCTGCGCCAGCAGCGCCGCGCCGCTGGTGACGACGCGCTCGCCCGCCTTGAGGCCCTCGCGCACGGCCACCGTGTCCGCGCCCAGCGGCTGCGGGCGCACGCGGCGCGGCTCGAAGCGCTCGGGGTCCTCGTGCACCCAGACCACCGTTTCACCCGCCGCGTTGCGCGTGACGGCCGAGGCCGGCAGCGCCACGCCCTGCGCCGTGCCGCGAGTGCGCAGCGTCACCTTCACCGGCTGGCCCACGGCCAGCGGCGCGGCGGCATCCAGCACGCGGAACCGCATGGGCAGCGCCTGGTCGCGCAGCAGCCGGCCCGCGCCAGCCACCTGCAGTTTCAACAGGCGACCACCGGCCAGCCCTTCGGCTGACAAGACTTTCGACGGCAGCTCCAGGTCGTAGGCCGGCGCTTCGACGGCCAGCCGCGTGGGATCGACCACTTCGAACAGCAGCGCCTTGGCGTCCACCACCTCGCCCGCGACGATGTCGACGGCGCTGATGACGCCGTCCACGGGCGAGGCCAGCGGCTGCGGCGCGTCCAGCGCGGCGGCGAGCGCGGCCTGGCGTTTCTTCAGCGCCTGCAGCTCCACGCGGGCGGCCTCGATTTCCTTGGCCGGCACGGAGCCTTCGAGCTGCTCCAGCCGCGCGATGCGCCGCTCGGCCAGCGCGGTTTGGGCGCCCAACTCGGCCTGCTGGCCGACGCGGTCGCCGCGCTCCAGCGAGCTGGCCGTTGGGCGCAGCCAGGCGACGATTTCACCTTTACGCACCTTCTGGCCCAGCACGGGGAACGCCTTGCCGGCGGGAACGACGGTGCCCGGCTGCGTGGCCTGGATGCGCCCGCCGCTGCCGGGCTCTATGACGACGCGGCCGTTGAGCTCCACGGCGGCCGAGAGCGCGCCCTCGGTAACGGGCACCGTGCGCACGGCCAGCAGCCGCTGCACGTGCTTGGGCACGAAAAGGCTGCCGTCGGCCAGGCGGGCGGAGGCTTCCAGCGATGCAGCACCGGCCGGGGCGGCGTCGGCGGCCGGCTTGCCGGTGGGGCCCGCGGCGGAAGTGGCGGTCTTGGGAGCGTCGTGGGAATGGTCCTCGTCGCCGTGGGCGTGGGCGGTGGGAGCAAGGGCAGTCAGGGACAGCAGTGCAGCGAGCGCCACGCGGTGGACGCCAGCCGCAAGCCGATGCGCCAACCCCACCCTGTCGTCATCCCCGCGCAGGCGCACTGCTGTCCGGGGAAAGTTGATAGCCGCCAGCCGGAGACTGGCCTGCGGCGTCCCCCGAGCCGTCATTCCCGCGAAGGCGGGAATCCAGGCGGCCCTCAAGCCGGCCGCCAGCTCATGAGCCGGCGTCACAAGGTCCAAACCGCGCTTTTCCTGCGTCGCCCCTTCGCTCCAGCGTGGGGCCGCCTGGATTCCCGCCTTCGCGGGAATGACGAAGTGGGGAGCGAGACGCTCCTGTTCCCGGGATGCAAGGACCAGCCAACGGCGAACCGTGGGCGCTTGCGGGATGCGACAGGCCACTCGGCGAGCGGCCTGGTTTTCGTTCTTGACCACGGTCATTCCCTCACCGTCCACCCGCCACGCGCCGCCGCCGCCGCGCCGACATCGCGGCCATCGCCGCTCCCATGCCGGCCGCGCCCAGCGCGATCCAGCCCAGCGGCTGCAGCCAGGCCGCGCGCGGCGTGCCCTCGCCCGCAGCGGGCACCGTTGCGGGCGCATCCGCAGGCCCGTGCGCAGGCGCGGCGGCTGGCGCCACCACCAGCGGCGCGCCCAACAAGTCCATGTCGCTGCCCGCCTGCACGGTGAACGTCATCGGGTGCTGACCAACGGCCGGGGCCTGCGGCAGCTTGAGCTCGTAGACGCCGGCCGAGAGCTCGGCCGCCTTGGCGTTGGCGCCCGCGCCCTCCACGTCCACGCTCGCGCCGGCCACGGGCGCGTTGTCGGCCGCGGCGTCCAGCCACAGCAGCAGCCGGCCGCCGGGCTCCAGCACACCGACCAGCTCGAACAGCTCGGAGTGCGCCATCACGCGCGGCAGCAGCGGCCGGGCGTTGACCACGGCGGGCGGCCCGTGGTCCTCGCCCCCGTGGGCGAACACCGAGGTGACGACGAAGCCCAACAGCAGGCCCAGGGAAAACAGGAAAAAGCGGGTCATGGCAGCACTCCAAGGGCTTGGCGCAGGCGAGACAAAGCGGCGGCGCGGGCAACTTCGAGCCGGCGCACGTCGCTCTCGGCGTCGAAGGCCGCGGCGCGGGCGCGCAGCAGCGTGGGCAGATCGCTTTCGCCCAATGAAAAGGATTTTTGGATCAGCGCCAGCGTGTCGGCCGTGAGCGCGGCGCGGCGCGCGGCCAGCGCGGCCTTGGCTTCAACCGCGTCGCGCTCGCGCCGCGCCGCCTGCTGCTCCAGCGCCCATTGCGTTTGCAACTGCGCCTCGGTGGCCTGCGCCTCCAGCAGCTCGGCGCGCACCTCGGCGCTGTCGCGCAAGCGCCGCGGCGCGGAGGCCAGCGGCACGCTCAGCCGCACGCCCACCGCGGTGGCATAGGGCTCGTCGGCGGCGCCGCGCTCGCGCAGCAGCCGCACCGACACCTCCGGCGCCTCGCGCGCGCTGCGCTCCACCAGTTGCAGCCGCGCCTGCGCCACGCGCACGGCCGCCGCCGCCGCGGCCAGGCGCGGATGCACGGCGTCGGCGTCTGGCGGGGCCGCCACCGCGGGCTCGGCCGTCAGCACGGCGGGAGCATGGGCGCCGGTGAGCGCGCTCAGCCGGTCGGCGGCCAGGCGCTCCAGCAGCCGCGCGTCGGCCAGCGCGGCTTCGGCGCTTTGCGTTTCCACCGCGGCGCTGTTGGCATCGGTGCGCGCCAGCTCGCCGGCACGCTGGCGGCGCTCCACGTCGGCCTGCAGCGCGCGGGCGGATGCCAGCCGGCGCTGCTGCAGCGCGGCGTCTTCGCGCGCGGCGGCGAGCAGCCACCAGGCTTCGCGCAGCTCACCGGCAAGCTGCAGGCGGCGCGCTTGGCCGTCGTCGGCCAGGCTTTGGAGCTGGGCCTGCGCGACGGAGCGCTGCGCCTCGCGCTGCCCCGGCAGCCACAGCGGCACGCCGATCTCGGCCTCCAGCTCGCGGCGGCCGGCGCGGTGGTTGAAGCGGTCGTCCAGCGCGCTCAGGCTCACGCGCGGCGCGCCGGGCGCCAGGCCGCGGGCCAGCTCGGCGGCGGCCTGCGCCTGCTCGCCGCGCGCGGGCAGGGCCTGGCCGGCGGGCGAGCGTGCCCAAGCCAGCGCCAGCGCGTCGCGCAGCGTGGCCGGCGCGGCGGCCGAGGGCGTCCAAGGCGCGGCCGGGGTTTCGGCGGGCGCCGACACGGGCGCGGCGGACGGCGGGGGCGCGTCGGCGGCCCACGCGGACACGGCGGCCGCGAGCACCACCGGCACGGTGATTCGTCTCATCGAGGCTTCCTCTGCAACGGTGCAACTGCAAGGCGTTGGGGAAGCGGCGCACGGGCGGGCGGCGCTGCACGGCGGCAGCAGCCTCGTCGCGGTCAGGCTGGGAAAGGAACCTGGCGCCGCTTCAGGCGGCCAGGCCTATGGGCGGCCGGTGCAGCCGCTGCGGCGGCACGGAGCTGAAGCGCTGCCCTGGCGCGGGCGGCAGCCAGCCCGCGGGCGCCAGGGCCGGCAAGCCGGCGTCGAACGCGGCGGACAGCGGGGGCGAGTGCAGGCTCATGCAGGCGGCGGAGCCGCTGCAGGGATCGGTCAGGGGGGAGGAAGAAGTGCCGCCGTCATCGGCCGGGCCCGTCGCCGCGGCGTCATGGCCATCGTGACCGTCGTGGTGCTGATGCGCTGCCGCACCGGCTTGATGCGCCAGGGCTGCAGGCGCCACGTCATGGCCGGCATGCGCGGCATGGTGCGCCGCACCGTGTCCCTGCGCCTCTGCCTGGGCTGCCTGGACGGCCAGCGGCAGGCTCAGGTGCCCCAGGCACGGCATGGCCACGAGCGCCCACGCCGACTGCAGCGGCAGCAGGAGCATCAGGACGATGGCGATGAGGCGGCGCACGGGCAGGACGGCGGATGAAGGACGCAGGGGTGGACGCAAGTTTAGGCGTCCGCGCCGCGCGCGCCGGCTTTACCAGGGTCAAGCCGGGCGCACGGGGCGGCAGTGCGTCACGCGGGGTCGTAGCCGGCGTCGGACAGGGCGCGGGCCAGGGCCTCGCGGTCCTCGGCGTTCTCGACCTGCACCTTCTTGGTGGCCAGGTCGACGTGCACGCGCGCCTGCGGCGCAGCGGCCTGCAACGCCTGGGTCACGGCGCCCACGCAGTGGCCGCAGCTCATGTCAGGCAGGGTGAACTCGATCATGGCAAGTGCTCCTCAAGGGGTGGATGGGCGCCAGTCTCAGCCTTGCCACGGTGGGAAGGTCAAGCACCGGGGCCGCTTTTTTTCAATCGCCCTGCGCCTCGTCGCGCGAGAGGTTGTCCAGCATGGTCAGCAGGGTACGGCGCGCGGCGGCGGCCTCGGCTTCCGGCACGCCCTGCAGCGCGATGGCGTTGACCTCCTCGGCCAGCGGCACCAGCACGCCCTTGAGCTGCCGGCCTTCGTCGGTGAGGTGGACGTAGACGTTCTTGCGGTTGTCGGCGCGCTGCTCCAGCCGCACGTAGCCCAGCGACTCCATGGCGCGCAGCGCGATGAAGGTGGTGGGCTCGGCCACGCCGGCCTCCATGCTGAGCTCGCGCTTGGTGAGGCCGTCGCGCTCCCACAGGATGCGCAGGTAGACCCAGTGCCCCATCTGCACGCCGTGGCGCGCCAGCCGCGCGCGCAGCGAGCGGTCGAAGGCGCGCATGGTGTCCTTGAGCAGGTGCGCCATGCGGTCGTTGGGCACGGCCTCGTGCCAGTGCCGAAGCATGCGGCGGGCGACTTCGTTTTCTCTTTCCTGGGCAGCTTTGGAGACACGCACGGCAGCAGGGCGAAGTGGCAGGGTGGGGAATTCTCGCAAACGCCACCGCAGCTCCTGGCCGCAGCGACTGCAGCGGCCGCCGCGCCATTGATGACGCACGCAACCGCCCTGCGGTGGCAGTGGGATCGTCGAACAGCCGGGCGATGTCCGGGTTGCGCCGCGGCACGTGGCGGCTGGGCGGGCGCAGGGCGACGAAGGCGTCGACGTCGCCGCGATCCGGCAGCTCGCAGAGGGTGCGCTTGGCCGGCGCGTCTTCCACGCGCACGGTTGAGCGTGCAGTTGCAGCCTGATCTTTTTTCGGCGGCCGGGCGCGTGGCGTGGTGCAATCCGCCGCCTCCGCGGCGTGCCGCTTGTCGCCGCCCGGCATCGAAGCCCACCGAGCCCTCCATGTCCGATCCCGCTCGCCGGCACAGCGCCGGCCCGGCGTCTTTGGCCCGCCGCGCGCCCGTCGCCGCCGCCCCTCCCCAGGCCGCAGCACCCGCGGGGCCGGACCCCTTTGAATTCCCGCCACTGGCCGAGCGCCTGAAGGCCTTGTTCGCGCTGCGCGCCGTGGCGCGGCATGGCAGCACGGTGCGGGCGGCCGAGGCGATTCACCTGTCGCAGCCGGCGGTGGCGCGGGCCGTGGCGGAACTGGAGCGGGCGGCGCAGGTGCCGCTGTTCGTCCGCACCGCGCGCGGCATGGTGCCCACGCCCGCGGGCGAGCGCGTGGCGCGGCGCGCGGACACGGTGTTCGCCCACCTGGCCCGTGGCGCGGCCGAAGCCGAGGCCGCCGCGCCGGACCAGCCGCCGCGGCCCGTGGCGGCCGAGCGCTTTGCCGCCGCCGTCACGCCGGCCGCGCTGCGCGCGCTGGTGGCCGTGGCCGCGCGCGGCAGCGAGGCGCGCGCGGCGCAGGCGCTGGGCTTGTCGCAGCCGGCCGTGCATGGGGCGCTGCAGGCGCTGCAGCAGGCACTGGGCTTGCGCCTCTTCTACAAGTCGGCCCAAGGGACGCGGCTCACGCCGCCGGGCCAGACACTGCTGCGGCGCGCCAAGCTGGCGTTTGCGGAGCTGCGCGCCATCGCGGGCGACGTGGCGGCCTAGCGCGGCGAGGTGCGCGGCCGCGTGGTGGTCGGGGTGCTGCCGCTGTCGGTGGCGCTGTTCCTGCCGCGCGCGGTGGAGTCGCTGCTGCGCGAGCACCCCAACGTGCAGGTGCAGGTGGTGGACGGCACCTATGAAAGCCTGGTGCAGCAGCTCCTGAGCGCCGACGTCGACGTGATTGCCGGCGCGCTGCGCGCCGAGGCGCCGCCGGCCGAGGTGCGGCAATTGAAGCTGTTCGAGGACGAGCTGGCCGTGGTGGCGCGGCGCGGCCACCCGGCGCTGGCGCTGCCGTCGCCCTCGCTGCGCGCGCTGCTGGCCTGGGAATGGGTGGTGCCCCTGCCCGGCACGCCCGCGGCCGCCGCGCTGCGCCTGGCTTTCGAGCGCGAGGGTCTACAGCCGCCGCCAGGCCGCCTGCGCGCCAGCAGCCCGGCGCTCACCCAGGCGTTCACTTTGCAGACCGGCCACCTGGCGCTGGCGTCGCGGGCGCAGACGCTGGCGGAGGCCGACGGGGCGGCGGCCATCGTCCCCGTGCCGTTGCCGGGCACCGCGCGCCACATCGGCCTGGCCTTGCGCGGCACGGGCGAGCCGGCGCCGGAGCTGCAGCGGTTTGTCGAGCATTGCGCGGCGGCAGTGGCGGCGGTGCTGCCGGCCGTAGCCATCGACAAGCCAGCGGCGCCCCGCTTGTAGGAGGCCCGCTGGCGGGCCGAACCCGTGGCCCGGTTGCAATTCGGCCCGCCGCCGGCCCGCCTGCAAGGCGTGCGGCGCGAAAGGCGGCGGCTTCGTTGTCGCCGGCAGAACAATCCCCGGACAAGCCCAGCCGCGGCGCTACGCTGCCGGCCCTGGCCGCGCACGCGGCACACGACACAAGGACATCCCTCATGCCCACCACGCCCTGGACCCCCGACGGCTGGCGCGGCCGCCCCGCGCGCCAGCTCCCCGCCTACCCCGACGCGGCCGCGCTGCAGGAGGCCGAACGCCAGCTCGCCAGCCGCCCGCCGCTCATCTTTGCCGGCGAGATCGCCGCGCTGCGCCAGCGCCTGGCGGCGGTCGCCCGCGGCGAGGCTTTTTTGCTGCAAGGCGGCGACTGCGCCGAAAGCTTTGACGAGCTCAGCGAAGCGACGGTGCGCGACACCTTCCGCGTCATCCTGCAGATGGCCGTGGTGCTCACCTACGCGGCCAAGTGCCCGGTGGTGAAGGTGGGGCGCATCGCCGGGCAGTTCGCCAAGCCGCGCTCCTCCGACACCGAGACCCAGGGCGGCGTGACGCTGCCCTCCTACCGCGGCGACATCGTCAACGCCGGCGCCTTCGACGCCGCGGCGCGCCAACCCGACCCGCAGCGGCTGCTGGCGGCCTTCGGCCATTCGGCCACCACGCTCAACCTGCTGCGCGCGCTCTCGCACGGCGGCTTTGCCGACCTGCACCAGGTGCACCGCTGGACGGCGGATTTCGTGAAGGCCAGCCCGCAGGGCGCGCGCTTCGAGGAACTGGCCGACCGCATCACCGACTCGCTGGCCTTCATGGAGGCCTGCGGCTTCGCGGCGCAGACGCCGCAGTTGCGCGAGGTGGAGTTCCACATCTCGCACGAGGCGCTGCACCTGCACTACGAGCAGGCCCTGGCCCGCCGCGGCGAGAACGGCCGCTGGTACGGCGGCTCGGCCCACATGCTGTGGCTGGGCGAGCGCACGCGCGACCCGCAGGGCGCCCACGTGGAATTCCTGCGCGGGCTGGACAACGCGCTGGGCGTCAAGCTCGGCCCAACGGCCCACCCCGACGACGTGTTGCGGCTGCTGGACGTGCTGGACCCCGACAACGAGCCCGGCCGCATGGTGCTCATCAGCCGCATGGGCGCGGGCCAGGTGGGCGAAAAGCTGCCGGCGCTGCTGCGCGCGGTGCGCCGCGCCGGGCGGCTGCCGGTGTGGTGCTGCGACCCCATGCACGGCAACACCGTCACGGCGTCCAACGGGCTCAAGACGCGGGACTTCAATCGCATCCTGCAGGAGGTGCGCGAGTTCTTCGCCGTGCACGCGGCGGAAGGCACGCACGCGGGCGGCGTGCACTTCGAGATGACGGGGCAGGACGTCACCGAGTGCCGCGGCGGCGCGCAGGCGCTCACCGACGAGGGGCTGTCACAGCGCTACCTCACGGCCTGCGACCCGCGCCTAAACGGCTCGCAAAGCCTGGAGCTGGCCTTCCTGATCGCCGAGATGCTGCGCGGGCAGCGCACAGCGGCGCCGGCCGCCGCCTGAGGCCGGGTCCGGCGGCCGTCAGTCGTTGAGGCTGGTGGCCGCCACGGCCGCGACGCCGGGGTAGGAGACGGTGCCGCCGACGCTGCGGTCGCGCGCGTCGGCGTAGTCGTAGCGCACCTCCAGGCCCACCGTGCCGGCACGCGGGCCGGCCGCGTCCAGCGCCAGCGTGTAGCCGCAACTCGCGCCGGCGGGCAGCCGCTGCGCGGTGCAGTCGTCGCGCAGCAGCTTGAAATGCGGCGGCAGCACCAGGGGCTGGATGTGGGTGGCAGTGTCCTCGCCCTCGTTGACCAGCGTGACGGTGATGCGCCCGTCGCCCGCGCTGCGCTCGGCCTGGAACACCTCGGTGCGCAGCGCCAGCGCGCGGCTCCAGCCGCGCGGCGAGAGGTCCGCGTCCTCGCCCCCCAGCAGCCCCCCGCCGGCCAGCAGGAGCGCCGCCAGACAGGAACCGGCCGCGACATGGATGACGACGTTCTTCATGGCTTCCCTCCGCTGTGGTTCGGCGCAGCCCAGGCCCGCGCCGCCTGGCCCGCTGCCGTCCTGCATCGCAACGGGCTGGAAACCATGGTCCCGGTTCCCCCACGGTGCGGCCATAGCCATGTCCGACACGCACCACAGGAGCTTTGTACCGGGACCATGGGGAATTGCCCCACTGCGGGGTGCGCCAGGCGCCGGGCCCGCGGCTTGCCCTGCGCCGCCCAACCCCGGCCCGCCGACGTGGCGGGCGGCCTACATCCGCAGGAGGACAGCCCACCGTGGAAGCACAGCAGCAAGCAGCCTTTGAACAGTGGCCGGCAACGCGCGGCGCGCGGTACGGCGACGCCATGCGCATCGCGCTGCTGGCGCCGGGCGTGCAGCCGGACGGTGCGGCGGCGCACACGTTTGGGCTGGCGCGTGCGCTGGCCGCGCGCGGCCACGCGGTGACGGTGGTGGCGCCCGCGCAGGCCGGCGAGCGTCCGTTCCGCGACCCGGGCTGCGCGGTGGCGCTGCTGCCCGTGCCGCCGGCCACGGGCTGCCGCGTGGAGCAGGTGGCGCGGCGCATCGCCGCGCTGGAGCAGGCGCTGCCGGCGGTGCTGACAGCCGGCCGCTTCGACCTGCTGCATGCCCAGGACGGGCTCAACGGCAACGCGCTGGCCACGCTGCGCAACCACCTGCCGCAGCTGCCGCCCTGGGTGCGCACCGTGCACCGGCTGGACGCCTTGCGCCAGCCGCTGCTGGAGCGCTGGCAGGCGCGGGGCTGGCTTTCGGCCGATGCCGTGGCCTGCCTGAGCGAGGCCAGTTGCCGCCAGTTGCGCCAGCAGCACGGCGCGCAAGCCCGCCGGCTGCACGCCGGCGTGGACCTGAGCCCATTCCAGCCCACGGCACGCGCCGACGATGCCGCGCACCTTCGCGCGCTTGGGCTGCCGGACGACGGCGCGCCACTGGTGCTGGCCTTGGGCGGGCTGCAGCCGCACCGCAACGCCGCGCGGCTGCTCGCAGCCTTCGCGAGCTGGCGCGCCGCCCGCCCGCACTGGGCGCACGCCCGCCTGGTGCTGGCCGGGGACGATGACTGCTCGGAAGCCGGCGCCGCCCAGCGCGCCTGGCGCGACGCGCTGCGCCGCCTGGGCTGGCAAGAAGGCCCCGGCGAGCCGGTGTGGCGCTGCGGGAGCGTGCCGGACACGGCCTTGCCCGCGCTGCTGCGCCGGGCCCGCCTGCTGGCACTGCCCTCGCTGGCCCAGGGCAGCGGCCAAGCCGCGCTCGAAGCCTTGGCCTGCGGCACGCCGGTGCTGCTGTCGCGCCGCGCGCCCTTCAGCGAGCTCATGGACCAGGCCGGCGGCGTGTCCTGGTGCGACCCGGGCGACGAGGACTCCATCGCCCTGGGCCTGCAGCGCGCAGCCATGCAGCCGCGGCACCAGCGGCCGCCCAAGGTGTGCGTGGAGCACGGCTGGGAGCACGGCGCCGCCGCGCACGAGGCCTGGTACGCGCAGGTGCTGGCGCACCGGCAGGTGCGGCGCCGGGCGGCTTGAAGCCCGCCTGGCGGGACTAAACCGCTTTTCTTAGCCCTCACCACCGCGGGCTTTGCCGGCGGCCGTTGAAAGTGGCCGTCGGCCCCCTGGATGGGGGCTCTACCATCGCGGGATGGATATCTCCGTCTGGATTGCATTCTTCGCGGCCTCCTGGGCCATCAGCCTCTCGCCCGGCGCCGGTGCCGTGGCGGCCATGAGCGCCGGACTGGCGCACGGGTTCAAGCGCGGCTACTTCATGACGCTGGGCCTGGTGCTGGGCATCTGGACGCAGATCGTGGTGGTGGGCGTTGGGCTGGGCGCGCTGATCGCGGCCTCGTCGCTGGCCTTCGCGGTGGTCAAGTGGGTGGGCGTGGCCTACCTGCTGTGGCTGGGCATCAAGCAGTGGCGCGCGCCGGCGCAGGCGCTGGCCGGCGAGCCCACGGACGCCCCCGCGCAGCCCGTGGCGCGGCACAAGCTCGTGCTCAAGGGCTGGATGGTCAACGCCGTCAACCCCAAGGGCACCGTGTTCCTGCTGGCCGTGGTGCCGCAGTTCCTGGACCTGGCACGGCCGTTGGGTGGCCAGTACCTGGTGATCGGCGCGACGCTGGCCTTCACGGACCTGGTGGTCATGGCCGGCTACACCGTGCTGGCCGCGCGCGTGCTGCGGCTGCTGCGCTCGGAGCGCCAGGTGAAGGCGCTCAACCGCGTCTTCGGCTCGCTGTTCGTGTTCGTGGCCATGCTGCTGGCGACGTTCAAGCGGGCCGCTTGAGGCCGGCGCAGCCGATGCGCGTGCCCTGCTTCGGCACGCGGCCTGCCCCGCCCGCGGCATGAAACCGCGCATCACCTTGCTGACCCTGGGCGTGGCCGACCTGGAGCGCGCCGTGGCCTTCTACCGCGACGGCCTGGGATGGCCGACGCAGGGCATCGTCGGCCGCGAGTTCGAGAACGGCGCCGTGGCCTTCTTCGAGCTGGAAGGCGGGCTGAAGCTGGCGCTGTGGCCGCGCAAGAGCATCGCCGCCGACACCGGGCTGGCCGACAGCGGCCCGGCGCCCACCCACGTCACGCTCGCGCACAACGTCGGCTCGCGCGGCGAGGTGGACGCGGCGCTGGCCCTGGCCCGCCAGGCCGGCGCCACCGTCGTCAAGCCGGCCGCCGACACCTTTTACGGCGGCTACGCCGCCTACTTCCAGGACCCGGACGGGCACCTGTGGGAAGTGAGCTTCAACCCGGGTTTCAAAGACCTGGGTTGAGGCGCAACGGCGCGCGCCGCCCTGTCGCGCGTCACGCGGGCAGCCGCCCGTAGAGCTGCGCCATGCGGCGCAGCCGCGCCGCGGTGTCCGGCGCCACCAGGCTCCAGTCGAAGCGCCAGGCCCAGTTGCCTTGCGGCGTGCCGGGACGGTTCATGCGGTGCGTGCCGTCCAGGCCCAGCGCGTCCTGCAGGGGAAAGAGGGCCAGGTCGGCCACGCTGGCCATGGCGGCGCGGATGAGGTCCCAGTGGATGGCCATGCCGTCGGTGGCCAGGTATTCGCGCAGGTGGTGGCGCAGGTCTTCACGCGCGCTGGCCCACCAGCCGCGCGTGGTGTCGTTGTCGTGGGTGCCGGTGTAGACCACGGTGTCGTGCGCGTGGCGGTGGGGCAGAAAGCGCGGCTCGCCGCCGTCGGCCGGATCGCCCCAGGCGAACTGCAGCACGCGCATGCCGGGAAAGCCCAGCTCCAGGCGCAGCGCCTCCACGTCCGGCGTGATCACGCCCAGGTCCTCGGCAATCACGCTCAGCTCACCCAACGCGGCGGCCGCCGCCTGGAACAGCGCCGCGCCCGGGCCCGGCTTCCAGCAGCCCTTGAGCGCCGTCGGCTCCTCGGCCGGTATCTCCCAGTAGCCGGCAAAGCCGCGGAAGTGGTCGATGCGGACGATGTCGACCAGCTCCAGCGTGCGGCGCAGCCGCTCGGTCCACCAGCCGAAGTTCTGCTCGGCATGCGCGCTCCAGCGGTAGAGCGGATTGCCCCAGCGCTGGCCGTCGGCGCTGAAAAAGTCCGGCGGCACGCCGGCCACCACCGTTGGGCGGCCCCGCGCGTCCAGCTCGAACAGCTCGGGGTGGCACCACACGTCGGCGCTTTGCAGCGCGATGAAGATGGGCATGTCGCCCACGATGCGCACGCCGCGGGCGCGGGCGTAGGCATGCAGCGCGTCCCACTGCGTCCTGAAGCACCACTGCGTGAATTCCCAGAAGGCGATGCGCTGGGCGAGCTCCGCACGCGCCGCGCGCAGGGCCGGGCCCTCGCGCCAGGCCAGGGGCGCGGGCCAGTCCATCCAGTCCTGGCCGGGATGCGCCTCGGCCAGGGCCATGAAGAGGGCGTAATCCGGCAGCCAGGCAGCCTGCTCGGTGCGGAAGCTTTCAAAAGCCGCCTGCTCGGCCGGCGTGGCGGTGTCGGCGAAACGGCGCGCGGCGGCGGCCAGGCGCTCCATGCGCCAGGGAATGACGCGCTCGTAGTCCACGTGGCGGTCGCTGAAGCCGGCCGGCGCGGCCACCTCCTCGGCCGTGAGCCAGCCCTGGCGGTGCAGAGCGTGCAGGTCGATGAGCAGCACGTTGCCGGCGAAGGCCGAGCTGCTCATGTAGGGCGAATGCCCAAGGCCCACGCCGCCCAGGGGCAGCATCTGCCACAGCGTCTGCGCGCCGGCGGCCAGCCAGTCCACGAAGTGGTAGGCGCCCGCGCCGAAATCGCCCGCCCCGTGCGGGCCCGGCAAGGAGGTGGGATGCAGGACGACACCGCTGCCGCGGGGCAAGCGTTGGGCGATGGGCATGGAAAAAGGCTCCCTGGGTGTTGGTGTGCTGTGTCGTCGTTTTGCACGCCCCCCGTCAACGGGCGCGCCCGCACACCGCCCTGTCAATCCGGCGGGAACGCCAGCTTGTTCACGAAAGTGAGTAAGCGGCGAGGCGGGCGATTGGCGAAGTTGACGGGCGGCGGCCGGAGCTTGCGGCGCAGCGCATCCCGAGCCGTCATTCCCGCGGAGGCGGGAATCCAGGCGGGCCCACGCCCAAGCGCAGAGGTGATGCAGGAATTACCGGGCTTTGCGCCCCAGTACGCTACCCAAGCAACCCACGGCCAACTGGGGGACCGCCTGGATTCCCGCCTTCGCGGGAATGACGAAGCAGAAGGCGGGAAAGTGCCGGCTGTCGACCAACAGCCAACAGCCAATGGACTGCGGCCAGCGGCGCCTGTTCAGCCACCCACCGCCGTCACCGGCTCCGCTCCGGTTGCGGCCGCACCGGGCGTGCCGCCAGGCACCTGCCCGTCCTTGCCGCCGGCCTTGCCCATGGGCAGCTTCACAGGCGTCGTCTTCCAGATCTCGCGCGCGTACTCGGCAATGGTGCGGTCCGACGAGAACGGCCCCATGCCGGCGACGTTGAGGATGGCCTTGCGCGTCCAGGCATCGCGGTCGCGGTAGAGCGCGTCCACCTTGTCCTGCGCGTCCATGTAGCTGCGGTAGTCGGCCAGCAGCATGTAGTGGTCGCCCCAGTTCACCAGCGTGTCGAAGAGCTGGCGGTAGCGGCCGGGCTCCTCGGGGCTGAAGTCGCCGTCGCGCAGCGCGTCCAGCGCGCGCTTGAGCTCGGCATCGCCTTCGTAGAACTCGCGCGGGTGGTAGCCGCGCGCGCGCAGCGCCTGCACCTCGGCCGTGGTGTTGCCGAAAATGAAGATGTTGTCCTCGCCCACGTTCTGCTGGATCTCGATGTTGGCGCCGTCCAGCGTGCCGATCGTCAGCGCGCCGTTGAGCGCGAACTTCATGTTGCCGGTGCCGGAGGCCTCGGTGCCAGCGGTCGAGATCTGCTCGGAGAGATCGGCGGCGGGGATGATCACCTCGGCCAGGCTCACCGAGTAGTTGGGCAGGAACACCACCTTGAGCCGGCCGCGCGTGCGCGGGTCGGCATTGATGATGCGCGCCACGTCGTTGGCCAAGTGGATGATCTGCTTGGCCACGTGGTAGGCGCTGGCCGCCTTGCCCGCGAAGATCACCACGCGCGGCACCCAGTCGCGCTCCGGCTCGTCCACCATGCGGTGGTAGCGCGTGATCACGCCCAAGAGGTTGAGCAACTGGCGCTTGTACTCGTGGATGCGCTTGACCTGCACGTCGAAGAGCGCGTCCGGGTCCAGCTCCAGCTTCAACTGCGGCAGGTGCGTGGCGATCCACTGCGCCAGCCGTTCCTTGTTGTGGCGCTTGGCCAGCGCAAAGGCCTGGACGAAGGCGGGCTGCTCGGCCATCTTGCGCAGCACGCCGAGCTGGTCCAGCTCGCGCCGCCAGCCGCGGCCCAGGCGGCCGTCCAGCAGCGCGGCCAGGCGCGGGTTGGCCTGCGCCAGCCAGCGCCGCGGCGTGATGCCGTTGGTCTTGTTGTTGAAGCGTTGCGGCCACAACCGGGCAAAGTCCGCGAAGATGCTTTGCTGCATCAGGTCGGAGTGCAGTTGCGACACGCCGTTGACGCTGTGGCTGGCCACCACTGCAACGTAAGCCATGCGCACGCGGCGCTCGCCGGATTCGTCAATCAGCGACACCCGGCGCAGCAGCTCCACGTCGTGCCCGTGCGCTTCGGTCACGCGCTTGAGGAACTCGGCGTTGATGTCGAAGATGATCTGCAGGTGCCGCGGCAGCACGCGGCCCAGCATGGCCACCGGCCAGGTCTCCAGCGCCTCGTGCATCAGCGTGTGGTTGGTGTAGCTGAAGATGCGCCGCGTGAGGTCCCAGGCCGCCGCCCACGGAATGCCGTGCTCGTCCACCAGCAGCCGCATGAGCTCCGGCACGGCCAGCACCGGGTGGGTGTCGTTCAGGTGGATGCTGACCTTGTCGGGCAGCAGATTGAAATCCTTGTGCGAGCGCAGGAAGCGGTGCACGAGGTCCTGCAGGCTGGCGCTGCAGAAGAAGTACTCCTGGCGCAGGCGCAGCTCGCGGCCGGAGGGCGTGCTGTCGTCCGGGTAGAGCACGCGCGAGACGTTCTCGCTGTGGTTCTTGCGCTCCACGGCGGCGAAGTAGTTGCCCTGGTTGAAGGCGGAGAGGTTCATCTCCTCCGTGGCCAGCGCGCGCCACAGCCGCAGCGTGTTGGTGGCCTGCGTGCCGTAGCCGGGGATGATGGTGTCGTAGGCCATGGCCTCGACGTCCTCGCTGGGCACCCAGCGGCGCTGCATGCCCTGCCCTTCCACGTGGCCGCCGAAGCACACGCGGTAGCGCACCTCGGGCCGCGGAAACTCCCAGGGATTGCCGTGCGAGAGCCAATAGTCCGGCACCTCCACCTGGCGGCCGTCGACGATGGTCTGGCGGAACATGCCGTATTCGTAGCGGATGCCGTAGCCGAAGCCCGGCACGCCCAGCGTGGCCATGCTGTCCAGGAAGCACGCCGCCAGCCGGCCCAAGCCCCCGTTGCCCAGCGCGGCGTCGGGCTCCAGGTCGGCCAGGCTGTCGAAGTCCACCTCGAAGTCGGCCAGCGCCTGCTTGATGGGCGCCATGACCTCCAGCGCCAACAGGGCGTTGGTGAAGGTGCGGCCCACCAGGAACTCGGCCGAGAGGTAGTAGGCGCGCTTGACGTCCTGCTGGTATTGCGCGCGGGTGGTGCGCATCCAGCGCTCCACGAGCTGGTCGCGCACGGCCAGGGCCACTGCATGCAGCCAGTCCTCCTTGCGCGCAGCCACCGGGTCCTTGCCCACGGCGTAGATCAGCTTGTTGGCTATGGCGCGCTTGAAGAACGCGACGTCCTGGTCAGGGTGGTCGTAGGTGAAATCGTCGAGGCTCATCGCCTGATCTCCCGGCTGATCCGTTGGTATGGCTTGAGGTTGGAGAGCTAGGCGGCGAGCGCACGGTACAGGGCCAGGTACTGCTCGGCCGCGTCGTCCCACCCGAAGTGTTGCGCCATCGCCCTCTTCTGTACGGTTTTCCAGTCGCTTTGCCGCGCAAATAGCGCAAACGCGCGTCGAAGTGCACGCAGCATGTCCCCGGCATCGAAGGTCTCGAACACGAAGCCCGTGGCTTTGTACTCGGCGAGGTTCTCCAGCGAGCAGTCCACCACCGTGTCGGCCAGGCCACCCACGCGCCGCACCAGCGGCAGCGCGCCGTAGCGCAGGCCGTAGAGCTGCGTGAGCCCGCAGGGCTCGTACAGCGAGGGCACGAGGATGACGTCGCTGCCGGCGAAGATGCGGTGCGCCAGCGCCTCGTCGTAGCCCACGCGTATGGCCACAGCCTCCGGGTGTGCCGCCGCGGCCTCGCGCAACGCGGCCTCTATGGCCGCGTCGCCCGACCCCAGCGTGACGAGCTGCCCGCCGCGCTTGACCAGCTCCGGCAGCAGCGCCACCAGCAGCGGCAAGCCCTTCTGCTCGGCCAGGCGGCTGACCATGCCGAACACCGGGCCGGACCGCACCTCCAGGCCCATTTCCTTTTGCAGCGCGGTGCGGCAATGCGCCTTGCCGGCCATCTTGGACGCGTCGTAACGGCGGGCAATGTTGAGGTCGGCGGCCGGGTCCCACACGGCGCGGTCCACGCCGTTGAGGATGCCGGAAAGCTGCCCCTGCGAGGCGCGCCAGCGCAGCAGGCCCTCCAGCCCGCAGCCCTGCTCCGGCGTCTGAATCTCGCGCGCGTAGCTTGGGCTCACCGTGGTGACGTGGTCCGCGTAGAACAGCCCCGCCTTCATGAACGAGATCTGGCCGTGGAACTCTACGCCCTCCACCCCGAAGGCCGAAGGCGGCAAGCCCAACTCCGCCAGATGCTGCGGCGCACACAAGCCCTGGTAGGCCAGGTTGTGCACGGTGTAGACCGTGCGCACGGGCGGCCGGTGCGGACTCAGCGCGATGTAGGCACTGGCCAGCGCGGCGTGCCAGTCATGGCTGTGGACGACCTGCGGCGCCCACCAGCCGTCCAGCCCTTCGGCCAGCCGCGCCGCGGCAAAGCCCAGCAGCGCGAAGCGCCGGTGGTTGTCGGCGTAGGGCCAGCCGTCTTCCTGCTGGTAGGGGTTGCCCGGGCGGTCGTAGAGCGCGGGGGCGTCCACCACGTAGGCCGGCAGCCCGTCCAGCGCTGGCAACTGTCCGAACAGCAACCGCGCCGGCTCGCCCCAGGGCGCGTGGAACGCCGCCACGGTGGCGGCGTTGCTTAAACCCTGCAGCAGTGCCGGGAAGCCCGGCAGCAGCACGCGGACCTCGGCACCGGCGCGCGCCAGGGCGCCGGGCAGCGCGCCGGCGACGTCCGCCAGCCCGCCGGTCTTGAGCAGGGGAAAGATCTCGGCGCTGACTTGCAGTACCCGCATCACAGCCGCGCCAACATCTCGCGCGTGACCAGCACCACGCCGCCCTCGCTGCGCTCGAAGCGCTCGGCGTCCAGCGCCGCGTCCTCGCCAATCACCATGCCGGCCGGGATGACGCAGCCGCGGTCGATCACCACCCGCTTGAGCACGCAACCACGCTCCACCGTCACGCCAGGGAGAATCACCGCCTCGTCGACGTGGCAGAAGGAGTGGATGCGGACGTTGGAGAACAGCACCGAGTTGCTCAGGTGCGAGCCGCTGATGATGCAGCCGCCGGAGACCATGGTGTTGACGGTCAGGCCGTGGTGCCCGTCGTTGTCGGGGATGAACTTGGCCGGCGGCAACTGGCGCTGGTAGGTCGAGATGGGCCAGTCCTCGTCGTAGATGTCGAGCTCCGGCGAGATGCGGGACAAGTCGAGGTTGGCGTCGAAGAAGGCGTCGATCGTGCCCACGTCGCGCCAGTAGGGCTCGCCGCTGCCGCGGTTGCGAACACAACTCATGGAGAAGGGGTGCGCCAGCGCGCGGCCCTCGGCCACGGTGCGCGGGATGATGTCCTTGCCGAAGTCCAGGCTGGACTCGGGCCTGGCCATCTCCTCCTCCAGCAGCCGGTACAGGTAGTCGGCGTTGAAGATGTAGATGCCCATGCTGGCCAGCGAGGTGGTCTCGCTGCCGGGCATGGTGGGCGGGTCCTGGGGCTTTTCGACGAAGCTGGTGATGCGCCGCTCGCCATCCACCGCCATCACGCCGAAGGCGCTGGCCTCGTCCTTGGGCACTTCAATGCAGCCCACGGTGCAGCCCGCGCCGCTGGCGACGTGGTCGCGCAGCATGATGGAGTAGTCCATCTTGTAGATGTGGTCCCCCGCCAGCACCACGATGTACTCGGGCTTGCCCGAGATGATGATGTCCAGGTTCTGATAGACCGCGTCGGCCGTGCCGCGGTACCAGTACTCCTCGTTGACGCGCTGCTGCGCGGGCATGAGGTCCAGCATCTCGTTCATCTCGCCGCGCAAGAAACTCCAGCCGCGCTGCAGGTGGCGCAGCAGCGAGTGCGACTTGTACTGCGTGATCACGCCGATGCGCCGTATGCCGGAGTTGATGCAGTTGGACAGCGCAAAGTCGATGATGCGGAACTTGCCCCCGAAATAGACCGCGGGCTTGGCGCGGCGGTCGGTGAGCTGCTTGAGCCGCGAGCCTCGTCCGCCCGCGAGCACCAGCGCAATCGTCTTGCGCACCAGTTGGGCCGAATGCAGCGGCCGGTCCATGGAACTTGTCACCTCGGTCCTCATACTGCTGATGTCCAGTTGTAATGGAGTTACCGCCGAGGCGGCAGGGGACTGGACCTGTCCCTGGCCGATGGTTCGCAAGCTTCGTGCCGTCGTTGCGTAGGCCACCAGCCGGTCCGTCAGCCCAGTATGCGCCATTGTGGGGCGTGCCCCGGCAGGCCCTATTGCGTCAAGCCAACAAGGTGTGAGCACCGCCGCGCTCGGCCACCCACAGGCAGTGCGCGGGCAGCACGCAGTCTTCGCCCAGCACGGAGGCGATCAGGTCCACGTCGCTGCGCAGCACCAGGCGCCAGGGCCCGCCCTCGGCGGCCGGCAAGGTGAAGCGGTGCGGCGTGGTGTCGGGGTTGAACAGCAGCAGCAGCTCGCAGCCCGCGCCGCCGTCCGGCAGCCAGGCGGCAAAGGCGCGCTTGTCCACGCGCTCCCAGTCCTGCGGCGAGAGCGCGTCGCCGTCCGGGTGCAGCCAGCGCACTTCGGTGTCGCTGAGCCAGCGGTCCTGCCGCAGCCGCGCGTGGCGGCGGCGCAGGGCCAGGCAGCGGGCCACGTAGTCGGCCAGGCCGGCTTCGGCGTGTTCCCAGTCCAGCCAGGTGATGTCGTTGTCCTGGCAGTAGGCGTTGTTGTTGCCGCGCTGGCTGTGGCCGATCTCGTCGCCGGCCAGCAGCATGGGCGTGCCCAGCGACAGCGCCAGCGTGGCCAGCAGCGCGCGGCGCAGCCGCAGCCGCAGCGCCAGCACGGCGGGGTCGTCGCTCTCGCCTTCCACGCCCGCATTGGTGCTGAGGTTGTGCGCGTGGCCGTCGCGGTTGTGCTCGCCGTTGGCCAAGTTGTGGCGCTGGCGGTAACTCACCAGATCACGCAGGTTGAACCCGTCGTGCGCCGTCATGAAATTGACGCCGGCCAGCGGCCCGCGCGCGCCGTGGCGGAACACCTCGCTGGAGCCGGCCAGCGCGTGCACGAAGCCGCCGCGCGCCACGCCGCCGGTGAGCCACCAGGCGCGCGCGCCGTCGCGAAAGCGGTCGTTCCACTCCTGCCACGGCGCGGGGAACTGGCCCAGCCGGTAGCCGCCCGGCCCAATGTCCCAGGGCTCTGCAATCAACTTGACGCCCGAGAGCACCGGGTCCTGCGCCACGGCGGCGAAGAATGCGGCGTGCGGTGAAAAGCCTTGTGCGTCGCGGCCCAACGCGGGCGCGAGGTCGAAGCGGAAGCCGTCCACCCCCATGTGCCGCACCCACCATCGCAGCGCGTCCATCACCAGGCGCAGCACCGGCGGTTCGGCCAGGTTGAGCACGTTGCCGCAGCCGCTCCAGTTCTCGTAATGCGCCGCGTCGCCCGGCCGCAGGTGGTGGTAGAGGCGATTGGCGATGCCGCGCAGGCTCAGCGTTGGGCCGTGCTCGTCCAGCTCGGCGCTGTGGTTGAACACCACGTCCACCAGCACTTCGAAGCCCGCGGCGTGCAGCGCATCGACCATCTCGCGGCACTCGGCCAGTGCGCTCGCGCCGGCCCGCGCGCTGGCGTAGCGCGCCTCCGGCGCGAACCAGGCGATGGGGCTGTAGCCCCAGTAGTTGGACAGCCCAAGCTTGAGCAGCCGCGCCTCGTCGGCGCGGTGCGCCAGCGGCATGAGGCTCAGCGTGGTCACGCCCAAGCGGCGCAGGTGATCGACGAAGGCCGGATGCGACACGCCCAGGTAGCTGCCGCGCAGCTCGGCCGGCACCCCGGGGTGGCGCATGGTGGCGCCGCGCACGTGCAGCTCGTAAAGCACGGCGTCGGCCGGCGCCACGTGCACGTGCGCGCCGTCGGCCACGGGCGGCGGCTCGGCCACCACGCGCGCCTTGAGCGCCACGGCGGCGTTGTCGCGCCCGTCCGGACGGTGGGGATGCGCGGGGTCGTGCCCCAGAAAAAGGTCGCTGCCGTCGTAGCGGCCGACGACTTCGCGCGCGTAGGGGTCCAGCAGCACCTTGGCCGGGTTGAAGCGGTGGCCGTGCGCCGGGCTCCAGGGCCCATGGACCCGCAGCCCGTAGACCAGGCCCACGCCGGCACCGGGCAGGCATCCGTGCCAGATGCCGTGGGTGTTGGCAGGCAACGCCAGCCGCACCAGCTCGGTGCAGCCCGCGTCGTCAAACAGGCACAGCTCGACGCCCGTTGCGTCCGGCGCGACCACGGCAAAGTTCAAGCCGCCTTCAAGCGACGTGGCACCCAAGGGCCAGGGCCGGCCCGCGCCCAGCGCGGGCGGGGTGCAGGCGGGCGGGCTCACGGCGCGGGCGCCCACAGTTGCGTGGCCAGCGGCGCGATGTCCATGGCGATGGAAAACGGCAGCCCGTCGCAGGGCACGGCCTCGGCCACGCGCTCGCCGTTGGCCACGCCGCTGCCGCCGTAGACGGCCAGGTCGGTGTTGATGACCTCGCGCCAGGTGCCCGCACAGGGCACGCCCAGGCGCCAGCCGTGGCGGACCACGGGCGTGAAGTTGGCCACCGCCACCACCACGCCGCCCTGGTCGTCGCGGCGCTGGAAGGCGAAGACGGCGTGCTCCTTGTCGTGGTGGCGAATCCACTCGAAGCCGCAGGGGTCCACGTCACGCCGGTGCAGTGCGCCGAAGTGGCGGACCACGGCGTTGAGGTCGCGCACCAGGCGCTGCACGCCGGCGTGGCGCGCGGCATTGGGGCCGTGCTCCAGCAGGTGCCAGTCCAGGCTGCCTTCGAAATTCCACTCGCGCTCCTGCGCGATCTCGCCGCCCATGAACAGCAGCTTCTTGCCCGGGTGCGCCCACATCCAGCCGTAGCCCGCGCGCAGGTTGGCGAATCGCTGCCAGTCGTCGCCCGGCATGCGGCCCAGCAGGGAGCGCTTGCCGTGCACCACTTCGTCGTGCGAGAGCGGCAATATGAAATTCTCGTTCCACGCGTACATGAAGCCGAAGCGCAACTGGTCGTGGTGCCAGGGCCTGTGCACGCTCTCGCGGCCGAGGTAGCCCAGGGTGTCGTGCATCCAGCCCATGTTCCACTTGTAGTGAAAGCCCAGGCCGTGCAGGGCGTCGCCGCCCGGCGGGCGGCTCACGCCCGGCCAGGCGGTGGACTCCTCGGCGATGGTCACGGCGCCCGGCCGCTCGGTGCCCACCACGTGGTTCATGCGGCGCAGGAACTCCACGGCTTCCAGGTTCTCGCGCCCGCCGTGGCGGTTGGGCAGCCACTCCCCTTGGGCACGGCTGTAGTCGCGGTAGAGCATGGAGGCCACGGCGTCCACGCGCAGCCCGTCCACGCCGAAGCGCTCCAGCCAATACAGGGCGTTGCCGATCAGGAAATTGCTGACCTCGGCGCGGCCGAAGTTGTAGATGAGCGTGTTCCAGTCGGGATGGAAGCCCTCGCGCGGGTCGGCGTGCTCGAAGAGGTGCGTGCCGTCGAAGCGCGCCAGCGCGAAGGCGTCGGTGGGGAAGTGGCCCGGCACCCAGTCCAGGATCACGCCCAGCCCCGCCTCGTGCGCGGCGTCCACGAAGAACTTGAAGTCCTGCGGCGAGCCGAAGCGCGAGGTGGGCGCGTACAGCCCGGTGGGCTGGTAGCCCCAGGAGCCGTCGAAGGGGTGCTCGTGCACCGGCAGCAGCTCCAGGTGCGTGAACCCCAGGCCGGCGGCATAGGGCACGAGCTCGCGGGCCAGCTCGCGGTAGGTGAGCCAGCGCCCGCCGTCGGCGCGGCGCCAGGAGCCCAGGTGCACCTCGTAGATGCTCATGGGCGCGTCGAAGGCATTGGCCGCGGCGCGCGCGGGCGAGACGGGCGCGGCCGGCGGCGGCACGGCCACGCGCGAGGCCGTGCCCGGGCGCAGCTCGGCGGCGAAGGCGTAGGGGTCGGCGCGCAGCACGACCGCGCCTTGCGCATCCAGCAGCTCGAACTTGTAGAGCACGCCCTCGGCCACGGCCGGGATGAAGAGCTCCCACACGCCGCACTCGCGGCGCAGCCGCATGAGGTGGCGGCGGCCGTCCCAGTGGTTGAACTCGCCCACCACCGACACGCGGCGCGCGTTGGGCGCCCACACGGCAAAGCGCACGCCCTGCACGCCTTCCACCGCCATCGAGTGCGCGCCCAGCGCCTGGAAGGGCCGCTGGTGCGTGCCCTCGGCCAGCAGCCACAGGTCCAGCTCGCCCAACAGCGGCGCGAAGTGGTAGGGGTCGTCCAGCTCGGCCTGCGCCGAGCCCCAGTCCACGCGCCAGCGGTAGGCGAAGCGCTCCGTCGGCCCCACCACCGTGCCCTCGAACAGCTCACTGCCGGGAATGCGCTGCAGCTCGGCCAGCACCCGCCCGTCCTCGGCAGCCACGGCCCACACGCGCTGCGCGCCGGGCAGGAGCGCGCGCAACCACCAGGCGCCGTCCTCATCCGGCCCCTGCAGGCCCAGCACGGCAAAGGGGTCGCCATGGTCGGCGCGCATGAGGGACTGGACGGTGGCGGCGGGGAGCATCCGGGGGTTCCTTCTGGTTGGACGGCGGCGGCCTGGCGGCCTGCGGTCACTGTAACTGGCGGCGGCAGCGCCCTGCGCCGCGGCCCGGCGCAGCTTCAGCGGTAGAAGGCGTAGCCCACGGCGATGGCGCCCACCAGCCCCACCGCGTCCGCGATCAGCCCGCAGGCCAGCGCGTGGCGCGTCTTCCTGATGTCCACGCTGCCGAAGTACACGGCCAGCACATAGAAGGTGGTCTCGGTCGAGCCCTGGATGATGGACGCCAGCCGGCCCTCGAAGGAGTTCACGCCGTAGGTCTTGAGCACGTCCACCATCAGCCCGCGCGCGCCGCTGCCGGAGAGCGTCTTCATCAGGCCCACGGGCAGCGCCGGAACAAAACGGGTGTCCAGCCCCAGTGCGGCCACGGCGGCGGCGATGAGCCGAATCAGCGCGTCCATGCCGCCCGTGGTGCGGAAGATGGAGATGGCCACCAGCATGGCGATGAGGTAGGGAATGATGCGCACCGCCACGTCAAACCCCTCGCGCGCGCCCTCGACGAAGCACTCGTAGACGTTGATGCGCCGCCAGGCCCCCGCGGCCACGAACAGGGCGATCACCGACACCATTGCCCCGCTGCCCAGCAGCCCCACCAGCTCCGCCATGCGCGCGGGCGGATAGGTGCTCAGCCACGCGTACAGCGCGCCCGTGAGCCCCATGAAGCCGGCGAAGAACAGCAGCACCGGCGCGCACAGCAAATTGATGCGCTGCCAGGCCGCCACCGCCACCAGCCCCGCCGTGAAGGAGATGAAGGTGGCCAGCAGCGTGGGCAGGAAGATGTCCGCGCCGTTGAAGCTTGTAAAACCCTGCTCGACGGCGATGGCCTGGCGCAGCGCGATGACCGACGTGGGGATGAGCGTGATGCCGGCGGTGTTGAGCACCAGGAAGGTCACCATGGCGTCGCTGGCCGTGTCCTTGCGCGGGTTGAGCGCCTGCAGCTCGCGCATGGCCTTCAGGCCCAGCGGCGTGGCCGCGTTGTCCAGCCCAAGC
Source organism: Azohydromonas lata NBRC 102462 (assembly GCF_001571085.1). Classification (GTDB taxonomy): domain Bacteria; phylum Pseudomonadota; class Gammaproteobacteria; order Burkholderiales; family Burkholderiaceae_C; genus Azohydromonas; species Azohydromonas lata. Next base: position 67,710 of record NZ_BCTC01000018.1, read on the forward strand.
ATGTTGGCGCTGAAATTCATGACCATGCTGCCGGCGGCCGGGTGGCCGCGGGGCACGCCGGGGAAGAGGCGGTCGAAGAAGGGGGCCAGGGCGCGGGCGAAGAGCTGGATCACCCCGGCCTGCTCGCCTATGCGCATCACGCCCAGCCACAGGCTCATCACGCCCACCAGGCCCAGCGAGATGTCGAAGCCCGTCTTGGCCGTGTCGAAGATGCCGGCCATGACGCGGCCGAACACGCCCACGTCGCCCAGCGCCAGCTGCACCAGCGCCGCGCCGAAGCCCAGGAGGATGAAGGCGACCCAGACGTGGTTGAGGATCATCGGTACGGCAGGCGCGGCAGGCTGTTCTACGAAAGGCGGCGCAGCATACGCGACGCTTCACGCACGCCTGCCGCCACGCGCCATGGCGGCGGCGCGCGCGGTGCGGCGTCCCGTCAGCTCGCGGCGCGGTAGACGCTGATGGCGTCGGCCAGGCGCTGCGCGCGGCGGTCCAGCGATTTCGCGGCGGCGGCGCTCTCCTCCACCAGTGCGGCGTTGCGCTGGGTGGTGTCGTCCAGCTCGGCGATGGCCATGTGCACCTGCGCCACGCCCTCGCCCTGCTGCTGCGAGGCTTGCGAGATCTCCGACACCAGCGAGGTGACGTGGCGCACCTGGTCGATGATGTGCTGGATGGTCTCGCCGGCCTGCGCCACGTGCTTGTTGCCCGCGTCCACGCGCTGCACGGATTCCTCGATGAGCGACTTGATCTCGCGCGCGGCCGTGGCCGAGCGCTGCGCCAGGGCGCGCACCTCGGAGGCCACCACGGCAAAGCCGCGCCCGGCCTCGCCCGCGCGGGCGGCTTCCACCGCGGCGTTGAGCGCGAGGATGTTGGTCTGGAAGGCGATGCCGTCGATCACGCCGCTGATGTCGGCAATGCGCGCGCTGTGCGACTGGATGTCGCCCATCTGCGCACGCACCTCGTGCATGACCGCACCACCCTTGGAGGCCGCCTCGGAGGCCTGCTCGGCCAGGGTGCGCGCCTGGTCGGACGTGGCCGAGTTCTGCTGCACGGTCTGCGTGATCTGGTGCATGGAAGCGGCCGTCTCCTGCAGGCTGGCCGCGGTCTGCTCCGTGCGGCCGCTGAGGTCGATGCTGCCGGAGGCGATCTGGCGGCTGGCCGAGGCCACGCCGTGGGTCTGCTCGGCCACGTCGTCCACCAGCGCGCGCAGGTTCAGCCCGGCCTGGTTGACCGCGCGCATGAGCAGGCCGATCTCGTCGATCCGGTTGAGCGCCAGCCCCGGTCCGGCCTCGCCGCTGGCCACGCGGTTGGCGTGATCCAGAATGCGCTGCACCGGCGACACGATCTGCTGGCCGAGGAACAGGCTGCCCAACAGCACCGCCACGAGCCACGCGCCCACCACGCCCGCCCATTGCAGCGGCGTGGAGGCCGCCAGCAGCGCCGGCACCGCGGCCACGGCGCCGGTGACGCCCAGCCCAAGGGCCACGCGCACGCGCAGCGACATGAGCTGGAACAGCGACAGCGGCTTGCGCCAGCCCGTGCGCACCACCAGCCCGCGGTGCACGCGGCGCCCGTTGGCGCGGTCCTCGCGCAGGTCGGCATACAAAGCCTCGGCCGCGCGCACCTGCTCCGGCGTGGCCGGCGTGCGCACCGACATGTAGCCCACCACGCGCCCGTTGCGGCGCATGGGCGTGGCGTTGGCCAGCACCCAGTAGTGGTCGCCGTTCTTGCGCCGGTTCTTGACCGGCGCCGTCCAGGACAACCCGGCCTTGAGCGTGTCCCACATGTCGGCAAAGGCCGCGCCGGGCATGTCGGGGTGGCGCACCAAGTTGTGCGGCTGGCCCATCAGCTCGTCATGGTCGAACCCGGCAGCCTGTATGAAGGCGGCATTGGCGTAGCTGATACGGCTTTCCACGTCGGTCGTGGACATCAGCGTCACATCGGCAGGCAGCGGGTATTCACGGCCGGTCACGGGAAGGTTGGTTCTCATGGCAATCCTATGCAGGCAACGCTTTAAATTTTCGGCAGGCGAAGAAAGATGGGGGCTCCGCCATCGATACAAGAAAATTCCACTTCAATCCCCGTGCATCACAATTAACCTGGCTGCGCTTCCCAATCGGCCGACAATTTACCGATCAGGAATACAAAGGCGGCAGGGTTGCGCACAGAATCGGAGTAATTCAACTCTCAATCTTCACGGGTAGGAGAATTTACTCGTCCCTTCCCTGACCAGCGAAAACGCCGGGTTGAGAGTTATCAAAAAATTCTTGAATTCGAATTGAAATTGGATCAAAAATTACACCCGCGTCATCTGAAGCGGCGATTTTGTTTTGCCTAATCATCATCGGCAAATACCTCTTCGTCAGTGAAAACCATATATCGGCGCAAAATAGTCATCAATGTCGCCAGAAATTCACGACTGATCAAGAAGAGATATCTGACGGCACGCTGACAAAAGAAACATCACCTGTGCGTGAAGGCAGACCCTGCGAGGGCCGACACAAACACGTGAGATCTTTTGTCAGTTTGATGACACGCAACAGCGCGTAAGCAAAATGCGTGACAAGCCCACTGCTCCGCTGCGAAGAGCGCCTCAAAGCGGTAGGAATACACGGTGCGGAGGCAACCGTGGGAAAACGGAGGCTTCGGACGGAACCGTCCAGCGGCGCAGGCGCTCGCGGCTCAGGACAACTTGTCGCGCCGCGCCTTGCGCCGGAAAGCCTTGGCCACGAGGCGGTGGCCGACCACGTCCCTGCGGATCTGCGCGCGCTCGGATTCGATGATGAGCAGCGCCTGCACGCCGTGGCGGGCCGCCACGGACTTGAGTGCGTGCAGGGCCAGGCCGGCATCGTCGGCACCCTGGACCGACGGGACCGCATTCGAATTGAAGATGGCCAGCGGCCCGGGCAGGCGCAGGCCATTGACCTGCTCCAGCACATCGACGTCCGAGTCGTTGTGGCCCTGCGCCTCTATCAGGCCCACGGGCTCCATCTCGGCCGGGTCTTCCTTGTCCAGGATGCGGACCTCCGACACCGCGATGGGCGCATGCCCCTCGCCGTCGAACGAGGTATAGCGCGCCTCCGAGACGTCGGCCCGCGCCCCCAGCGCGGCCACCGCCAGCAAGGCGCCCAGCAGCGCGTTTCGAACCAACCCTCGGGGCATGCGCAATCCGACGAATTCCGTTTTCGTTGTCCAAGCCCGCCCCGGCTGGAGGCGGGCAGCGGCCCCTCATCGACACAATGGCGAAACACTTAAGGGCCCGGCCCAAAAAAGTGCGGCGGGCGCCCGGCCCGCTCAAGCTTGCTCAAGCCCGCTCGGCCACGGCGGCCAACAGGTCGCGCGGATGCAGCATGGCCTCGCGCGCGTCGCGGGCCAGCCCGTACTGCGCCAGCGCCGTGCGCAGCCGCGGCACCGTGAAAAGCGCCTCCCAGGCCGGCGCCAGCGCCTGCTCGTGCGCTTGGGTGCCGCTGGACAGCGCCGCGGCAAAGCCCAGGCTGGCGCGCTCGGCCAGCAGCACGGCCTTGGCGGCCGCGTCCACCCAGCGCGGCGCCGCCTCGGCCGGCGCCGTGCAGCAATAAAGGGCGCGCAGCGGCAAGCCGGCCGGCGGCGGCTGCAACTGCCGCAGGGAGCGGCCGCTGAGCCACACCTCGCCGGCCGCGCCGGCAAAGGCATGGCGCTGGTCCTCGGCCGCCAGCGCCAGCCGCCGCAGGCCGCGCCGCAGCCGCGGCAAGTCGGTGGTGGCGGCGGCGGCGCAGGCCTTGACTTCGGCCAGCAGCACCACGTCCAGCGCATCGGCGCCCGGCGCGGCGCGCAGCAGCGCCACATCCCATTCGTCCTTGGCGCCCTGCACGCCGCCCGCCAGGCTCCCCGGCGTATGCAGGCCCTGGGCGACGCTGTAGGCGCCGGCCTCCCCCGGCTGGCGGTTGAGCAGCGTGGCCACCTCGCCGAAAGCCTGCACGGTGGCGTCTTCGGCCGCCGCGCCCAAGCGCGCCGCGGCGCGGCCCGTGGCCGCGGCGGCCTGGCTGCCGGCCTGCGGGCCGCGCTGGCCACACAGCGCGCGGTAGCGCTGTACGCTGTCCAGCGCCAGCAGCGCGACACCCTGGCGCAGGCGCTGCAAGGCGGGCAGCGCCGCCAAGGCAGGCAAAGCGGCGGCAAGGTCAGGCGCATCACGTGCGTCCGGTGCGTCTGGTGAGTCCGGCCAAGCCGCCCCGGCCGGCGGATGTTGCGCCAGCGACTGGGCGGCGTGGTCCAGCGCCGCCCAGTCGCCGGCCTGGACCAGGCCGTACAGCGGCCTTAACGCCTCGCGCGCGGCCGAGGGCGGCAGCCGCTCCAGGCGGGCCGGGTGGGCGAGGGCCGACACGGCGGCGCGCACGGCGCGCGTGTCCGCCTTGGCCTGCGCCTGCAGCGCGGCATAGGTTTCGACGTCCGGCGTGCGGGCGCGCAGGGCCTGGGCCTGGAAAGCCGGATCGCCACCCTCGGCGCGCAGCGCCGTGCGTATCACCTCGGCCAGCGCCCACAGGAAGAGCTCGCGCACGGCCTGCGGCGCGGCGCGGCCGGCGTCGGCCGCCATGCACGCCTGCTCCAGCGCGAAGGCCAGCGCCGCGTCCACGCCGGCCTCCCGCGCCGCCCGCACGTCGGCCGGCAGCGGCGGCATGCGGTAGGGGCGCGGCGCAGCGCGCAGGGCTTCAATCAGCAGCGGGGGGAGGCAGTCCGGCGTCATGCGGCCATTGTTGGCGCTGCCGCGCCGCCACTGGTCACGGGGGCAGTCTCGCGGCGCTTTGGGCGGCGCCTGCCGGGCACGGGTTGGGATGTCCCCAGCCTCGGCCGGCTTGCCGCGCGCAAGGTTCAGCCGCGCTGCGCCACGGCCGTGGGTGGGCGGTAGGTGCGCATCAGCGTACGCCCGTCGCTGGCGCGGCAGCGGCCGTGGCCGGGCACCAGGCCCAGGTCGGACAAGGTTTCAAACACGCGCACGGCCTCGCTCAGCCGCGTGGTTTCTATGACGTGGGCCAGGTCGCCATAGGCGTCCTCGACGCCTATGCGCAGGGGAACGGCATCCGGGTCCTGCGGCAGCGGGTGGCGCTGCAGGCCGCGCAGCCGCTGGCGCAGCTCGGCGCGCTCAGGCCACTCGATCTCCCCAAAGGAAAGCTCAGGAACGCGGGCAATGGGTTTGTGTTTTTGGGTACTGCTCATATGCACAGCTCTTGCAATCCGCAGGCCCGCCCCTGCGTTGTCCCCCCGGAACGTGCGAGCGTACCGCCCCGGGCTGCCGGCTGCCCGCCCGGCCAGCGGCCCCAAGGCCGCGGAACGGGGCTTGCCCCGCGGCAGCGACCCCATTCACTGCCCGCTGTCGCCACCATCCCCGCCATGACTGCCTTGCCCAACGCCCTTGCCGCGCCTCTAACCGGCTCTCTTGCCGCACCGCTTGCCTGCGCTGAGCTGGGCAGCCTGTTCGAACGGCTGGACGCGCTGCGCTTGGCCGCCGGCGCCCACATGGACCGCCTGGGGCTGGGGCCGCAGCCCGCGCCCAGCCGCGTGCTGCACGAAGAGCCGGGCTTGAAGCTGCTGCGCTACGACGGCGGCGGCGAAGGACCGGCCTTGCTGATCGTTCCCGCGCCCATCAAGGCGCACTGGATCTGGGACCTGGCGCCGCAGTGCAGCGTCGTGCGCGCGGCGCTGGCGCGGGGTTGCGCCGTGCACCTGCTGCAGTGGACGTCCGCGCCCGCGCACTGGGGCCTGGACGAGCACGTGGACGCCGTTGCCCGCATGGCCCAACGCGTCGCCGCCGCCACCGGAGGGCGCCCGCACCTGCTGGGCCACTCCCTGGGCGGCACCTTGTCGGCGCTGTATGCGGCGCGGCATCCGCAGGGGCCGGCCTCGCTGGTGCTGGTGGAGTCGCCGCTGTGCTTCGGGGAGGCCACCGGGGCGCTTGGGGCCCTGGTGCATTCGCTGCCGCCGGGCTATGCCCAGGGCTTCACGCACGTGCCGGGCAGCCTGGTGAGCTTGGGCGCCAGCCTGGCCTCGCCGGACGAATTCATCACCGAATCGCGCCAGGACGCCTGGGCCGCCGCCCTGAGCGGCCCGCAGGCCTGGCGGCGCCACCTGCTGGCCCTGCGCTGGACGCTGCAGGAGCTGCCGCTGCCCGGCCCGCTGGTGGCGCAGGTCAGCGACGCGCTGTACCGCGAGGACCAATTCATGAAGGGCACACTGGTGGTGGGCGGACAGGCGGTGTCGCCGCGCGACGTGCGCGTGCCCCTGGCCGCCATTGCCGACCTGCGCAGCCGCGTCGTCCCGGCCGCGTCGGTGACGGGCTTCGTGCAGGCCACGGCCAGCCCGCAGCCCCTGGTGCTGCATTACGGGGGCGACGTGGGCGTGTCGCTGCAGCACATAGGCGCGCTCATCGGCCAGAGCGCGCACCGGGAAATTTGGCCCAGGGTGCTGGATTGGGTGCAGGAAATGACGGCAAGGTAGGCGCCAAAGCGGCAGGAGGCAAAACCGTCAAGGGGAGGTGCCGTGCGGCACAAGAAGGGGGTGCGCACGCCAGCCCGAGGCTGACGCGCCGCGCCCCCTGATTCGCCATATCCCCACGCACGGCCGCCTGCCTCAGGCGCGCGGCCGTGCGCCGTCAGCTCAGTGCCACCCGCCGCCGCCCTGCAGCTCCGACGACGAGCCCGTGGCCGGCCGGTTGCCGTTGGCCAGTGCCGGCGTGGTGGTGGACTCACGGGATGCGGGCGCCGAGTAGGCCGCATCGTCCGCTTCGCTGCCCGCCGTGGCCGAATCCTCGTGCTTGCCGAAACGCTGGGCCAGTTGCTCCTTGCGCTGGCTCAGTTGCTGGCTGATCTGCTCCTTGCGCTCGGTCAGTTGCTGGCCGAGCTGGTCCTTGAGCTGCTTGGCCTGCTCGCGCACGCCGGCCAGGCGTTGGCGGCCGGACTCCGTCTTGAGCAGGTAAATTGCGGCCGCGCCCACCACGATGCCGCTGACGGCCAGCAGCAGCCCGCCGCCGCCACCGGAGCGGCGCGACTCCGGCACATAGCCCTCATGCCAGCGGTTCGAGGACTCGTTGCGCGCGTCGCGGGCGATGTCGTCCACGCGGTTGAGCGCCTGGCGGCTGTTGAGCCGGCCCTGCTCGGCCAGGTCCTGCACGCGCGTCAGGATGTCGCGCAGCAGGCCGCGGCCGTCCTGCGCGGCGCCTTGCAGGCGGTCCGTGGCCTGGTCGCCCGCGCTTTGCAGGTTGTCCAGCGCGTCGTCGGTGGCCGTGGCAAAGCGTTGGCGCAGGTCCGCGCGCCGGCGGGCGCCCTGTTCGGGGTCGGTCAGGTACATCGCAGCCGCGCCCGCGGCCAGGGCCCCCAGGGCCGTCCATGCGTTTTTCATCGTCAACCTCCTTTGCGATGGAACCCGGCAAATGCCGGCTCCTGCCGCCTTGGGTGCAACCGACGTTCCCGCTCCCCCGGGCCCACCCGGTGGAGCTCCCGGCCCGGCCTCTGCCGGCCGCCCGCAGCGATCGTCCGGTCCACCCGGCCTGACGTCCGTGGGGGGGCAACCGCCCCCCGCTGCGGCGCGGTATCGCCAGCGCACGGTACGCGTGCCCAAATCGCGCACATGCTGGAACCCGACACGCTTTTGACAATGGCACTGGCGCTGCTGGTGCTGGTGGTGCTGCTGGGGATTGCCATCTGGTCCATCAAGCGGCACCGGGACCCGGAGCTGACGCTGGCCTGCGACCAGCCGCTGCACGAGATGCTGCCCTCGGTCAGCGGCCTCACGCACTCCACGCTCATGCCGGGCAACGCCGTGGAGCTGCTGGAAAACGGCGCCTTCTTCGAAGCGCTGTTCGAGGAGATTGCGGCGGCGCGGCAGTCGCTGCACTTCGAGACGTTTCTTTGGAAGGAAGGCCGCCTGGGGGCGCGGCTGGCCGCGGCGCTGGCCGCCCGCGCCCGCGCCGGCGTGCAGGTGCGCGTGCTGCTGGATGCGCGCGGCTGCAACGACATGGGCGAGGCGGCCAGCCGGCTCATGCAGGAGTCCGGCTGCCGCATCGTCCGCTACCACGCGCCGCGCCTGCACAACCTGGGCGTGCTCAACCGGCGCGACCACCGCAAGGCCTGCATCGCCGACGGGCGCGTGGCGCTGGTGGGCGGCCACTGCATCGTGGACCACTGGCTGTACGAGGGCATGAAGGGAAAGCCGCCCTTTCACGACATCGGCCTGCGGCTGCGCGGCCCCGGCGTGCACGCGGTGCAGTCGGCCTTCAGCGAGAACTGGGTGGCCGAGTGCGGCGAGCTGTTCGTGGGCGAGGACGTGTTCCCCCCGCTGCAGCGCGCGGGCGACATCACGATGCACGTGGCCCGCGCCAAGCCGGAGCGGGCGGCGCCGGCGGTGAAGATCCTGCACCACCTGATCCTGTGCATGGCGCGCCGGCGGCTGTGGATTCAGAACCCGTACTTCCTGCCGCAGGACAAGGCCATTAAGGCGCTGGCCGCCGCGGTGGAGCGCGGTGTGGACGTGCGCGTGATGGTCCCTTCCGCCGGCGCCTCGGACATGCCCATCGTCCAGCACGCGGCTCACCACAACTTCGAGCGCCTGCTGCGCGCGGGTGTGCGGATCTTCGAGTTTCCGCACACGCTGCTGCACCAGAAGGTGCTGACCATGGACGGCGCCTGGTGCGCCATTGGTTCCAGCAACTTCGACGACCGCAGCTTCGAGATCAACGACGAGATCACGCTGGGCCTGCTGGACCAGGGCCTGGCGCGGCGGCTGGAAGAGATCTTCGAGTCCGACATGCGCGAGTGCGACGAGCTGGACCTGGCCACCTGGCAGCGCCGCAGCTGCGGCCACCGGCTGCTGGACCGCGCCTGTCACCTGCTCAAGGAACAGCTTTGAACGCCTGAATCGCCGGCAGCGGCCTTTCTCCAACCCGCCGATACGCCAACAAGCCGCCGCGAGGCGACTTTTTGCATCTCCTATAACGGCAGTAATCGAAGGTATGATTTTTATCGCCAATTACTGCCCCCGCCTGCCGCCATGCCCACGAAGTCCGACGCCACAAGCACTTACCTGCGCCGCATGGGGCCGCATCACTTCGCGCACCTGCGGGCGGTGGCGGACGGGCTGTCCGTACAGGCCTCGGCGCAGCGCTACCTGGGCATAGAGCATGGCAACGCGGCGATGGCCGCGCACAGGGCCGTGGTGCAGCGGCTGCGCTCCATGGCGCGGCGCGCGGGCGATGCGCGCTGGCGGCTGGTTGGGCTGGTCATCCGCGGCATGGAGGGTGACGAGCACCCTGCCCTGGCCGATTGGGCCGCCGCCAACGGGCTGGAGGATTGGAGCGAGGCCGAGCTGCAGGAGCTTTACCGCCAGGCTTTTCCGGCCGAGCGGCGTGCAGCGCGCAACCAGCGGCTGCGCCAGCGGCAGATCGAGGCGCTGCGCGCGCTGGAGCAGGTCGCCTCCGAAGCGCCGCAACCTACGGACGCCATCGCGCTGTGGTTCGACCCGCGCCTGGCGCAGCGGCTGCAAGCCAACGGTTTTTTGCTGCTGCAGGACCTGCGGCAGGCCGTGGCGCGCGGCGGGCGCTGGTGGCGCGCCGTCCCCGCCATCGGCGAAACCAAGGCTCGCCGCATAGAGAGCTACCTGCGCCAACTGCTGCCCGGCGCGGGCACGGCGCTGGCGCCCGTGGCGGATGCGTGGGCCACGCCCTTGGCGGCGGGCCGCGCCTTGGCAGCGGGAGTGGACCAGCGCCCGCACTTCGACCTCGCGCTGCAACCCCCTTCCGGGCCCAACCGTGCCGCCTTTGCCGGCGTGGCCATCATCGCCGGCAGCGATGCCGAGGCCGTGGAGCAGTGGGTGGCGGCGCGTGCCGGCAGCCAGGCCACGGCGCTGACCTACCGGCGCGAGGCGCTGCGGCTGCGGCTGTGGGCGGCCGTGGAGATCAACAAATCGTTTTCGGCGCTCACGGCGCAGGACTGCCTGGCTTACATGACGTTTCTGGAGCATGTGCCCGACCGATGGATCTCGCGGCGGCGCGCCGCCCCCATGGAACCGGGCTGGGCGCCGTTCGCGGGGCAGCTCACGCTGGCCAGCCGGCGGCAGGCGGTCGTCATCGTGGCCAGCCTCTTCGCCTGGCTGGTCAAGGGCGGCTACCTCATCCACAACCCCTGGGACCTGGTGAACCGGCGCACGGGCGACGACGCGGCGCAGCATGCGCTGGACACGCGGGCCTTCGAACCCGTGGTTTGGGCGGCGCTGGTGGGCTGGATCGAATCACAACCAAGCTCACCTTCGCGCGAACGCATGCTGTTTTTGCTGCGTTTTACCGAGGCCACGGGGCTGCGCGCGAGCGAGCTGGTGTCGGCGAGGCTGTCGGACTTGCGGCCCGTGGGCGGGCGTTGGGCCATGCAGGTGCAAGGCAAGGGAGCCAAGAAGCGCATTGCCGCGGTGCCCACGCAGGCGCTGCGCGCGCTGGCGGGTTACCTGGCGGCACGCGGGCTGCCGCCGCTGGAGCGCGCGCCGGAAGAGGCGCCGCTGGTGGCCAGCCTGGACGATGCGCTGGCGCCCATAGGCTACCGCTCGCTGTATGAGACCGTGCGGGGCTGGCTGCGGCGGGCGCTGCGCTGGGCGCCGCTGACGGACGCGCAGCGTCGCAGCGCCGACAAGTCGTCCGTGCACTGGCTGCGCCACACCTGCGGCACGCGGGCGCTGGAGCGCGGCGCGCCGCTGGAAGTGGTGCAGGCGCAGCTCGGCCACGCCGACCCGCGCACCACCATGCGCTATGCCAAGGCACAACTGCAGCGGCTGCAGGACGGGATGGAGAAGGCGTTCGGGGAGTGAACGGGCGGCAAGGACCGATGGATGGCGGATGGCAGCCCACGCGTGGAAACCAGGTTTCCACGCGTGGCGGGACAGAGGCAAAGACGCGCGTCGATACGTTCCTCGCGTCCGACAGCAGAGGCCTTGGCCTGACGGCGCCTTGGCAACGGTGTTTTGCAGCGCCGTTTGCCGGAAATGTTGGCGCGCAGGCGGCTTTTAGGAACCCACAGCCCCGCTTGTAGGAGGCCCGCTCGCGGACCGAACCGCGGCCAGGAGACCCTTCGGCCCGCGAGCGGGCCTCCTACAGATGAGCACGAAGGCAATGCCAGACGGGGGCCTAGCGATCCCGCATCGCAACGTGGGCTGCGCTTCGACTCAAGAATCACAGAGAAGCTCACATGAGCCCTGCACCGCACCGTGCACGCCTCCAGAACTGCGTCCAAGCCAGGCACGACCGCCCTCTTCGCCGCAGCCAAACCCGGTTCCCGGGCGCCCGGCCGCCACTTCAGCGGCCCGTGCAGGCCCGCAGGCCGCACGCACTGCCGGTTCGACGCCCAAACGCCACCCAGGCATGAAGCATCACAAGCGTCCTCACATGAGCGCCAGAACACCGTGCCTGGACCGCTGGCGCGCACGGGCTGCCTGTATATGAACGGGTCTGGGCCGCCCCACCCTGCACCGCAGCCGGTGCGCCGCGGCGCCGGTGTGAAAGCGCGCCACGTCGGCGCGCCGGTGTGAAAGCGCGCCACGTCGGCGCGCCGGTGGGAGTTGTCCAGCGCAGCGGTGGAAACCAGGTTTCCACCGCCGGCCGCGGCCAAGCCTGGCGCCTCCCGGCGCGGCCGGCGAGTTGGCTCAGCCGCGCGGGCGGTTGAGCATCTTCATGACGATGTCGGAGAGCTCGTCCATGAAGGCGTCGTCGGCCGCGTGCGCCTCCAGCGTGATCACGGCGCGGCCGCGGCTGTCGCGCTTCCACACGCCGGCCAGGCGCCCGCCCGCGTGGAATTTCTCGGGTGCCGTCTTTTCCGCCACCCGCCCCGTGAGGTGGGCCACGATCTGGCCCGGGCTTGGTCGGCGCGTCATCTGGCGCACGCGCTCGGCGCGGCGCAGCACGGCCTTGCGGTCCTGGTCCAGCGACTGCGTGATCTCCTCCGCGTGGCGTGGCTGTATGTCCAGCGGCGTCTCGAAGGTCTCGACGATGGCCGCGGGCAACTGCGCCACCTGCGTGGCCTTGCGCACCCAGGTGTGGCTCACGCCGATGGCTTCGGCCAAGCGGCGTTGCGAGGGAAACAGTCCGGCGTCAAGCGCGGCCAGGTAGGTGATGCCCTGCTCGTAGGCGGACGGGTCCTCGCGCTCGCGGTTCTCGCGGTCCATGGACAGGAACAGGTCCAGGTCCGGCATCTCGCCGTCCCAGACCACCGCCAGCACCGGCAAGCCCAGCTCCAGGCAGGCGCGGTGGCGGCGGTGGCCAAAGACGATCTCGTAGCGCCCGGCCGTCTCGCAGCAGCGAACCAGGATGGGCTGCGTGTTGCCGCCGGCGAGCTCGATGCTGGACTTCAGCCGCGCGAACGCCGCCGTCGTGAACGCCGTGGCGTGGCGGTTGGCCCAGCGCGTGGTGTCCACCAGCGCCGGGTCCAGCTTCACCGTGGGCAGCGAGCCGTCGAAGGACTTCAGCTTGTCGCGCAGCGCCTGCAGCTCGCCCTGCATGGCCAGCATCTCGCTGCGCGCGGCCAGCATCTGCCCCGGCGCCGTGCGCGGCAGCGGCGGCTTGCCCGCCTCGCCCTGCGCGCTGCGCGCTTCTATGGAGGCGGCAATGTCCGCCGTGGTGGCCAAAAGCCGCTTGCCTATGCTGCTCATGAGGCGCTCCTGAAGGTCTTGAATCTTGGGGTGTCGTTATCGGTCATCGGCTGCCGTGGAAACCTGGTTTCCACGCCTTCAAGCCGCGGTGCCGGCCTGGGCCGGGGCGGCGGCGGCTTGCGCCGCGCGGGTGCGCCATGCTTCGATCACCGACTGCTCGACGAGCTCCACCACGCGGTCATAGGCCTCGGCGGCGCGCTTGTAGGTCTTGGCCGAGCCCTCGTACTTCTGCACGTCGTAGACCGTGCCGAACTCGGCGGCCTTGGACGACGTGACGGTGGTCTTGGGCACTTCCACCGGCAGCAGGTATTCGCCATACGTGGCCTGTATCCACTGGCGCACGGCGGGGGCGGCCACGTCGGATTGGTCCACCCGCGACAGCAGCACATGCAGGAAGTCGAAGGTCTTGCCGCGCTTGGACGCCTGGTCCAGGTTGCTGCCCAGGTCGGCAAAGAGGCTCCAGAACTGCGCGGAGGAGGCGAAGTCCAGCGCCGAGGGCGGCACGGGCACCAGGATGCCGTCGGCCGCCATGAAGGCGTTGATGGTGACGTAGGACAGCGAGGGCGGCGTGTCGATGATGATCACGTCGTACTCCTCGCGCACGCCTTCGAGGCTGGCGTTGAGCACGTCCCAGAAGCGCGCCGTCGGGTCGTTCATCTGCATGGCCGGCAGGCTGAACTCGGCCTGGAACAGCAGCGGCGCCGCGGGTACGAGGTCGATGCCGGGCCAGTAGGTGGGCTGGATCGCGTAGCGGATGTCGTCCGCCTCGCCGCGGCAGATGGGGACGATGGTCATGTCCTCCTCGACCTCCGTCTCCGGCAGGATGCCGAAGAGCGTGGAGAACGAGCCCTGCGGGTCCACGTCTATGGCCAGCACGCGGTGGCCGCGCATGCTCAGCCCCTGGGCCAGGATCATGGCGGTGGTGGTCTTGGACACGCCGCCCTTGAAGTTGCCCACCGCGATGGTCACGGCCTTCTGGCCCGCCGGGCGCATGGCCATGCGGCGGTACTCGCGCGTCCAGCGCTGCACCTCGTCCAGCGAGAACTCGCGCCGCCCGCCCGTGGGCGTGAGCTGCCCGGCGGGCAAGTCGCCCTTGCTGATGCGGTAGGCCACGTGCGCCTTGTCCACCCCGCACAGCGCCGCCACCTGCGTGGCCGAGAAGTTGGGTGGCACCTTGCGCGCCTCCGGCGCCAGCAGGCGGCCGCGTATGCCCTCCACCATGTTGGACGCCCGCGTGGCCAGCGCCGTGATGCGCGCCATGTCTATGGCCGGGCGGCTCACCGCCGCCGCCGCCGTGGAAACCTGGTTTCCAACACCCGCCGCTTGTTCGTTCTTCATCTCTTTAAAGAGTCAACAGAAATGCGGGCAGTTTATAGAAATCCGTTGACTCTCCATTGATTTTCGAGCACCCCGCAGAGGACACGAGGCTTGAACGCAACGCTGCGCTGTTGTGAGGAGCGATGGGATTCCAGCCAAGGCCCCTGGCGCGATGTGTGAGGGAAATTGTGACTTCAGGCTTTGCAACGCGTCTTGAAACCGGTCAAGCGGCGCCCAATCCCCGTGCTTTCCCGCATGCCGCGACGACTTCCGCGCTGTGAACGGCACGTCCGAGCTCCCGGAAAAGTACGAAACCCATATCCACTCACGACAAGTCCCAGGCTTCCTCACGTTGGAGGCAGGGTGAAACCCATGTCCACTCACGATGAAGACCATAAAAGCTCACACCAAACCCCAAATCCACTCACAGTTGTTCGGAAAACTTCAGATGCGACAAGGACTTGGCGCACTGTCAATGTATTTCAATGCCTTCAACACGTTTTCTCAATTACTTCAAGCGCCGCTGCGGCGCATTTGTGATTTAAGAAGTTCACAACTGTGAATAACCCGCTTCACACTCGTGGCATGATGGGTGGATGGACATCACGGACGACCCCGACGATCCAGCCCCGCACGCACAGCAGCCTGCCGATCCTGCTGGACATGAGGAGGCGCCCGATTCGCCCGCCGCGCGCGAGCGCCGCCCACGCGCGCCTTTGCGCCGCGCAACCGACGACGCCATGGTGCAAAAGGCCAACGAGTCCATCGCCATTCGGCCCAAGAAGGGGCGTCTGACGCTGCTGTCGCGCCGCATCTACAACGCGCTGCTCTTTCACGCGCAGCAGCAGGGTGTCGAGGAGCGGCAATACAGCATTCCGCTGGCCACGCTCATCGGCGACGCGCACTTCAATTCGCGCAACGTCGCGCTGCTCAAGGAGCACATCCGCGAGATGCAGACCACGCTGATCGAGTGGAACTCCGTGGGCGCAGGCGAGCAGCGCTGGACGTCCTCGCAGTTGCTGGGTGCCGTTGAAATCGCCGAGCGCGGCTCCGGCTACCCCGTGATCATCAGTTGGAGCTACCCCGACCGCGTGCGCGAGCGCTTGCTGAAACCCAGCCGCTACACGCGAATCCTGCTGGAGGTGGGAGCGCAGATGCGCTCCTACGCCGCCGCGGTGCTGTTCGAGCTGGGCATGCAATACCTCACCTCGCCCTCGCGGCTGACCATGCGCGAAGACCTGCACTGGTGGGCCTCGGTGCTCACCGGCCGCAGCGACGTGGAAAAGGTCGACTACCGCTACTTCAAGCGCGACGTGCTGCGCCCGGCGCTGGCCGAGGTGGAGGCGCTGCAGCAGGACTTCATCCTGGAGCTCATAGAGCACAAGGAAGGCCGCCGCGTGAGCGAGCTGCAGTTCCGCGTGCTGCGCCGCAGCCCCGCGCCGCTGGAGGTGGCGCAGGCGCGCAACACCTTCGACCTGGAGCTGGTGGAGCGGCTGCGCCAGCTTGGCCTCAAGGAGGAAGACGCCGATCTGCTCTACACCCGCACCGACGACACGCTGCTGCGCGCCACCGTCGAGCACGTCGAGCAGCGCCTGCGCAACCCCGCGCTGCCCACGCTCACCTCGCCCGCGGCCTACCTGCGCGACGCGCTGAAGAAAGGCTATGCCGGCGTACCGGCCCCCGCGCTGCCCGTGGCCGAGCCTGCGGCCTCGGCGGTGCAGGCCTCGGTGCAGGGCATACGCGAGGAGTGGGAGCGCGCGCAGTCGCGCGACTGCGAGGCGCGCTTCGGCACCCTGCCGGAGGAAGAACAGCTCATGCTGCGCCAGGCTTTCCAGGACGAGGCCCTGCCCGGCCTCATGGCCCCCATCGCCCGCGCCTGGGAGCGCGACGGCCCCCGCAGCAAGATCGCCGGGCCGCTCTTCCTGCGCTGGCTCGCGCGCCGCTGGCAAAGCGCCGAGCCCACGGAAAAGGACCTGCTGGAGTTCGCCATCGCCCGCGGCATGCTGCAGCTCGGTTGAGCGCGCAAGCGCCTGGGATGGCTGCCGGTGCGCCGTCCGACGCCGCTTGACGGCGATCAAGAACCGTCGCGTTGGAAACCAGGTTTCCATACGCTGACCCGGGGCTGCCGCACCCGGCCAGCCGTCCCGAAGCGGGCTCTTTGGCCGCTGGCGCACAGCCTTCCGCCCCCCGCGTGCGGCCTTTGCCTTGCCCGCGCAACCTTCGTTTGCATGGGTGCGCCTTGCGCGCGCAAATGCAACGCTTCGCAACCGTCAAGCGGAAAACACGAGGGCAGGGGGCACGCATGTACAGGTTCGAGTGGTTCGAGCAGGTGAAGCTCGGACAGGGGGCGGCGCGCGTGGATGCGGCCACAGCCGCGCGCGTGAGCCCGGTGGTGTGGGGCCTGGGCTTCACCAGCCTGCTCACCGACGTTTCGGCCGAGATGGTCAACAGCACGTTGCCCGTGTACCTGGTGCTGCACCTGCACCTGAGCCCGGCGCAGTACGGCGTGATCGACGGCGTCTACAACGGCTTCGCCGTGGCGCTGCTGGCGCTGCTGGCGGGCTGGCTGGCCGACCGCCACGCGCGGCAGAAGGAGCTGGCGCTGGCCGGCTACGGCCTGTCCACGCTGTGCAAGCTGGGGCTGTTGGTGGCGGCAGGCTGGACCTCGCTGCTGTGGATCGTCGGCCTGGACCGCGCCGGCAAGGGTTTAAGAACTGCCCCGCGCGATGCGCTCATCTCGCTGAACACGCCCGCCGGCCAGTACGCCGGGGCGTTTGCCGTGCACCGCGCGCTGGACGCCTGCGGCTCGCTGCTTGGGCCCGTTGCCGCCTTCGTCTTGCTGGCGCAGTTGCCGGGGGCGTTTGACGCGCTGTGGTTCACCAGCTTCGTCGTAGGCGTGCTGGGCGTGGCCGTGCTGTGGTGTTTTGTCCCCAGGCCCACGCAGGCGCTGGCTGCGGCACAGGCGGTGGCGCCGTTACCCACCATCGCCGCCGCACCCGGGCGCTGGATCACGCGCCGTTTCCTGGTGCTCACCGGCTGCGGCGCACTGCTGGCCCTGGCCACCATCAGCGACGGGTTCATTTACCTGCTGCTGCAGCGGCGCCACCCGGCGGCCGCGGGCTGGTTTCCGCTGTTCTACGTCGTGACGGCGGCGGCCTGCATGCTGCTGTCCGTGCCCGCGGGCCGCGTGGCCGACCGCTTGGGGCGCGGGCGCATCTTCCTGCTCGGCTACGCCGTGCTGGCCCTGCTGTACGCCGTGCTGCTGGGGACGGGCGAACTGGGCCTGCCCGCGCTCATCGGCTGCCTGGCCCTGCTGGGCCTGTTCAACGCCGGTACCGAGGGCGTGCTCATGGCCATGGCCAGCGCCGAGGTGCCCGCCGCGCGGCGCACCACGGGGCTGGCGCTCATCGCCACCGCCATTGGCCTGGCCAAGCTGCTGTCGTCCGTCGTCTTCGGCTGGCTGTGGGAAGGGCAGGGCGCCACCGTGGCGGTGAGCGTGTTCATCGCCGCGATGGGGCTGGCGATGCTGGCCGCGTACCGCGGCCTGGAGGGGGGCAAGTCGTGAACAACAAGAAACCCGTGCTGGCCTTCTCGGCCCTTTGTGCCGCGGCCGTCGTGGCCGTCGGTGGCTACCTGTACCACGCCAAGCAGCGGCTGCCGCCGACGGACAGCGCCGATGCCGCCGCCCATCCGCCCGCCGCCGCCCCGGCCTCCACGCCCACCCGCCCGGCGCCCACCGTAGCCAGCGCGTCCAGCGCCACGGGCCGCCTCTTCTTCCGCCACACCGGCATGGACGAGCACTACGGCCAGCTCGCCTGGCGCGAGGCCGCGCGCGGCGGCGAAGCGCACTTCGTTGCGCACCTGCGCTGCGAGGTCGCCCACGTTTCCGGCGGGCGCGGCATGTGCCTCACGGCCGAGCGCGGCGTCGTCACCACCTACAGCGCCAAGCTCTTTGACGCCACCACCTTCGCCGTCACGGCCGAGCTGCCGCTGCAGGGCATTCCCAGCCGCACCCGCGTCTCGCGCGACGGGCGCCTGGCCGCCTACACCGTCTTCGCCGCCGGCCACGGCTACACCAGCCTGGACTTCGCCACGCGCACCGTCATCCTCGACACCGCCACCGGCCGCGAGCTGCTGGAGCTGGAGAACCTGGCCATCACCAAGGACGGCCAGCCCTTCAAGGCCAAGGACTTCAACTTCTGGGGCGTCACCTTCACCCCGGACGGGAAGAACTTCTTCGCCACGCTCTCCAGCGGCGGGCAGCATTACCTGCTGCGCGGCGACATCGCCCGGCGCAGCGCCACCGTGCTGCACGACAACGTGGAGTGCCCCTCGGTGTCGCCGGACGCCACCCGCGTGGCCTACAAGAAGCGCTACGTGGTGGACGGGCGCATCGTCTGGCAGTTCCACGTGCTGGACCTGAAGACGCTCGTGGAAACGCCCCTGGCCGAGAAGCGCAACGTGGACGATCAGATCGAGTGGCTGGACGACGCTCACGTGCTCTACGCCCTGGCCAGCGACAGCGCCGCCGCCAGCACCGACGTCTGGACCGCCCCCATAGACGGCAAGGGCGCGCCGTCCCTCTACCTGCGCAACGCCTACTCGCCCGCCACCGAACGCTTCCCCAAGCCGGCCCCTTGAAGCGGTGAGGATTAAGCAGAACGTCAACGCGGCCTGACGTTTTGCTCAGCCAGTGCAGCGCTTCGCTGCAGCTTTTGCGCTTTCGCTTGCCGCGGCCCCTGGCCAGACTCCCTTCATCGACTTGACGGGAGATAAGCCATGGCCAGCCAGAGCAGCTTCATCCACACCGAGACGCTGTACGTGGGCGCGCGCGACCTGGTGCGCCTGGTGCAGCGCCAGGGCCTGCCCGCGAGCATTGCCGGCGTGGCCGAGCAACTGCGCCGCGACTTCCTGCGCTGGGACGATTTCGAGAAGACGCCGCGCATCGCGAACCACTCGCGCGACGGCGTGATCGAGCTCATGCCCGTGGCCGACGCCGAGCGCTTCGCCTTCAAGTACGTCAACGGCCACCCGAAGAACACGCGCGAGGGCCTGCCCACCGTGATGGCCTTCGGCGTGCTGGCCGACGTGGCCACCGGCGCGCCGCGGCTGCTGAGCGAGCTCACCCTCACCACCGCCATCCGCACCGCCGCCACCTCGGCGCTGGCTGCCCGCGCGCTGGCGCGGCCCGGCAGCCGCCGCATGGCGCTCATAGGCAACGGCGCGCAGGCCGAGTTCCAGGCCATCGCCTTCCGCGACCTGGTGGGCGTACGCGAGCTGCGCCTCTTCGACGTGGACCCGGCCGCCACCGCCAAGCTGGTGCGCAACCTGGCGGGCCAGGGCCTGGACCTCACCGTGTGCGCGAGCACGGTCGAGGCGGTGCGCGGCGCGGACATCGTCACCACCGTGACGGCCGACAAGGCCAACGCCACCATCCTGACGCCGGAGTTGCTGGAGCCCGGCATGCACCTCAACGCCGTGGGCGGCGACTGCCCCGGCAAGACCGAGCTGCACCGCGGCGTGCTGGAGCGCGCGGCCGTGTTCGTGGAGTTCGAGCCGCAGACGCGCATCGAGGGCGAGATCCAGCAGATGCCCGCCGATTTCCCCGTCACTGAGCTGTGGCGCGTGCTCGCCGGCCAGCACCCCGGCCGCCGCGCGGACGAGGAGGTGACGCTCTTCGACTCGGTCGGCTTCGCCCTGGAGGACTACTCGGCCCTCACCTGGGTCCACGACACCGCGCTGTCGCTGGGCATCGGCCAGCGCATAGACCTCGTGCCGGCGCAGGACGACCCGAAGGACTTGTTTGGGCTGCTGCGGCAGGAGAGGGCGGTGGTGCGCGCGCAGTGAGGCAAAGGCGCATCGAACCTGGCCGGCTGTTTGAACGCCCCGGCGGCACGGGCTGACGGCTTCGCCTTACCCGATCGCGCTTGCCGACTTCAGCGCCTGGCGCAGCACGAACTTCTGGATCTTGCCGGTGGACGTCTTGGGCAGCTCGCCGAAGACGATGCGCTTGGGCACCTTGAAGCGGGCCAGATGCGACCGGCAGAAGTCGATCAGTTCCTCCTCCGTCACCCCGGACCCCAGCTTCACCTCCACAAAAGCGCAGGGCACCTCGCCCCACTTGGGGTCGGGCTGTGCCACCACCGCCGCCAGCATCACGTCCGGGTGGCGGTGCAGCACGTCCTCCACCTCCAGCGAGCTGATGTTCTCGCCGCCGGAGATGATCACGTCCTTGCTGCGGTCCGTGATCTTCACGTAGCCGTCCGGGTGCAGCACCGCCAGGTCGCCCGTGCGGAACCAGCCGCCTGCAAACGCCTCCTGCGTGGCCGCCGGGTTCTTCAGGTAGCCCTTCATCACCACGTTGCCGCGGAAGCACACCTCGCCCAGCGTCTGCCCGTCGGCCGGCACGGGCTGCATGGTCTCGGTGTCCAGCACCGTCACCGCCTGCTGCAGCGGATAGGCCACGCCCTGGCGCGCATTGAGCCGCGCCCGCTCCGGCAGCGGCAGCGAGGCCCACTCCTGTTGCTGCGCGCACAAGGCGGCCGGCCCGTAGACCTCGGTCAGTCCGTACACGTGCGTGATGGCGATGTTGATGCGCTCGCAACCCTCGATCACCGCCGCCGGCGGCGCCGCGCCCGCGATCAAACCCTTCACCTGATGCTGTAAACCCTCGCGCAGCGCGGCGGGCGCGTGGATGAGCAGCCCGTACACGATGGGCGCGCCGCACATGTGCGTCACGTGGTGCTCGCGCAGGAGCGGGTAGATCAGGGCCGGGTCCACCTTGCGCAGGCACACGCTGGTGCCCGCCACCAGCGCCAGCGTCCACGGGAAGCACCAGCCGTTGCAATGGAACATGGGCAGT
>NZ_BCTC01000019.1 GCF_001571085.1 Azohydromonas lata NBRC 102462
GGGCGGGCGGTTGGGCCGGCTTGTCGGTGCGGCGGCGCTCCTCCTGGTCGGAGGGCGCGGCGTTCGTTCTGGTATCGGGCATGGAGGGCATCGCGGGGCGGGATTATCCGCACCCACCCATCTCGGGACTTTCCCGCGCTGGGGAAGTCCCTGAATCGGAAAGTTTCGCGTCAGCCGGCGCCCTGCCCGGCCCGCCCCTTGGGCCAAGGCGCAAGGCCCCTCCGTGACCTGCATCAGCCTTTGCAGGGTTGCCCTGGATGGCGCTGTCCCAAGCGCCATGCTTGGGCGGCGCATGTCCCGTTTTCTTCAAGGCCGACAAGGACTTCGCGCAGCGTCAAGGGCTGAAAACCCACTGCTACATTCGTTTCGGCTGCACGCATGCGCACCCGCATGCGGCACCGCGCAGCCCGCCGCGATGCACCACCGGCACGACGGCAGGCGGGACGAACGACAAGTACGGAGACAGTCGATGAGCTTGCTGAAGACGGGCCTGAGCGCCCTGGCACTGGCCGCCATGAGCACCCTGGCGATGGCGGCCGACACGATCAAGATTGGCGTTTCGGGCCCCTTCACCGGGGGCTCCTCCTCCATGGGCGTGAGCATGCGCGACGGCGTGCGCCTGGCCGCCGAGGAGATCAACAAGGCCGGCGGCGTGCTGGGCCGCCAAATCCAGCTCGTGGAGCGCGACGACGAGGCCAAGAACGAGCGCGGCGTGCAGATCGCGCAGGAGCTCATCAACAAGGAGCGCGTGGCCGCCGTGGTGGGCTACATCAACACCGGCGTGGCGCTGGCCTCGCAGCGCTTCTTCCAGGACGCCAAGATCCCCGTGATGAACAACGTGGCCACGGGCTCCGTGATCACGCAGCAGTTCGCCGACCAGCCCGAGAACTACGTGTTCCGCAACTCGGCGCACGACAGCATCCAGGCGCCGATGATCGTGGAGGAGGCCGTCGCCCGCCGCGGCTTCAAGAAGGTGGCCATCCTGGCCGACTCCACCAACTACGGCCAGCTCGGCCGCCAGGACCTGGAAAAGGCGCTGGAGCTCAAGGGCCTCAAGCCCGTGGCGGTGGAGAAGTTCAACATCAAGGACGTGGACATGACGGCCCAGCTGCTCAAGGCCAAGGAGGCCGGCGCCGAGGCCATCCTGACCTACGGCATCGGCCCGGAGCTGGCGCAGATCGCCAACGGCATGACCAAGCTGGGCTGGAAGGTGCCCATGATCGGGAGCTGGACGCTCTCCATGGCCAACTACATCGACAACGCCGGCCCCGGCGGCGAAGGCGCGCGCATGCCGCAGACCTTCATCCAGGAGCCCACGACCCCGAAGCGCCAGAGCTTCATCATCAACTACCTGCGCACCTTCAAGCCCAAGAACAACCGCATCGACTCGCCGGTGTCCGCGGCCCAGGGCTACGACTCCATCTACCTGCTGGCCGCGGCCATGCAGCAGGCCGGCTCCACCGAAGGGCCCAAGGTCCGCGCCGCGCTGGAAGACCTCAAGACGCCCGTGGAAGGCGTGGTGACCACCTACAGCAAGCCCTACACGGCCAAGGACCACGAGGCCATCACGGCCAACATCCCGGTGCTGGGCGAGGTCAAGGGCCAGCGCGTGGTCTACGCCTACGAGGCCGACTTCAAGAAGGCCTCCGAGGTGCGCGTCAAGGACGTCAACGCCAAGGGCGCCCTGGTCCAGACCAAGAAGTAATCCGCACTTCCTCTCCACCACTCACAGCGGTCGTGACGCCGCCGCGGGGCGCTCCAGCCCGCGGCGGCGCACTTTGTTGCGGACGTCTTTCGCGGGCCTCGCCATGCAGATCCTGATCCAACTCATCTACAGCGGCATCGCGCTGGGGATGATCTACGCCGTCATCGCCTTCGGCTACCAGCTCACCTTCGCCACCTCCGACACGCTGAACTTCGGCCAGGGCGAGTCGCTCATGCTGGGCGCGCTGGTGGGCCTGTCGCTGGTCAACGCCGGCGTGAACTACTGGCTGATGATTCCCATCGTCTGCCTGTTCGGCGCGCTGCAAGGCGCCCTGGTGGAGCGCATCGGCGTGCGCCCGGCCATCAAGCTCAAGAGCGAGTTCGGCTGGATCATGAGCACCATCGCCCTGGGCATCATTTTTAAAAACGTGGCCGAGAACCTGTGGGGCCGCGATGACCTGAGGTTTCCTTCGCCCTTGCCCGAATCGCCCATGCAGCTGCTGGGCGCCAACGTGCTGCCCATGGAAGTGCTGGTGGTGGTCGGCGCCCTGGCCATGATGCTGGCCGTCGAGTTCTTCAACCGCAAGACCATCTACGGCAAGGCGGTGGTTGCCACCTTCAACGACCGCGACGCGGCGCGGCTCATGGGCATCAACACGGGGATGGTCATCACCTTCTCCTACGCGCTGTCCTCGCTCACCGCCGCGTTCGCCGGCGTGCTGATCGCGCCGCTCACGCTCACCGGCGCCACCATGGGCGCGGTGCTGGGCCTGAAGGCGTTTGCCGTGGCCATCATCGGCGGCCTCACCAGCGGCCTCGGCATCGTGGTGGGCGGGCTCATCCTGGGCATCGCCGAGACCACCACGGGCTTCTACCTCTCCACGGGCTACAAGGACGTGCCCGGGCTGGTGCTGCTGCTCATCGTCCTGGCCGTCAAGCCGCAGGGCCTGTTCGGCAAGACCGCGATCAAGAAGGTGTGAGGCCCGCCATGGCAGTCAATCGTTCCCAGGCCCTGCTGGCCGTGGCCGGCGTGGCGGCCGCGGCGCTGTTCCCGCTGGTGCTGCACAACCCGTACTACATCCACCTGGTCGAGACCATCATGATCTACGCGATCGTGCTGTTCGGCCTGGACATCGTGGTGGGCTACACCGGGCTGGTGTCGCTGGGCCACGCCGGACTCTTCGGCATAGGCGCCTACACCGCGGGCGTGCTGGTGTTCAAGCTGGCCGCGCCGCTGTGGCTCACGCTGCCCGCGGCCATCGCCGTGACGGCCGCCTTCGGCGCGCTGCTGGCGCTGCCGGCGCTGCGGGTGACGGGGCCCTACCTGGCGATGGTCACCCTGGCCTTCGGCACCATCATCCAGATCCTCATCAACGAGATGAGCTTCCTGACCGAAGGCCCCATGGGCATCAAGCTGGACAAGCCGGCGCTCTTCGGTACCAAGCTGGGCGAGGTGGGCTACTACTGGGTGGTGCTGGCGCTGCTGGTGGCCTCGCTGGTGTTCGTCCACCGCGTGTTGCGCTCGCACCTTGGGCGCGCCTTCGAGGCGCTGCGCGGCTCGCCCGTGGCCTCGGACTGCATGGGCGTGTCGGTGTACCGCTACAAGGTGCACGCCTTCGTCATCAGCGCGGGCCTGGCGGGCTTGGCCGGCGCGCTCTACGCCTACTCCGAGCAGTACATCAGCCCGAACACCTACAACTTCGAGCAGACGGTGCTGTTCCTGCTGGCCATCATCATGGGCGGCCGCAAGACGCGCACCGGCGCGCTGCTGGGGGCGGCCATCATCGTGATGCTGCCCAAGCTGCTGGACGACATCGACGCCTTCCGCATGGTGTCCGTCGCCATGGCCGTGATCGTCACCGCGGGCGCGGTGGTGGCGCTGCAGCGCGGCAAGGCCACCGCCGTGCAGGCCGCCATTCCGGTGGCGGGCAGCCTGGCGCTG
Source organism: Azohydromonas lata NBRC 102462 (assembly GCF_001571085.1). Lineage (GTDB taxonomy): Bacteria > Pseudomonadota > Gammaproteobacteria > Burkholderiales > Burkholderiaceae_C > Azohydromonas > Azohydromonas lata. Next base: position 3,647 of record NZ_BCTC01000019.1, read on the forward strand.
GCGGCCCTCTCCTTCGTGCTGACCACCATGACGGACTGGCGACTGTCCATCTTCGGCCTGATCACGCTCTTCGTCGTCTACTACCTGCAGGACGGCATCGTCGGCTTCATTCGCAGCGCCCTCAACCGCCAGCGCAGCGTGGCCGACGACGCGGAGGACACGCAGGCCCTGGGCCCGGCCGGCGCCGACGCGGTGTCGCAGGCCGCGGCCGGCGGCGCGCGCGGCGAGCCGCTGCTGCAGGCGCAAGGCGTGCTCATGCGCTTTGGCGGCCTCAAGGCGCTCAACGAGGTGGACCTCAGCATCGCCCGCGGCAGCATCCACGGCCTCATTGGTCCCAACGGGTCGGGCAAGAGCACCATGATGAACGTGCTCACCGGCATCTACGTGCCCACGGCCGGCGCCATCACCTTCGACGGGCGCTCGGTGGTTGGACGCACCTCGTCCGACATCGCCCTGTCCGGCATCGCGCGCACCTTCCAGAACGTGCAGCTCTTCGGCGAGATGACGGCGCTGCAGAACGTGCTGGTGGGCCTGCACCACAGCTTCAAGTCGGGGCTGCTGGACGTGTCGCTGCACACGCCGCGCTACGCCCGCGAGAACCTGCGCGGCACGGCGCGCGCGCTGGGGCTGCTGCGCTTCGTGGGCCTGGGCGAGCTGGCGCACGAGCAGGCGCGCAACCTTCCCTACGGCAAGCAGCGGCTGCTGGAGATCGCCCGCGCGCTGGCGCTGGAGCCGCGGCTGCTGCTGCTGGACGAGCCCGCGGCGGGCCTGACCGCGCCGGACATCAAGGAGCTCATCGCCATCATCCGCAAGGTGCGCGACCACGGCATCACGGTGATCCTCATCGAGCACCACATGGACGTCGTCATGGGCCTGTGCGACACGGTCTCGGTGCTGGACTTCGGCCAGAAGATCGCCGAAGGCGCCCCTGCCGCCGTGCAGTCCGACGCCAAGGTCATCGAGGCCTACCTCGGCGGCCAGGCCGCCTGACCCGCTTCAACCGCAAACCCCACACATGCTCAACATCCACAAGCTGTGCGCCGGCTACGGCAAGGTGCAGGTGCTGCACGAGGTGTCCATGGACGTGGCCAAGGGCCAGGTAGTCACGCTCATTGGCTCCAACGGCGCGGGCAAGACCACCACCATGCGCGCCGTCTCCGGAATGATCCGGCCCAGCGCCGGCCAGATCAGCCTCAACGGGCGGCGCATCGACGCGCTGGAGTCGCACCACATCGCCCGCCTGGGCCTGGCGCACTCGCCGGAGGGCCGGCGCGTGTTCGCCACCATGAGCGTGGCCGACAACCTCGTGCTGGGCGCCTTCCCGCGCCTGACGGGCAGCCGGCCCAAGGGCGACGTCAAGGCCGACCTGGAGCGGGCCATGGAGCTGTTTCCGCGCCTGAAGGAGCGGCGCAACCAGCTCGCCGGCACGCTCTCCGGCGGCGAGCAGCAGATGCTGGCCATGGCGCGCGCCGTCATGCTCAACCCCGAGGTGGTGCTGCTGGACGAGCCCTCCATGGGCCTGGCGCCCATCCTGGTTGAGGAGGTGTTCCGCATCATCGAGCGGCTCAAGGCCCAGGGCGTGACCATGCTGCTGGTCGAGCAGTTCGCCGCCGCGGCGCTGGCCGTGGCCGATTACGGCTACGTGCTGGAAAACGGCCGCATCGCCGTGCACGGCCCGGCCCACAAGCTGCGCGACGACCCGGCGGTGAAGGCGGCCTACTTGGGCGGCGCGCACTGAGCGCCACGGGCATAGGCGCGGGCGCGGGCCAAGGCGGCCGCGCAGACGGGGCAGCGCCAGCCGCGCAGGCCCGGCGAATACCCCCAGCAAAGCCGGCCTTGGGCGGCGTCAGCAGCCCGGCGGCGGCCCCTGCTTTCAGGGGCATGCAAGAATTCCGGATTGACCGGCCTTGACCGCCGCCCCCCGCCCGCCTTTGCCTATTGCCGCCGCTGCCGTGAGCCTCGTCTTTCCGCACACCTTCGTTCCCTGGTTCCGGGCGGTCGCGCCCTACATCCACGCCTACCACGGCAAGACCTTCGTCATCGGCCTGGCCGGCGAGGCCATTGCCGCGGGCAAGCTCAACCAGTTCGCACAGGACCTCTCCATCCTGCAGGCCATGGGCATCAAGCTGGTGCTGGTGCACGGCTTCCGGCCGCAGGTCAACGAGCAGCTTGCCGCCAAGGGCCACGCCTCGCGCTACAGCCACGGGCTGCGCATCACCGACGAGGTGGCGCTGGACTGCGCGCAGGAGGCCGCGGGGCAGTTGCGCTTCGAGATCGAAGCCGCTTTCTCCCAGGGCCTGCCCAACACGCCCATGGCCAACGCCACGGTGCGCGTGGTGTCGGGCAACTTCCTCACCGCGCGCCCGGTGGGCATCGTGGACGGCGTGGACTTCATGCACAGCGGCGTCGTCCGCAAGGTGGACGCGGCGGCGATCCGCCGCGCCATCGAGTCCGAAACGCTGGTGCTGCTCTCGCCCTTCGGCTTCTCGCCCACGGGCGAGGCCTTCAACCTCGCCATGGAAGAAGTGGCCACCGCCACCGCCGTGGCGCTGCAGGCCGACAAGCTGCTGTTCCTCACCGAGATGCCCGGCATCCGCGAGGACCTGAACGACCCGGAAAGCGCCATAGACACCGAGCTGTCCGTGGCCGAGGCCGAGCGGCTGCTGGCCTCGCTGCCGCGGCCCACGCTGCCCACGGACACCGCCTTCTACCTGCAGCACTGCGTGCGCGCCTGCCGCGGCGGCGTGGAGCGCTCACACATCCTCCCGTACTCCGTGGACGGCGCGCTGCTCATGGAGGTCTTCACCCACGACGGCATCGGCACCATGGTGGTGGACGAGAAGCTGGAGAGCCTGCGCGAGGCCACCAGCGACGACGTGGGCGGCATCCTGCAGCTCATCGAGCCCTTCGAGCGCGACGGCACCTTGGTGCGGCGCGAGCGCACGGAGATCGAGCGCGACATCGCCAACTACACCGTCATCGAGCACGACGGCGTGATCTTCGGCTGCGCGGCGCTGTACCCCTACCCCGAGGCGCACACGGGCGAAATGGCGGCGCTGACCATCTCGCCGCAGGTGCAGAGCCAGGGCGACGGCGAACGCATCCTCAAGCGCGTGGAGCAGCGCGCCAAGGCGCTTGGGCTGGCGAGCATCTTCGTGCTCACCACGCGCACCAAGCACTGGTTCGTCAAGCGCGGGTTCTCGCAGGTGGACCCCGATTGGCTGCCCGAGGCCAGAAAGCGCAAGTACAACTGGGACCGGCGCTCGCTGGTGCTGGTCAAGAAACTCACCTGACAACCCCCGACAACCTCATTACACGAAGGAGAACCGACATGGCACGAGTGGTTCAGTGCGTTTATCTGAAGAAGGAAGCCGAGGGACTGGACTTTGCGCCCTACCCGGGCGAGCTGGGCAAGCGCATCTACGACAACGTCAGCAAGGAAGCCTTCGAGCAGTGGAAGCGCCACCAGACCATGCTGGTCAATGAAAACCGCCTCAACCTGGCCGACGCGCGCGCCCGCCAATACCTGGCGCGGCAGATGGAGCGTTTCTTCTTCGGCGAAGGCGCCGACCAGCCCACCGGTTTCGTTCCGCCCTCGGCCTGATTTTTTCGATCCGCCGCCGGGCCTGCGCCCGGCGGGCCGCGCCAATATGGTGGCGGCCCAACACATTCCCTGCCGGGAAACGTTTCGGCGAATCGACCCGTGAATACTCCCCCACGGGCCCAGGCACAGCAAGGCAATTGACAGCTTGTCGTTCACAGTGAAACAGTGCGGCAACGTTTGAATATCGGCACATATCTCCTCCAACCCTGGCGCGGAACGGTATGTGGGCAAAAGCGGTGATATATTTCGCCCTGCCCACATAACGAGGAGATGAGAATGACCTCCCTGCAAGAACTCCTGAACCAGCGTGCCGAGCTGGAGCGCCAAATTGCCGAAACCCAGCGTCAAGAGCGTGCCGAAGCCATTGCCACCATTCGCCAGCTGATGGCCGACCATGATTTGTCCATCGAGGACGTCACGGCCACGCGGGGTGCTTCGCGCTCGGCCGCTTCGGCCACCGATGGCCGCCGCGCCAAAGTGGCCGCCAAATACCGCAATCCCGCCACCGGCGAAAGCTGGACCGGCCGTGGCCTGCAGCCCAAGTGGCTCAAGGCGGCTTTGGCCGAAGGCAAGCAACTGGCCGACTTTTTGATTCCCGACGCGGCCTGATCCGCGTTTGAAGCTTTCTCCCGGCTTTCCCGAACTTTTGCCTGGACGTTTGCCTGCACTTTCGCCCAAGCTTTTGCCGGAGCCTTTCTCCCGTTTTTTGCCGGCGTGGCGACGGGATTGAACCGGAGAGCTTCACTGCCTGAGCTGATTCAAATCAGGCTTTGTACCGTGCTTGATGCACGATGTTTTGCCGATTCGACGAGTCGCCATGAAAAAGCCGCCTTTTATGGGCGGCTTTTTTCTTGCTGCGTGGATTCAAAAAATATTTTCAGTCACCGCCTCAATTTTCAAGGTCCGGGCGTGCACAAGTGCGCGGGGTGCGGGCGACCGTTGGGCGCACGAAGCCGCCACGGGGCGCCGGGGCGTGGCGCTTGGCTAGACTCCCCGGATGATCCCACCCGGCTTCGTTCAGGAATTGCTGTCGCGCGTGGACCTCGTGGAGCTCGTCGGCCGCCAGGTCCAGCTCAAGAAAACCGGGGCCAACTACGTCGGCCTGTGCCCCTTCCACGGGGAGAAGAGCCCCAGCTTCACCGTCAGCCCAAGCAAGCAGTTCTATCACTGCTTCGGCTGCGGGGCCAACGGCGACGCCATCCGCTTTCTCACCGAGCAGCATGGGCTCGGCTTCGTCGAGGCCGTCAAGGACCTGGCCCAGCAGGTGGGCCTGACCGTGCCGGAGGACGAGGCCGATCCGCGCCGCAAGGAGCTTGCCGCCCAACAGCGCGAGCACGAGGCCACGCTGGCCGACGTGCTTGGCCGCGCCGCGACGCACTACCGCAAGCAGCTCAAGGCCAGCCCGCGCGCCATCGACTACCTCAAGGGCCGCGGCCTCTCCGGCGAGATCGCCGCGCGCTTCGCGCTGGGCTACGCGCCGGACGGCTGGCGCGGCCTGGCCAGCGTGTTCCCGCGCTACGACGACCCGCTGCTGGCCGAGTCGGGGCTGGTCATCGTCCAGGGCGAGGACGGGCCGGAGCAAAAGCGCTACGACCGCTTCCGCGACCGCATCATGTTCCCCATACGCAGCGTCAAGGGCGAGGTCATCGCCTTCGGCGCGCGCGTGCTCGACAAGGGCGAGCCCAAGTACCTCAACTCGCCGGAGACGCCGCTGTTCCACAAGGGCCGCGAGCTCTACGGCCTCTATGAGGCGCGCGGCGCGCTGCGCGACAGCGGCTACGTGCTGGTCACCGAGGGCTACATGGACGTGGTGGCGCTGGCGCAGCTGGGCCTGCCCCACGCCGTGGCCACGCTGGGCACGGCCTGCACGCCGGAGCACGTGGCCAAGCTGCTGCGCTTCACGGACCAGGTGGTGTTCAGCTTCGACGGCGACGCCGCCGGGCGCCGCGCCGCGGCGCGCGCGCTGGAGGCGGCGCTGCCGCATGCCACCGACACGCGCTCCTTCCGCTTCCTGTTCCTGCCGGCCGAGCACGACCCGGACTCCTTCGTGCGCGAGCACGGCAAGGAGGCCTTCGAGCAGGCCGTGGCGCAGGCGGTGCCGCTGTCGCAGCAGTTGTTGGAGCTGGCGGCGCAGGAGTGCGACCTCGCCAGCGTCGAGGGCCGCTCGCGCATGCTGGCGCAGGCCAAGCCGCTGTGGAGCGCCTTGCCAGAAGGCGCGCTGCGGCTGCAGCTGTTGGGCGAGCTGGCCCGCCGCGGCGCGCTGCCGGCCGACGAGCTCTCCGCGCTGTGGCAGGCGCAGCCGGCCTCGCGCGGCGCGGCGCGGCGCGAGCCGGGTGCCGCCGCGGCGCCCGGGGTGGACAGGCCCGCGCCGGGCTTCAACCGCCCCCGGGCACCGGCGGCGCGGCGCAGCGGCGGCCGCGTCGCGCCCAAGCAGCGCGAGGACCGCGTGCTGCAACTGCTGCTGTCGCACGCCGACTGGTGGGACCAGCTCTCCCCGGCCGCGCACGACCTGCTGCACGGCCTGCCCGCGCCGCATGGCGCGCTGGTGGCCTGGCTGGAGCGCGAGCTGCACGAGCACGGCCCGCAGTCCTGGGCCGCGCTGCGCGTCGCCCTGGAGCAGGACCCGCTGGCCGAGGAGGCGCGCAACGCCCTGCCCGGCGACGAGCCCGGCGAGGAAGTGCTGGCCGACCTGGAAAGGCTGCTGGACGCGCTGCACCTCAAGGAAGTGCAGGCGCAGCTGGAGGAGCTGGCCGTGAGCCTGCCCGCCGACCCGGTGGCGCGCGAGCAGCACATGGGCCGCATCCGCGAGCTCACCGCGCTGAGCCAGGAGCTGCGCAAGCGCACCAGCGCTTCCAGCGCCTGAGCGCAGGCAATCGCCCTGGGAGCAGCAGGCGCCGACGCCGGCGCCATCCGTTTGCTCCCGCAGGCCCGCCGCAAGTGCCACGCACCCTCGCCCGCACGCCCGCCCCGCTGCATTTTCTGAAGCTTTTTCAAGTGCTTGGCTGAATGCCACTCAACTCTGGCGCGGTCCAGCCGAATAGGCTGCTGTCAGACACTTTTTTTGGCTTGACAAACACTTGACTTTTGACCTTCGACCCTACATGGGGGATAATTGAAGGTTCGTTATCAGCGGCAAGAGTGACAGCAGCGTCATTGGATACCGGATCCGGCCACCCGCGACACGGGGTTGAAACAACAGGCCATATTTCCGCCCAGGGCTGCGCTATTCCCGAAGTCCACGCGAGCTTGCCCGCCCGAGCCTTACCGACCGCGACGCACCAGACGTGCCGGCGCGTGCTTCGTGCTTTGCGCATGAGGCGCGCGCATGCCATGTGCTCGCCTCCGCGAGGCCGGACGTTTGACGCTTTCACCATCCGAGGAATTGCATGACCGCCAAGAAGACCGCGCCTGTCCAAGACGATCTGGAAGACGACAAGAAGCCTGCTGCCAAGGCGGCCAAGACCGCTGCCCGCAAGAAGCCGGCCGCTAAGGCTGCTGCCGCCGCGCCTGCCGAGGACAAGGCCAAGCGCGGTCGCAAGCCCAAGGCTGCCGAGAAGGAAGAGGCCGAGGAGGACTTCAGCGACGACATCGAGGCCGATCTCGAGGGCGAGGTTGAAGCCGAGGCGGGTGAAGCCGAGGCCGATGCCGGCACCGAGGTCGTGGCCGACGAGGTCGCCGCCGACAAGCCCAAGGCCAAGCCGCTGCGCATGAAGGTCAGCCGCGCCAAGGAGCGCGCGCTCATGCGCGAGTTCGGCCTGGACGAGACCGCGCTCACCGAAGAGGAAGTCGCCAAGCGCCGCCAGGAGCTCAAGACGCTCATCAAGATGGGCAAGACGCGCGGCTTCCTGACGCACCAGGAGATCAACGACCACCTGCCGGAAAAGCTGGTGGAGGCGGAGATCCTGGAAGCCATCGTCTCGATGCTCAACGACATGGGCATCGCCGTGTACGAGCAGGCGCCTGACGCGGCCACGCTGCTGATTGCCGGCGGCGCCACCACCACCGCCACCGAGGAAGAGGCCGAGGAAGCCGCCGAGGCCGCGCTGTCCACGGTGGACTCCGAGTTCGGCCGCACCACCGACCCCGTGCGCATGTACATGCGCGAAATGGGCACGGTGGAGCTGCTCACGCGCGAGGGCGAGATCGAGATCGCCAAGCGCATCGAGAAGGGCCTGCAGGACATGATGCTGGCCATCTCGGAGTCGCCCACGACGATTGCCGAGATCCTCACCATGGCCGACAAGCTGGCCTCCGGCGAGATGGCCATCTCCGAGGTGGTGGACGGCTTCGTGGCCGAGGACGAGGCCGACGACTACGTCGCCGAGGAAGACTTCGACGAGTTCGACGAAGAGGACGACGACGACGGCCAGGGCGGCTCCAAGGCGCTGACCAAGAAGCTCGAAGAGCTCAAGCGCGCCGCGCTGGTGAAGTTCGACGCCATCCGCGCCCAGTTCGAGCAGCTTCGCAAGGTGGTCGAGAAGGACGGCGCCAAGGGCTACAAGTCGCCGGCCTACGTGAAGGCGCAGGACGCCATCAGCGGCGAGCTGATGACGATCCGCTTCACTGTCAAGACCATCGAGAAGCTCTGCGACATGCTGCGCTCGCAGGTGGACGACGTGCGCCGCTACGAGCGCGAGCTGCGCCGCATCGTCGTGGACAAGTGCGGCATGCCGCAGGAACACTTCATCAAGACCTTCCCGCCGCGCGCGCTGGACCTGAAGTGGGCCGAGGACGAAGTGGCCCTGGGCAAGGGCTACAGCGCCGTGCTGGGCCGCAACCTGCCCGCCGTGCAGGAGCTGCAGCAAAAGCTCGTCGACGTGCAGTCGCGCGCCGTGGTGCCGCTGGAAGACCTCAAGGCGATCAACAAGAAGATGAACGAGGGCGAGAAGAGCTCTCGCGACGCCAAGAAGGAGATGATCGAGGCCAACCTGCGCCTGGTGATCTCCATCGCCAAGAAGTACACCAACCGCGGCCTGCAGTTCCTGGACCTGATCCAGGAAGGCAACATCGGCCTGATGAAGGCGGTGGACAAGTTCGAATACCGCCGCGGCTACAAGTTCTCGACCTACGCCACGTGGTGGATCCGCCAGGCCATCACGCGCTCGATCGCCGACCAGGCGCGCACCATCCGCATCCCGGTGCACATGATCGAGACCATCAACAAGATGAACCGCATCTCGCGCCAGCACCTGCAGGAGTTCGGCTTCGAGCCGGACGCGCCGACGCTGGCCGAGAAGATGGAGATCCCCGAGGACAAGATCCGCAAGATCATGAAGATCGCCAAGGAGCCGATCTCCATGGAGACGCCCATCGGCGACGATGACGACTCCCACCTGGGCGACTTCATCGAGGACACCAACAACACCGCGCCCATCGAGGCGGCCATGCAGGCCGGCCTGCGCGACGTGGTCAAGGACATCCTCGACAGCCTCACCCCGCGCGAAGCCAAGGTGCTGCGCATGCGCTTCGGCATCGAGATGCAGTCGGACCACACGCTGGAGGAAGTCGGCAAGCAGTTCGACGTCACCCGCGAGCGCATCCGCCAGATCGAGGCCAAGGCCATCCGCAAGCTCAAGCACCCGACGCGCTCGGACAAGCTGCGCACGTACTTGGACAACTTGTAAGTCGGAAAAGCGGGCTGGCTTTGCCAGCCCTTGAAGTTGGCGACGGCCCCGGTAATCCCGGGGCCGTCGCTTTTGTGCGCCGGCCCCCGCAAGCGCGCGGCTAAACTGCCGTGGCCCATGACCCGCATCCTTGAACGTACCGTCCTGTTTGCCGACCTGCGCGGATCCACCGCGCTGTACGAGCGCTTGGGCAATGCCGCGGCCAGCACGCTGGTGACGGGTGCCGTGGGCCTGGTGGGCGAGTGCGTGGAGCGCGGCGGCGGCCACGTGGTCAAGACGCTGGGCGACGGGCTGATGGCGGTGTTCGAGCACACCGCCGCCGCCGTCGCCGCGGCCGACGCCATGCACGTGGCGCTGGACCGCCCGCCCCAGGGCAGCGGCGCGGCCACCGCCGCCGGCGTGGCTTCCGGCGCGCTCAAGCTGCAGGTGGCCATGGCACGCGGCGAGGTCGTGGAGATCGACAGCGACTGCTTCGGCGACGCCGTCAACGTCGCCGCGCGGCTGCTGGACCATGCCGGCGACAACGAGACCCTGGTCACCGTGGACGTGCTGGCCGGCCTGCAGCCCGTGCAGCAGACGCGCTTTCGCGCCCTGGACCGGCTGCAGTTGCGCGGCCGTGCCGAGCCCGTGCAGGTGCACCTGCTGCAAGGCCGCGCCGCGGCCACGGACGGCGCGGCCACGCAGTTCGGCGACGCCGTGGCCCTGCCCGGCGAGCCCGAGGCGCTGCGCCTGGTGTGGCGCGGCCAGGAGCGGATTTTTGCCACCTCCCAATTCCCGCTGGTGCTGGGCCGCAGCCCGCAGGCCGGCTGCTGCATAGACGACTCCCGCGTCTCGCGCTCGCATGCGCGCATCGACTGGCACGGCGGCGCCTTCCAGTTCACGGACCTGAGCTTCAACGGCAGCTTCGTGCGCTTCGCCCACGACCGCGCCGTGCTCAGCCTGCGCCGCGGCAGTTGCACGCTGCACGGCCGCGGCGAGATCGGCTTGGGCGTGCCGCCCGGGGACGTGCGCGCGCCCGTGCTGCGCTTTGAAGTCCTGCGCCTGGGCAACAACCGGCTGCCGCCCGAGCCCGCCACGGCCTGAAGCGCGCCCGGCGCGCGGCGGCCCTGCCCGCTCGGGACCAGGCCATCGGGGACAATTTGCGAATGACCTCCACCGCTTCCTACCGGCACGGCACGGCCGAGCGCACCGCCGTGCTGCTCGTCAACCTGGGCACGCCTGACGAGCCCACTCCCGCGGCGCTGCGCCGCTACCTGGCCGAGTTCCTGGGCGATCCGCGCGTGGTGGAGATCCCGCGCGCGGCCTGGCTGCCCATACTGCACGGCGTCATCCTGCGCGTACGCCCGCCCAAGTCGGCCGCCAAGTACGCCAGCATCTGGACGCCGCAGGGCTCGCCCCTGGCGGTGTGGACGCAGCGCCAGGCCGAAGGGCTGCGCCAGCGGCTGCCGGACACGGTGCTGGTGCGCCACGCCATGCGCTACGGCAACCCGGCCCTGCCGCAGGTGCTGGACGAGCTCACCGCCGCCGGTGCCACGCGCGTGCTGGTACTGCCGCTGTACCCGCAGTACGCCGCCTCCACCACCGCCACGGCCAACGACGCGGTGGCGCGCTGGCTCTCGGCGCAGCGGCGCCAGCCGGAAATCCGCTTCGTCAACCACTACCCCGACGATGCCGGCTACATCGGCGCGCTGGCTGCGCAGGTGCGCGCGCACTGGCAGCAGCACGGGCGCGGCGAGAAGCTCGTCATGAGCTTCCACGGCGTTCCCAAGCGCACGCTGGAGCTGGGCGACCCCTACCACTGCGAATGCCACAAGACGGCGCGGCTGCTGGCGCAGCAACTGGGCCTGGCCAAGGACGAGTGGCTGGTGACCTTCCAGAGCCGCTTCGGCAAGGCCGAGTGGCTGAAGCCCTACACCGAGCCCACGCTGGTGCAACTGGCACGCGGCGGCCTGAAGCGCGTGGACGTCATGTGCCCCGGCTTCCCGGCCGACTGCCTGGAAACGCTGGAGGAAATCAACATGGAGGTGCGCGCCGCCTTCGTCCAGGCCGGCGGACGGGAGTACCACTACATCCCCTGCCTCAACGACGCGCCGGCCTGGCTGGACGCGCTGGCCGACCTGGCGCGGCGCCACCTGCAGGGCTGGCCGGTGGACGCGGCCCCGGCGGCCGAGCTGGCGCGCCAGCGCGAGCGGGCGCTGGCCTTGGGCGCGGCGGCCTGAAAAGCGAGAAGGCCGCCGGGCAACGGGGGTTGCCGCGGCGGCCTGGTGCCGGCGCAGGCCGGCATGGGCCGGCAGCCTCCCGGCACCAGGCCGGGAGGGCGCGCAATGCGCTTAGAAGCGGTGCTGCACGCCGACCATGGCGCCGGTCTGGGTGTCGCTGAAGCCGGTCACGCCCTCGGTGCTGCCGCTGCGGGTCAGGCCGACGAACTGGTCGTTCTTGGCGCGGGCGTGGGCGGCCACGGCGTAGAGGTCCGTGCGCTTGGACAGCGCATATTTGGCGCGGAAGACGAACATCGTCGGATCGGCCTCGGGGCCGGTGGCCACGTCCTTGACGTTGACGCGGTACACGGCGGCGGTCAGGCCCAGCGCCGGGGTGGCCTGGTAGTTGACGCCGGCCCACCAGGTGTCGCCGCGCAGGTCCACCGCCGCGGCAGCGGCGAGGTTCTTCTTGTAATAGCGATAGGCCCCCTTGAGCGACCAGGTGTCGTTCAGGGCATAGCCCACGCCCAGTTGGGCCACGGTGGTCTTGTCGTGGCCGGTGGCGGTGGACAGGCCGTTGGTGCGCTCGTAGGTGGCGGCGGTGCTGAAGGGACCGGCCGCGTAGCCCAGGCCCAGCATCACGGTGGAGCCGTCGGAGGCGCCCGTGGTCTGCTCGCCGAAGGCGTAGGTCGCGCCGACCTTCACGCCGCTGAACGTGCCCTGGTACTTGACGAGGTTGCTGGCGCCCGTGGTCATGCCGTACTTGTTGACGGGCGTGCCGGTGGTGGCGTTGACCGGGGTGCCGTGGCCCGTGGTGGCCCAGGAGTAGGCCGGCGCGTAGCCCATGGGATCGAAGGGCAGGATGAAGTCGTAGGCCGTGGTGTAGGAGCGGCCGGCGATGACGCGGCCGAAGCCGCCTTCCAGGCCCACGTTGGCCTGGCGGCCGAACAGGTTGCCGTCGGACTTGCCTTCGTCGATGAAGAGGCCACCTTCGAGCTGGAAGATGGCCTTGAGGCCGCCGCCCAGGTCCTCGGAGCCGCGCAGGCCGAAGCGCGAGGTGTTCATGCCGCCGGAGGTCAGCCGCGTGACCTTGCCGCCCGTGGCCGAGGCGTGGTTGACGACTTCCACGCCGGCATCGACCAGGCCGTAGAGCTGGACGTTGGTGGACTGGGCCTGCACGGCGGCCGCGGCGGGCAGCGCGGCCAGCACGATGGCGAGTTTCTTCATGGGGTATCTCCTCTTGGTGATGAACTGCCCCGGGCCGCCGTTTCGGCTGGGTCCGGGCTTGTTGTTTCACGCCGCCGGCCTTGCCACCGGCGGCGCGAACCCGGCCGCGAAGCAGCCCGATGAAGGGCCGCGCGCGGCATGAGTCGGATGAACGGGAAGCGGCTTCCTGTCGAGGAAGCCGCGGGTGGCGCGTCAGCCGTGCGGGATGGGCGCGGGCGTGCGCGGGCCGCTCTTCATGCGGCGGCGCCAGGCCATGAAGCGCGGCAGCACCAGCACCGCCACCACGACCGCCAGCAGCGTGGCCGACATGGGGCGCTGCACCAGCACGCTCCAGTGGCCTTCGCCAATGGACAGGGCGTTGCGCAACTGCGCTTCGGCCAGCGGGCCCAGGATCATGCCCACCACCACCGGTGCGGTGGGGAAGTCGAAGCGGCGCATCACCACGCCCAGGATGCCGATGGCGTAGAGCAGCACCAGGTCGAACGCGGACTGGCGCATGCCGTACACGCCCACCGTGGCGAAGATCAGGATGCCGGCGTAGAGCTGCGGCTTCGGGACCTTGAGCAGCTTCACCCAGAAGCCCACCAGCGGCAGGTTCAGGATCAGCAGCATCACGTTGCCGATGTAGAGCGAGGCGATCAGCGCCCACACCAGCGCGGCGTTGTTGTCGAAGAGCTGCGGCCCGGGCTGTATGCCGTAGTTCTGGAAGGCGCCCAACAGGATGGCGGCCGTGTTGGACGTGGGGATGCCCAGCGTCAGCAGCGGAATGAGCGTGGCGGTGATGGCGGCGTTGTTGGCCGCCTCGGGGCCGGCCACGCCCTCGATGGCACCGGTGCTCCCGAACTCTTCCTTGTGCTTGGAGAGCTTCTTCTCCGTGGCGTAGCTCAGGAAGGTCGGAATCTCGCTGCCGCCGGCCGGGATGGTGCCGAAGGGAAAGCCGATGAAGGTGGCGCGCAGCCAGGCGGGCCAGGAGCGGCGCCACTCGTCGCGCGTCATGTGCACGCGGCTGAGCTTGTTCTGCGTCTCCTGCGTCTTGCCCTCGTAGAGCACGGCGTAGAGGCACTCGGCCACGGCGAACAGGCCCACCGCGATCAGCACCACTTCCAGCCCGTCCATGAGCTCGGGCATGCCCGCCGTGTAGCGCGCCTGGCCCGTGATCTGGTCGATGCCCACCAGGCCCATGGCCAGGCCGATGAAGAGCGCCGTCAGGCCGCGCACCGTGCTCTTGCCCAGCACCGCGGTCACGGTGCAGAAGGCCAGCACCATCAGCATGAAGTACTCGGGCGGCCCAAGCAGCACCGCGTACTTCGCCACCAGCGGCGCGCAGAAGGTCACCAGCACCGTGGCGATGGTGCCCGCCACGAAGGAGCCTATGGCCGCCGTGGCCAGCGCGGCGCCCGCACGGCCGCTGCGCGCCATCTTGTTGCCTTCCATGGCCGTGACCATGGAGCCGGCCTCGCCCGGCGTGTTGAGCAGGATGGACGTGGTCGAGCCGCCGTACATCGCGCCGTAGTAGATGCCGGCGAAGAAGATCATGGACGCCGTCGGGTCCACCTTGAGCGTGATGGGCAGCAGCATGGCCACCGCCGTGGCCGGGCCGATGCCAGGCAGCACGCCCACGGCCGTGCCGATGGTGCAGCCCACCAGCGCCCACAACAGGTTCACCGGCGTGCCGGCGGTGGCAAAGCCCTGCAGCAGGGCATTCAAGATATCCATTTACAGCCACCCCGTGCCGGTGAGCCCCGGCAGGTTGATTGCAAGACCCTGCGTGAACATCCAGTACACCGGCGCGGCAATGGCCAGGCCGACGAGGAAGTCCTTCACGAAGGAAAGCGGCGAGCGGTCGGTGCGCCCTTGCGCCGACTTGAAGCCACGCACGGCCAGCATGAAGCACAGCGCACAGCTCAGGATGAAGCCCACGCGCTCGATGAGCGCCGCGTTGGCCAGCAGCCCGGCCGACACCCACACAAAGCCGCCCCAGAAGCCGCCCTCCTCGTCGTCGGCTTCCTCCATGTGCCGGAAGCCCCCCGTGGCCGCCTCGAACAGCAGCCAGCCGCCGCACAGCAGCAGCGCCACCGTGACCAGCCAGGGCAGGAAGTTGGGGCCGACGCCGGCATAGCCTGCGTCGGCCGGGATGCCCGAGGCCCCCCAGGCCAGCAGGCCACCGGCGGCCAGCGCCGCCAGGCCCACCAGCGTCTGTGCCGTGCGCTGGCTCATGTCAGACCATCCCGGACTTGGCCATGATGGCGCGCAGGCTCGCGAACTCGTCGTCCACGAACTTGCCGAAGGCGTCGCCCGTGAGCAGCGCCGGCGTCCAGCCGTTGGTCTGCACCGCCTGCGTCCAGGCCGGCGCCTGCGTGGCCTTGGTGACCATGTCGATCAGCGCCTTGCGCTGCTCGGCCGTGATGCCGGGGGCGCCGTAGACGCCGCGCCAGTTGCTGATCACGACGTTGTAGCCCTGCTCCTTGAGCGTGGGCGCGTCCAGGCCCTTCAGGCGCTGCTCGGCCGTCACGGCGATGGGCTTCATCTTGCCGCCCTTGATGTACTCGCCGAACTCGGTGAGCGCGCTGCCGCCCACCGTGACGTTGCCGCCCAGGATGGCGGCCACCGCCTCGCCGCCCCCACGGAAGGCGACGTAGTTGATCTTGGTGGGATCGACACCGGCCTCGCGCGCCAGCATGGCCACGGCGATGTGCTCGGTGGAGCCGCGCGAGCCGCCGCCCCACTTGACGCTGCCCGGGTCCTTCTTCATCTGCTCGACGACGTCCTTCATGGACTTGAAGGGAGAATTGGCGGGCAGGACGAAGACCTGCGATTCGCTGAGCAGCCGCGCCAGCGGCGTGGCCTGCGTGACGTTGACGGGAGGCTTGCCGGTGAT
The DNA here is from genome assembly GCF_001571085.1 of Azohydromonas lata NBRC 102462. Taxonomy (GTDB): domain Bacteria; phylum Pseudomonadota; class Gammaproteobacteria; order Burkholderiales; family Burkholderiaceae_C; genus Azohydromonas; species Azohydromonas lata. The sequence continues at coordinate 19,178 of NZ_BCTC01000019.1, forward strand.
GATGCCGCCGAGCATGACGGCGCCCATGACCATCAGCGCGTTCGGGTCGCCCTTGCTGGCATTGACGAACTGCGCCAGGCCGATGGCGCCGGCCGCGCCACCCTTGTTGTCATAGTTGACGGACGATGCGGCACCCGCCTCCATCAAGGCCTTGCCCAGGGCGCGGCCGGTGGTGTCCCAGCCGCCGCCGGGGTTGGCGGGGATCATCATCTTGAGATTGGCACCGGCGGCGCGGGCCGACAGCGGCAGCGCACCCACGGCGGCCAGCGCGGCCAGGGAACGCAGGAAAGTGTCTCGACGCATGGATGTCTCCTTGTTGTCTTGAGGGCTGGGGGGATTCTTGAAATTGGCGCTGTCGATCGGCTGTCAAACACATCAGGGAAATTACGGAGCTGTAGCGCATGAGATTGCTGCTGGTGGAAGACGATGCGGCCATGCAGGCCGCCATGCAGCGCTCGCTGGAGCGCCGCGGCATCCAGGTGAGCACCTGCGGCGACGGCGCCCGCGCGCTGGAGCGCTGGCGCGCGGCGGTGCCCGACGCCGTGGTGCTGGACCTGTCGCTGCCCAACGTGGACGGGCTGCAGGTGCTGGCGCAGGCGCGCGCGGAAGGGCTGGACGCCCCGGTGCTCATCCTCACCGCGCGCGGCACGGTGGGCGACCGCGTGCTGGGCCTCAACACCGGCGCGGACGACTACATGGCCAAGCCTTTCGACCTGGACGAGCTGGAGGCACGTCTGCGCGCCCTGGTGCGCCGCCGCGGCGGGGGCAACGGCAGCGGCGCCGTGGAGCCGCCAAGCTGGTGCGGGCTGCGGGTGGATGCCGCCAGCGGCGCCGTCTACCACCTGGACAAGCCGCTGGAGCTGGCCCCGCGCGAGGCGGCGCTGCTGCGCGCGCTGCTGGGCAAGCCCGGGCACGCGGTGGCCAAGGAGCGGCTTTTCGACATCGTGTTCGCGGGCGACGCCGCGGTACAGCCGGAGGCCATAGAAGTCGTGGCCTACCGGCTGCGCAAGAAGCTGGGCGCCACCGGCGTGCAGCTCGTGACGCTGCGCGGCCTGGGCTACTTGCTGCAGGCGCCGGCGTGACGGCGGCCACCGGCCCAAACGGCAAGGACGCCGCCGTGCACGCCGCGCGGCTGTCGCTGCGCGCGCGGCTGCTGCTGGGCATCCTGGTGCCGGTGCTGGCGCTGGTGAGCTTCAACGCCTGGAGCCTGTACCGCCAGGCGCTGCGCGCGGCCGACCTGGCCTACGACCGCACGCTGCTGGCCTCGGCGAAATCCATTGGCGAGATGCTTTTCCTCACGCGCGACGGCGGGAAGGTGCGGCTGCATGCGACCGTGCCCTACGCGGCGCTGGAGGCCTTCGAGGCCGACAACCGCAGCCGCCTCTTCTACCGCGTCAACGGCTTCAACGGCGAGCTGCTGTCGGGCTTCGAAGACTTGCCCCGCTGGCAGGGGCGCATTCCCGACCGCCCGGCCTACGCGGCCCTCGTGGACTTCTACGACGGCACCTACCAGGGCATGCCCGTGCGCATGGCCGTGCTGCTGCAGCCGGTGGCTTCCGACCTGGGCCAGGGCATGGCGACCATCCAGGTGGCCGAGACGCTGGAGCTGCGCCGCTCGCTGGCGCGCGAGATGCTGCTGGATGCGCTGTGGCGCCAGGGGCTGCTGGTGGTGGTGATTGCGCTGGTGGTGGTGTGGGTGGTGCAGCGCGCCACGGCGCCGGTGCGCCGCATCAGCGAGGAGGTGGCCGCGCGCGACGAAGCGGCGCTGTCGCCCATCCATGCGCCGGACGCGCCCCGCGAGCTGCAGCCGCTGATCGCCGCCACCAACGCCGTGATGGCGCGGCTGGCGCAGGCGGCGGCGCAACAAAAGCGCTTCGTGCGCGACGCCTCGCACCAGTTGCGCACGCCGCTGGCGGTGCTCAAGGTGCAGGTGCAGTCGGCGCTGCGCGGCGACGTGGCGCCGCAGGAAGGGCTGCAGGAGATCAACACCACGGTGGACCGTGCGAATCAACTCGTGAACCAGATGCTGGCCCTGGCCAAGGTCGAGCAGTTGCGCCGCCAGCAGGACGCGCCGGTGAGCGATTGGGCCGCCATCGTCCACGCGCTGGCGCTGGAGCTCTCGGCGCTGATCGCGCAGCGCAACCTGGACTTCGAGCTGGACCTGCAGGACGGCCCTGCCCTCGTGCACGCCCACGAATGGTCGCTGCGCGAGCTCACCCGCAATTTGCTGCACAACGCCATACGCCACACGCGGGCGCTGCTGCTGGTGCGGCTGCAGCACATCGACGGGCAGGCCGTGCTCACCATCCGCGACGACGGGCCGGGCCTGGCGCCGCAGGTGCGCCGCCATCTGTTCGAGCCCTTCGCCTCCGGCAGCCCGGGCGGCTCCGGCCTTGGGCTTGCGATTTGCCACGAAATCGCCATGTCGCTGGGTGGCCGCATCGAGCTGCTGGACCGGGGCGCGGGCGACCGCACCGAAGGCCTGGACGCCGTGGTGCGCCTGGCACTGTCCGACAATCGCGCCCAATGATCGAACTACCTCTTCAGGAACGCGTCCGGCTGGACAAGTGGCTGTGGGCAGCCCGCTTCTTCAAGACACGCGGGCTGGCGTCCGAGGAAATCGGCAAGAACCGCATCAGCGTCAACGGCCAGGTGGCCAAGGCCTCGCGCGAATTGAAAGCCGGCGACCGCGTCTCCTGGCGCCAGCAAGGCGTGCTGCGCGAAGTGGAGGTGCGCGCCCTCAGCGAGGTGCGCGGCCCCGCGCCGCTGGCGCAGGCGCTGTACGCCGAAACCCCGGAAAGCCTGGAGGCCCGCCGCGTCGCCGCCGAGCAGCGGCGCCAGGGCATTGAGCCGGCGCAAAGCATCGTCAACGGCCGGCCCACCAAGCGCGACCGGCGCGACATCGAGCGCGAGCAGCGCCAGCGCGTCGGATGGGACCGCTGGAGCGCCAAGCTCAGGGATTGAAGGCAGCCCGCCCGTTCTGAACCGGCCGCATCTTTTTTGCATTGACCCTCTTGAAGCCCGGGAGATCGTCCCCAGGTGTCGAGGCGTTGGAGTGACACACACCCATGAACCAGACCGACAACACCACGACCCCCGACGCGGCCCACGTGCCGCCGGCCGCCGACCACACCACCGCCGCTGACGCCGGCTCGGCCCCCAACGGCGCCGCCGAGGCGCAGGGCGCAGCCCCCTCGCTGGAGCAGCGCCTGAGCGAGCTGGAAGCGCGCCACGCCGAGGTGTCCGAGGCCTACCTGCGTGCCAAGGCCGAGACCGAAAACGTGCGCCGCCGCTCCGAGGAGGAGATGGCCAAGGCGCGCAAGTTCGCCGTCGAGTCCTTCGCGGAGAGCCTGCTGCCCGTCAAGGACAGCCTGGAAGCGGCCGTCGCCAACCCCGGCGCAAACACCGCGCAGGTGCTCGAAGGCGTGCAGGCCACGCTGCGCCAGCTCAGCCAGGCCCTGGAGCGCAACAAGGTGGTGGAAGTGGCCCCGCCCGCGGGCACGCGCTTCGACCCCCACCAGCACCAGGCCATCAGCATGATTCCCGCCGAGCAGGAGCCCAACACCGTGGTGACCGTGCTGCAAAAGGGCTACCTGATCGCCGAGCGCGTGCTGCGCCCGGCCCTGGTGACGGTGGCCGCCCCCAAGTGAAAACCAAGGCGGCGGCGCGGACTTGAAAGTTCCGTGCCTGGCCGCACTTCCCAGAACAACCAGACATCCTCCCTGAGATCAGGAGCAAAACATGGGCAAGATCATCGGCATTGACCTCGGCACCACGAACTCGTGCGTGGCCGTGATGGAAGGCAACAGCACCCGCGTCATCGAGAACAGCGAAGGCACGCGCACCACGCCCTCCATCGTCGCGTACCAGGAAGACGGCGAAATCCTGGTCGGCGCTTCCGCCAAGCGCCAGGCCGTCACCAATCCGCGCCACACCTTCTACGCGGTCAAGCGCCTCATCGGCCGCAAGTTCACCGAGAAGGAAGTGCAAAAGGACATCGACCTGATGCCCTACAAGATCGTGGCCGCCGACAACGGCGACGCCTGGGTGGAAGAGCGCGGCAAGAAGCTCGCGCCCCCCCAGGTCAGCGCCGAGGTGCTGCGCAAGATGAAGAAGACGGCCGAGGACTACCTCGGCGAGGAAGTGACGGAAGCCGTGATCACGGTGCCCGCCTACTTCAACGACAGCCAGCGCCAGGCCACCAAGGACGCCGGCCGCATCGCCGGCCTGGACGTCAAGCGCATCATCAACGAGCCCACCGCCGCGGCCCTGGCCTTCGGCCTGGACAAGCACGGCAAGGGTGACCGCAAGATCGCCGTGTTCGACCTGGGCGGCGGCACGTTCGACATCTCCATCATCGAGATCGCGGACGTGGACGGCGAGAAGCAGTTCGAGGTGCTGTCCACCAACGGCGACACCTTCCTGGGCGGCGAGGACTTCGACCAGCGCATCATCGACTACATCGTCACCGAGTTCCGCAAGGAGCAAGGCGTCGATCTGACCAAGGACGTGCTGGCCCTTCAACGCCTGAAGGAAGCCGCCGAGAAGGCCAAGATCGAGCTGTCCAACAGCACGCAGACCGACATCAACCTGCCCTACATCACGGCCGATGCCTCGGGTCCCAAGCACCTGAACATCAAGCTCACCCGCGCCAAGCTCGAAGCGCTGGTCGATGAGCTGATCCAGCGCACCATCGAGCCCTGCCGCGTGGCCATCAAGGACGCCGGCGTCAAGGTGAGCGACATCGACGACGTGATCCTGGTCGGCGGCATGAGCCGCATGCCCAAGGTGCAGGAGAAGGTCAAGGAGTTCTTCGGCAAGGAGCCGCGCAAGGACGTCAACCCCGACGAGGCCGTGGCCGTGGGTGCCGCCATCCAGGGCCAGGTCCTGGGCGGCGAGCGCAAGGACGTGCTGCTGCTGGACGTCACCCCGCTGTCCCTGGGCATCGAGACCCTGGGCGGCGTGATGACGAAGATGATCAAGAAGAACACGACCATCCCGACCAAGTTCGCGCAGACCTTCTCCACCGCCGACGACCACCAGCCGGCCGTGACCATCAAGGTCTTCCAGGGCGAGCGCGAGATGGCCTCCGGCAACAAGTCGCTGGGCGAGTTCAACCTCGAAGGCATCCCGCCCGCGCCGCGCGGCGTGCCGCAGATCGAGGTGACCTTCGACATCGACGCCAACGGCATCCTGCACGTCTCGGCCAAGGACAAGGGCACGGGCAAGGAAAACAAGATCACCATCAAGGCGAACTCGGGCCTCTCCGAAGCCGAGATCGAGAAGATGGTGAAGGACGCCGAGATCAACGCCGCCGAGGACAAGCGCAAGCTTGAGCTGGTGCAGGCCCGCAACCAGGGCGAGGCGCTGGTGCACTCCGTGCGCAAGAGCCTGGGCGAGCATGGCGACAAGCTCGACGCGGGCGAGAAGGACAAGATCGAGGCCGCGCTCAAGGACACCGAGGAAGCACTCAAGGGCGACGACAAGGACGCCATCGAGTCCAAGACCGAGGCCTTGATGACGGCCAGCCAGAAGTTGGGCGAGAAGGTCTACGCCGAGGCCCAGGCCGCGGCCGGCGCCGCTGGTACCGGTGCTGCCCCGGGCGGCGAGGCGCCGCAAGGTGGTCCGTCCGCTTCGAGCTCGCGCCCCGCCGACGACAACGTCGTGGACGCCGAGTTCAAGGAAGTCAAAGACAAGAAGTGACGCGCCGCTAAAGCCTGACTGACTTCTGAAACACCCCCGTGTGGGCTTTGAGGCGCACACGGGGGCTTTTTGCATAGAGCATCCATTGCCATGGCAAAGCGTGATTACTACGAGGTCCTTGGACTGGCCAAGAACGCCAGCGAAGAGGACATCAAGAAGGCCTACCGCAAGCTGGCCATGAAATACCACCCTGACCGCAATCAGGGTGACGATGCCAAGAAGGCCGAGGAGAAGTTCAAGGAGGCCAAGGAGGCCTACGAGATGCTCTCCGACGGGCAAAAGCGCGCCGCCTACGACCAGTACGGCCACGCGGGCGTGGACCCCAACATGGGCGCGGGGCGTGGTCCGGGGCCGGAAGGCTTCGGCGGCTTCGCGGAAGCCTTCGGCGACATCTTCGGCGACCTCTTCGGCCAGGGCGGCGGAGCCGCTGGCGGCCGGCGCGGCCCCGGCGGCCAGCAGGTCTACCGCGGCGGCGATCTCAGCTACACCATGGAGATCACGCTGGAGGAGGCGGCCAACGGCAAGGAAACGCAGATCCGCATCCCGAGCTGGGAGACCTGCGAAACCTGCCACGGCAACGGCGCCAAGCCCGGCACCTCGCCCAAGCCCTGCCCTTCGTGCGGCGGCTCCGGCACGGTGCACCTGCGCCAGGGCTTCTTCAGCATCCAGCAGACCTGCCCGCACTGCCACGGCACGGGCCGCATCATTCCCGAGCCCTGCCCAACGTGCTCCGGCGCGGGCAAGCTGCGCAAGCAAAAGACGCTGGAGGTGAAGATCCCCGCCGGCATCAACGAGGGCATGCGCATCCGCTCGGCCGGCAACGGCGAGCCCGGCACCAACGGCGGCCCGCCGGGGGATCTCTACATCGAGATCCGCATCAAGCAGCACGAGATCTTCGAGCGCGACGGCGACGACCTGCATTGCACCGTGCCCGTGGGCATGACGCTGGCCGCCCTGGGCGGCGCGGTGGAAGTGCCCACGTTGGGCGGCAAGGCCGAGATCGAGCTGCCCGAGGGCACCCAGCACGGCAAGACGTTCAGGCTGCGTGGCAAGGGCATCAAGGGCCTGCGCTCCAGCTACCCGGGCGACCTCTACTGCCACGTCGCGGTGGAGACGCCCGTCAAGCTCACCGAGCACCAGCGCAAGCTGCTCAAGGAGCTGGACGAGTCCTTCCGCAAGTCCGGCGACCGCCACTCGCCCAACGCCAAGAGCTTTACCGACCGCATCAAGGACCTCTTCAAGTAGGCCGCGCGGGCGCTCCGGGTCCGATAGGCAGTCGAGCGGACCCGGGTCGCCGGGCGACGCTCGCCACAAGGCAAAAAGCCCCGCGGCTGCACAGGCCGCGGGGCTTTTTTGTGCGCGTGGCGCGCCGGCCGGTCCTCAGTGCAACGGCATGGCCGACAGGCGCAGCTCGCCCTTCCTGTAGGCCTTGGCGGGCACCTGGTAGTAGGCGATGGCCTCGTCGCGCAGGCGGCGGCTGAGCGCGTCGTCCTGGGCGATCTCCTGGCCGGACTCGGCATCGACCACGCGCGAGCGCGCGCCGGGCTTGAGCTCGACCACGCGCCCCTCCTCGTACAGGCCCACCGTCTGGTAGTTGGCCAGCAGCGCGCGCTGGTGCGTCTGGCCCTCGCGCAGGATGTCCTGGCCGAAGAAGCGGCTGTGGTAGCTGAAATTCAGCAGGCCCAGCAGCGTGGGCGCCACGTCGATCTGCGAGGCGATGCTCTCCACCCGCCCCGGCGCGACGTGCTTGGGCGCGTAGATCACCATGGGGATGTGGTAGTTGTCCGGCGGCAGCTCCTGGCGGCCGCGGCCGTTGTGGGTGTGGTCGGCCACGATGACGAAGACGGTGTCGTCGAACCAGGGCTTTTGCCTGGCGCGCTCGATGAAGTCGCCAATGGCCCAGTCGGTGTACTTCACGCCGCCCTCGCGCCCGGTCTTGGACGGGATGTCGATGCGCCCGGCCGTGTAGGTGTAGGGCCGGTGGTTGGACGTCGTCATGACGTGGGCAAAGAAAGGCTTCTTGGCGGCGGCGCGGGCATCGAGCTCGCGCAGGGTGAGGCTGAAGAGGTCCTCGTCGGCCACGCCCCAGATGTTCTCGAAGTGGATCTCGTCGGCCTTGAGCGCCGTGCGGTCGATGACGGTGTAGCCGTTGCCCCCGAAAAAGGCATTCATGTTGTCGAAGTAGCCGTAGCCGCCGTAGATGTAGAGCGGCTCGTAGCCCTTGCTCTTGAACACCTCGCCCACGGTGAAGAGGTCGCCGTTGTCCGGGCGCTTGACGATGGAGTGGCCCGGCGTGGGCGGCACGCTCAGCGACAGCGCCTCCAGCCCGCGCACCGTGCGCGTGCCCGTGGCGTAGAGCCGCGTGAAGAGCAGCCCGTCCTTGGCCAGGCGGTCCAGGTGCGGCGTGAGGCCCTCCTGGTTGCCGAAGCTGCCCAGGAAGCTGGCCGAGAGGCTTTCCACCGACACCAGCACCACGTTGAGCCGCTTCTCCGGCCCCTGGTGCTCCACGTCACGGTCAAACGGGTTGGCGGCCGACGGGCTGCCCAACGTGCGCGACAGCGTGGCGGCGGCCTGCGCGTCCGGCACGGTGCTGTAGAAGCGCTCGTAGTCGATCTCGTTGTGCCAGAAGGCGTGCCAGAAGTCGAAGTAGCCGTTGCCCGCCAGCTCGTTGGCTTGGGCGTCTTCGCTGAACTCCTTGTAGCGCGCGTCCAGGCTGACGTAGGCCAGCACCGGAGCGGCAGCCAGCGCCAGGGCGGCCACGGCGCGGCGGCGCCAGGACAGGGCGAAGTCGCTCCACAATTGCGGCCGGCTCAGCCGGCGCACCAGCAGCACCCACAGCGTCAGCGCCACCGCGCCCACGGCCGAGAGCAGCAGCGGCATGTTGTAGGACTCGCGGATGTTGCCCAGCACCTCGTTGGTGTAGACGAGGTAGTCCACCGCGATGAAGTTGAAGCGCGAGGCGAACTCGTTCCAGAAGGTGAATTCCGACGCGGCGACGAACACCGCCAGCACGCACAGCGGCAGCAGCAACGCCAGCAGCGTCCAGCGCAGCCCGCGCGTGCGCCGTGCCGGCCAGGCCAGCAGCAGCCAGCCCAGCGGCGGCAGGAAGAAGGTGGCCACCCCCAGGTCGAACAAGGCGCCTATGCCCAGGATGGGCAGCAGCCGCCACGGCAGCACCAGCGACCACTGGCCGTTGAAAGCCAGCAGGCCCAGCCGCACCAGGGCGTTGAAGAGCACGAAGCCCAGCACCAGCGGCACCAGGGGTTTCAAGCGCTGAGGAAACCACCGAGTCAGGCCGGCGCCCGCGAAAGCATTGGACATGGGTACTGCAGGGCCCCGCGCTGGAGCCGGCTGGAAAAGAAAAGGCCAGGCGAATGCCGGGCCGGGCGCAGTGTGGCGGCGGTGTCTGAAGAGCTTCTTAACACCCCGCGCACACGGTCTGGCGGGGCTTGCCGGGGGACGGCTTGTGCCGCTCGCCGACAATCACGGCCGATGAGAAAAGGATTGTCATTTCCAGGCGGTACCGCAGCGCCCAACGGCGCGTGGACGCCGCAGGCTCTCGTGATCTTGTGCGCACTGTGGTGCGCAGGGCCGGGCAACTGGCCGCTGTGGCGGCAGCTCATGTCGCTGCCGGAGCTGCAGGGCGGTCGGCTCCCGCTGCTGGCTTCGTGCATGGGCTTGGGCATCGCCGGGGTGCTGGCCGCACTGCTGGCGCCGCTGGCGTGGCCGCGGCTGGTCAAGCCGCTGTTGAGCTTCGCGCTGCTGTGCACCGCGGGGGCGGCGCACTTCATGGGCAGCTACGGCGTGGTGCTGGACACGACCATGATGGTCAACGTGCTGCAGACCGACGCGCGCGAGGTGCGCGACCTGCTGGGCCTGCCGCTGCTCTTGAGTTTCACGTTCCTGGCGCTGCTGCCGATGCTGTGGCTGTGGCGGCGCCCGCTGGCCCGCCCGGGGCTGTGGCGCGGTTTAACCCGCAACGTGGCGATGTTCGTGGGTGGGCTGGCGGTGGCGGCGGGCCTGATCTACGCGACCTTCGCCGACTTCTCCTCGCTCATGCGCAACCACACCACGCTGCGCTACATGATCAGCCCCATCAACGGCTGGTACTCGTTCACGCGCGCCCTGGTGGACGAGCGCTCCACCCGCCGCGACGAACCGCCCGCCCCCGCCGGCCGCGATGCCGCGCTCGCCGCCCGCCGCGCCGGCACGCCGCCGCCGCTGCTGGTGCTGGTGGTGGGCGAAACGGCGCGCGCCGACCACTTCTCGCTCAACGGCTACGGCCGGCCGACCAACCCGGGCCTGTCCAAGCTGCCGGTGGTGAGCTTTACCGACGTGACGTCCTGCGGCACCAGCACGGCCGCTTCGCTGCCGTGCATGTTTTCGCTGCTGGGCCGCGAGGGCTTTCAGTCGCTGAAGCAACCGCAGGAAAACCTGCTGGACGTGCTGCAGCACGCCGGGCTGGCCGTGCTGTGGCTGGACAACCAGTCCGGCTGCAAGGGCTTGTGCAATCGTGTGCACAACGCCATGGCCAGCGATCTGCCTGTCGGCGCGCCGCCCCTGCCGTCGCAACTTTGCAAGGCCGACGGCGAGTGCCTGGACATGGCGCTGCTGCACGGCCTGGACGAGCGCCTGGCGCAATTGCCTGCCGACCAGCGTGAGCGCGGCGTCGTGCTGGTGCTGCACCAGATGGGCAGCCACGGCCCGGCCTACTTCCTGCGCTCGCCGCCAAATGCGAAACCCTTCCAGCCGGAGTGCACCAACACCGCGCTGCAGCACTGCGACCCGCAGGCGCTGGTGAACGCCTACGACAACTCCATCGCCTACACCGACCAGGTGCTCACGGCGCTGACGGGCTGGCTGCAGCAGCGCACCCAGGCCTGGACGCCGGGGCTGCTGTACGTGTCCGACCACGGCGAGTCCTTGGGCGAGAACAACCTGTACCTGCACGGCCTGCCCTACGGCATGGCGCCGCGCGCCCAAAAGCACGTGCCCATGGTCGCCTGGTGGCCACGGGCCACCGAAGCCGCCACGGGCCTGAGCCTGGATTGCCTGCGCCAGCGGCGCGACGAGGCGCTGTCGCACGACCACCTCTCCCACAGCGTGCTGGGCTGGATGCAGGTGCAAACCAGCGCCTACCGCCCCGAGCTGGACATTTTCAAAAGCTGCCGCAAGCCCTGAACTTTGCGGCGGGGCGGGCTTTGCAAGGCCCGCTTTGGATCGGGTGAATCCCTGCCGCACCCTGGCTGGGCCAGCGCTGAAAAGCGCCGCCCTCGCCGCCGCCGGCGGTGTCCGGTCAGAACAGCTCGCCCTGCACGCCCGCCGCCGGCACCGACACGCCAGCGGCCTGGGCCGCCGGCCGGGGTGCAGCAGGCGCCGCAGCGCCGCAAGCGACGGGCACGGGCCGCTGGAACTGCGACAAATCCAGCGCCAGCGGCTGCAGGTTGAGGCCCAGGCGGGCGCAGGCCTTGTGCAGGCGCTGCGACAGCAGCTCGCCCCAGACGCCCTGCCCGCGCATGCGGTGGCCGAAGCGCGAGTCGTTCTCGCGCCCGCCGCGCAGCTCGCGCATGCGCGCCATCACGTGCGCCGCGCGCTGCGGGAAATGCTGGTGCAGCCATTGCTGGAACAGCGGGTTCACCTCCCAGGGCAGGCGCAGCGCGATGCTGAAGGCACGGCTGGCGCCGGCGTCGCGCGCGGCCTCCAGGATGCGCTCCAGCTCCGGCTCGTTGAGCAGCGGGATCAGCGGCGAGACGCTCACGCCCACCGGCACGCCCGCGCGCGCCAGCGTTTCCATCGTCCGCAGCCGGCGTGCCGGCGCCGTGGCGCGGGGCTCCATCAGCCGCGCCAGCTTCGCGTCCAGCGTGGTGATGGAGACGTAGACGGCAGCCAGCCGCTGCGCGGCCATGGGGGCGATGAGATCCAGGTCACGCTCTATGCCGGAGGACTTGGTGACGATGCTGAAGGCGTGCCGGTGCTCGGCCAGCACTTCGATCAGGCCGCGCGTGATGCGCAACTGGCGCTCGGCCGGCTGGTAGGCGTCGGTGGCCGAGCCCAGGCTCAGGAGCGACGGTTCGTAGCTTGGGCTGGCGAAGGCCTCGCGCAGCTTTTGCGCCGCGTTGGTCTTGGCGACGATGCGCGTTTCGAAGTCCAACCCCGGCGAGAGGTCCAGGTAGCTGTGCGTGGGCCGCGCGAAGCAGTAGATGCAGCCGTGCTCGCAGCCCCGGTAAGGGTTGATGGACAGGTCGAAGGGGATGTCCGGCGAGTCGTTGCCCGCCAGGATGCTGCGCGCCGATTGCTCGATGATTTGCGTGCGCGGCGCGGCGCGCTCCTGCAGCGCGGCCTGCGCCAGCGTCCCCCAGCCATCGTCGAAACCCTCGCGGTCCACCGCCTCGAAGCGCGAGGCGATGTTGCGCGACGCGCCTCTGCCCTTGAAGGGCACGAAGTGCACGGGAGCGACGCCAGGGGCGTGCGCGGCGGCGTCAGGCGGTCGAGCGGTACGCATACTGTATATTTATACAGTTACCTGCCGCTGCGCAAGCCCCTTGTGGGGGCGGTGGCCGCCCTGCCACGCGAGGTGGCGCCGGGCTGGAGAAGGTTGGCGTTAGCCGTCGTAGGCGCTACCAGGCGCCAGGTTGTCGAACTTAGTCAGCGGCTTCAGGAAGGTCAGCTTCACCGTGCCCACGGGGCCGTTACGCTGCTTGCCGATGATGACCTCGGCCACGCCCGGCTCCTTGGACTCCTTGTTGTAGTACTCGTCGCGGTAGATGAACATGATCACGTCCGCGTCCTGCTCGATGGCGCCGGACTCGCGCAGGTCGCTCATCATGGGCCGCTTGTCGGGGCGCGTTTCCACCGAGCGATTGAGCTGCGACAGCGCGATCACCGGGCAGTGCAGCTCCTTGGCCAGGGCCTTCAGGCCGCGGGAAATCTCGCCGATGACGGTGGCGCGGTTTTCCTCGTTGGCGCCGGAGCCGCTCATGAGCTGCAGGTAGTCGATGACGATGAGGCCCAGCCGCCCGCATTGGCGCGCCTGGCGCCGGGCGCGGGCGCGCAGCTCGGCGGGATTGAGGGCGGGCGTCTCGTCGATGAAGACGCTGGCCTTGCTCAGGCGGTCCACGGTCTCGGTGAGGCGGCTCCACTCGTCGTCGCGCAGTGCGCCGGTGCGCAGGTGCTGCTGGTCGATGCGGCCCAGCGAGCCCACCATGCGCAGCGCCAGTTGCGCGGCGCCCATTTCCATGGAGAACACCACCACGGGCAGGCCTTCGTGCACGGCCACGTGCTCGGCGATGTTCAGGGCGAAGGCCGTCTTGCCCATGGACGGCCGCGCGGCCAGCACGATCAGGTCGCCCGGCTGCAGCCCGGCGGTCATGCGGTCCATGTCGTAGAAGCCGGTGCGCACGCCGGTGACTTCCTCGGCGCCGTTCTCGGCCAGCTCCGTCACGCGGTCGATGAGCTGCATGACCAGGTGGTCCATGCTCTGGAAGCCCGCCTTCTGGCGCGAGCCCTCCTCGCCGATCTTGAAGATCTTGCCCTCGGCCTCGTCCAGGATCTGCGACACGGCGCGGCCCTGGGGGTTGAAGGCGTTGGTGGCGATCTCGTCGCTGGCCTCGATGAGCTTGCGCAGGATGGCGCGCTCGCGAACGATTTCGGCGTAGCGGCGCAGGTTGGCGGCGCTGGGCACGCTTTGCGCCAGCGCGTTGAGGTAGGCCAGGCCGCCGCACTCCTCGGCCTTGCCCAGGCTTTGGAGCTGCTCGAAGACGGTGATGACGTCGGCGGGCTTGCTGCCGCTGATGAGGTTGCCGACGGCCGCGTAGATCAGCCGGTGCTCGTAACGGTAGAAATCACCCTCGGAGAGCGTGTCGCCGGCACGGTCCCAGGCGGCGTTGTCCAGCAGCAGGCCGCCGAGCACGCTTTGCTCGGCTTCGATCGAATGGGGCGGGACGCGCAGGCGCGCCACCTCGTCGTCGCGCGGGGCGGAGGAGGCGTCACGGGGGGGGAATACGGCAGGCATCGCGGGATGATACGGCGCGGCCGGGACCGCTTTGGCCGGCGGGGCGGGCGGCGCTGGATACCTGCCAAGCCCTGAAGGATTCGCTTGGCAAGCCCGGCCGGCACCCCGCCGGGCGCGGTGCACGGCACATCGGGAAACCCAAAGAAAAAGGCCGGCATGGCCGGCCCTTCGTGGTCCGCGCGGGCATGAAGCCCGCGGCGGCTCGTGCGCTTGAAGGCGCTTATTCCGCTTCGGCGACGACCTTGATGGTCAGCTCGACCACCACGTCGGTGTGGGCGGCCACGTTCACCGGGAACTCGCCGACGGCCTTGAGCGGGCCGTTGGGCAGGCGCACTTGCGACTTGACGATCTCGAAGCCCTTGGCCTTGAGCGCGTCGGCGATGTCGGCGTTGGTCACCGAGCCGAACAGGCGGCCGTCCACGCCCGCCTTCTGGGCGATCTGGACGGTCTGGCCGGCCATGCGCTCGCCCAGGGCTTGGGCGGCGGTCAGCTTCTCGGCGGCGGCCTTTTCGAGCTCGGCGCGGCGGGTGGCGAATTCCTGCAGCGCGGCCTCGGTGGCGCGGCGCGCCTGCTTGGTCGGGATCAGGAAGTTGCGGGCGTAGCCGTCCTTGACTTTGACGACGTCACCCAGGTTGCCCAGGTTGGCGATCTTTTCGAGCAGGATCACTTGCATGGTGCTGCTTCCCTATCAGAGCTTGTGCTGGTCGCTGTACGGCAGCATCGCCAGGAAGCGCGCGCGCTTGATGGCGGTGGTCAGCTGACGCTGGTAGAAGGCGCGCGTGCCGGTCAGGCGGGCCGGCGTGATCTTGCCGTTCTCGCCGACGAAGTCGCGCAGCGTGTCGATGTCCTTGTAGTCGATCTGCTCGACACCGGCGACGGTGAAGCGGCAGAAGCGCTTGCGGCGGAACAGCAGCGATTGCTGGTTGCGCTTGGGCTTGCGGTCCTTGTTCAGGCGACCTTTTCCACGGGGCGGGGCCATAGTGACTCCTTGAATCCAGATTCGAAATTGCGAACAGTTCGGCGCGGCTTGACGGTTGAGGTGTCAGTCCAGCGCCGTGACATGGAAGAGCAGACCGCGTCCACTGCGCCCTGCACTGAGGAAACCGGCGAACTCGCCGCCGTCTCCCAGCGCCAGAGCGCCCACGCGCCGCGTGATCTCCCCTATCGCCACCGCGCGGATCTCCAGCGAGACCCGGCGCGGCTGGCCGTCTTCCAGGACTTGCGACTCGTGCTTGAGTCCCAGGTCCAGGGCCGGCAGCCCGGCGGGGGTGTAGCGCAGGGCACCGCGTTCGACGAGCTGGGCACTGAGCACCAGCCGGTTGACGCCTGCGGCGGCCTGCATCGGCGGCGGCGCGGACGACGCGCCAGCGCTCATCAGGCGGCGCTCTCCTGAGCGGCCTTGCGAGCTTCTTCCTTCTCAACGGCCTTCATCATCACCGACGGGCTCGTTTCAGCCTTGTCCTTGGCGACGGTCAGGTGGCGCAGCACGGCGTCGTTGAAGCGGAAGCCGGTTTCCAGCTCGCCCAGCGTTTCCTTGCTGCACTCGATGTTCAGGCACAGGTAGTGCGCCTTGGCCAGCTTCTGGATCAGGTAGGCCAGTTGACGGCGGCCCCAGTCCTCGACGCGGTGCACCTTGCCACCACCGTTGGTGACCAGGGTTTTGTAGCGTTCCAGCATGGCCGGAACCTGTTCGCTCTGATCCGGGTGGATCAGCAGGATGATTTCGTAATGACGCATGAAGACTCCTTGTGGGTTTCCAAAAACGGAAAGCCGCTCCTCTGCGTCTTGAAGAGGAACGGCAAGGCAAGCCCGCGATTATAGCAGTGGAGTGGGGAAAGCCCCAAACCGGGGGTCTCGGGCCTGCAACGGCATGCGTGAAAAAGCCCAAGCAGGCTTGGGCTTTCGAAGGGAATTCACCCGCGGCGGCGGCGCTGCGCGCGCAACCGCCGGGTGAAAGCTCAGCGCCGGATCAGCGCTTGGCCAGGCGCTGCCAGGTCTCGACCACGCTGTCGGGGTTGAGCGAGATGGAGACGATGCCCTCGGAGGCCAGCCAGTCGGCGAAGTCCGGGTGGTCGCTGGGGCCCTGGCCGCAGATGCCCACGTACTTGCCGGTGGCGCGGCAGGCGGCGATGGCACGCGAGATCAGCGCCTTGACGGCGGGGTCGCGCTCGTCGAAGTCGTTGGCCAGCAGCTCCAGGCCGGAGTCGCGGTCCAGGCCCAGCGTGAGCTGCGTCAGGTCGTTGGAGCCGATGGACATGCCGTCGAAGTGCTCCAGGAACTGCTCGGCCAGGATGGCGTTGCTGGGCACCTCGCACATCATGATGAGCTTCAGGCCGTCCTGGCCGCGCTTCAAGCCGCGGTTGGCCAGCATCTCGCCCACCTTCTGCGCCTGCGCCACGGTGCGCACGAACGGCACCATGATCTCGACGTTGGTCAGGCCCATGTCGTTGCGCACGCGCTTGAGCGCCTCGCACTCCATGCCGAAGGCGTCGCTGAAGTCGCCGCTGATGTAGCGGGAGGCGCCGCGGAAGCCCAGCATGGGGTTCTCTTCGTCCGGCTCGTAGCGGGTGCCGCCGATGAGCTTGCGGTACTCGTTGGACTTGAAGTCCGACAGGCGCACGATCACGGGCTTGGGCCAGAAGGCCGCGGCGATGGTGGCCACGCCTTCGGCGAGCTTGTCCACGTAGAAGGCGCGCGGCGAGGCGTGGCCGCGGGCCACGGACTCCACGGCCTTCTTCAGGTCGTCGTCGATGTTGGGATAGTCGAGGATGGCCTTGGGGTGGACGCCGATGTTGTTGTTGATGATGAATTCCAGCCGCGCCAGGCCCACGCCCGCGCTGGGCATCTGGGCGAAGTCGAAGGCGAGCTGCGGGTTGCCCACGTTCATCATGATCTTGATGGGGCAGTACGGCATTTCGCCGCGCTGCACCTCGCTGATCTCGGTTTCCAGCAGGCCGTCGTAGATGAAGCCCGTGTCGCCCTCGGCGCAGGAGACGGTCACCAGGGCGCCGTCGGCAAGCGTCTCGGTGGCGTCGCCGCAGCCCACCACGGCCGGGATGCCCAGCTCGCGCGCGATGATGGCCGCGTGGCAGGTGCGGCCGCCGCGGTTGGTGACGATGGCCGAGGCGCGCTTCATCACCGGCTCCCAGTTGGGGTCGGTCATGTCGGCCACCAGCACGTCGCCGGGCTGCACGCGCTCCATCTCGGCGATGCTGCGCACCAGGCGCACGGGGCCGGTGCCGATCTTCTGGCCGATGGCGCGGCCTTCGGCCAGCACGGTGCCCTTGCCCTTGAGCTTGTAGCGGTGCTCGACCTTGCCTTCGGCCTGGCTCTTCACCGTCTCGGGGCGGGCCTGCAGGATGTAGAGCTGGCCGTCCTCGCCGTCCTTGCCCCACTCGATGTCCATCGGACGGCCGTAGTGCTGCTCGATGATGAGGGCGAACTTGGCCAGCTCCACCACGTCGGCATCGTTCAGCGCGTAGCGGTTGCGCTGCTCAGGCGGCGTGTCCACGGTGCGCACCAGGCGGCCGGTGGCGGCCTTTTCCTCGGGGCTGGCGAACTCCATGCGGATGAGCTTGGAGCCCAGGTTGCGGCGGATGACGGAGAACTTGCCCGCCTTGAGCGCCGGCTTGTGCACGTAGAACTCGTCGGGGTTGACGGCACCCTGCACCACCGTCTCGCCCAGGCCGTAGCTGGCGGTGATGAAGACCACGTCCTTGAAGCCGCTCTCGGTGTCGATGGTGAACATCACGCCGGCGGCCCCCAGGTCGGAGCGCACCATGCGCTGCACGCCCGCAGACAAGGCCACGTCGCTGTGGGCGAAGCCCTTGTGCACGCGGTAGCTGATGGCGCGGTCGTTGTAGAGCGAGGCGAACACTTCCTTCATCTTGTGAAGGATGTCGTCGATGCCGCTGACGTTGAGGAAGGTCTCCTGCTGGCCGGCGAAGGAGGCGTCAGGCAGGTCTTCGGCGGTGGCGGAGGAACGCACGGCGAAGCTGGCGCCGGGGTGGCCAGCGGTCAGCCGGGCGAAGTCCTCGCGCACGGCGGCTTCAAAGGCGGGCGGGAACGGGGCGTCCGTCACCCAGCCGCGGATCTCGGCGCCGGCCTCGGTGAGGGCGCGCACGTCGTCCACGTCCAGGCTGGACAGCCGGGCGTTGATCTTCTCGGTGAGGTCGTTGAACTTCAGGAACTCGCGGAAGGCATGCGCCGTGGTGGCGAAGCCCGTGGGCACGCGCACGCCGGTGGCGGCGAGCTGGCTGATCATTTCGCCCAGCGAGGCGTTCTTGCCGCCGACCGACTCGACGTCGGTCATGCGCAGCTGCTCGAAAGGCAGGACCAGTGCGGTCGCGGCTTGAAGGTTGGACATGGAAAAGCTCCGTGATGATGGGAAACCTGGAGCCCTGCGCGCAGCCGCTGACACGTCACGCGTGTGACAAGTCACGCGTGCCTGATGTGCACTTGTTCTTGGTGTTCTTGAATGGACAGGCCCGGGACGCTGGTGCCGACGGGGCCGCAAGGCGAATGCGCAGGATTCTACGCAAGCGCCACCTATGATCGTGACAACTCCTGCACTTGCGGTAAGTCATGCCCAACAGAACCGTGTTCTTTGTCTCCGATGGCACCGGCATCACCGCCGAGACTTTCGGCAACTCCATCCTGGCGCAGTTCCCGGCCAAGCACCGGCATGTGCGGCGTCCCTTCATAGACAGCGTCGAGAAGGCCACCCACGTGGCCGCGGAGATCGAGGCCACGGCGCAACGCGAAGGCAAGCGGCCCATCATTTTCCTCACGCTGGTCAACGAGGACGTGCGCCGCATCCTCAAGGAGTCGCCGCACGGGCTGGTGCTGGACATGTTCAACACCTTCGTCGAGCCGCTGGAGGCGGAGTTCGGCGTGAAGTCCAACCACCGCGTGGGCCGCTTCTCCGACGTGGCCAAGAGCGAGGAGTACAACGAGCGAATCGAGGCCATCAACTTCTCGCTGGCACATGACGACGGCCAGTCCGCCCGCAACCTGGAGAGCGCCGACGTGATCCTGGTGGGCGTGAGCCGCAGCGGCAAGACGCCCACCTCGCTCTACCTGGCCATGCAGCACGGCATCAAGGCCGCCAACTACCCGCTCATCCCCGACGACTTCGAGCGCCACCAGATCCCCTCGTCGCTGGCGCCGCACAAGCGCAAGTGCTTCGGCCTGAGCATCGACCCCGAGCGCCTGGCGCAAATCCGCAACGAGCGCCGCCCGGACAGCAAGTACGCCTCGCTGGAGAACTGCCGCTGGGAGGTGCGCCAGGCCGAGCAGATGATGCGCCGCGAAGGCATCAGCTGGCTGAGCTCCACGCACAAGTCCATCGAGGAGATCGCCACCACCATCCTGCGCGACATCCGGCCCGACCGATTGATTTACTGAGGCCAAACCCCTTCCCATACAAAACGGCAGCTCAGGCTGCCGTTTTTATTTTTGTACCGCCCTTCCCCACCGGCGTGCATTTGGCGCAAGGCCAAAAGTCACATTTCCCAAGCCATGACATTCTCCCCGCGATTCGAACGGGGATAAGCCCCATATCGTCCACCGCCGGCATTTTCAAATGAGCGCGGCGATTTACAGGGAGTTCCCTCTCCCCCTTGGCCTTCACCCCTCAGGGGGGTGCATTTAAATTACTCCGCACCTAAAGTGCACATATCGAAGCGCCGGATATAAACCACAGCCTGCCGACAAGGCTGCTCGACGGCGCCGACATAAAACCTTTTTCCCCAACCCCACGGACCGAATATCCAACATTCGGGAAAGGACGCCGTGCACGCAAAATCTTTATTCAGCCCTCATTGCCGAACACATTCTCATAGCCACCCCGGAGTACAAGCATGACCCACACGACGCTTCAATATACCCTGGCCTCGGCCGCCTTCGCCCTGGGCCTGTCGCTGCAAACGCTGCCCGCCCAAGCCAAGGACAACAAGGCCGACCTGGACGATGCCCCCACGGCATCGGCCAGCGGCTCGCCCCTTGGGCCGGCCGTTTATGGCGACAAAATATCGCTGGGCGCCGGCCATATCCGCACCTTCACGCGGCATTACCAAAACGGAACGCCCTATGCCATCGGCGTGCGCTTCCCCGGCGCCACCCTCAAGCAATTGCCCACGGAACCCAACGACGGCCTCAATTGCTGGGACCTCAACGCCGACAACCGGATCGACCTGCACGACGAATGCTCAGGCGGCCACAACCGCAGCCTGTTTTTCGGCAAAAACAACACGCCCTTCCAATGGATTTCCGTGGATTGGGAGCCTCATGGCCATGTACCTGAGGATATTTATGGCGCCCGCCATTTCGATTTCCACTTCTACATGACCGGCTTCGTGGAGCGCAACCAGATTGCGGTCGGCCCCTGCATGCCGGGCACCATCAACTGCGCGCAACACGAGGTCGCGGTTCGCCCCGTGGCAGCGCAATACCTGCACCCCGACTTCTTCAACACCAACCTGGCCTTCTCCCGCATGGGCAACCATTGGGCCGACCGCACCAGCCCGGAATTCCACGGCCAGCCCTTCACCCAGACTTTCATATTGGGCTCCTACGATTCGAAAATCACCTTTTACGAGCCCATGGTGAGCCTGGATTACCTGCTGAGCAAGCCCAACCAGTGCCACCCCGTCAAGCAGCCGGCCAAGTTCCAATCGGCGGGTTATTACCCCACCGAATACTGCATACGGCACAACAGCGCCACGGACGTTTATACGGTGTCGCTGCAGAAATTCGTGCGCCGGGCCGCCAACTGAGCGCACACCCTCAACAATAAAAAGCCGACAAAGCGGCAACCATTCCCTCTGACTCATTTTCTACCCCAGGAGCATTATCATGGAACAATTCGATGCCATCGTGATCGGCGCCAGCGTGGCCGGCTCTCCCACCGCCACCTGGCTGGCCCGCAAGGGTTATAAAGTGCTGATGGTGGACAAGGCCACCTTCCCCCGCGACACGAATTCCACGCATTTCGTCTGGCCACGCGGCGTGTCTTATTTGAACCGCCTGGGCGTGGCCGACAAGATCACGGCCACCACGCCGCACTTCACCAACGTCGAGGTGAATATCGAGGGCATACGCCTGCGCGGCCACGTGCCGCTGGCCGACCTCAAAAAGCGCTTCATGGCCCTGCACGGCAATGACCACGGCGTGGTCGGCTATTACAGCGGCCCGCGCCGTTTCCACTTGGACCAATTGCTGCTCGACAACGCCCAGGAAAATGGCGTGGACGTGCGGCTGCGCACCCACCTGCGCGGCCTGCTCATGGAAAACGGCCGCGTGGCGGGTATTCGCGCCGAAACGGCCGACGGCCAGGAATTGCTGGCCCGTGCCCGCGTGGTGATTGGCGCCGACGGCCGGGTTTCATCGTTCGCTTCCATGGTGGGCGCCCAAACCACCCATGTGCGCGAGAAGTCCACGTTTGCCTACTACGGCTATTTCTCCGGCATCGAGAAACCCGAATTGGTTATCCACAAAAGGGGCCGTTTCGGCACCGCCATATTCCCGACCAATGAAAATAAACACTTGGTCCTGGTTTATGGCCCGACCGCGTGGTGGAGCGATTTCAGTGCCCATCCCGGCGAGAATTTCCAGCGCATCCATCGCTACGTCGCGCCGGAGGTGGCCGAGCTCGTGGCGCGCGCGCAGCGCACGGAACCCTTCAAGGCCATGGGCCGCATGGTGGCCTACCACCGGGAGAACTGGGGCAACGGCTGGGCGCTGGTGGGCGACGCCGGCAGCTTCAAGGACCAGTGGACGGCCATGGGCATCACCCACGCGCTGCGCGACGCGGAATTGATCTCCCAATATCTCGATGGGTATTTGCAGGGGGAAGTTTCCTGGTCCGACGCCTTGTCCGCCTATGCCGGCGTGCGCATGCAGGACTATGAAAGCTACTGGAATTTCGTCTGCGACGGCGCCGAAATGCAGCCCTATACCGCCGAACAATTGGCCTACTTCAAGGCCGTGTCGGAAAACCAGGACTCGGTGAACAAACTCATAGGCCAGATTGGCGACACGGTGAAATTCGAGGACTCCATTGCCCTCGACGCATCGCAGCTCGAAAACCACGGCACGCACTTCCGCAGCTTTGAAGCGGCCGGACGCCAGAACTTCGACAACCCCTTCAAGCGCGAGCCCAAGGCCGAACCAGCCCTGGCGTGAAATTGCCTGAACCCTCATCAAGGAGCCCACCATGCCTACCGAAGCACTGCAGCTGGACAGCAAAGTCAAATTTTCCAAGTTCCGCGCGCCGGGCACTTGCGGCGAATTCGTTCAGGGACATATCCAGGGACGGGATTTCCTGGTCAATTGCCCCATCGACCTGTACTCCTATGCCGAAGTAGGCACAGCCGACAACGACGGCCTGCACATCGAGCGGGAAAGCGATTATTTCAAGATTCGCGACACGCTCACGTTGGCGGCTTACGAGCTGTTTTTGCCGCTGCGCCATGACATCCAGGTCAACAGCCCTATTCCGCGCGGCAAGGGCATGGCCTCCAGCTCGGCCGACATTGGCGCGGCGCTGAGCGCGTATCTGCACGCCTGCGGCCAGCAAGTGTCGCCCCATATATTCGCCCGGCTGCTGACCGAAGTGGAACCTTCGGACTGCGTGCATTTCGCCGGCATTGCCCATTTGAATCACCTCACGGGCGATTTGCTGGAGAGTTTGCCGCCCCCTTCCGGCATGCGCGCCCTCATCGTGGATTGCGGCGGCGAAATCGACACGCTGTGCTTTGACCGGCAACGCGCCCGCGCGGTGTACCGCAATCACGAAGATTGCATCACCGAGGCGCTGAGCCTGTTGAAACAGGGTTTGCGTGCCAACGACCCGGCCGTCATCGCCGTGGCCGCCACCATGAGCGCGACGCTGAGCCAGCAAATCCACCGCAAACCCCAATTCGAGGATTTATTGGCTTGCACCACGGAAAAAGGTGCACTGGGGGTCAATTGCGCGCACAGCGGCTCGGTGCTGGGCATTCTTTACCGCGAAGACAGCCGGCTCACGCACGAATTGCTGGACACGGTGCGCCGGGAATTCGGCGATTCACTGTCCATCGTGGGCGACTACAGAATCATTGGCGGAGGCTGCGATGCCCTCTGACAACGGCCTGGCCATTTTCGACACGCGGTTTCACAACCCGTCCATCTTCAGCATCCGCGCCACGGCGAACGCCAGGGACGTGCTGGATTTCTGCGTACCGGCCAATCCCTATTTTCCGCCACCCGCGCTGGTGGATCGCATCCAGGCCGGCCTGGCCGACACCTTGAAGTACTACCCGGACTACGCTCCGGTGCACCAGGAAAACATCAGCCGCCTGATCGGCCTGCCGGCCGAAAACATCGTCGTGGCCAACGGGGTGACGGAAATCATCACCCAGCTCTGCCTGGCCGCCGAGGCGCCATTGCTCACCGACGTGCCCACCTTCGGCCGCTGGACGGATTTGCCGCTGCAATACGGCATGCCCATTCATTTCCTGGAGCGGCGCAGGGAAAACGGGTTTCGCCTGACGGTGGAAGAGATCGTCGCCAAGGTGAAATCCACCCAGGCCCGCACTTTCATCCTCTGCAATCCCAGCAACCCGACCGGGGCCTGTTCCAGCGAGGCGGATATCGCCCGCCTGCTGGGCGAATTGAGACACCTGGCGCTGGTCGTCATCGATGAATCCTTCATCGATTTCGCCGCCACACCCTCGGCCGAGCGGCTGGTGCTGCGCCACGACAACGCCATGGTGGTGAAAAGCATGGGCAAGTCCCTGGGCTGGCACGGCATGCGCCTGGGTTATGGCGTGGCTCACACGGCGCTGGCCGAGCGGGTGCGTGCACGCCTGCCTTACTGGAATATCAACGGCCTGGCGGGCCAGGTGCTCAGGGACTTGCAGGACTTCCACGAGGAATACCGCGCGAGCTTCCCCAAGGTCGCCGCGGACAGGCGCTACATGCAGGAGCGCTTGGGAGAAATCAGCACTCTGGTGGTTTATCCCTCGGAGGCGAATTTCATCCTCGTCGAATTGCCGGCCGGGGTTTCCGGCAAGGCGCTGCGCAACGATTTACTGCAGCGCCACGCCATCTTCGTGCGCGAGTGCAGCAACAAGGTGGGCGGCAGCGAAGCCCTGCTGCGCCTGGTGGTGCGCAAGCGGCCGGACGTGGACCGGCTGGTCGCGGCCCTCAAGGACGTGCTCGCCACGGCCTGAGCCCGCCCGCTTCAAGCCACTCAGGTCACGGCAGCCCCGGCAGCGCCGGGGCCGCCGTGCTGTTCGCTGTGAAGCGGCACCGGCGGCCACACCGCCATCGCCGCTTCCACCACCTGCTCCAGCTTGGGCAGGCCCGCGCCATTGCGTGCCATCACGCTCATGCCCGCCACCGTGGCGATGAAGAAGGCGGCCAGCGCGGTGGCATCCGCCGCGGCGGGCAACTGAGCGTCCGCCTGCGCCTGCGCCAGCCGCTGGCGCAACAAGCCCTCGTTGCCCTGCAGCGCCTGCCGCAAGGCCTGCTCCACCCCCGGCGACATGGCGCTGGTCCCGCAATCGGCCGCGCCGGTGACGATGAAGCAGCCGCCGGGCAGCTGCGGATCGGCAAACAGCGCGGCCAGCGCGCGCAGGAACTCCCACACCGCCTCACGCCCGTCCGGGTTGGCCAGCATGCGCGCCGCCAGGCCGCTCAGGCGCCGCTCGGCATAGCGGCTCAGCGCCGCCAGGTACAGCCGCTCCTTGTCGCCGAAGGCGGCGTACAGGCTGGGCTTGTTGATGCCCATCTCGGCCGTCAGCTCCGACAGCGAGGCCTTCATGAAGCCCTGGCGCCAGAACACGCGCAGCGCGGCGTCCAGCGCCTGGTCAGCGTCAAAGGAGCGGGGGCGTCCGCGTTCCGTCGCCATGGCGGGTCTCCAAAAGGTTCTTGAAAATTATATTCCGATCGGTACAGTATACCTGTCGGTACAGAAATCCGGCTTCACTGAACGGTTCCGCCCCGCAGGGGCATTCACTTGGAGATCGCCATGGCAAGACTGACGGGCAAGAACGTGCTGATCACCGGCGGCACCAGTGGTATCGGCTTGGCCACGGCCAGGCTGTTCATCCAGGAAGAGGCGCGCGTGGTCATCACCGGGCAGGACGCGCAGCGCGTGGCCGAGGCGGCGCGGCTGCTGGGCCCGCAGGCCATGGGCCTTCGTGCGGACGTGACCTCG
Source organism: Azohydromonas lata NBRC 102462 (assembly GCF_001571085.1). GTDB lineage: Bacteria > Pseudomonadota > Gammaproteobacteria > Burkholderiales > Burkholderiaceae_C > Azohydromonas > Azohydromonas lata. The sequence goes on from NZ_BCTC01000019.1 coordinate 44,095, forward strand.
CTGTCGGACATGGCCGCCGCCGCGCAGCAGATCAAGGCGGCGCTGGGCGGTCTGGACGTGGTGTTCGCCAACGCCGGCATCGCGTTGCCCAAGACGATCGCCGAGGTGGACGAAGCGCACATCGACAGCCAGCTCGCCGTGAATTTCAAGGGCGTGCTCTACACCATCCAGAAGATGCTGCCGCTGCTGCGCCGGCCAGCCAGCATCGTCATGACCTCCACGGCCATGACGGAGCGCGGCATCGCGGGCATGAGCGTCTACGCCGCGACCAAGGCGGCGGTGCGCTCGCTGGCGCGCTCGCTCTCGGCCGAGCTGCTGGACAAGGGCATACGCGTGAACGTCGTGAGCCCGGGCCTGACCGAGACGCCCATCTACGGCAAGTTGGGCCTGCCCCAGGCCGCCGTGCAGGAGTGGGCCGGCGCGCTGCTCAAGCAGGTGCCGGCGCACCGGCTGGCGCAGGCCGAGGAGATCGCGCAGGCCGTGCTGTACTTGGCGAGCAACGAGTCGTCCTACGTGACGGGGGCGAATCTGCAGGTGGACGGGGGGATGGCGACGGTGTGAGCGGCGGGGGGCGGCATGGAAAAGCGGCGGCTGGGAGCCGCCGTCCGTGACGCATCAGCCCGCCCGCCGCCGCGCCGACTCGTGCAGGCAGATGGCTGCTGCCGCGGCCACGTTGAGCGACTCCTCGCCGCCCGGCTGCACGATGCGCACGGTCAGCCCGCAGCGCTGCAGCAGCTCTTCGCGCACGCCCTGCCCCTCGTGGCCCATGACCCAGGCGCAGGGCCAGGGCAGCGCCGCCTCGTGCACCGCCTGCGCGGCGTGCGAGCTGGTGGCCACCAGCGGCAATTGCAGGGCGTCCAGGGCGTCCACGTCCACGCCCTCGACCAGCCGCAGGTTGAAATGCGCGCCCATGCCGGCACGCACCACCTTGGGCGACCACAGCGCCGCGCTGCCCTTGAGGGCGATCACTTGCGCAAAGCCCAGCGCGGAGGCGCTGCGCAGGATGCTCCCGAGATTGCCCGCGTCCTGCACGCGGTCCAGCACCACGGCGGCCTGGCCCGCGGCAATGTCCGTCATCGCGGGCGGCACCCACGTGAAGCCGATGCGCGCCGGGGACTCCAGCGCGCTGATGCCGGCGAACAGCGCATCCGGCACCACCACGGCCTTGTCGGCGGCGGCGGCCAGCTCGCGCAGCGCCGGCTGCAGCCAGCCGGACTCGCTCACCACGGCCTGCGCCGGCCGTTGCCCGCGAGCCAGCAGCGCGCGGCAGAGGTGGTCGCCTTCCAGCCAGACCAGGCCCAGCTTGCGGTAGGCGGCCGGGTCCTGCGTGAGCTTGCGCAGCTTGACCAGCAGCGGGTTGTCGCGCGAGGTGACGCGTTGCGGCTCGTTCATGCCTCGCCTCCCGCCAAGCGGGCCGCCAGCGCCTCGCGCACGGGGCGGAAGCTGCGGCGGTGCGCGGCGCTGGCGCCATGCTCGCGCAGCGCGGCCAGGTGTGCGGGCGTCGGGTAGCCCTTGTGCACGTCGAAGCCGTAATGCGGCAGCTCGGCATGCATCTCCAGGCACAGCCGGTCGCGGTGCACCTTGGCCAGGATGGAGGCGGCGGAGATGGAGGCCACCAGCGCGTCGCCGCGCACGATGGCCTCGGCCGGGATGCGCAGCGGCGGCAGCCGGTTGCCGTCCACCAGCGCCTTGGCCGGCTTCAGGCGCAAGCCCTCCACGGCCCGCTTCATGGCCAGCATGGTGGCGTGCAGGATGTTGAGGCGGTCGATCTCCTCGACGCTGGCCTCGGCGATGCAGAAGCTCAGGGCGTTGGCGCGCACCTCGTCGAAGAGCTGTTCGCGCCGGCGCGCCGTCAGCACCTTGGAGTCGGCCAAGCCCTCGATGGGGTTGGCGTCGTCCAGGATGACGGCGGCGGCAACCACGGGGCCGGCCAGCGGGCCGCGGCCGGCCTCGTCCACGCCGGCCACCAGTCCGGGGACGTCGAAGCACAGCGCCATTTGCTCAGGACCCCAGCAGTCGTGCGATGACATCGGTGGCGGTGCGCGCCGTATCGCGGCGCAGCAGGTGATGAAGTTCCATGAATCTTTGTTCCAGCGCTTGCGCGCGCTGCGGGGCGTCGAGCCACTGCAGCACCGCGTCGGCCAGCGCGTTGGGCGTGGCGTCGTGCTGCAGCAGCTCCGGCACCACGAAGTCGCGGCAAAGGATGTTGGGCAGCCCAACCCAGGGCTGGTAGCGCATGCGCTTCATGAGCTGCCAGCTCAGCGGGTGCAGCCGGTAGGCGATGACCATTGGGCGCTTGAACAGCGCGGCCTCCAGCGTGGCGGTGCCGCTGGCGATGAGCGTGGCGTCGCAGGCGGCCAGGGCCTCGTGCGAGCGGCCGTCTAGCAGCTCGACGGGCAGCCCGGCGCCGTGGGCGGCAATGTGCTGGTCCACCAGCGGACGCAGCCCCGGCGCCACCGGCAGGACGAAGCGCAGCGCGGGGCGCGCCGCGTGCAGCCGCCGCACCGCGCCCAGGAAGGCGGGCAGCAGGTTGTTGATCTCGCCGCGGCGGCTGCCGGGCATGACGGCCAGCACGGGCTCGTCGGCCGCGAAGCCCAGCGCCTGGCGCGCGGCGGCACGGGGCACGTCCAGCGGGACGGCGTCGGCCAGCGGGTGGCCCACGTAGCTGGCCTCAATGCCGTGGCCCTGCAGCAGCTCGGGCTCGAAGGGGAACAGGCACAGCACGTGGTCCGCGCTGCGCCAGAGCTTCTTCACCCGCCCGCCGCGCCAGGCCCAAATGGAGGGGCAGACGAAGTGCACCGTGCGCACGCCGGCCGCCTTGAGCCGCGCTTCCAGGCCCAAGTTGAAGTCCGGCGCGTCCACGCCGATGAAGAGCTGCGGCCGCTCGCGCAGCAGCCGTTCGGCCAGCGCCTCGCGGATGCCGGAGATTTCGCGGTAGTGGCGCAGCGCCTCGGCGTAGCCGTGCACCGCCAGCTTGTCCGAGGGCCACCAGGGCGTGAAACCCTGGCCGGCCATCTTCGGCCCGCCTATGCCCGTGGCCGAGAGCTGCGGCCAGCGCCGGCGCATGCCGCCCAACAGCAGCGATGCGAGGAGGTCACCGGACGCTTCGCCGGCGACCATCGAGAAGCGAGGATCGCCTGCGATGGGTGCCATGGTCGGCTTCAGCGAACGATGCCGCGCTTGGCGCGCTCCAGGAAGTCCAGCATCAGCGCGATGTCGGCGTCTCCCTCGGCGTCCGTGCCGCCGCGCAGCGCCGCGATCTGCGCCTTGGCGGCGTCCATCGTCAGGCCCTCGCGGAAGATGAGCTTGTGCATCTGCTTGACCTGCGCGATGCGCTCGCGGCTGAAGCCGCGGCGGCGCAGGCCCTCGATGTTGAAGCCGCGCGTGGAAGCGGGGTTGCCGTCCACCATCATGAACGGCGGCACGTCCTGCGCCAGCGCGGTGGCGAAGCCGATCATGGCGTGCGCGCCGATCTTGACGAACTGGTGCACGCCGGTGAGGCCGCCGACGATCACCCAGTCGCCCACGTGCACGTGGCCGGCCAGCGTGGCGTTGTTGGCCAGGATGGTCTTGCTGCCCAACTGCACGTCGTGCGCGATGTGCACGTAGGCCATGACCCAGTTGTCGTCGCCCATGCGGGTGATGCCCACGTCCTGCGCCGTGCCGCGGTTGAAGGTGCAGAACTCGCGGATGGTGTTGCCGTCGCCGATGTGCAGCTCGGTGGGCTCGCCGGCGTACTTCTTGTCCTGCGGGGCCGCGCCCAACGAGGCGAACTGGAAAATCTCGTTGTTGCGGCCGATGGTGGTGCGGCCCTCGATCACGCAGTGCGGGCCGACGCGCGTGCCCGCGCCGATGACGACCTCGGGGCCGATGAGCGTGTAGGCGCCGACGCTGACGTCGTCCGCCAGCTCGGCGGCCGGGTCCACCAGCGCGGTGGGGTGGATGAGGGCCATGCGCGGGATGCTCAGGCGACCTTGCGGGTCGTGCACATGATCTGCGCCTCGGCGGCCAGCTCCTCGCCCACCAGGGCGCGCGCGCTGAACTTGGCGATGCCGGCCTTCATGCGCTCCAGCGTCACTTCCAGGCGCAACTGGTCGCCCGGCTCCACCGGGCGCTTGAAGCGCGCACCGTCGATGCCGACGAAGTAATACACCGTGTTCTCGTCGGGCCCGCTCTCCTCCGAGGAAAAGGCCAGCAGCGCCGAGGCCTGGGCCAGCGCTTCGAGAATGAGCACGCCCGGCATCACGGGGCGGTTCGGGAAATGGCCCGTGAAGTGCGGCTCGTTGATGGTGACGTTCTTGAGCGCCACGATGCGCTTGCCCTTTTCCACCTCCAGCACCCGGTCCACGAGCAGGATGGGGTAGCGGTGGGGAAGCTTCTTGAGAATCTGGTGAATGTCCATCATGAGGTCTTTTTCTCTAGCGCTTTGACGCGCTCGCGCAGGGCGTGCAACTGACGCAACGTGGCTGCGTTTTTCTCCCAGCTCGCATTGTCGTCGAAGGGGAAGGAGCCGCTGTAGCGGCCCGGCTGGCGCACCGAGCGCGTGACCAGCGTGCAGGCCGAGATGTGGACATGGTCCGCAAGCTCGATGTGGCCCACGAGGCTGGAGGCGCCGGCGATGGTGCAGTGGCGTCCGATGCGCGTGCTGCCGGCGATGGCGACACAGCCGGCGATGGCCGTGTGCGCGCCGATGTGCACGTTGTGGGCGACCTGGATCAGGTTGTCCAGCTTCACGCCGTCCTCGATGACGGTGTCGCCCAGCGCGCCGCGGTCCACGCAGGTGTTGGCGCCGATCTCGACGTCGTCGCCCATGGTGACGGCACCCAATTGTTCGATCTTTTCCCAACGGCCCTGGTTGGGCGCGAAGCCGAAGCCGTCGGCCCCCACCACCACGCCGCTGTGCAGGATGCAGCGCTGCCCCACCGTGCAGCCCTCGCCCAGCACCACGCGCGGCGCCAGCCGCGAGCCCGCGCCCACGCGCGCGCCGCGGCCGACGTGGCTTTGCGTGCCCACCACGGCGTCCGCTTCCACGATGGCGCCGGCGCCCACGAAGGCCAGCGCCTCGATGCGCGCGGACGGGTCCACCACCGCGCCCTCCTCCACCACGGCCGACGGGTGCACGCCCGCGGGCAACGCCGCGCGCGTGCGCGCCGCCCACCATTGCGTCAGGCGCGCGAAGTAGAGGTAGGGGTCGGCCGTGACCAGCGCCGCGCCGCGGGCGGCGGCCTCGTCGCGCAGCGCCGGGGCCACGATCACGCAGCCGGAACGCGTGCTGGCGAGCTGGCTGCGGTAGCGCGGGTTGGCCAGGAAGCTGATGTGCGTGGGCTCGGCCGACTCCAGCGGCGCGATGCCGTCCATGGCCAGGGCCGGGTCGCCCAGCAGCTCGCCGCCGAGCGCGGCCACGATGTCGGAAAGCGCGACGCTCATGCTTGCAGGCTCATTCAGTGGGACAAAGGCTGCGGCCGCCCAAAAGGCGGCCGCGGGGGAAAAGCTGCCCCGGGACGCCGCGCGGCGTCCCGGGCCTCAGGCGTCACTTGCCGGCGTTGAGCGCGTCTATCACCTTCTTGGTGATGTCCACGCGCCCGCTGGCGAACACGACCTCCTGCAGGATCAGGTCGTACTTTTCCTGGTCGAAGATCTGCTTGATGACCTTGTTGGCGCGCTCGACGACGGAGGCCAGCTCCTCGTTCTTGCGCTGGTTGAGGTCTTCCTGGAACTCGCGGCGGCGGCGCTGGAAGTCGCGGTCCTGCTCGACGAGGTCGCGCTGGCGGCGGGTGCGCTCGGCCTCGCTGAGCGTGGGCGCGTCCTTGTCCAGCTTGTCCGAGGCGGCCTTCAGGCGCGTGGCCATGTCGGCCAGTTCCTTCTCGCGCTTGCCGAACTCGGCCTCCAGCTTGCTTTGCGCGGCCTTGGCCGGCGTGGCCTCGCGCAGCACGCGCTCGCTGTTGACGTAGCCGATCTTCAATTCCTGGGCCTGCGCGCTCGCGCCGGCAGCCGCCAGCGCCGCGGCAAAGACCAGCGACTTCAATCCACCCATGTTCTTCAAAACGCGGTCCCGATCTGGAATTGGAAACGTTGAATTCTATCTGCCGACTGCTTGCGCACCGGCGTGCCTACGCTGAGCTTGAGCGGACCCACCGGCGAGAGCCAGCTCAGGCCCAGGCCCGCGGAGGCGCGCAGGTCCGACAGCGTCATCTTCTCGTCCTCGGCCCACACGTTGCCGGCGTCCATGAAGCCGAAGATGCGCAGCGTCTTGTCGTTGCCCGACCCCGGCACGGGCACATAGAGCTCCGCGTTGAGGTTGAGCTTGCGGTTGCCGCCCAAGTAGGCGCCGGTGGGGTCCACGCGGCCGAGCGAGCCCTGGTCGAAGCCGCGCACCGAGCCCAGGCCGCCGCCGTAGAAGTTCTTGAACACCGGGTACGGACGGCCGCCGATGCCCTTGCCATAGCCCAGCTCGCCGTTGAGGCCCAGCGTGAAGCGCGGGCCCAGCGCGATGTACTGCTGGATCTGGAAGTTGGTGCGCAGGTAGCGCGCGTCGCCCGCGCCGGAGAACTCGGCGTTGACGCGCTGGTAGCGGCCGCGCGTGGGCACCAGGGCGCTGTCTCGCTGGTCGCGGGCCCAGCCCAGCGTCAGCGGCACCGAGACCGCCGTGTCGCCGAAGCTCTCGCGGTACTTGGCGTAGGCCACGGGCAGCGCGCTGCCGCGGATCTCGGTGCGCTCGGCACCGATGCCGAAGAACACCGTGTCGTACTCGGAGAACGGCACGCCAAAGCGTATGGCCGCGCCCGGGGTGATGAGCTGGTAGTCCTCGCCCTGGCTGTTGATTGGGCGGCTGGTGCGGTAGTAGAGGTCTATCGCGCGCGAGATGCCGTCGATGGTGAAGTACGGGTCCACCGTGGAGAGCACCAGTTGCCGGTTGTAGCGGCTGGTGTTGACTTCCACACCCAGGTAGTTGCCGCTGCCGAAGACGTTCTCCTGGCGGATGGAGCCCGACAGCGTGAGCTTTTCGGCGCTGGAGAAGCCCGCGCCCAGCATGAGGTTGCCGGTGGGCTTTTCGGTGACGTTGACGGTGAGGTCCACCTGGTCCAGCGCGCCCGGCACCTCGTCGGTATCGACGGCAACGTTGCTGAAGTAACCCAGGCGGTCCACGCGGTCGCGCGAGAGCTTGATGCGCTGACCGTCGTACCACGACGACTCGAACTGCCGGAACTCGCGGCGCACCACCTCGTCGCGCGTGCGCGTGTTGCCCGCCACGTTGATGCGGCGCACGTAGACGCGGCGCTGCGGGTCGGCCGTCAGCACCAGCGCCACCTGGCCGTTGGCGCGGTCGATCTCGGGGCGCGATTCCACGCGGGCGAAGGCGTAGCCGTAGAAGCCGAAGCGCTCGGTGAACTGGCGCACGGTCTCGGCCACGTCCTCGCTGCGGTAGGGCTCGCCGGGCTTGACCTTGACCAGGGCGCGGAACTCGTCTTCCTTGCCCAGCAGGTCGCCTTCGAGCCGCACGCCGGTGACGGTGTAGGGCTGGCCCTCGCGCACGTTGATGGTGATGGAGATGTCCTGCTTGTCCGGCGAGATCGTGACCTGCGTGGACTCGACGTTGAACTCCAGGTAGCCGCGGTTGGTGTAGTAGGCGCGCAGCGTCTCCAGGTCGGCGTTGAGCTTGGCGCGGGAGTAGCGGTCGGTCTTGGTGTACCAGGTCAGCCAGCCGCCGGTGGTCTGCTCCAGCAGGCCCAGCAGCGTGCCCTCGGAGAAGGCCTTGGCGCCGACGATGCGGATGTCCTTGATGCGCGCCGTGTCGCCTTCGACGATGGTGAAGGTGACGTTGACGCGGTTGCGCTCCTGCGGCGTGATGGTCGTGACCACCTCGGCGCCGTAGAGGCTGCGCGAGAGGTACTGGCGCTTGATCTCCTGCTCGGCGCGGTCCACCGTGGCGCGGTCGAAGGGCAGGCCCTCGCCGATGCCGGCGGACTTCAGCGACTTCAGCAGCGTGTCCTTGTCGAACTCCTTGAGGCCCACGAAGTTGACGTCGGCAATGATGGAGCGCTCATCGACCACCACCACGACCACGTCGCCGTCCACTTCCAGCCGCACGTCGCGGAACAGGCCGGTGGCAAAGAGCGCGCGCAGCGCGGCGGCGCCCTTCTCGTCGGAGTAGGTGTCGCCGATGCGAAAAGGCAGCGCGGCGAACACGGTGCCCGGGTCGGTGCGCTGCAGGCCCTCGATGCGGATGTCCTTCAGCACGAAAGGCTCAGCCGCGTGCGCGGCGGGCAAGGCACAGGCGGCGGCCGCCACCGCCACGCAGGCCGCCACGGGGCGCAGCGGGCTCACAGAAAAGGGAAACAGCATCGAATGCGCGCGTGATTACTGGCCCAGGTAGCGGGCCAGGTCGTTGGACAGGGCAAGGGACATCAGCAGCAGCAGAATGAGCGCGCCGCCGCGCTGCAGCCACTTGAGCCACAGCTCCGAGACCGGGCGTCCGGTCAATCCCTCGAAAAGATAATACATGAGGTGCCCACCATCGAGCATGGGCAGCGGCAGGAGGTTGAGCACCCCCAGGCTCACGCTCACCAGCGCCAGGAAGCCCAGGTAATAGCTCAGGCCCTGGTTGGCGGACTGGCCGGCGTAGTCGGCAATGGTCAGCGGGCCGGAGATGTTCTTGAGCGAGGCCTCGCCGATGAGCATCTTGCCCATCATCTGCAGCGTCAGTGCCGACACCTCCCAGGTGCGCTGCACACCCTGCACCAGGCCATCCACCGGGCCGCGGCGCACCACCACGGTCTCGGCCGGGTGGCCGATGTAGGCGTCCACGCGCCCCACGGCACGGGGGCCCTCGCCGTGCAGGCGAGGCTGCACGGCCAGCTCCAGCGTCTGGCCGCGGCGCTCGACCTGCCAGCGCATGGGCTGCGGCACGCCGTCGTGCACGCTGGCCATGATGCGCTCGCGCAGGCTCGCGGCGTCCATCACCGGCACGCCGTCCACGCGCAGCACCCGGTCGCCGCTCTGCAAACCGGCGCGCGCGGCGGGGCCGCCGGCCTTGACGTCGCCCATCACGGGCTCGCTGTAGGGCGCCCCCAGGCCGATGCGCTGCACCAGCTCGGCATCGACCTCCTGCCCCGCCAGGCTCTGCAGGTCCAGCACCAGGTTGCGCGAGGCGTGGCCTTGGGCGTCGCTGACCATGAGCTGCAGCCGCTCGCCGCCCATGGCGGCCTGCGTCACCTGCCAGCGCAGGTCGGCGACGGATTCGACGTCCACCCAGTCGGTGCCGTCGCGCGAAACCGCGCGTATCCAGTCGCCCGCGCGCAGCCCGGCACGCTCGGCCAGGCTGCCGGCCACGGGCGCGCCCAACACGGGCTTGATCTCCTGCGTGCCCATCCAGCTCGCCACGGCGTACAGCAGCACGGCCAGGATGAGGTTGGCCGCCGGTCCCGCGGCCACGATGGCCGCGCGCTGCCACAGGGGCTTGAGGTTGAAGGCCTGGTGGCGCTCGTGCGCAGCCACCGGGGTTTCGCGCTCATCGAGCATGCGCACGTAGCCGCCCAAGGGCAGCAGCGACACGGCGAACTCCGTGTCGCCCTTCTGGCGCCGCCACAGCACCTTGCCGAAGCCCACCGAGAAGCGCAGCACCTTGACGCCGCAGGCACGCGCCACGCGGTAGTGCCCGTACTCGTGTATCCACACGAGCACGCCCAACGTCACGATGAAGGCCAGCAAGGTGCTCATGTCGCCATTCCTTTGACGAAGTGCCGCGCCTGCGCGCGGGCCCGTTCATCCAGCGCCAGCAGGTCTTGCAGCGCCGGCTGCGCGGGCAGGCTGGGCAGCACGCGCTCTATGGTGGCCGCGTTGACGCGGTGGATGTCGGTGAAGCCTATGGCGCCGTCCAGGAAGGCGGCCACCGCCTCCTCGTTGGCCGCATTGAGCACGGCCGTGCTGCCTTCGGGCCCTTGCAGCGCATCAAACGCCAGTTGCAGCCCCGGGAAGCGCTGGGGGTCGGGCTCCTCGAAAGTGAGCGCCGACAGCCGCGTGAAGTCCAGCAGCTCGGCGCCGGACTCGATGCGCTGCGGATGCGCCAGCCCCACCGCGATGGGCACGCGCATGTCCGGCGTGCCCAGTTGCGCCAGCACCGAACGGTCGCGGCACACCACCATGGAGTGGATGATGCTCTGCGGGTGGATGACCACGCGGATCTGCTGCGGCTGCAGCTCGAACAGCCAGCGCGCCTCTATGACCTCCAGCGCCTTGTTCATCATGGTCGCGGAGTCCACCGAGATCTTGCGGCCCATGACCCAGTTGGGATGGGCGCAGGCCTCCTGCGGCGTCACGGCGGCCAGCGTGGCCGGGTCGCGCTGGCGGAAGGGGCCGCCCGACGCGGTGAGGATGATGTGGTCGATGCGCGCGGGCCAGGCGGCGCGGTCGTCGGGCAGGCACTGGAAGATGGCCGAGTGCTCGCTGTCAATGGGCAGCAGCGTGGCGCCGCCGGCATGCACCGCGTCCATGAACAGCGCGCCGCCCACGACCAGCGCCTCCTTGTTGGCCAGCAGCAGCCGCTTGCCCGCGCGCGCGGCGGCCAGGCAGGGCGCCAGGCCCGCGGCGCCGACGATGGCGGCCATCACCGCGTCCACGTCCGGATGCGCGGCCAGCTCGCACAGCGCCTGCGGCCCGCTCATCACCTCGGTGGCGCAGCCGGCCTCGGCCAGCAGCGCGCGCAGCCGCCGCGCGCCGGCCTCGTCGGCCACGGCGGCAAAGCGGGGGCGCCATTGCAGGCACTGCGCGGCCAGCGCCTCGATGCGCTGGTGCGCGCTCAGGGCGAACACCTCGTACTGCTCGGGGTGGCGGGCCACCACGTCCAGCGTGTTGGTGCCTATGGAGCCGGTGGCGCCCAGGATGGTGAGGCGCTGCTTGGTGCAAGTCATGACGTTGGATCTCGTGAGGGCCCGGCGCGCGCGTGAAGGCAGCAGCGGCGGGCGGGTCAGAGCGCGGCCAGCGCCAGCGCGATCGGGAACACCGGCAGCAGCGCGTCCACGCGGTCGAGCACGCCGCCATGGCCGGGCAGCAGCGCGCTGCTGTCCTTGGCGCCCGCGGCGCGCTTGACCAGCGACTCGAACAAGTCGCCCACCACGCTCATGGCCACCAGCAGCAGCACGCCGGCCACCAGCAGCGCCGGCCCGTGCGAGGCCATCAGGCGGCCGTAGAGGCTGCTGCGCTCGCCGTCGAGCGCGAGCCACAGCACGGCCATGACCAGCACGCCCAACAGGCCGCTGACGGCGCCCTCGCGGCTCTTGCCGGGGCTGATGGTGGGCGCGAGCTTGTGGCGGCCAAAGCGGCGGCCGCCGAAGTAGGCCGCGCTGTCGGCCATCCACACCAGGCAGAACACGGAAAAGATGAAGTTCAGGCCCAGCGCGCGCGCCTGCGACAACGCCAGCCAGGCCAGCCACAGCAGCACCAGGCCCAGCACACCGCGCAGCGCCCTGGGCACGTTGGGCCAGCCCGCCACGCCCGCGCGCAGCGACAGCGCGCCGCCCACCACCCAGGCCACGGCCGGAACGAGCCACCACGCCGAGGGTGGCTGCTGCGTCCAGCCCGCGGCCAGCGCGCCGGCACAGGCCGCCGCCAGCACGGCGCCTGAAGCCACCGCCAGGCCGGAGGCGGCCCCGTTGAGCCGCATCCACTCCCAGCCGGCCGCGCCTATGAAGGCCAGCGTCAGGGCGGCAAACCAGCGCGTGTCAGGCGCCAGCAGAGCCGGGATCAGCAGGCCCAGCAGGACCAGCGCCGTGATCACGCGCTGCTTGAGCATGGTTGGCCTTTCAGGCGCTCAGGGCCTGCGACTGCCCGTCAGGCACGCCGCCATAGCGCCGCTCGCGTCCGGCGTACTCCTGCAGCGCGGCGTCGAGCTCGGCTTCGCCGAACTCCGGCCACAGGCAGTTGCTGAAGACCAGCTCGGAGTAGGCGACCTGCCAGAGCAGGAAGTTGCTGATGCGCAGCTCGCCGCCGGTGCGGATGAAGAGATCGGGGTCGGGCGCATGGCTCATGGCCATGAGCTGCCCAAGCCGGCGCTCGTCCAGCTCTTCCGGGCTCAAGCCCAGGGCCAGCGCGCGGCGGCAGGCCTGGACGACGTCCCAGCGCCCGCCGTAGTTGAAGGCCACCGACAGCGTGATGCGGCGGTTGTGCGCGGTGGCCGTTTCCACCTGCTGCCAGGCCGAGCGCACGCGCTCGGAAACGGCGGCGCGGTCCCCCACGATGTGGATGCGCACGCCTTCCTTCTGCAGCTTGCCCAGGTACTTGGACACGGCCACCAGCACCAGGTTCATCAGGCCGGAGACCTCGTCGCTTGGGCGGCGCCAGTTCTCCGAGGAGAAAGCGAAAACGGTGAGGTATTCGATGCCGCGGTCGGCACAGGCCTGCACCGTGCGCACCAGCGCATCCACGCCATGCTTGTGGCCGAAGATGCGCGGCATGAAGCGCCGCTTGGCCCAACGGCCATTGCCGTCCATCACGATGGCCACGTGGCGCGGGATGCGCGCCGCGTGGTGCCCAGGCGCTTGCTGCTTCTGCATCAAAAACGCTCGCCGTGCCGTTGCCGCGGTCAGACCGCCAGGATTTCGGCTTCCTTGGAAGCGACGAGCTTGTCGAGCTCGGCGATGGTGCGGTCGGTGAGCTTTTGCATCTCGTCGAGGCTGCGGCGCTCGTCGTCCTCGGTGATGGCCTTGTCCTTGAGCAGCTTCTTGGCGTGCTCGTTGGCGTCGCGGCGCAGGTTGCGCACGGCCACCTTGGCATCCTCGCCGGCGTGGCGCACGACCTTGGTGAGCTCCTTGCGGCGCTCCTCGGTGAGCGCGGGCATGGGCACGCGCAGCAGGTCGCCCTGGGAGGACGGGTTCAGGCCCAGGTCCGACTCGCGGATGGCCTTCTCGATCTTGGCGCCCATGCCCTTTTCCCAGGGCTGCACGCTGATCGTGCGCGCGTCGAGCAGGCTCACGTTGGCGACCTGGCTCAGGGGCAGCATGGAGCCGTAGTACTCCACGTGGATCTGGTCCAGCAGGCCCGGGTGCGCACGGCCGGTGCGCACCTTCTGCAGTTCGTTCTTGAAGGCTTCGATGGTCTTGGCCATCTTCTGTTCAGCCGTCTTGCGGATGTCGGCAATGGTCATCGATCGCTCCTCTTACACATGCACCAGCGTGCCCTCGTCTTCGCCCATGACCACGCGCTTGAGCGCGCCGGGCTTGAAGATGGAGAACACCTTGATCGGCAGCTTCTGATCGCGGCACAGCGCGAAGGCGGTGGCATCGAGCACCTGCAGGTTGCGGGCGATGGCCTCGTCGAAGCTGATGCGCGTATAGCGCGTGGCGTTGGGGTCCTTCTTGGGGTCGGCCGTGTAGACGCCGTCCACCTTGGTGGCCTTGAGCATCATCTCGGCGCCGATCTCGGCACCGCGCAGCGCCGCGGCCGTGTCGGTGGTGAAGAAGGGGTTGCCCGTGCCGGCGGCAAACACCACCACCTTGCCCTCTTCCAGGTACTGCAGCGCCTTGGGCCGCACGTAGGGCTCGACCACCTGCTCGATGTTGATGGCCGACATGACGCGCGCGGTCATGCCCTCCTGGCGCATCGTGTCGGCCAGGGCCAGCGAGTTCATCACCGTGGCGAGCATGCCCATGTAGTCGGCCGTGGCACGGTCCATGCCCACGGAGCCGCCGGCCACGCCGCGGAAGATGTTGCCTCCGCCGATGACCACCGCCACCTCGCAGCCCAGCTGCGTCACCTCCTGGATCTCGCGCACCATGCGCACGATGGTGGCGCGGTTGATGCCGTAGGCGTCGTCGCCCATCAGGGCTTCGCCGGAAAGTTTCAGCAGGATGCGCTTGTAAGCCGGCATGCGGCGGTTCTCCCTGAGGAAGTAAGACGAAGGTATGCAAGTCTAAGGGCCGCCCATTGGGCGGCCCGGGGGCCTGCCGTCACAACGCGCGGCAGGCGCAGTGGGCCGACTTACTGGCCCTTGGCGGCAGCGACCTGCGCGGCCACTTCGGCGGCGAAGTCGTCGACCTTCTTCTCGATGCCCTCGCCCACCACGTACAGCGTGAAGCCCTTCACCGTGGTCTGCTTTTCCTTGAGCATCGCGCCCACGGTCTGCTTGCCGTCGGCGGCCTTCACGAAAACCTGGTCCAGCAGCGAGACTTCCTTGAGGAACTTCTGCACCGAGCCTTCGACCATCTTGGTCACGATCTCGGCGGGCTTGCCGCTCTCGGCAGCCTTCTCGGCGGCGATCTTGCGCTCCTTCTCGACCAGCTCAGGCGCCACTTCGGCACCGGAGAGGGCTGCGGGCTTCATGGCCGCCACGTGCATGGCCACGTCCTTGGCCGCCACTTCGTCGCCTTCGAATTCCACGATCACGCCGATGCGCGTGCCGTGCAGGTACGAGGCCAGCTTGCCGCCGTCCGCGTAGCGCTTGAAGCGGCGGATGGACATGTTCTCGCCGATCTTGCCGATCAGGCCCTTGCGCACGTCTTCCACGGTGGGGCCGAAGCCGTCCTGGTCCAGCGGCAGCGCGCCGATGGCTTCCACGTCGGCCGGGTTGTGCTCGGCGATCAGGCCGGCAATGCTCTTGGCCAGGGCCAGGAAGGAATCGTTCTTGGTGACGAAGTCGGTTTCGCAGTTGACTTCGACCAGCGCGCCGACGTTGCCGTTGACGGCAGCGGCCACGACGCCTTCGGCGGTCACGCGCGAGGCGGCCTTGCCGGCCTTGTTGCCGAGCTTGACGCGCAGGATCTCTTCAGCGCGGTCCATGTCGCCGTCAGCTTCGGTCAGCGCCTTCTTGCACTCCATCATCGGCGCGTCGGTCTTGGCACGCAGCGCGGCGACCATGCTTGCGGTAATTGCGGGCATATGAATCTCCAGTGATTGTGAAAAGGGGGCTGAAAGCAGCCCCCTTCGTCAGGCCGGTCGCATCCGGCGCGTGATCGATCAGGCCTCGGCCTGGACCTCGACGAATTCGTCGCCGCCGCTGGACACGGCCTGCACCAGCTCGTTGGTGGCGTTGGCCTTGCCTTCCAGCACCGCGTCAGCCACGGCGCGGGCGTACAGCGCCACGGCCTTGGCCGAGTCGTCGTTGCCCGGGATCACGTAGTCGATGCCGTCCGGCGAGTGGTTGGTGTCCACCACGCCCACCACCGGAATGCCCAGCTTCTTGGCTTCGGCCACGGCGATCTTGTGGTAGCCCACGTCGATCACGAACAGGGCGTCAGGCAGCGCGGCCAGATCACCGATGCCGCCGATGTCCTTTTCCAGCTTGGCGATCTCGCGCTGGAACATCAGGGCTTCCTTCTTGATCGAAGGCTGCGTGCCGGCTTCGACTTGAGCCTGCATGTCCTTGAGCTTCTTCAGCGAGCCCTTGACCGTCTTGAAGTTGGTCAGCATGCCGCCCAGCCAACGCTGGTCAACAAAGGGCATGCCGCAGCGCTGGGCTTCCAGGGCGACGATGTCGCGAGCCTGGCGCTTGGTGCCGACCATCAGGACGGTGCCGCGCTTGGACGACAGGTTGCGCACGAACTTCATCGCTTCCTCGAACAGCGGCTGCGTCTTTTCGAGGTTGATGATGTGAATCTTGTTGCGATGGCCGTAGATGTACGGAGCCATCTTGGGGTTCCAGAAGCGGGTCTGGTGGCCGAAATGCACACCGGCTTCCAGCATTTCACGCATGCTGACGGACATGGAAGTTCTCCAAAAGGTTGGGTCTTGAAGCCGGCGCGAACCCCTGCACGGGGGCATCAAACACCCCTGAGGAGCACCTTGGATCGCCGGCATCGCGAGTCGTTTTCCGCCACGCAACCGGCCACCATGGCCGGCTGGGGAAAAACCCGAAGATTGTAGCACCTGCGCACAGCGCTCGCCGACCGTTGCCCCCCTGCACCGCTTGGGCTAGCCTGCGCCGCGCCATGCAAGCCATCACCGTCCCGGACCACGATTTCCCTTTGCACGACCTGAGCGCCACGCGGCGCCTGGAGCAGCGCGCGCTGGCCGCCGTACCGCCGGGCACGCTGGTGGCGCGCGCGGGCCTGTCCACGGCGCGACTGGCTCTGGCACTGGCGCCGCACGCGCGCCACTGCTGGGTGCTGGCCGGCCCGGGACACAACGGCGCCGACGCGCTGGAAGCCGCTTTCCACCTGGCACGCAGCGGCCGCTGCGTGACGGCCAGCGTGTTTGCGCGCGACGAGCAAGCCATCGTGCCCGCGGCGGCGCAGTCGCTGCAGCGAGCCTGCGATGCCGGCGCGAACATCCTGCTCAACGACCCGGCCGCGCCGCACGGCTGCGCACTCGCGCTGGACGGACTGCTGGGCATAGGCAGCGCCCGCCCCATCGAAGGTGCCATGGCGCAGGCCGTGCACGGCTTCAACGCCATTGAGGGCACGCGGCTGGCGGTGGACGTGCCGTCAGGGCTGGACGCCGGCACCGGCGCCACGGCCGGCGCCGCCGTGGCCCAGGCCACGGACACGCTGACCATGCTCAACCTCAAGGCGGGCCTGTTCACCGGCGCCGGGCGCGCCCACTGCGGCCGCATCTGGCTCGCACCCCTGGACGTGCAGGACGACGAGCCGCCCCAGGCCTGGCTGGCCGGCCGCGCCCTGCACATGGCCATGCGCACGCCGCGCGGCCATGCGCAGCACAAGGGCAGTTACGGCGATGCCTTCATCGTCGCCGGTGCGCTGGGCATGCACGGCGCGGCGCTGCTGGCGGCGCGCGCGGCACTGTCCGCGGGCGCCGGCCGCGTCTACCTCAGCCTGCTGGAAGGCTCCATGCCGCTGGACCCGACCCGGCCGGAGCTGATGCAGCGCGACGCGCTCTGGAATGCCGGTGCCGAACGCCTGGGTACCGCGACCGTGCTGTGCGGTTGCGGCGGCGGCAAGGCCGCAGCCGCCACCTTGCCGCCGCTGCTGGAGCAGGCTGCGCGGCTGGTGATCGACGCCGACGGCCTCAATGCCCTGGCTGCGGACGGGTCACTGGCCACGGCCCTGCGCGAGCGCGACGGCCGCGGCCAGGCCACGGTACTGACGCCACACCCCTTGGAAGCCGCCCGCCTGCTGGACTGCACCGCGGCGCAGGTACAGGCCGACCGCTTGTCTGCCGCCCAACGGCTCGCTGACGATTTGAAGGCCGTGGTCGTCCTCAAAGGGTCGGGCTCCGTGGTGGCTGCTCCTGGTGCGCTGCCTTACGTCAACGCCACGGGCAACGCGGCGCTGGCGAGCCCGGGCACGGGGGACGTGCTGGCGGGCTGGATCACCGGGCAATGGAGCACGCATGCCGGCGGCGGCACATCGCTGCAGGCGCTGGTGGCAGCCACCGTGCAGCTTCACGGCGCGGCCGCCGACGCCCATGCGCAGCACGGCCCGCTGCTGGCACTGGATTTGATTGGTGCCATGCAACGCCTGGCGTGAAGCCCGCCAGGCAGGTTCTCGGCATCAACGTCCAGCCAAGACGGCGAACGCCGGCGACGCACCGCGCCGCCGGGCATTCATCAACTCCGCGCCTTGCTCTTGCGGGCGGCGGACTTGGCAGCCGATTTGGCGGCGGCCGTCTTGCGGGCCGCACTCTTGCGTGCCCCGCTCTTGCGCGCCGTGCGCGCGGCGGCCTTGTGGGCGCGGCTTTCCTCCTTGAGCGCTTCCAACTGTTCGACAGCGGAAAGCGGCTGATCGGCACCGGGCTCATCGCCATCGGCACCAAAGCCTTGCCCCATAGGCGTCGTGGCATGCGGGCGGTCCAGCGGCGGCGTATCCGCGGAAGGCATGTCCGCCAACTCGGCACCGGCGACATCCTGCGCCGCAGAACGCGGCGTCTCGCCGCCCTTGCGGTTGCGGCGTCCGCGTCCGCCACGCGTCTCACCCTCCACCGCCTTACCCTGCACGCCTCGCCGACCGGTCACGCGAGCCTCGGCGCCTTCGTGCACAAGACGGAAATCAATGCGGCGGCCGTCCAGGTCCACGCGGCTGACCTGCACCCGCACCCGTGAGCCCACGACATAGCGCACGCCGGTGCGCTCGCCGCGCAGTTCCTGGCGCGCCTCGTCATAGCGGAAGTACTCGCCGCCCAACTCAGTGATGTGCACCAAACCTTCGACGTAGAGCGCGTCCAGCGTGACGAACAAGCCGAAGCTGGTGACGGCAGTCACCGTGCCGCTGAACTCCTCGCCCAAGCGGTCGCGCATGTAGCGGCACTTGAGCCAGGCTTCGACGTCGCGGGAGGCCTCGTCGGCACGGCGCTCGTTAGCGCTGCAGTGCGCACCGGCGCCTTCCCACATCTCCATTTCCTGCGAATGTCCCTTGGCCTGCTTGCCGGCCGCACGGGCCTTGGGAGCCTCCTCCAGCGCGCCGCTGGCGATGCGGTAGCGCTTGCCCGCCAGCAGCGCCTTGATGACGCGATGCACCAGCAGGTCGGGGTAGCGGCGTATGGGGCTGGTGAAGTGGGTATAGGCCTCGTAGGCCAGGCCGAAGTGGCCGGAGTTGGTGGCCGTGTAGATGGCCTGCTGCATGGAGCGCAGCAGCATGGTGTGGATCTGCTGCGCATCCGGGCGGTCCTTGGTCGCCGCGGCAATCGCGGCGAACTCGCCGGGCGTGGGCTCGTCGCTGACGCTCAAACCCAACCCCAGCGCGCGCAGGTAGTTCTGCAGCGTCACGCGCTTTTCAGGCGTGGGCCCTTCGTGCACGCGGTACAGCGCCGGATGTTTGTGGTGGCCGATGAAGTCGGCGGCGCAGACGTTGGCCGCCAGCATGGCCTCCTCGATCAGCCGGTGCGCCTCGGTGCGCACGCGCGGCACGATTTTCTCGATGCGGCCATTGGCATCGCACACGATCTGCGTCTCGGTGGTATCGAAGTCCACTGCGCCACGGCTGCCGCGGCGCTTAAGCAGCGCGCGGTACACCTCGTGCAGGTGAAGCAGGTGCGGCACCAGGTCCGCGCGGCGCCCGGCTTCAGGACCGCGCGTGTTGCTCAGGATGGCAGCAACCTCGGTATAGGTCAGCCGCGCATGCGAACAGATCACCGCGGGAAAGAACTGGTAGGCATGCAGCTCGCCGTCCTCGCGCACGAGCATGTCGCACACCATGGACAGCCGTTCCTGCAGCGGGTTGAGCGAGCACAGCCCGTTGGAGAGCTTCTCCGGCAGCATGGGAATGACCCGGCGCGGGAAGTAGACGGACGTCGCCCGCTCGTAAGCATCCTCGTCCAGCGCCTCGCCGGGCTTGACGTAGTGGCTCACGTCGGCAATGGCCACGATCAAGCGCCAGCCTTTGAAGGCGCTCTTGCCGCGTCCCGCAGCATGCGGCTCGCAGTAGACGGCATCGTCGAAGTCGCGCGCATCCTCGCCGTCTATGGTGACCAGCGGCACGTCGGTGAGGTCGATGCGGTGGCGACGATCCGCAGGCCTGAGCTTCTCCGGCAAGGCCGCCGCCTGCGCCAGCGTCTCAGGCGAGAAGCGGTGCGGCACCTCGTACTTGCGCACCGCGATCTCGATCTCCATGCCCGGATCGTCGATCTCGCCGAGCACCTCGGTGACGCGGCCCACCGGCTGCGAGTACATCGAAGGTTCCTCGGTGAGCTCTATGGCCACCACCTGCCCCGCCGTGGCGCTGCCCGTGGCGTTCTTGGGAATGAGGATGTCCTGCCCGTAGCGCTTGTCCTCAGGCGCCACCAGCCAGACCCCGTTCTCATGCAGAAGGCGGCCGATGATGGGCGTGCGCCTGCGCTCCAGTATCTCCAGTACCCGGCCTTCCGGCCGGCCCTTGCGGTCGTAGCGCACGATGCGCACGCGCACGCGGTCGCGATGCAGCACCGAGCGCATCTCCTGCGGCGAGAGATAGACGTCGCCTTCTCCCTGGCGCAACAAGAAGCCGTGGCCATCGCGATGGCCTTGCACTACACCCTCGACTTCGCTCATGAGCGCCGCGCCGAGGCCCGGATTTGCGTTCTGTTTTGTTTTGATGATAGAATCTCTGCTGTTTTCGAAACGACGGAAACAAAGCCCAGGTGGCGGAATTGGTAGACGCACTAGTTTCAGGTACTAGCGGGTAACTCCGTGGAGGTTCGAGTCCTCTCCTGGGCACCAAATCATCATAAAGGCCGGCGCAATGCGCCGGCCTTTTTTGTTGGACTTTTCGTTGCCGGCACTTGTGTTTTCTGCAGTTGCCAGCGCAACCAGGGCAATTGGCGTGCCTCACCGGCAACCAACACAGTCATTGCTTCTTGCCACCCAACATGAAAAAACGGCCTGCAATTGCAGGCCGTTTTACCAATGAGCGTTGCCGTAGGCGTCAAACCGCGAACTTGCGGGCCAGGCCGTCGGGGCGCAGGTTGTCGTATTCCTCGAAGGGCTGGTGGATCCACGGGCTCGTGGGCAGCAGCTCGACGTAGTAGTCCGGCGTGTAGCAGGACACGCCCTTGGTCCAGATCACGGCCGAGCGCAGTTCCTTGATGGCCGGGATGCCGCGCAGCCGCTCCACCACCGCCTGCAGCGTGACGCCGGAGTCCGCCAGATCGTCCACAAGCAGTACGCGGCCGGCGAGCTCACCCTTGGGCATGGTGATGTACTTGGCCATGTCCAGGCGGCCCTGCAGCGTGCCGCCTTCGTCACGGTAGGAACTCGTGGACATGATGGCCAGGGGCTTGTCGAACACGCGCGAGAGCACGTCGCCCGGGCGCAGGCCGCCACGGGCCAGGCACAGGATCTGGTCGAATTCCCAACCGGAAGCCGCCACCTTCAGCGCCAGGCGCTCGGTGAGCAGGTGGTATTCGTCCCAGGAAACGTAGAGATGCTTGCCGTCGTCAGTGAGCATGGTGGTCCTTGCTGGCTGTTCAGCGCTGGTAGGGGTGGCGCAGCACGATGGTGTGCTCACGGTCCGGGCCGGTGGAGACCATGTCGATGGGCGCGCCGATGAGCGCTTGCACGCGCTGCAGGTAAGCGCGGGCGTTCTCGGGCAGCTTGTCCCATTCGGTCACGCCGAAGGTGGATTCGGTCCAGCCGGGGAAGCTGTCGTACACGGGCACGCAGTCGGCAATGTCGTCGGCATCCAAGGGCAGAATGTCCACACGCTGGCCGTGCAGCTCGTAGCCCGTGCACACCTTGATCTCTTCGAGGCCGTCGAGCACGTCGAGCTTGGTGATGCAAAGGCCGGAGATGCCGTTGATGATGACCGAGCGCTTGAGCGCCGCGGCATCCAGCCAGCCGCAGCGGCGGGCGCGGCCGGTAACGGTACCGCGCTCCTGGCCCACGGTGGAGAGGTGGTGGCCCACACTGCCCTCGTCGTCGATGGACAGCTCCGTCGGGAACGGACCCGAGCCCACGCGCGTGGTGTAGGCCTTGGTGATGCCCAGGATGTAGTGCAGTTGGTCCGGACCCACGCCGGCACCCGCAGCGGCATTGCCGGCCACGCAGTTGCTGGAGGTCACGAAGGGATAGGTGCCGTGATCGATGTCCAGCAGCGTGCCCTGCGCGCCCTCGAACAGGATGTTGGCGCCCGCGCCGTTGGCGGCATGCACGCGGTAGCCCACGTCGGCCATCATGGGCTTGAGCACCTCGGCCAGCTTCATGGCCTGGTCGAAAATGGGCTGGAACTCCAGCGGCTGGCCCTTGAGGTGACCCGCCAGCGCCTCGTTGTGCAGCGTCAACAGATCGCGCAGCTTTTTCTCGAAGCGCTGCGGATGCTTCAGGTCCTGCACGCGCAGCGCGCGGCGGGCCACCTTGTCTTCATAGGCCGGGCCGATGCCCTTGCCGGTGGTGCCGATCTTGCCGCTGCCGCTGCTTTCGCGCAGCGCCTCGCGGGCGCGGTCCACTTCCACGTGGAAAGGCAGGATCAGCGGGCAGGACTCGCTGATGAACAGGCGCGAGCGCACGTCCAGCCCCGCCTTTTCCAGCCGCTCGATTTCCGACAGCAGGTGCGCCGGATCGACCACCACGCCATTGCCGATGTAGCAGGCCACGCCGTCGCGCATGATGCCCGACGGGATGAGCTGCAGCGCCGTCTTGACGCCCTTGATCACCAGCGTGTGGCCGGCGTTGTGGCCGCCCTGGAAGCGCACCACGCCCTGGGCGTGATCGGTGAGCCAGTCCACGACCTTGCCCTTGCCTTCGTCGCCCCACTGGGTGCCGACCACGACCACGTTGCGCCCGCGCACGGCGGAAGGATTCACTTGTGCCATCTTGACTTGCGTTGAACGGTGAGTACGCTGACCCTTAGAGGGCGCGCAACACCCATTGACCATTGACCTCGACCAGCTCGCGGTCGCAGTCGAACTCCTGCCCTTCGTGCTCGTGCCCCGGCAGCACACACAGCACGGTTTCACCCTGGCGGCGCAGGCCGCGCACGGCCTCGCGCAACGCCTGCGCCTCGCCCCAGGGCGCACGCACGGCTGAGCGTGCGGGTGCCGGCGCGGTGCGTTCAGCCAGGGCCTTGAGGTCCAGGCTGAAACCCACGGCGGGACGGTTGCGGCCGAACACCGCGCCCACCTCGTCGTAGCGGCCGCCACGCGCAAGCGCGTCACTGGCGCCGTTGCCATAGATGGCAAAGCGCGAACCGCTGTAGTAGGCATGCGCGCCGGTATCGCCCAAATCAAAACCCAAGCGCACCTGTTCATGCGTGCGCTGCACGTGCGTGGACAACCAGGCGAGGTCGTCCAGCGCGGCGCGTATGGCGGGCACGTCAGGCAGCAGCGTGCGCGCCGTTTCAAGCACTTCGGCACCGCCGTAGAGCTGGGCCAGCGCGCGCAGCGCGCGTGCGGTAGCGGCGGGCAGACCGTCGGTGAGCGCATGCAGCGCGGCGGCGTCCTTGCGGGCCAGCGCGGCGGCGAGCTCATCCTGGCGCGAACGCTCCACGTCCTGCAGCAGGGCGCGCACGATGCGTGCGTCGCCCAAGTCCAGCACAGGCGCTTCGACGCCGGCGGCACGCAGGCCGTCCAGCGCCAGCTCCACGATCTCCAGGTCGGCTTCCAGGCCGGCGTGGCCATAGATCTCGGCACCGAACTGCAGCGGCTCGCGCGTGGCGCGCGGACTCGCGGGACGCGTGTGCAGCACCGGACCGCAGTA
Organism: Azohydromonas lata NBRC 102462; assembly: GCF_001571085.1. GTDB lineage: Bacteria > Pseudomonadota > Gammaproteobacteria > Burkholderiales > Burkholderiaceae_C > Azohydromonas > Azohydromonas lata. The sequence continues at coordinate 67,145 of NZ_BCTC01000019.1, forward strand.
GCAAAGGCGGGTCACGCCAGCGCGATTGAGCAGGTGCGCATCGATGCGCGCCACCTGCGGCGTGGTGTCGGCGCGCACGCCCAGCGTGCGACCGCTGAGCTGATCGATGAGCTTGAAGGTCTGCAGGTCCAGCGCATGGCCGGTGCCCGAGAGCAGCGACTCCAGGTGCTCCAGCAGCGGTGGCATCACCAGCTCGAAGCCGTAGCTGCGCGCCATGTCCAGCAGACCCCGACGCAGCTCCTCGATACGCCGCGCCTCGGAAGGCAGCACATCGGCGATGTGCTCAGGCAGCAGCCAGGCAGAGGACATGGAAAAACAGGCGGGGATTAAAAACGGGATTGTACTCAGCCCCGCAACCGCGGCCGGGTATGCCCCGGTTCCAGCGCAAAAACGCAACCGCCGGCGCGAAGGCCGGCGGCGAAGTCATGGAGGCGTCTTCAACGGCGCGAAGGCGCTGCCGCGGGCGCCGCGGCGCCACCGCCTCCACCGGAACCTCGCAAGGCCCGGAAGAAGTCGCTGGAGGGATCCAGCACCATCACGTCGCTTTTCTGACGGAAGCTGGCGCGGTAGGCCTCCAGGCTCCGATAGAACTGGGCGAACTGCGGGTCGCGGCCAAAGGCGTCAGCGTACAGCGCCGACGCCTGGCCATCGCCTTCGCCCTTGATCTTCTGGGCATCACGGTAGGCCTCGGCCACGATCACCTCGCGCTGGCGGTCGGCATCGGCGCGGATGCGCTCGGCCTCGGCCGCGCCCGTGGAACGCAACTCGTTGGCCACCTGCTTGCGCTCGGATTCCATGCGGCGATAGACCGCATCCGTGATGTCGGCCACGAAATCCACGCGCTTGACGCGCACGTCCACGATCTCGATGCCGAAGGCCTTGGCATCGTCCGTCAGCCGCGAGCGCACGTCCTGCATCACGCGCTCGCGCTCGGTGGCCAGCACGCCGCTGACGCTGCGCTTGGTCACTTCCTCGTTGAAGGCCGCCTGCACCACGGGCGCGAGCCGGTTCTCCAGGTTGCGGATGTCGGTGCCGTTGTTGCGGATGAACTGGCGCGGCTCGGCGATGCGCCACTTCACCAGCCAATCGATCACCAAGCTCTTCTTCTCGGCGGTGAAGATGGGGCGGCTTTCCGGGCTGTCCAGCGTCTGGATGCGCCGGTCGAGGAACACCACGTTCTGGAACGGCGGCGGCAGCTTGACCTTGAGCCCCGGCGTGGTGATGACTTCCTTGATTTCACCCAGCGCGTACACCACCGCCAACTGGCGTTGATCGACGATGAACAGGGTCGAGGCTGCCAGCATCAGCGCGATAAGCGCGCTGGCCACGATGAGTCCGATGCGGTTCATTGTGTTGTTGTCTCATTCCTGCCGCGATCAGCGGCTTTCACGCTCGCGGCCGCGGGCGTTGTCGCGAGAGCGCACGTCGGCCACGTTGCCGGCTGCCGTGCTGGCGCTGCTGGCATCGGGTAAAGGCACATTGGAGCCGGGCGGCGGCGTCACGGCCGTCGGAGCGCTGGCCTGCTGCATCAGCTTGTCCAGCGGCAGGTACAGCAGGTTGGAGCCGCTGCGGCTGTCCACCAGCACCTTGCTGACGTTGTTGAGCACCTGCTGCATGGTGTCGATGTAGAGGCGGTCACGCGTCACGCCCGGCGCCTTCTGGTACTCGGTGAGCACCGAGCGGAAGCGCTGCGCATCGCCTTCAGCCTGTGCCACCACGCGGGAACGATAACCCTCTGCTTCCTGGCGCAGCCGCGCGGCCGTGCCCTGGGCCTTGGGAATGACGTCGCTGGCGTAGGCCTGGCCTTCGTTCTTGAAGCGGTCGCGGTCGGCGCCGGCCTTGACGGCGTCGTTGAACGCGGCCTGCACCTGCTCAGGCACCTGGACGCTGCCCATGTTGACGTTGGCCACCACGATGCCGGCGTTGAGCCGGTCGAGCTGGCTCTGGATGGACTTCACCAGATCCTGCGCCACCGCGTCGCGCTGCTCGTACAGCACGGAGTCCACCTTGCTGCGGCCCACGATCTCGCGCACCGCCGACTCCGCGGCCTGCACCACGGCCTCGTCGGCGTTGCGGTTCTCGAACAGGTAGGCGCGCGCATCCTTGAGCCGGTACTGCACGGTAAAGCGGATATCGACGATGTTCTCGTCCTGCGTGAGCATGGATGAGTCACGCAGCCCCGTGGCCTGCACCACGGTGTTGCGGCCTACTTCCACCGAGCGCAGCTGCGTCACGGGCACCGTCTCGTGCGCCTGGAAGGGATACGGAAAGCGCCATTGAATACCGGCGTCGGAGGTGTAGGCGTAGCGGCCGAAGGAGGTCACCACGGCCTGGTGGCCTTCCTGGACGATGAAAACGCCGCTGCCCAGCCAGATCAGCAGCACCACGCCGGCAATCAGGCCGGCACCGATGCCCGCGCTCTTCATGTCGGGCTGGAACGACGGCCCGCCGTCGTTGCCGCCGCCGTTGCCCGGGCCTGGCCTTCCCGATTTGCCGCCGAACAGGTTGGAGAGCTTGCGGTTGAAGTCGCGCCAGAGCTCGTCGAGGTCAGGCGGTCCGTCATTGCGGCCGTTGCTCATCAAAAGAGGCCGCGCCAGGCGTCGCAGCAAGGCCTGTGCGGCACCGGCCACGGCTCGCAGCGGCGACGACGGCAAGGAAGTGTCAGGGTGGATGCTCATGCTTGCATCGATCGAGGAGGGTGATCGTCGTCGCGGGCCTGGGGCTCGGACGGCGAAAGCAGGTCGGCCGCGGCATCGGGGTCACCGCCGTCGTCCTGCATCGTCTGGTCGGCCGCTGCATCGGCGCCGGTGGCCGCCTGCGCGATCAGGTCACGCAGGGCATCCAGTCCCTGCCCCTGCAACGCGCTGACGAATACACGCGGCGTGCGCACGCCGGGCGTGCGCTCCAATGCGTCAACGACCTGACGCGGCTGCTGCGAGGGCGGCAGCGCATCGACCTTGTTGTAGACCAACACCTGAGGAATGTCCGAAGCGCCGATTTCGGCCAGCACGCGGTCCACTTCTTCCATCTGCTCCTGCAGCACGGGGCTGGAGGCATCGACGACATGCAGCAGCAAGTCGGCGTCGGCGGCCTCCTGCAGCGTGGCTTCGAAGGCCTCGACCAGCTTGTGCGGCAGGTCGCGGATGAAGCCCACGGTGTCGGAGAGCGACACCGCACGCCCGGCCTGCTCCAGGAACAGCGAGCGCGTGGTGGTGTCCAGCGTCGCGAAGAGCTGGTTGGCCGCGTAAGCCCGCGCCTTGACCAGCGCGTTGAACAGCGTGGATTTGCCCGCGTTGGTGTAGCCCACCAGCGACACGCGGAAGGTGCCGCTGCGTGCCCGCGCGCGGCGCTGCGTGCCGCGCTGGCGCTTGACCTTGTCCAGCCGAACCTTGAGCGCCTTGATGCGCTCGCCGATCATGCGGCGGTCCAGCTCGATCTGGGCTTCACCCGGGCCGCCGCGGGTGCCAATGCCGCCGCGCTGGCGCTCCAGGTGGCTCCAGCGCCTCACCAGCCGCGTGGAGAGGTATTGCAGCCGGGCAAGCTCCACCTGCAGCTTGCCCTCGTGGCTTTGTGCGCGCTGGCCAAAGATTTCCAGGATCAGCGCCGTGCGGTCGGCCACCGGCACGCCGATGTGGCGTTCCAGGTTGCGTTGCTGTGCGGGGCTGAGCGCCTGGTCGAAGATCACGCCCTGGGCTTGGTGCATGTCCACCAGCAGCTTGATCTCGTCGGCCTTGCCCGAGCCTACAAAAAGTGCGGCGTCGGGAGCCTTGCGGCGGGCAATCACGCGCGCAACGACCTCGTCACCGGCCGATTCGGCCAGCAGGGCAAGTTCGTCGAGCGTGGGATCGAATGAGGAGGCGGGGCCGAGATCGACCCCGACCAGAACCGCCCGCGCCGGCTGCAAGGCAGCTTGCGCGGCGGCGGTGTTGTCGGAACTCAAGGTGTTAGTAATGGTGAACGCAGCTTTGAAGGGCCGCCGTCGGAATGACGACGGGTCAGGAAGCTTCGTTCTGTTCCTGGGCGTGGAAGTTCACTGCACGCCCTGGCACGACGGTAGAAATCGCGTGCTTGTAGACCATCTGCGTCACGGTGTTACGCAGCAGCACCACATATTGGTCGAAGGACTCGATGTGGCCCTGCAGCTTGATGCCGTTGACGAGGTAGATCGACACCGGCACGTGCTCTTTACGCAGCAGGTTCAGGAACGGGTCTTGTAGGAGTTGCCCTTTGTTGCTCACGTGTTCTCCGTGATGAAAGTCCAGAAAGTTTGCACGTTAACACAGGGGAGCGTGGCCCTGCCCGGCACGGTTGATGCAGAGAAGCGCCTGCTCACTCCTTGTCGACAAACGGGTTGTGCGAAGACTTCATCTCCACGCGCAGCGGCGTGCCCACCAGCTTGAAATGCTCGCGTATGCGGCCTTCCAGATAGCGCTTGTAGCTGTCGGTGACGTGCTCCAGCGAGTTGCCGTGCACCACCACCACCGGCGGATTCATGCCGCCCTGGTGCGCGTAACGCAGCTTGGGCCGGAAGTGCCCGGCGCGCTTGGGCGCCTGGTGCTCGACCGCTTCGAGCAGCAGCCGCGTGAGCACGGGCGTGGGCATCTTGCGCGTGGCCGAGGCATGGGCATCGGCAACGGCCTTCCACAGCGGGCCCAGGCCCTGCCGCTTGAGCGCGGAGATGTGCAGGATGGGCGCGAACTTCAGGAAGGCCAGCCGCTGCGAGATGGAGCGCTCCACCATCTCGCGCTGGTAGGCGTCCACGGCGTCCCACTTGTTGATGGCGATAACCACCGCGCGGCCGGAGTCCAGCACGTAGCCGGCGATGTGCGCGTCCTGCTCGCTCACGCCCTGCATGGCGTCCACCAGCAGCAACACCACGTTGGCGTCGGCAATGGCCTGCAGCGTCTTGACGACCGAGAACTTCTCTATCGCCTCGAACACCTTGCCCTTGCGGCGCAGGCCAGCCGTATCGATCAGCTCGAACTTCTGGCCCAGGCGCTCGAAGGGCACGCTGATGGCGTCGCGCGTCGTGCCCGGCATGTCGAAGGCGACCAGCCGCTCCTCGCCCAGCCAGGTGTTGATCAGCGTGCTCTTGCCCACGTTGGGCCGCCCGGCCACGGCCAGGCGGATGGGCCGGTTGGCCACGTCCTCCTCGCTGAGCTCTTCGTCCTCGTCGCCGAAGTCGAAGCTCTCCAGCACCGCGTCCAGCAGGCTGCGGATGCCCTGCCCGTGCGCCGACGAAATGGGATGCGGCTCGCCCATGCCCAGTTCGTGGAATTCGGCCAGCAGCGGCGACTCCGACATGCCCTCGGCCTTGTTCACCGCCAGGAACACGCGCTTGTTGCACTGGCGCAGGTAGCGGGCGATGTCGTGGTCCTGCCCGGACACGCCGTTGCGCAGGTCCACCACGAAGACCACGGCGTCGGCCTCGGCCACCGCCTGCTTGGTTTGCTTGGCCATCTCGGCCACCACGCCGGAGGGCTTCTCCGGCTCGAAGCCGCCGGTGTCGATGACGATGAACTCGCGCGAACCCAGCCGCGCGTCGCCATAGTGGCGGTCGCGCGTGAGCCCGGCGAAGTCCGCCACGATCGCGTCGCGGCTCTTGGTAATGCGATTGAACAGCGTCGACTTGCCGACGTTGGGTCGGCCCACCAGGGCCACCACGGGTTTCATCAACGTTTCCTCATTCAGGTCGGAAGGCGTAGACGCCTCCCTTACGCGTAAGCACAACCACTGCGTCGCCGACGCGAAGCGGCGATCCCACCACAGCCGAACCATCGGTGGACAGGCGCTGCAGCGTCTGCCCCGAGTCGCGCGACAGGAAGTGCACGTAGCCCTGCGCGTCGCCGAACACGACGGCCCGCTCCAGCACCAGCGCGCCACTCAGGTCGCGGTTCAACAACTTGTCGCTGGTCCAGGCCAGCTCGCCGCTCTTGGCGTTCCAGGCGCTGATGCGGTCGCTGGCGTCAGCGCCGAACACCTGCCGCGCGTCGCCGCCCACGGCCGAGACGCCGCCGACGCTCTTGGCCCACAGCAGCGCGGCGCGCTGCGCGTCCACGCAGCCCACGGCCGACTGGAAGGCGCGCGCGCACACCACGTCGCCCGCGCGCTGCACGGGCCCAACCAGGTCCGCCAGGCGCTCGACCTCGTTGGTGCCGCGCGGCACGGCAATGGCCACTTCCCAGCGCAGCGTACCCTTGAGCGGATCCACGCCCGCCAGGCGCGGGCCCTGGCCCACGAGCAGCGTGTCCTTGAAGGGCGACAGCACGCCGGGCTGCAGCAGCGTCAGCGGCTCGCCGGGGCGCTGCAGCTTCCACAACTGCTGCCCGTCGATGGCGTCAAAGGCCTGCACGCCACGGTCCACGCCCAAAACGAACACCCGCTCGCCCGCCACCAGCGGCGCCGTGACGACGCGCGTGTTCAGGCGCTGGCGCCACAGCAGCTTGCCGCCTTCGAAGGTCAGCAGCTCGTTGTCGCGGGTCACGACGCTGGCGAAGCGCCCGTCGCTGCCCACGCCGGCCGACAGCGGCGTGCCGGCATTCAGGCGCCAGAGCTCGCGCCCGTTGTCGGCCTGCAGCGCCAGCACCTGGCCCGCGTTGCCCGCCAGCACCAGCGTGTTGCCGCGCACGGCCGGCGTGAGCGCGAAGTCGAGCGAGCCGACGCTGGTGTTCCACAGCGGCTTGGCCGCCAGTTGCGCGTTGAAGCTTTCCAGCGGCGCGGGCTTGGGCCGGCTGCTCGACGCGCAGCCCGCGGCCAGCACCGCCGCGGCCAGCGCGGCGCCCATCAGCAGGCGGCGGCTCATTGCGCCACCCCGCTGGCGGCGGAAGCCGAGGCGGCCGGCGCGGGCGCGGCGCCCAGCGCCGTGAGCTTGGCGTCCACCACCTGGCGGTACTCCACCGCGGCGTCCAGCCCGGCCCAAGCCGTCTGGTAGGCCGCCTTGGCCTCGGCCGGCTTGCCCTGCAGTTGCAGCACGTCGCCGCGGCGGTCGGCTGCCAGCGGCTTGAACTCGTCGCCCTTGACGCCGTCCAGCGCCTTGATCGCCTCGTCGTACTGCTTCTGGTCCATCAGCACCGCCGCCAGGCGCAGCCGGGCGATGTCGCGGTAGGCGTCGCCGTCGGCCTTGTCCGCGGCCCAGGTGAGCGTGGCGCGGGCCGCGTCGGCCTGGCCCTTCTCGGCCTGCACCTTGGCTGCCAGCAGCGCGCCCTGGGCGGCGTAGGTCGTGCCGCCGTGGCGCTCGCGCAGGTCATTGAAAGCCTGCGCGACCTTGTCGGCCTCGCCGGCCTGCGCCGCGCGCTCGACCTCGCCGTACAGCGCGCCGGCCTTGAAGCCCTGCTCGCGCTGCCACCAGTTCCAGCCGTTCCAGGCCGCATATGCGCCCAGCACCGCGATCAGGATCCAGGTGATGAGGTTGCCGTACTGCTTCCAGAACGCCTTGAGCTGGTCGATCTGTTCCTGTTCCTGCAGGTCGAGTGAGGTGGCCATGAAGCTTGGGGCTGTCAAAACGCGGGATTATCGTGCAGCAGGTGCGGCCCCCAGGCCGCCACGTCCGCCAGCGCCAGGCTGCGCTGGGGCAGCTGCGAGCCGTCAGGCAGCGCGCGCAGCGCCTTGAGCGCCACCTCGCCGCGGGAGACTTCCTCGTCGCCGAAGATCAGCGCCCACTGCGCGCCGGACGCATCCGCGCGCTTGAACTGCGACTTCATGCTGCCCTGCCCCGGGTGCATCAGGGCCGCCACACCGGCGGCGCGCAGCGCCTCCAGCGCCACGAAAGCCTTGGGCAGCGCCGCGGCCGACGGAATGACCGCATACACGCGCGGCGGCGGCGGCGGCGGCAGCACGCCCACCTCTTCCAGCAGCAGCAGCAGCCGCTCCATGCCCAGCGCCCAACCCACGGCCGGTGCCGGCTTGCCGCCGAGTTGCGCGATCAGCGGGTCGTAGCGCCCGCCGCCGCACACCGTGCCCTGCGAGCCCAGCCGCGTGGTCACCCACTCGAAGACGGTCAGGTTGTAGTAGTCCATGCCGCGCACCAGGCGCGGGTTGACGCGGTAGGCCAGGCCCGCGGCGTCCAGGATGGCGCACACCCCGTCGAAGTGCGCGCGCGACTCGGCACCCAGGTAGTCGATGAGCTTGGGAGCCGCCTCCACCACCGGCTGCATCGCCGGGTTCTTGGTGTCGAGAATGCGCAGCGGGTTGCTGTGCAGGCGGCGCTTGGCATCTTCATCCAGCAGCTCGGCATGGGCCTCGAAGTGCGCGATCAGCGCCGCGCGGTGCGCGTTGCGCTCCTCCGGCTGGCCCAGGCTGTTGAGCTCCAGCGTGACGTCGCGCCCTTCCTCCAGGCCCAGCTCGCGCCACAGCGCGCGGCACATGAGGATGAGCTCCGCGTCCACGTCCGGCCCGGCGTAGCCCAGCGCCTCGGCGCCGGCCTGGTGGAACTGGCGGTAGCGCCCCTTTTGCGGCCGCTCGTGGCGGAACATGGGGCCGATGTAGAAGAGGCGCTTGCCGCCGTCGTGCAGCAGCGCGTGCTCATTGACGGCGCGCACCATGCCGGCGGTGTTCTCCGGGCGCAGCGTCAGCCGGTCGCCGTTCATCGAGTCCTCGAAGGAGTACATCTCCTTCTCCACGATGTCGGTGACCTCGCCCAACCCGCGCACGAACAGCGCCGTGGGCTCGACGATGGGCGTGCGCGCGTTGAGGTAGCCGTAGCGGCGCATGAGCGAACGCAGCTTGTCCTCCAGCCACTCCCAGTGCGCGGAAGTGGGCGGCAGGATGTCGTTCATGCCCTTGACCGCGCGCAGCGGCTCGACTTTGTTCTTCGGTTGTTCAGCCATGTCGGATCGTGCCGCTGCGTTGACAGCGGCTGAGGTGGCGCCGCGGCCCACACGGGCTGCGGCGCAGGAGTTCAAGCAGCCTCAGGCAGCGGCGGTCGCGGCCACCGCGCCGAAGCGCTTCTCGATGTAGTCCTGGACGATTTTCTGGAAGTCCGCGGCGATGCCCTCGCCGCGCAGCGTCAGCGCCTTCTCGCCGTCGATGAACACCGGCGCCGCCGGCGCCTCGCCGGTGCCGGGCAGGCTGATGCCGATGTCGGCGTGCTTGCTCTCGCCGGGGCCGTTGACGATGCATCCCATCACCGCCACCTTGAGGTTTTCCACGCCGGGGTACTGGGCCTTCCACACGGGCATCTGCGCGCGCAGGAAGTCGTCGATCTGCTTGGCCAGCTCCTGGAACGTGGTGCTGGTGGTGCGTCCGCAACCCGGACAGGCCGTGACGCTGGGGTTGAAGGCGCGCAGGCCCAGTGCCTGCAGGATCTCCAGCGCCACCACCACTTCCTGCGTGCGCGGCTCGCCGGGCTGCGGCGTGAGGCTCACGCGTATGGTGTCGCCAATGCCTTCCTGCAGCAGCAGCGACAGCGCCGCGGCCGAGGCCACCGTGCCCTTGGTGCCCATGCCGGCCTCGGTCAGGCCCAGGTGCAGCGGGTGGCTGCAGCGCGCGGCCAGGGCCCGATACACGCTCACCAGGTCCTGAACGCCGGAGACCTTGCAGCTCAGGATGACCTGCGCCGGGTCCATGCCCACCTCCACGGCAAAGGCCGCCGAGGACAGCGCCGACTGCACCAGCGCCTGGTACATCACCTGCTTGCCATCCCACGGTTTGCTGCGCTGCGCGTTCTCGTCCATGAGCGCGGCCAGCAGCTCCTGGTCCAGGCTGCCCCAGTTGACGCCGATGCGCACCGGGCGGTCGTGCCTGAGGGCCGCTTCGATCATTTGGGCGAACTGGCGGTCGCGCTTGTCGCCCTTGCCCACGTTGCCCGGGTTGATGCGGTACTTGGACAGGGCCGCGGCCATGTCCGGGAACTCGCTCAGGAGGCGGTGGCCGTTGTAGTGGAAGTCGCCCACCAGCGGCACGCTGATGCCCATGCGGTCCAACTGCTCGCGGATGTGCGGCACGGCCTGCGCCGCTTCCGGCGTGTTCACCGTGATGCGCACCAGCTCCGAGCCGGCCAAGGCCAGCTCCTTGACCTGTATGGCCGTGCCGATCACGTCCACCGTGTCGGTGTTGGTCATGGACTGCACGCGCACCGGCGCGTCGCCGCCCAGCGTCAGCACCTGGCCGCCCCACGCCACGCGCGCCTGCAGCGAGCGGCGGGCGGCGGGTTGGGCCACGTTGATGGGTTCAAAAGGCGTTTGCATGGCTGGGAGACTCACTTGAGTTCGAGACGCGCCACGTTGTCACGCGTCTGTGACCGCGTATCCAGCACCTGCCCGCGGAAGCTCACCGAGGTGGCCGAGGCATTGCCAATGGTGGCGCGCAGCGGCAGCGTGCCGTCGAGGTTGACCGTCTCGCCCGCGTGCAGCGCGCGCGACAGCAGCAGTTGATTGGTGCCGTCGCGCACCTCCACCCAGCTTTCGCCCGTGGCGCGCAGCACCAGCAAACCGGCCGACTCGGCGGCCGCCGCCGGTGCGGTGCCTGACGCCGCAGCGTCGGCCGCGGCCGGCGCCGTGGGCGAGGCGAACACCGTCTCCACCACGGCCGAGGCCGTCCCGGACGCCGCGGGCGCCGCCGCCGACGTCGCCACCTCGGCGCTGCCGCCGCTGCCTGAGTCGAAACTGCCCAACTTGAGCCAGCTCGCCGGCAGCAGGACGATGGCCGCCGCTCCCACCAGCAGCAGCGCCACGACCCACAGCACCGGCCGCTTGAGCGGCCCCAGGTCGCGCGCCTCGCGGCGGCCCGGCCGGTCGCGGAAAGGCGTGTTCAAGCCCGTGGCCACCTGCTCCAGCCGCGAGCCGTCCAGGCTGGCGGGCAGGCCGGCGAGCACCGGCGCGGCGTCGATCTTGAGCGTGCGGCACAGCGTCTTGGCCAGCGCGCGCGTGAACGCCATATCGGGCAACTGCTCGTAGTGGTCGGCTTCCAGCGCGGCGAGCTTGTCGGCCCGCACCTTGATCGCGGCGGCCAGGGCATCCAGCTCCAGCCCTTGCTGCTGGCGCGCGTTGCGCAGCATGGTTCCGGGGGAGTCACCGCGCGGGGTCGTTGCGCTCGGCTCAGTCATCAAAACGTCCTTGGTCCAGGGCAAGCGTCTGCGGCGCTTGCGGAAAGCGTTGGCGCAACTCGCGCCCAAGAGCCTCCACGGCAGCGTGGCGGCCCAGCCGGTGTTCTATGCGCGTGGCCAGCCACAGCGTGGCTGCATCGGCTTGCGCGCTGGTGATGCTCACGCGCTGCAGCTGCAGCCGCGCCCGCTCGGCTTGGCCCTGGCGCAGCAGCACCTCGGCCAGGTTCAGCGCCGCGACGGCCTGCGCCGGGTCGCGCTCCAGGGCCAGCGTCAGGCTGCGCTCGGCCGCGGCCCAGCGCTGCGCGCGCGCTTGGCACACGCCCAAGGCCAGCAGGCTGCGCGCGCCGCCCTCGTAGCCGGGCTGCGCCAGGGCGCGCTCTAGCCAGGCCTGGGCCTCGTCCCAGCGCTGCTGCTGGCAGAGGAACCAGCCGAAGTTGTGCATGGCGCCGGCGTCGCGCGCGTCCAGCTGCAGCGCGCGCTCGAAGCTGGCCTGCGCCTCGCCCGCGCGCCCCAGGCTGGCCAGCGCCAGGCCGCGCAGGTCGTGGGCCGGGGCGGATTGGGCGTCAGCCGCCAGCGCCTTGTCCACCTCTTCCAGCGCCGTGCGCGCCTGGCCGTTTTCCAGGTAGGCCGAGGCCAGCTCCAGCCGAGCCTGGGCGCGGCGCTGGGCCGCTTCCGTCTGCTGCCCCTGCGGCGCCGTCGCGGCGCAGCCGGCCAGCAGCACGGCGCCGGCCAGCAGGCCGGTGAGCAGCAGGCGCGGAAAGGCGGCGGACATGGCGGCGGGCACTGCGTCGTCGAAAGGCGACCGCGCGGCCTCAGGAGCGCGCGGTCGGGGCGGCGGCGTGGATGCGGATGGGCGCGCGCGTCATGCGCTCGGCCGCGCGCGTGCGGTCCTGCACCTCGCCGGCGAGCTGGCCGCAGGCGGCGTCGATGTCGTCACCGCGCGTCTTGCGCACCGTGGTGACGATGCCGGCATCGGCCAGCACGCGCGCAAACGCCATCACCCGCTCGCGCGGCGAGCGCTTGAGCCCCGAAGCCGGGAAGGGGTTGAAGGGAATAAGGTTGAACTTGCAGCTGATGCCGCGCGAGCCCTCGCTGCGCGGGCTGCGGCGCGCCAGCTCTATGAGCTGGCGGGCGTGCTCGTCGGTGTCGTTGACGCCGTCGAGCATGCAGTATTCGAAGGTGACGAAGTCCCGCGGCGCGGCGCTGAGGTACTGGTGGCAGGCGTCCAGCAGCTCGGCGATCGGGTACTTGCGGTTGAGCGGCACCAGCTCGTCGCGCAACGGGTCGTTGGGCGCGTGCAGCGACACGGCCAGCGCCACCGGACAATCCTCGCGCAGCCGCTCGATCATGGGCACGACGCCGGAGGTGCTCACCGTCACGCGGCGGCGCGACAGGCCGTAGCCGTGGTCGTCCAGCATGGTGCGCAGCGCGGGCACCAGCGCCGCGTAGTTCTGCAGCGGCTCGCCCATGCCCATCATCACGACGTTGTCGATGGCGCGCTCCGTGGGCGCCAGCTTCAGGCGTTCGCGCAGATGGTGCTCGGCATACCAGAGCTGGGCCAGGATCTCGCCCGTGCTCAGGTTGCGGCTGAAGCCTTGATGGCCGGTGGAGCAGAAGCGGCAGCCCACGGCGCAGCCGGCCTGGGAAGAGACGCACAGCGTGCCGCGGTCCTCCTCGGGGATGAACACGGTTTCCACCGCATTGCCGCCGCCCACGTCGAACAGCCACTTCACCGTGCCGTCGCTGGAGGCCTGCTCGCTGATCACGGCCAGCGGCCGGACTTCGGCGCGGGTGGCGAGCTTGGCGCGCAGCGACTTGGCGAGGTCGCTCATCTGCTCAAAGTCGGCAGCTCCCTTCTGGTGAATCCAGCGAAAGAGCTGCACGGCCCTGAAACGCTTTTCGTCCAGGCCCTCGCAGAAGGCGGTGAGGCCTTCGAGGTCGAAATCCAGCAGGTTGACGAGGCTCATGGCTGCGGGGCCTGTAGAGGCGTTAAGCGCGGGGTATCCAGCCTGGATCAGCGGCCGAAGACCTGCATGCCGGGGAAGAAGAAGGCCACTTCCACGGCAGCGGTTTCGGGAGCGTCGGAGCCGTGCACGGCGTTGGCGTCGATGCTGTCGGCGAAGTCGGCGCGGATGGTGCCCTTCTCGGCCTTCTTGGGGTCGGTGGCGCCCATGAGCTCACGGTTCTTGGCGATGGCGCCTTCGCCTTCGAGCACCTGGATCATCACGGGGCCGGAGACCATGAAGTCCACCAGGTCCTTGAAGAACGGGCGCGCGGCGTGCACGGCGTAGAACTGCTCGGCCTCGCGGCGCGACAGGTGAGCCATCTTGGAGGCGACGATCTTCAGGCCGGCGCCTTCGAAGCGGGCGTAGATCTGGCCGATCACGTTCTTCGCCACGGCGTCGGGCTTGATGATGGACAGGGTGCGTTCGATGGCCATTTGAATTTCTCCTTGAAGTGAAGCGGGCAAAGCCCGTAATTGTACCGGCGCGCCCTTGGGCGCCCGTGACACAGGGATGTCGGCGCCGGCACACGCCAGGCCGGTGCCAAAGGCACCGGGCCGGCGCGCTGGGCAGCCGGGCCGATGGAAGTCAGGGACGGCGGACGGGCTCAGCGCCCGCCACGGCCGCCGCGGCCGCCACCGCCACGGCCCTTGCCGCGCAAGAAGGCATCGGCGCCGATGTAGCCCACCGAGGTCTGCATCGGGTCGGGCTGGCGCTCGCCGCCGCCGCCGCCACCGCCCTTGCCGCCCCGGTTGCCGCCCTTGCCGCCGCCGCGCGGGCCGTTGCCCGGGCCGCCGCCAAAGCCGCCACCACCGCCGGGACCGCGGTTGCGGCCGAAGCCGCCACCACCGCCACCACCGCCCGGGCCCTTCTGGACGAAGCGCTTGTCGTAGGTCTGTTGCAGCGGGTTGGGAATCGGACCGTCCTCGCTGCGCTCGCGGCGCTGGCGCTCGGCCTGCAGCGCGCGCTTGTCGTAGGTCTGCTGCAGCGGGTTGGGGATGGGACGGTTGTCGTCGTCTTCCCAGTCCGCGCTGCGGCTGCGGGCGCGCTCGCTCTGGATGGCGCGCTTGTCGTAGGTCTGCTGCAGCGGGTTGGGAATGGCGCCGCCCTCGCGTGCGCCACCTTCGCGCGGCCCGCCCTCGCGCGGGCCGCCCTCGCCGCCGCGCCCGCGCTTGCCGCGGCGGTTGCGGTCATTGCGCTCACCGCCCCGCTCGCCACCACGGTCGGCGCGCTGCTGCTCGCCCTCGCGGCGCGGACCACGCCCTTCCTGCGGCTGCTGCGGCTGGTCGCCCTCGCGGCGCGGCGCGCGGCCCTCCTGCGGCAGCGGCGCGCCATCGCGCTTGTCGCCACGGCGCTTGCCGCGGCGGTTGCGGTCGTTGTTGCGGTCGTTGTTGCGGTCGTTGTTGCGGTCCCCGCCACGCTCGCCGCCCTCGGCGCGGCGCTGCTCGCTGCCGGGGCCCTGGGCCAGGCGGCGGATGATGCGCACGTCGTCCTCGGACAGGTCCACCCAGGTGCCGCGCTTCAAGCCGCGCGGCAGCACCACGGTGCCGTAGCGGATGCGGATGAGCCGGCTCACGGCCAGGCCCACGGTGTCGAAGAGCTTGCGCACCTCGCGGTTGCGGCCCTCGGTGATGACGACGCGGTACCAGTGGTTCACGCCCTCGCCGCCGCCGTCCTCGATGGACTTGAAGCAGGCCGGCTGGCCCTCGATCTCCACGCCGTCGAGCAGCTTGGCGCGCGCTTCCGGCTCCAGCGTGCCCAGCACGCGCACGGCGTACTCGCGCTCCACGCCAAAGCGGGGGTGCATGAGCTGGTTGGCCAGCTCGCCGGAGTTGGTGAACAGCAGCAGGCCTTCGGTGTTGATGTCCAGCCGGCCCACCGACTGCCACTTGCCCTGCTGCAGCCTGGGCAGGCGGCGGAACACGGTGGGGCGCTGTTGCGGGTCGTCGTGCGTGACCACTTCGCCCACGGGCTTGTGGTAGGCGATCACGCGTGCCGGCGGCGGCGCGATGCGCACGCGGATGGGTTTGCCGTTCACCTGGATGCGGTCGCCCCAGGAGATGCGCTGCCCGGTGTGCGCCGGCTCGCCGTTGACGGTGATGCGGCCCTCGACGATGAGCTGCTCCATGTCGCGGCGCGAGCCCACGCCGGCCTGCGCCAGCACCTTGTGCAGCTTGGGCGCATCCGGCTCGGCGGCCAGCACGCGCTTTTGCGGGCCGGCGTCGGCCTCTTCCTCCTCGGCGGGCTCCACGTCGAAGGCGCCGGAGAGCACCTGCGCGAACAGCTCCTGCGTGTCCGGCACGGGCAGGGCCACGGGTGCGGCCTCGGCGGCCGGCGCCTGGGGCGCGGCGCCTTCGGCGTCGCCACCCTCGGCCGGCGCAGCGGCGGCAGCCTGCTCGGCATTGCGGCGCTCGTTGCGCTTGCGGCGGTTGCGGCCCTCGCGGCGCGGCTCTTTCACCTGTTCGTCCGGCTCAGCCGCCACGGCGCCCTCGTCGGCCACAGCCACGGCAGGCTCGGCTGCAGCGGCTTCAGCCGCCTGCGGCGCCACGTCGGCAGCGGCACTCTCCTGCACAACCTCGGCAGACGCTTCGGCAGCAGCCTCCGCAGCCGGCTTGTCGCGGCGCGTGCGGCGGCGGCGCGGACGCGCAGCCGCCTCGCTTTCGCCCTCGCCTTCGGCAGCGGCCGGCGCGGTGGCCTCGCCACCTTCGGCCGGCGCAGCTTCGGCGGGCGCGGCAGCCGCCACCGCCGGAGCCACCACCTCCAGCGTGGCCGCCGACACCTCGGCCGCCACCACGGGCAGCTCCGCCACCGCAGCCGCGGGTTCGGCAACGTCTGCCGCCGGCTCGGCGGCCTTCTTGCGGGGCGCGCGCGTGCGGCGCGGCTTGGGCGCGTCGGCCGGCGCGGCTTCGGCCGCGGGCTCGGCGGCAGGCGCCTGCGCCTGCACGGGCGCCTCGGCGGCCACCGGC
>NZ_BCTC01000020.1 GCF_001571085.1 Azohydromonas lata NBRC 102462
GTGCGGCGGGTGCGACGGCGCTCTCCGCGCCGCGCTCGGCCGCCGCCGTTGCGCAGGCAACCGCACCGGAGGGCGAGGGCCGGCAGGCCGCCGGTGCCCAGCCGCACCGCGTGCCGCCGCACCGTGAGCCGGAGGGGGGCCGTGGTGGCGACGCCGCCCCGGCGCAGGCCGGTGCCGCGCCGGACACGCTGCTGGCGAGCCTGCCGCCCACGCCGCTGGCGGCCTGCGTGTCGCAGGCGAAGTCGGCGCTGGAGCGCTGCATGCGCGAGCAGTGCGCCAAGGACGCCTGGCGCAGCCACGCGCTGTGCCGGCAGCCGCGGGAAGGCGTGGAGTAGGGAACTGGCCGCGCAACAACCGCCGCCAGGCGGCGGGCCAGGCCGCCGCCGCACTGTCGCCGCAGGGCTGCCGTTTGCCGCTTTTCGCCCAGTCACCCCCTAAAACGCGGTGCGACAATCCCGCCATGGCTTCCAACAGCAGCACCACGCCCCGCGTCCTGATCCAGGCCGAAGACTTCGACCTCGGCGCCGAGGTCCAGCGCCTGCGCGAGGGCGACCCCGGCGTGGGCGCGGTGGTCAGCTTCGTGGGCACGGTGCGCGAGGTCAGCGACGGCGCGGGCGTGAGCCTCATGGAGCTGGAGCACTACCCCGGCATGACCGAAAGCTCCATAGAAGCCATGGTCGATGAAGCCTTCAGGCGCTTCGACATCCGCGCCGCGCGCGTCATCCACCGCGTGGGCGCGCTTCAACCGCTGGACCAGATCGTGTTCGTGGCCGTCACGTCCGCCCACCGCGGCCAGGCCTTCCAGGCCTGCGAGTTCCTCATGGACTACCTCAAGACCCAGGCCCCGTTCTGGAAGAAGGAGCACACGCCCGCGGGCGCGCGCTGGGTCGATGCCCGCGTCAGCGACGACCAGGCGCTCGCGCGCTGGGGCATCAGCGCCGGCAACGCCGCGGCGGCCTGAGGCGGGGCCGGCGCACCGATGGTCTTCCCCGCGATCTCCCTGGCCCAAGTGCTGGCCGTCGCAGTCGGCGCGGCCGCGGGCGCGGTGGCGCGCTGGCTCACGTCGCTCTGGCTCAACAACGCCTGGTCCGGCTTCGCGCTGGGCACCCTGGCGGTGAACTGCTTGGGCGGGCTGCTCATAGGCGTGTCGCTGGCCGTGTTCGCCCGCGCGCCCAACGAGATGGCGCGGCTGCTGCTGGTCACCGGCTTCCTGGGCGGCTTCACCACGTTTTCCGCCTTCTCGGCCGAGTCGCTGTCGCTGCTGCTGGCCGGGCGGCTGGGCATGGCCGCCTTGCATTCCTTCGCCCATGTGATGGGCGCGCTGGCCTGCACGGCCCTGGGCCACGCGCTGGCGCGCTGGATGGTGAAGGCCTGAGATTCCATGACTGCATCCGCCAACTCCTCCACGACCCCGGTGGCCGACGCCGCCGTGGCGCCCGCTGTCCCGTCCGTGCCGGCCGCCGCCACCACTGCCGCCGAGCTGCCCGGCACGCCGCTGGCGGTTGAAATCGCCGGCGCCGTGGACATCACGCCGCAGGCGCTGCGCGGCGCGCTTGGGCGCTTCGCCACGGGCGTGGCCATCATCACCTGCGTCGATCCGGCCAACGGCGAGCGCGTGGGCCTCACCGCCAACTCCTTCAGCGCGCTGTCGCTGGAGCCGCCGCTGGTGCTGTGGTCGCTGCGCCAGGCCAGCGCCAGCCTCGCGGCCTTCCAGCACAGTGCCCACTTCGCCATCAACGTGCTGGCCGAGGCGCAGATCGACCTCTCGCGCCGCTTCTCCAGCGGCAAGGAGCCGGACAAGTTCGGCGCCGGCCAGTGGAGCGACGGCCTGGGCGGCGCGCCGGTGCTGGGCGGCAGCACGGCGGTGTTCGAGTGCGAGCGCGTGTCGGCCCAGGAGGCGGGCGACCATGTGCTCTTCGTCGGCCGCGTGCTGCGGCTGGCTGACGCGGTGCTGCCGCCGCTGCTGTTCCACGGCGGGCGCTACCACCTGTTGGGCGAGATTCTTTGATGCGGCGCCTCCTGCAGCAGGCGCGACGTGGAGGAGGTCGAAGATGGATACATCACGCAGCGCGGCTGATGACGCGCACATCGCGGGCGATGCCTCGCGCCTGACCCCGGCGCAGCGCGCCTGGGTGGCGCAGGCGGCCGAGCTGGGCCCGCGCTTCGCGGCCCGCGCGCCCGCGCACGACGCGCAGGCCAGCTTTCCGCGCGAGAACTTCCGCGACTTGCATGCGGCCGGGCTGCTCTCGCTGGCCGTGGACCCGCGCCACGGCGGCGCCGGGGCCGACCTGCTGGGTTGCGGCCTGGTCGCGGCCGAGCTGGGCCGCTGGTGCGGCGCCACGGCGCTGTGCTTCAGCTTGCACGTGAGCAACACGCTCTGGAGCGGGCTGGTGGGGGACTCCCTGTCCATGACCGGCGCCCAGCGCGCCGCGCACGAGGCGGCGCGCGCGCGGCACGAGTCGGCCATCGCCCGCGAGGGCCAGGTGTGGGCGCAGACCATTTCCGAAGGCGGCGCGGCCGACGCCGGCAAGGCGCCGTGGTCCACCGTGGCGCGGCGCGTGGAGGGCGGCTACGTGGTCAGCGGCCGCAAGGTGTTCGCCTCCATGGCCGGCGAGGCCGACGTGCACGGCCTGCTGTGCACGCTGCAGCGCCCGGCCGCGACGCAGGCCGATGCGCTCTTCCTGGCCGTGCCCAGCGACGCGCCGGGCTTGCGCGTGAGCGGCGAGTGGAACCCGCTGGGCATGCGCGGCACCGTCAGCCGCACGCTGGAGTTCCACGACGTGTTCGTCCCGGATGGCGACCGGGTGCTGCCCGAGGGCCTGTACTGCCAGGCCGCCGCCCGCTGGCCGGCGATGTTTTTGATGACCAGCCCGCCGTATCTCGGCCTGGCGCAGGCGGCGCACGACTTCACCGTGCGCTACCTGTGCGGCGAGGTGCCGGGGCTGCCGCCGGTGCAGCGGCGCATGTACCCCACCAAGCAGTTCGCCGTGGCGCAGATGCGGCTGAAGCTGGAGCAGATGCGCGCGCTGCTGCTGGCGTGCCTGGCCGAAGCCGGGCCGGACCCCGACCGCCACGCCCGGCTGCGCCTGCTCGCGGCGCAGCACACGGTGGTGGAGCAGTCGGCCGAGATCTGCCAGCTCGCGCTGCGCACCTGCGGCGGCCAGGCGCTCACCAAGAACCTGCCGCTGGAGCGGCTGCTGCGCGACGCGCGCTGCGGGGCCGTGATGCTGCCGTGGACGGCCGAGCTCTGCCTGGACCAGCTCGGCCGCGACAGCCTGTACTGGGCCGGCGAGGACGAGGAAGCGATAGACGGCTGAAGCCGGCAGGAAGGCCCCGGGCGGCACGCGCCGTGCCGCTGGTTCCATCGCAAACCGCGCTGCGTGAAACCCTGGCGCCGGCCTTGAAATCGCTCCACGCCGCCCAACCTCGTTGCGCAACGGAGGATTCATTCCATGCGAATCGACAAGCTCACCACCGCTTTCCAGCAAGCCCTGGCCGAGGCGCAGAGCCTGGCCGTCACCCAGGACAACCCCTACATCGAGCCCGCCCACCTGCTGGCGGCGATGCTGGCGCAGCCGGATGGCCCCAAGGCGCTGCTGGACCGCGCCGGCGCCAACACGGCCGGGCTCAAGACCGCCATGGACACCGCCATGCGCAACCTGCCCCAGGTGCAGGGCGGCGGCGGCCAGGTGCAGCCCGGGCGCGACCTCGTCTCGCTGCTGCAGTCCGCGGAGAAGGAAGCCAGCAAGCGCGGCGACCAGTTCATCGCCAGCGAAATGTTCCTGCTGGCGCTCTCGGACTCCAAGACGGACCTGGGCGCCATCGTTCGCGGCCATGGCCTCACGCGCAAGTCGCTGGAGGCCGCGATCGACGCCGTGCGCGGCGGCGCCAAGGTGGACTCCGCCGAGGCCGAAGGCCAGCGCGAGGCGCTCAAGAAATACACGCTGGACCTCACCGACCGCGCCCGCCAGGGCAAGCTCGACCCGGTGATCGGCCGCGACGACGAGATCCGCCGCGCCATCCAGGTGCTGCAGCGCCGCAGCAAGAACAACCCCGTGCTCATCGGCGAGCCCGGCGTGGGCAAGACGGCCATTGTGGAAGGGCTGGCGCAGCGCATCGTCAGCGGCGAGGTGCCGGACTCCCTGCGCGACAAGCGCGTGCTGGTGCTGGACATGGCCGGGCTGCTGGCCGGCGCCAAGTACCGCGGCGAGTTCGAGGAGCGCCTGAAGGCCGTGCTCAAGGAAGTCGCCGCCGACGAGGGCCGCATCATCCTGTTCATCGACGAGCTGCACACCATGGTGGGCGCGGGCAAGGCCGAGGGCGCCATCGACGCCGGCAACATGCTCAAGCCGGCGCTGGCCCGCGGCGAGCTGCACTGCATAGGCGCCACCACGCTGGACGAGTACCGCAAGTACATCGAGAAGGACGCCGCCCTGGAGCGCCGCTTCCAGAAGGTGCTGGTGGAGGAACCGTCGGTGGAGGCGACGATTGCCATCCTGCGCGGCCTGCAGGAGAAGTACGAGGTGCACCACGGCGTGGAGATCACCGACCCGGCCATCGTCGCCGCGGCCGAGCTCTCGCACCGCTACATCACCGACCGCTTCCTGCCGGACAAGGCCATCGACCTCATCGACGAGGCCGCGGCCAAGATCAAGATCGAGATCGACTCCAAGCCCGAGGCCATGGACCGGCTGGACCGCCGCCTCATCCAGCTCAAGATCGAGCGCGAGGCCGTCAAGAAGGAAAAGGACGAGGCCTCGCAGCGCCGCCTGGGCCTGATCGAGGACGAAATCCAGCGCCTGGAGCGCGAGTACGCCGACCTCGAAGAGCTGTGGAAGGCCGAGAAGGCCACCGCCCAGGGCTCGGCGCAGGTCAAGGAGGAGATCGACAAGATCCGCTTCCAGATCGAGGAGCTCAAGCGCAAGGGCGACTTCAACAAGGTGGCCGAGCTGCAGTACGGCAAGCTGCCGGAGCTGGAAAAGCGCTTGTCGGACGCGCAGGCCAAGGAGGCCGGCAAGGCCGCCGGCTCCGGCCCCAAGCTGCTGCGCACCATGGTGGGCGCCGAGGAGATCGCGGACGTGGTGGCCCGCGCCACGGGCATCCCCGTCTCCAAGCTCATGCAGGGCGAGCGCGACAAGCTGCTGCAGATGGAAGACAAGCTGCACGAGCGCGTGGTGGGCCAGGACGAGGCCATCCGCGCCGTGGCGGACGCCATCCGCCGCTCGCGCGCGGGCCTCTCGGACCCCAACCGGCCGCTGGGCAGCTTCCTCTTCCTGGGCCCCACCGGCGTGGGCAAGACCGAGCTGTGCAAGGCGCTGGCCACCTTCCTGTTCGACAGCGCCGACCACATGGTGCGCATCGACATGAGCGAGTTCATGGAGAAGCACTCCGTGAGCCGCCTCATCGGCGCGCCGCCGGGCTACGTGGGCTATGACGAGGGCGGCTACCTCACGGAGGCCGTGCGCCGCAAGCCGTACTCCGTGATCCTGCTGGACGAGGTGGAGAAGGCGCACCCGGACGTGTTCAACGTGCTGCTGCAGGTGCTCGACGATGGCCGCCTCACCGACGGCCAGGGCCGCACCGTGGACTTCAAGAACGCCGTGATCGTGATGACCAGCAACCTGGGCTCGCACCTGATCATGCAGATGGCGGGGCAGGACCCGGCGTTGATCCGCGAGGCGGTGTGGGCGGAGGTGAAGACGCACTTCCGGCCGGAGTTCCTCAACCGCATCGACGAGACGGTGGTGTTCCACGCGCTGGACCAGAAGCACATCGAGTCGATTGCGAAGATCCAGCTCAAGGCGCTGGAGCAGCGGCTGGAGCGGATGGACATGCGGCTGGACGTTTCGCCCGCGGCGCTGGGCGAGGTGGCCAAGGCGGGGTTCGATCCGGTGTTCGGCGCGCGGCCGCTCAAGCGCGCCATCCAGAGCCGCATCGAGAACCCGGTGGCCAAGCTCATCCTGGAAGGCCGCTTCGGCCCCAAGGACGTGATCCCGGTGGACGTGAACGAGGCGGGCGAGTTCAGCTTTGGGCGCACGGTGCACTGAGGCAGCGCGCCGACGCCGACAGGGAAGGGCCGGGCAACCGGCCCTTTTTCTTGCGCGGCGCTTGGCCCTCGCCTCTCCACGAAGCATTTGCTGTGGGTTGTGCTGACGGCCACCCCCGGGGCGCTTCGTAGAATCGACCCTCTTTGCAACACCCGCAGTGCGTGATGAACACCTCTTTCGATGCCCCGTCCGCTCCCGTCGTCATCGTGGGCGCCGGCCTGGCCGGGCTGGCGGTGGCGCTGCACCTGGCGCAAACGCGCCCGGTAGTGGTGCTGGCCAAGCGCGACATCCATGAAGCCGCCACCGCGTGGGCGCAGGGCGGCATCGTCGGCGTGCTGGGCAAGGACGACAGCATCGAGAGCCACGTGCACGACACCCAGGAAGCCGGCGCCGGCCTGGTGGACGAGCACACCGCCCGCTTCATCGCCGAGAACAGCGCCCGCGCCGTCGAATGGCTGGTCCAGCAGGGCGTGCCCTTCTCGCCGGACCCCGAAGGCCCGCTGGGCCTGCACCTCACGCGCGAAGGCGGCCACGCCGTGCGCCGCATCGCCCACGCGGCCGACGCCACGGGGCAGGCCATACACGACGCGCTGCTGGCCCAGATCCGCAAGCATCCCAACATCACCGTGCGCGAGCGCTGGATGGCGCTGGACCTCATCACCTCGCGCCACCTCAAGCGCGACGAGCCCGCCCGCTGCTACGGCATCTATGCCCTGGACATCGACACGCAGCGCGTGGAGACGCTGCAAGCCTCTGCCGTGGTGCTGGCCACCGGCGGCGTGGGCAAGGTCTACCGCTACACCAGCAACCCCGAGACGGCCACGGGCGACGGCATCGCCATGGCCTGGCGCGCGGGCTGCCGCGTGGGGAACATGGAGTTCATCCAGTTCCACCCGACCTGCCTGTACCACCCGCAGGACCGCACCTTCCTCATCACCGAGGCGCTGCGCGGGGAGGGCGGACACCTGAAGCTGCCCGACGGCACCCGCTTCATGGCGGCGCACGACCCGCGGCTGGAGCTGGCGCCGCGCGACGTGGTGGCCCGCGCCATCGACTTCGAGATGAAGAAGCACGGCCTGGACCACGTCTGGCTGGACGCCACGCACCTGGGCGAGAGCTTCCTCAAGGAGCACTTCCCGACCATCTACGCCCGGCTGCTGAGCCTGGGCATAGACATCACCCGGCAGCCCATCCCCGTGGTGCCCGCCGCGCACTACACCTGCGGCGGCGTGGTCACGGACCTGGACGGCCGCACCGACATGCCCGGCCTCTTCGCCGTGGGCGAGACCACCTACACCGGCCTGCACGGCGCCAATCGCCTGGCCAGCAACTCGCTGCTGGAGTGCGTGGTGGTGGGCCGCACCTGCGCCGAGCGCATCGAGCAGGACGCGCCGGAAACCCTGCCCGCGCTGCCCGCCTGGGACGAAAGCCAGGTGGAAAACGCCGACGAGCAGGTCGTCATCAGCCACAACTGGGATGAATTGCGCCTGGTGATGTGGAATTACGTGGGCATCGTCCGGACCAATAAGCGCCTGGAGCGCGCGCTGCACCGCATCCATTTGCTGCGCAGCGAAATCGACGAGTATTACGCCCATTTCCGCGTCACGCGCGACCTGCTCGAATTGCGCAACCTCGTGGAATGTGCCGAATTGATCGTGCGCTCGGCCCTCAAGCGCCACGAATCTCGCGGCCTGCATTTCTCGCGGGATTATCCCTATACCCTGCCGGTCAGTTTCCCGACGGTGCTGATTGGCGATCACCGCCGCAAGTGATCCTTATCAATCAGGCGGCCGGCCCAGGCGCTAAACTGGGCCGGTGATGCTGAAAACAGGCGGCAGGCCGCGGCCTGAAAGGGCCAGGAGATATTCATGAACATCATCATCGGTGGCGCGATGCGCACCGGCAAAACGCTGGTGGCGGATGCCTTGTCCCGCCGCACTGGTTTTCCCTATCTGGGTACGGACAGCCTCATTCTGGCGCTGCGCGACTGTTTCCCTGAAACGGCAGTGGCCCAAAAGGGCAAAAGCTTCGACGAGCTGTGCGAAGCTTTCATTCCCTTCCTGAACCGATACCTGCACCACGCCGGCGTGGCTGGCCGCGGCAGCCACATCGTCGAAGGGCATTTCATCAGGCCCAAGGACGTGTCCCAATTGGCGGCCAATACCTCGGCGGTATTCTTTGGTTATCCCGAGGCCGATCCACAGGAAAAGCTGCAGCAGCTCAAGACTTATGCTGCCGCGTCCTCGCAGGAAGGCGGGGAAGTTGACGAGGACGAAAAGCTGCTCAAGCAGATCAACCGGTGGATAGACTTGAGCCGGGATTTGCGCGATCAGTGCAATCAGTTTGACATTCTGTTCGTGGATACCAGCCACCAAGACGTCTCGCATTGCAATTCCAATATGGAGCTCCTGTATCGGGCTTTGGGTCTCAATATCAAGGCTTGAAAAAAATCCTCAAGTTTTTTCCATAAACTGCCGATATTGCCTGATGTAGTTCACGCAGTCGGCAGTACACGATGGCCCGAATTTTTGCAGTTGGCGCTATGTGCATCCAGCTTGTGCGCCCGGGCCTGGTGACGTTTCCAAAGGATGCCGTTCACGGCAGCCGCGCCGCGGACGTGAGCTTCGTGCTTTCGCCCAGCGGCAAACTGGTCAAGGTCAGGTTGCCTGCCAGGGTGCCTGAAGCGCCCGCAGCATCCGTGCACGGCCCAACGCATTGAGGAAACGTCCCGTGGAATTGCTGCTCATCATCGTGCTGGCCGGCCTGTGCTTCTGGCTGATGAAGCCGTTGCGCGATTGGTATGTCGTGGAGGTCAGCGCGCCGTCCGGCCACGGCGGCCTTCAATACGCCTTTAAAACACCCGACCAGGCGGAAACCGAGTTCGACCGCATGCGCCAGGAATTGAGAAATTCGGGTCGCAATGGGCAAATCTTCCTTTGGAAGGTGGAAGCGCGCAGCGGCATGCACGCCAGGAAAATTGATGGCGGCGGCAAAGAAGAGCAGTCCCGGCCGATTTTGTTGAAATTTGATGAAATTGCCTGAGGCGGCCAGTACCGGCTTCATGATTCAAGCGGAGCGAAATGGCGCTCCCCATTTCCTGTAAGCCCCCCGTCATTTGCATTGCCTAGTTTTGCCATGCCAACGCACAACGTGGTGCGCGGGTGAGCAGAAGCATGGCCTTGGCAGTCGTTTCCTTCCGCTGCCGTCAGCACGGCGGAAACGGTTGGCCTGCATATGAATTCAATGCAATACAGGGAAGAATCTTGAAAAAATTGAAAACCATGGCGTCCATCGCGGCGCTGGTTTGCGTTTCCTCTACCTGGGCCCAGCGCACGCAATTGCCGGCGCTCAACGTGGACAAGAATGAAATCTCGGTGTCCGGTTTGTCGTCCGGTGCCTACATGGCGGTGCAAATGCATTTTGCCCATTCCGCCACGTTCAGGCGCGGTGCCGGCGTGGTGGCCGGCGGGCCGCTGTTCTGCGCGGAAGGGGACGTCAATAACGCGCTGGGCCGTTGCATGAGTGCCAGCGCGCCCATCCCGCTGGACCATCTGGTCAAGAACGCGCAAGCCTGGGCTGCTGCCGGCAAACTGGACCCGCTGGCCCATTTGCAATCCAGCCCGGTCTATATGTTCTCCGGCCAGCACGACAACACGGTCAAGCCGGCCGTCATGAAGGATCTGGAGAGTTTCTACAGGCATTTCGTGACGCGGGCCCCGCTGGTATTGAACAACGGATCCCAGGCCGGCCACGCCATGGTGCTGGACGGGGAGGATGAATCCTGCCCCCTGAGCGTGCCGCCCTATATCGTCAAGTGCGGCATAGACTTGGCCGGCAACCTGCTCACGCATATTTACGGAAAACTGAATCCGCGCAACGATGGCCCGCTCACGGGCAGCGTGGTGGAATTCGACCAGAACGAAATCGGTGCCCAGCGCACGCGCGCCCACCTGGGCCATATGGCCGACTCCGGTTTTGCCTACGTGCCCGCGGATTGCGCCAATGGCGAATCGTGCAGGCTGCACGTGGTGTTCCATGGCTGTCACCAGAATGCATCGCAGATCGGCCCGCAATATGTGCTGGGCACGAACTACGTGCGCTGGGCGGACACGAACAACATGGTGGTGCTGTTCCCGCAAACGCGCATCACGGAATACAACGGCTGCTGGGACTGGTTCGGCTATACCGACAAGTCCAATTACGCCACCAAGGCCGGCTTGCAGGTGAATGCCGTCAAGACCATGGTGGACCATTTGAGCAGCGGCAAGCCGCTGTCCACGCTGGCCGCGCCGGCCGGCGTCACGGCCAGCGTGCTGGGAAATACTCGCGTCCGCATTGCCTGGAGTGCCGTCCCCGGTGCGCGCAAATACGAGGTGTATCGCAACGGCGGCCTGGTCAAAACCACGCTGGCACCGAATTCGGATTTCACGGAGTCGGAGTTGGCCTTCGGCACCGGCTACACCTGGACGGTGCGCGCGCTGGATGCCCATAACCAGCCCAGCCGCCATTCCGCGGCGGCCGGTGCCACCACCAGCGGACAAAAGCCGCAGTGCTTCGTCGCCACCAATCCCGAGCATGTGAAGCAGGGCCGCGCAGTCATCATTCCGGTCGGCACGCTGCAATATGCCTACGCCATAGGCACGCGTCAGCTCATGGGCCTGGTGGATGAAAAGAGCATGACCTCGCTGCGAGAAATTCCCGGCCTCATCCCGGGCAAGTTCGAGACGGCAACCTGCTTCTGAAAACGGGGTGTGCGATTCAGCGCGGATTCTTGGGCTGAATCGTGAACCCGATCAGCCTCGCCACCACGGTGGCGAGGTACATCACCCCCGTCATCATTTCCACGCTGGCAATGGCGCGTGCATGGGCGGATACTGCCACCACGGCGCCCATGCCGGTGCTGGACATGAGGGCGAAACTCAAGTGGTTCAATTCCGACCAGGTTTTGGCGACGGACGCCAGGTCGGCTGAAAACGCATGCGGCTGCAGCGCCTGCACCAGCACGAACAAATGCGTGAAGGCCCAAACGAAAAGTGTGAAGGTGGCGGCCGAGGCGAATAACTCGTCCACGGTCGTGCGCTGGTCGGCCATCATGTAGGCGATGAGGCTGCCGGCGGCATAAAAATAAAAGCCGGCTTCCAGCGCCGAGGACCAGGGCAACAAGAACGGCATGTCATGCGTGACCTGCAATACCAGCAGGACGATGACGGGCAGGGCTATCGTGACGCTGACCCACGTCAGCCCCGGCGTGCGCCGCACCATGCGCGTGGTGAGTATCAGTACGACGATGCCGAATATGTTGAAGACCGCGTGGCTGTAGCGCGCCTCCTCGATGAACGGGCCCAGCAGCACGCCCAGTATCTGCACGATCAACAAAATCGCCGAAGGGTGGCGGCGGGTGCGGACGATGAAGCGTTTGATCAAGCCGGCTCCTCGCTCTTGGTTTTCTCTCACCTTAGGGCGACAGGCCCCCGGCAAATGGCGGGCCGATAAAAAAAACGCCCGGACCAGCCAAGCCGCCCGGGCGTCGATCAAGGAGAAGTGAAAACCGTCAGGCCGCGCCGATGTTCTTCACGAACCCCCGCTGCGGCTGCGCCAGCGCGTGCGGGTTCTTGGCCACGAAGTCCAGCATGCGTTCGATGCAGCCGGCGGCCTGGGTGCGTATGGGTTCCGGCACGGTGATTTCGCCTACGCCCTGTTCCAGGCAGTCGATCACGCCCTGCAGCGCGTTCATCGCCATCCAGGGGCAGTGCGCGCAGCTCTTGCACGTGGCGCTGTTGCCGGCGGTGGGGGCCTCCAGCAGCGTCTTGCCCGGGGCCAACTGGCGCATGCGGTGCAGGATGCCGTTGTCGGTGGCGACGATGAAGGTCTGCTCCGGGCCTTCCACCACGGCTTTGAGGAGCTGCGAGGTCGAGCCCACCACGTCGGCCTGCGCCACCACGCTCTTGGGCGACTCGGGGTGCACCAGCACCAGGGCGTCGGGGTGCTGCTTCTTCAGCAGCTCCAGCTCTATGCCCTTGAATTCGTCGTGGACGATGCATTCGCCCGTCCACATCAGCATGTCGGCGCCGGTCTGCTCCTGGATGTAGCGGCCCAGGTGCCGGTCCGGCGCCCACAGGATCTTTTCGCCCTGGCTCTTGAGGTGCTCGACGATGGCCAGCGCGCAGGAGCTGGTGACCATCCAGTCGGCGCGGGCCTTCACGGCGGCGCTGGTGTTGGCGTAGACCACGACCTTGCGGTCGGGGTGCGCGTCGCAGAAGCGCGAGAAGTCGTCGGCCGGGCAGCCCAGGTCCAGCGAGCAGGTCGCGTCCAGGTCGGGCATGAGCACGCGCTTGTGCGGGGAGAGGATCTTGGCGCTCTCGCCCATGAAGCGAACGCCGGCCACCACCAGCGTCTGGCTCTCGTGGTCGCGGCCGAAGCGGGCCATCTCCAGCGAGTCGGCCACGAAGCCGCCGGTCTCCAGCGCCAGGTCCTGCAGGTCGCCGTCCACGTAGTAGTGCGCCACCAGCACGGCGTTGTGCTGCTTGAGCAGCGCCGCGGCGCGCGCCTTGCGCTCGTCACGCTGCGCCGGGGTCAGTGCCTCGGGCACCTTGGCCCAGGCATGGGCAACGCAGCTTTGGCCCGCAGCGTCCTGGCGGGTGTAGTCGAAAAGCACCTGGCTCATGGCTTGATCGGGGGAGGGGGCTGTCTGGGCAGCCTGGATGTTGGGGATTGAATTCGGGGCGCGATGGTAGCCCACGGATTGGGTCAGCACGGGCCGTGCCCATGCTGCCCACACCCGTCACCACTGTTTGGGATGTTTACCATCCCATGAATGAACTCCACCCGCCCCGAAATCAAGGCGTCCGGCGAGGAGGCTGCCCGCCGCCCAAGCGACGTGCGCACCATCTCGCTGGTGGGCCTGGCCCACGGCAGCTCGCACTTCTGCCACCTGCTGCTGCCGCCGCTGTTCCCCTTCTTCATCCGCGACTTCGGCCTCACCTACGCGGAGCTGGGCCTGGCGGTGACGCTGTTCTTCGCGATCTCCGGCATTGGGCAGGCACTGTCAGGCTTCCTGGTGGACCGGGTGGGGGCGCGGCCCATCCTGTTCGCGGCGCTAGCCAGCTTCGTGGCGGCGGCGCTGACGGCCGCCTCGGCCCACAGCTACTTCGGCCTGCTGCTGGCCGCGGCGCTGGCCGGCCTGGGCAACGCGCCTTTCCACCCGGTGGACTTCACCATCCTCAACAAGCGCGTGTCGTCCAAGCGGCTTGGGCATGCCTTCTCGGTGCACGGCATCAGCGGCAACCTGGGTTGGGCGGCCTCGCCGGTGTTCCTGCTGGGCCTGACGGAGCTGACCGGCTCCTGGCGTTGGGCCGAGGTGGGCGCGGCTTGCGTGGTGGCCAGCGTGATGCTGCTGCTGTGGTGGCAGCGCGACGCCATCGACGACAGGCAGGGCGCGTGGGCCCACGAGAAGGCCGCCGCCAAGCCCGGTGCCGCGCCGGCCAAGGAAGAGCACCCGCTGGCGTTCTTGAAGCTGCCCTCGGTGTGGCTGTGCTTCTCGTTCTTCTTCTTCTCGACCTGCGCGCTCAGCGCCATCCAGAGCTTCGCCAGCCCGGCGCTGCAGGAGATGACGGGGCTGCCCGTGTCGCGCACCTCGCTGGTGGTGACGGGCTTCATGCTCTGCGGCGCGCTGGGCATGGTGGCCGGCGGCTTCCTGGCGGCGCGGGCCGAGCGGCTGGAGAAGATCATCGGCTCCTGCCTGGTGGTGTCGGCGGCGGTGCTGTTGCTGGTGAGCACGGGCGTGGTGCCGGGCATGGGGGCGCTGGTGCTGGTGTCGCTGGCCGGCTTGGGCGTGGGCCTGGCCGGGCCCTCGCGCGACATGCTCATCAAGCGCGCCGCGCCGCCGGGGGCCACGGGGCGCGTCTACGGCACCGTGTATTCGGGGCTGGACCTGGGCTTCACCCTGGCCGCGCCCATCTTCGGCTGGCTGATGGACCACCACATGAACGGCGCCATTTTTCAAGGCTCTGCCCTCGCGCTGCTGGCCGGGGTGCTGTCGGCCGCCGCCGTGGGCCTGCGCATCGCGCCGCGCCGCGCGGCGGCCAAGGCCACGGCCTGAAGCGGCCAACGAAGGTGATCCGCACGCGTGCCGCTTGAATCGCGCGAGGCGGGTGCCTTTTCTTTCCTGACGCATGGGGGAGCAGCACGCATGAACGCAAGCGCTGAGAGCAGGCCCGCCCGCCCGGGCGGCCATCTGCTGGTGGAGGCCCTGGTGGCGCAGGGCGTGGACACGGTGTTCGGCGTGCCGGGCGAGAGTTTCCTGGCGGCGCTGGACGGGTTTCACCAGCACGGCGAGGCCATCCGCTTCGTCGCCTGCCGCCACGAGGGCGGCGCGGCCTTCATGGCCGAGGCGCAGGGCAAGCTCACCGGCCGCCCGGGCGTGTGCTTCGTCACCCGCGGCCCCGGCGCCACCAACGCGGCCATTGGCGTGCACACGGCCTTCCAGGACAGCACGCCGCTGCTGCTGCTCGTGGGCCAGGTGGCGCGCGACCAGCGCGACCGCGAGGCTTTCCAGGAGCTGGACTACCGCCAGGTGTTCGGTCCGGGCACTTTGGGCATGGCCAAGTGGGTGGCGGAAGTGGAGGACGTGCAGCGGCTGGCCGAGTACGTCGCCCGCGCCTTCCACGTGGCCCTGCAGGGGCGGCCGGGGCCGGTGGTGCTGGCGCTGCCCGAGGACGTCTTGAGTGCCCCGGCCACGGCCCCCGTGCTGCCGCGCGTGGAGCCGGCGCAGGCCTGGCCCGCGCCGGGGGCGCTGCGCGGGTTGCGCACGCTGCTGCTGCAGTCGAGGAAGCCGCTGGTGATCGCGGGCGGCAGCGGCTGGACGGCCGAGTCGGTGCAGGCGCTGCAGCGCTTTGCCGAGAACTGGAATTTGCCCGTGGGCTGCGGCTTCCGCTTCCAGGACACCTTCGACAACCGCCATCCCAACTACGCGGGCGACGTGGGCATCGCCATCAACCCGCGGCTGGCGCAGCGGGTGCGCGACTCGGACCTGCTCATCGCCGTGGGCGTGCGCTTGGGCGAGATGACGACGGGCGGCTACACGCTCATCGAAGCGCCCCGGCCCAAGCAGAAGCTGGTGCACCTGCACGCGGGCGCGGAGGAGTTGGGCCGGGTCTACGCGGCCGACCTGATGCTGCAGTGCTCGCTGGCCGCGGCCGGCAAGGCGCTGGAGACGCTGACCGCGCCGCCGCAACTGCCGTGGGCCGACTGGACCGCCGGCGCCGCCGCCGACCTGGAGGCCAACCGCGTGCCCCACGCCGTGGCGCCGCTGGACATGGCGCAGGTGGTGCTGGCGCTGGAGCGGCTGGCGCCCGCGGACAGCCTCTACACCAACGGCGCGGGCAACTACAGCGGCTGGCTGCACCGCTACATGCGCTACCGCGGTCTGCAGCACTTCGGCCGCACGCAGCTCGCGCCCACGGCCGGCGCCATGGGCTACGGCTTTCCGGCGGCGGTGGCGGCGGCGCTGCTGTATCCGGAACGCACCGCCATCAACCTGGCGGGGGACGGCGACTTCCTGATGACCAGCCAGGAGATGGCCACGGCCATGGCCTATGGGGCCAACCGCGGGGCGGGGCGGCTGGTCAGCATCGTGGTGGACAACGGCAGCTACGGGACCATCCGCATGCACCAGGAGCGCCACTACCCGGGGCGCGTGAGCGGCAGCGACCTCTTCAACCCCGATTTCGCCGCCCTGGCGCGCAGCTACGGCTGGCGCGCGGCGCGGGTGGAGTGCACGCAAGCCTTCGAGCCGGCGTTGCTTGAGGCGCTGTCCGACGGGCCGCCCATGCTGCTGCACCTGAAGCTGGATACGGACGTGAGCACCAGCCGCAGCACCTTGTCGGAGATACGGGCGGCGGCAGTGAAAGGAAAGGGCTGATCAGCTCACGGCCCCGCCCAAAAGAAAAAACGGCCGCTTCTGCGGCCGTTCGCTGTTTTCACCTGAACCCAAGGGCCGCAGCCCCGGGCCGGGCATCAGCCTGTCAACGTCACTCGTCGCGGCGTTGCTGGGAGCGGTCCTGTTGGGTGGACTGCTGGCCCGCCTGCGAGCCGCGCTGGCTGGACTGGTCCTGCTGGCCCTGGCGCTGGCTCGACTGGTCTTGCTGACCCAAGCCGCCGCGCTGCGACTGATCCTGTTGGCCGCTGCGCTGGTCTTGCTGCGAGCCCTGCTGCCCGCCCTGCTGGCCCGACTGTGACTGCTGGCCCATGCCACCGGTCTGGCTTTGCTGGCCCTGGCGCTGGCTGTCCTGGCTCTGTTGACCTTGCTTCTGGCCCTGCTGACCTTGCTGGCCCTGCTGGTTGCCTTGCTGGTTCTGTTGGCTCTGGTTGCGGTCTTGAGAGGTCATGTCGACTCCTTGGTAGTCATCGGCCGGCGGGATTGCCGACGAAGCCTTATCGGCAATCCCAGTGCCCACGAACACGGGGATGACAAGGCAGCCGCGCGCCTGAGCTTTTGGCGCATGTCCACATGCTAGGCTGCCGCGCGCCAGAACTTTCCCCAGGAGGAGCCCTTGATCGACCCCGTGAAAACCTACGTCACCTGCGACATCTGCGACGAGCGCAAGGCCCAGGCCGGCGACGCGCTGCGCGTGCTGCCGCCGGTGTTCCGCGACTTTGGCGGCAAAACCGCCTTCAGCGGCCCGGCGGTGACGGTGAAGTGCTTCGAGGACAACACCTTCGTCAAGGCCGCCGTGGACAGCCCAGGCAACGGCTGCGTGCTGGTGGTGGACGGCGGGGGCTCGCTGCGCAAGGCGTTGTTGGGCGGCAACCTGGGCCGCTCGGCCGAGAAAAATGGCTGGGCGGGCGTCGTCATCGACGGCTGCGTGCGCGACGTGGCCGAGCTCGCCACCTACGGCATCGGCATTCGCGCCCTGGCTTCCATGCCGCTGCCCACCGAGAAGCGCAACGAGGGCCAGCGCGACGTCCCCGTCACCATTCAGGGCGTGCCCGTGCGCCCGGGCGACTGGATCGTGGCCGACGCTGACGGCACCCTGGTGCTGTCGCAGCCGCCGCAATAAGGCCCAGCGGACGGGGCGGGCGTCGCCCCGAGGCGACATCACCACGACGTTCGCCTGCCGCCGGGCGCGACACCCCGTGGCGGGCGGCTACAATATCCCTCTTCGGGGTGTAGCGCAGCCTGGTAGCGCAACTGCTTTGGGAGCAGTGGGTCGGATGTTCGAATCATCTCACCCCGACCAATTTTTCTTTTCACATCAATGCCTTGGAACGCTTTTGGCTCATCGGCCGGGAGTTTCCAGGGCGTTTTTGTATCCGCGCTCCATGCAGGCGGCCCGTGTCAAAACGCACCAAGGTGGGATGTTGTTTTCACAAGGTATCTCCAGCGATTTCGGCAAGGACGGCAAGGAACGCAGGCGGGCCCTTTGCTCCGCGGCGCGGGCGCTGGGCCTGTTCGTTCTGGCCGGCGTGATCACCGAGGTGGACGCGCAGGCGCAGTCCGCCGCCTGGGCCTCGGCCTGGGATGCGGCGTTCGACAGCCGTGATTTCAAGGGCGCGCTGCGCGCGTTGGGCGGCGAGGGCGCCGCGGTGCAGGGCCAGGTGCGGCTCGATGGCCCGGACGTGGCCGAGAACGGCGCGGTCGTGCCCTTCACCGTCACCACGGCGCTGCCGGGCGTGACGCTCGTGGCGCTGCTGGTGGAGCACAACCCGGGGCCGCTGTCGGCGGTGTTCCAACTGCCGCCCGGCACCGAGGCCTTCGTGTCCACCCGGCTCAAGATGGCCGAAAGCTCCGCCGTGCACGCGCTGGTGCGGGCGGCGGACGGGTTTTATCTGGCGCGG
Source organism: Azohydromonas lata NBRC 102462 (assembly GCF_001571085.1). Classification (GTDB taxonomy): domain Bacteria; phylum Pseudomonadota; class Gammaproteobacteria; order Burkholderiales; family Burkholderiaceae_C; genus Azohydromonas; species Azohydromonas lata. Next base: position 17,883 of record NZ_BCTC01000020.1, read on the forward strand.
CGCGATGTGCGCGTTATCCAGGGCGGCTGCGCCGGCTGACAAGGAAACCAGCCATGGGACAACCGAGCCGCATGCGGGCCGTGGAGAACGGCGGCATCGTGGAGCTGCGCCTGCTGATGAACCACGTGATGGAAAGCGGCCAGCGCCGCGACGCCGCGGGCGTGCTGGTGCCGGCGCACCACATCGAGCGGCTGGAAGTCGAGTGCGGCGGGCGCACCGTGCTGCAGGCGCGGCTGGGGCCCTCGGTGTCGCGCGATCCTTACTTGCAACTGCGCTTTCGCGGCGCCAAGGGCGAGCGGCTGGTGGTGCGCTGGGTGGACAACCGCGGCGACTCGCGCAGCGACGAGGCCACGGTCGGCTGAGCAGGGCCGCCCGGCGCGCCGTCAGTCCGCCATCGTCTCGCCCACGTAGCGGCGCACGCGCGGCGGCGCGTCGCCGCGGTGGAAGGCCAGGCGGCGCTCGCGCAGTTGGCGGTCGGAGGCGGTGATGCGGTCCATGCGCCGCTGGTGCTCGACCCAGGACTCGTCGAGGAAGTACTCGACGTGGCGCGTGGGGTCGGTGCTGTCGTGCAGCAGGCCCCAGCTCAGCGCGCCTTGGCGCAGCCGCGCGCGGCGGCTCTCGCGCATGACCTCGGTGAAGGCGGCGGCGTCGTCCTCGGCCACGAAGTACTCGATGGTCACCATCACCGGGCCGGCTTCCGGCGGGATGTAGAAGGCCGGGGGCGGCTCGATCTTGGCGGGATGCGGCGTGAGGTCTTCCGGCGGCAGGGATTCCAGCCGGTGGCGGCGCAGCAGCGCGACCATCGCCACCGCCGTGACCGCGGCGGCCAGCAGGCTGGTGCGCACGTCGGTGTGGCTGGCCACGTAGCCCCACAGCGCCGCGCCCACCGCGTTGCCCGCCATCAGCGCCATCTGGTAGATGGACATGCCGCGCGCGCGCACCCAGTTGGGCAGCGTGAGCTGGGCGGTGATGGTCAGCGAGTTGGCCACTGAAATCCACGCCGCGCCGGCCAGCACCATGGTGGGCGCGGCCACCCACACGTTGGGCGCCAGCGCCACGCCCACCATGGCCGCGGCGTTGATGAGCGTGCCGTACTCGACGAGCTGGTCGCGGTCCCAGCGTGCGCGCAACTGCGGCAGCGACAGCGCCGCCGCAATGGCGCCCGCACCCATGCAGGCCAGAAGCAGCGTGAACGTCCCCGCGCCGCCGCCTTCCAGGCGCTGGGCCTGCAGCGGCAGCAGCGCGATCAGCGCCGTGGCCTGCAGGAAGAACACGAACACCCGGAGCAGCACCACGCGCATGCCCGGCGACTGGCGCACGTGCTGCACGCCCACGCGCATGGCGCCCACGAAGCGCTCGCCCGGCAGCGCCGAGTGCCGCGGCTCGTAGCGCCAGCGCCACACGAGATAGCTCGCCACCAGCGACAGCGCCGCGTTGAGCGCGAACACCCAGGCGCTGCCCAGGCTGGCGATGATGGCGCCCGCCGCGATGGGGCCGGCGATGCGCGAGGCGTTCATGGCCACGCCGTTGAGCGCCAGCGCCGCGCTGAGCTCGCGCTTGCCCACGATCTCCGGGACGATGGCCGCGAACACCGGCCAGCGCATGGCCAGCCCAATGCCGTTGGTGAACACCAGCGCCAGCAGCAGCGGCGCCGAGAGCTGTCCGGCCATGGACACGGTGGCCAGCACCACGCCCACCACCGCCACCCACAGCTGCGTGAACATGAACCAGTGGCGGCGGTTGACGATGTCGGCCAGCGCGCCGCTGGGCAGGCCCAGCAGGAACACCGGCAACGTGGAGGCCGACTGCACCAGCGCCACCATGGCGGGATCGCTGCTCAGCGAGGTCATGACCCAGGCCGCGGCCACGTCGTTCATCCACAGGCACACGTTGGCCGTGAGCCAGGCGCTCCACAACATGCGGAACACCGGAAGACGCAAGGGGGCGAGGGCGCCGGAGGGGGCTTCTTGAGGAACTTCGGAAGCGGAGGGCTGCATGAAGGCGCGTATGGCCTGCCCGGAGGGACTCGAACCCCCGACCTGCTGCTTAGAAGGCAGCTGCTCTATCCAGTTGAGCTACGGGCAGTGCAGAAGTTGAATTGTAAGCAGTGGCGAGGGCGCTTCGCGCCGCGCCGGTAAGGCAATCGTTGCGCCCGGCTCAGCGCCGGGCGTATTGCTTGGCGCCGAACAGGGCTTCGCGGGCCTTGTCGTCCATCTGCGGCTGGCGGCGGTCGGCCAGCACCTCCACGCCGCGCTGCACGGCGGGGCGGGCGGCTATCTCGTCGAACCAGCCTTTGAGGTGCGGATAGTCGTTCCAGGCTATGCCCTGGTTCTTCCAGGAGCGCAGCCAGGGAAAGACGGCGATGTCGGCAATCGTGTACTCGTTGCCGGCGATGTAGCGGTGGCGGGCGATCTGGCGGTCCATCACGCCGTACAGGCGCTTGGCCTCGTTGGTGTAGCGCTCCACGGCGTAATCGATCTTCTGCGGCGCATAGATGCGGAAGTGGTGCGCCTGGCCCAGCATGGGGCCCACGCCGCCCATCTGGAACATCAGCCACTGCAGCGTTTCGTACTTGCCGCGGGTGTCGGCGGGCAGCAGCTTGCCGGTCTTGCCGGCCAGGTACAGCAAGATGGCGCCGGACTCGAACAGCGACATGGGCCGGCCGTCGGGGCCGTCGGGATCCACGAGGGCGGGAATCTTGTTGTTTGGGCTGATGGCCAGGAACTCGGCGCTGAACTGGTCGCCCGCGCCTATGTCCACGGCGTGCGCCCGGTAGGGCAGCCCGCACTCTTCCAGCATGATGTGAACCTTGTGGCCGTTGGGCGTGGGCCACGAATACACTTCGATCATCTTTGCTGTCTCCACGCGTCAAAACGGGCGCCTGATTGTGCGCCAGCCCTCATGCTCGACGCCTTCAAGCATTGGTTCTCACGCCGCGCCGGCTTGCCCGGCGAGCGTGCGCTGGCCGATTGGGCCCACGCGCTGGGACATCACTTCAAGCGCAGCCGCGACGCCGACGGTTTCATCGTCGAAGCGCACGATGGTTCCTGGCGGCTGGAGTGGGGCCCGTCGCAGCGCCGCTACATCCAGGGCCAGGAATTGCGGCTGCGCGCACCGCTGACCGGCGGTGCCGGCCTGCAGATGCTGCTGCTCACGCGCGGCCTGCTGGATCTGCTGGAAAAGCAGGTGTTCGAGCAATACACCCAGGAGCTGCAGACGCGCATTGACCTGGCCACGCCGGACGAGATGCGCTGGCTGGTGCTGCATCCCAAGCTGCCCGCGGCCGAGTTGCATGCATTGCGCGGGCACTACGGCGGCGTTGGGCAGCCCCTGGAAGCGCTGGCGAGCTGGGTCAGCGGCCCGCTGGGCACGGCGCTGGCGGAGTGGGCGGCGCGCTCGTCCAGCAGCGGGCCGCTGCTGTTCATCGTCCAGCGCGAGCGGCTGACGCTGCGCACCGCGCTGCCGCGGCCGGACACGCAACCCATCGCCGAGCTGCTGCGCCTCTTTGAAGTGGCGCGCCGCGAAGCCCAGCGCGTGGCCGCGCAATGGCACGTGCCGGGCATGGAAGATCCCGCCGCTTCGCTGTGGCCGCACTCGGCCGATGGCCCGGACACGCCTGTCGGCCCTGTGCGCTGAAGGCCGACTGGCGGTGCAGGCTCCCCGCGCCTGCACCTCCCCCCGTGCTAGAGTGCCCCGCATATCGGTATGCCCGGAGGGAGGGATGTCCCGAATATTGCTGTTTATCAGCCTTGCCGCCGCCGCCTGCGTGGCGTGGGCAGCGCCTTCAAACGCGCTGGCCCTTGCGGCCTATGGCAAGGCTTCGACCGTTGCTGCATTGCAGCCCGGTACCGCTGACAAGCTCCAGCAGCGCCTGCGCGACCTGGAGGACAAGGTGCTGCAACTGCAGCAGCAGTCCCAGCACGACCAGGAAGCCCTGGAAGAAGGCCGGCGCCGCCAGGCGGAGCTGGAGGCGGCTGCGCACGCCATGCCCTGGCTGTTGGGCCTGGTGGTGGCGCTGGCCGCCGTGGCCGTTGCGCTGGCGTGGCGCGTGCAGTCGCTCACGCGTCGCCGCCAGGAGGCCTGGTGGGATACCTCGGCGCCCATGGCCCTGGACATCGAGGCGCCGCGCGACGAGGCGCCCAACACCGCCGCGGTCGTCTTCAACGAGCCGGCCGCGCAGCACGACGCGCCCACGCGCCCGCCGCTGTCCGCGCCGCTGGCCACCGCGGTGCTTTCCGTGGACGAGCAGTTGGCGTTGTCGCAACAGGTGTCGCTGCTGTGTGCCCTGGGCCAGGACGACAAGGCCGTGGAGCTGCTGCTGTCGCGCATGGAGCAGGGTGGCCGCACGCCCTGGCTGCTGCTCAAGCTGTTGTCGCTGTACCAGCGTGATGGCCAGCGCGCGGCTTACGACAAGCTCGCGCGCCAGGTGGCGGTGCGCTTCGGCTGCACGCTGCCGGCCTGGGACGCTCCGGCGCAGCCCGGCCTGGACGGCGACCCCGCGCTGCTGCAGACGCTGCAGCAGTCCTGGGAATCACCCGTGGACGCGCTGCAGGCGCTGGCCAAGCTGCTGCTCAAGCCGCAAGCCTTGCCGTCGCTGGCGGCTTGCGAAGACATGCTGCTGCTCTACCGCGTGGCGCATGAGCGCCACCGCCAGGAAGTCGCCTCCTGCGGCGAGGTGGACCTGCTGTTGCCGCTGGCGCCGTCGGCCGACGGCGGCAAGGCTCTGGCGGGCGCGCCGTCGCTGTTCGTCCCGGGCCTGCGCGCGGAGCTGCAGCCCGCACCCTGACGCCCCGGCTTGGCGCTACAGCCTGGCCAGGCGTTGCAGGGCCTGGTGCAGCGTTTCGTCCTTCTTGGCAAAGCAAAAGCGCACCACGCGCTGCTCGAAGCCGTCGGCGTAGAAGGCCGACAACGGGATGGCCGCCACGCCGATCTCCGCGGTGAGGAAGCGGCAGAAGTCCGCTTCCGGCAGGTCGCTCAAGGCCGAGTAGTCCACGCACTGGAAGTAGCTGCCTTCGCTTTGCAGCGGGCGCAGCCGCGTGGCTTGCAGGCCCTGGCGGAAGAGGTCGCGCTTGCGCTGGTAGAAGGCGCCGAGCTCCAGGTAGGGCTTGGGGTCGGCCATGTAGCGCGCCAAGCCATGCTGCATGGGCGTGTTGACCGTGAACACGTTGAACTGGTGCACCTTGCGGAACTCGGCCGACAGCGGCGCGGGCGCCGCCACGAAGCCCACTTTCCAGCCGGTGACGTGGTAGGTCTTGCCGAAGCTGGAGACGATGAAGGCACGCGCGGCCAGCGCCGGCACGTTGGCCGCGCTGACGTGCTCGCGGCCGTCGTAGACCATGTGCTCGTAGACCTCGTCGCTGAGCAGCAGCACGTCGGTCGGGCGCAGCATCTCGGCGAGTTGCTGCAACTCCTCGCGCGTCCAGACGCTGGCGCCCGGGTTGTGCGGCGTGTTGACGATGACGAGCCGCGTGCGCGGCGTGAGCGCCGCGGCGATGCGCGCCATGTCCGGCCGGAAGCTGCCCGGCGTCAGCGGCACGCGCACCACGGTGCCGCCGGCCAGCTCGATGTTGGGACCGTAGCTGTCGTAGCAAGGCTCCAGGACGATGACTTCGTCGCCCGGGTGCACGCAGCACAGGATGGCGGTGAGGATGCCTTGCGTGGCGCCGGCCGTGACGGTGATCTCGGTGTCGCCGTCATAGCGGTGGCCGTACAGGGCCTGCACCTTGTCGGCGATGGCCGTGCGCAGCGCCGGCACGCCGGCCATGGGCGGGTACTGGTTGAGGCCGCCGCGCATGGCCTCGGCCACCGCGTCCACCAGGCGCGGATCGCCCTCGAAGTCCGGGAAGCCCTGGCCCAAGTTGACCGCGCCGTGCGCCTGCGCCAGGGCCGACATCACGGTGAAGATGGTGGTGCCGACCTGCGGCAGCCGGCTTTGCAACGCCGGCGTGCGCGGCGTGCCGTCCATGGGAGGGTGGTGCTGCATGGAAAGTCTTTCCGCGTGGTGCCGCCCGCGTGCGTGTGCCGTGGACGGCTTTGAAAGCTCAGAGGTCGTAATCCTCGCCGTCGCCGGCCATGGCGCGCTGTATGAGCGCGCGGGTGAGGCGGTCCGACAGCAGCTCGGCAAAGGTGTAGACGAAGTTGCGCAGGTAGGCGCCGCGCTTGAAGGCCACGCGCGAGACGTTCATGCCGAAGAGGTGGCCGGCCGGGCGCGCCACCAGATCGCCGCCGGGCGGATCGTCGCGCACGGCCATCTCGGCCAGGATGCCCACCCCCAAGCCCAGCCGCACGTAGGTCTTGATCACGTCGGAGTCGATGGCCTCCAGCACGATCTCCGGCTGCAGCCGCCGCTGGGCAAAGGCCTGGTCGATGCGCTTGCGCCCGGTGAAGGCCGGCTGGTAGGACACCAGCGGCTCGCGCGCGAGCTGCTCCAGCGTGGGCCGCTCGACGCCGGCCAGCGGGTGCGATGCCGGCACCACGATGACGTGCTGCCATTCGTAGCAGGGCAGCGTCACGAGGTCGCCATACTCGGACAGCGACTCGGTGGCCAGGCCGATGTCGGCGCTGTCGTCCAGCAGCATCTGCGCGACCTGCTCCGGCGTGCCCTGGTGCAGGCTCACGCTCACCTTGGGATGGCGTTTCCTGAGCAGTGCCACGGGCTCGGGCAACACGTAGCGCGCCTGGGTGTGCGTGGTGGCGATGGACAGCCGCCCCGCGTCCTGCTTGCCGAACTCTTCGCCTATGCGCTTGAGGTTGCCCACCTCGCGCAGGATGATGTCCACCGCCTGCAGCACCTGGTGGCCGGGCTCGGTGACGCGCTTGAGCCGCTTGCCGTGGCGGGCAAAGATGTCCACGCCCAGCTCCTCTTCGAGCTCCAGGATGGCCTTGCTGATGCCGGGCTGCGAGGTGTGCAGCGCCTTGGCGGTCTCGGTGAGGTTGAGGCCGCGACGAACGGCCTCCTGGACGAAGCGGAACTGGTGCAGGTTCACGGCGGCATCGCCTCCTCAGGTTGGCAGCAGGGCCAGCGCGGCGCCGGCCATGGCCTGCACCACGTCCGGCAATTCGCCCACGGCCGGGTGCAGCTCGAAGCACACGCCTGCATGCTCGGCGCGCAGGGCCTGCAGCAGCCGCGGCAAGTCCTTGCGCACGTGGCCGCCGGCGCCCAGGAACAGCGGCAGCACGTCCACCCGCGTGCAGCCCGCCTGCACCAGCCGCGCGGCGGCCGTGGCCAGGTCAGGCGCCATGAATTCCAGGTAAGCCAGCTCCACCGGCGTGCCGGGGCGCTGGGCCTGCACGGACTGCGCCACCGCCTCGAAGGGCCGCGCCCATTCGGGGTCGCGCGCGCCGTGGGCAAACAGCAAAAGCCCGGTGGAGGAGGTGTTCATCGGTACCGCACAAGCCAGGTGAACGCTGCCAGGGACAACAGCAGGTAGAAGATGCTGGGCGCCGCGGCGGTGAGCCAGGGCGTCCACTCGCGCAGCAGGCCCAAGTGGCCCGCGACGTTGTTGAGCAGCACGAAGCTGATGCCCAGCATGATGCCGCCGAAGACCTTGTAGCTCAGCCCGCCGGCGCGGGCGTGCAGGTAGGCGAATGGCAGCGCCAGCGCCACCATCACCAGGCAGGCGAAGGGATAGAAGGCCTTGCGCCAAAAGCGTATGGCGTGGCGCTGCGCCGCCTGCTCCTGGTTGGAGAGGTGGGCCGCGTAGCGCCACAGCTCCAGCGTGCTCATGGTGTCTATGGGCAGCACGGCGGCCGCCACCACGTCCGAGCCCAGGTTGCTTTCCCAGCGCATCTCAGGCATTTGTTGCACAAGCACCCGAGCTTGCGCGTCCGCCACGGTGGCTGCCGGCCAGGTGGTGCGCTGCACGTCCTGCAGCGTCCAGACCTCGTGGGCGTCTATGCGCGCGTAGGCCGCGGCGATGCGCTCCATGAGCCGGCCTTGCTCGTCGAACTCGAAGATGCGAACGCCTTCGAGCGTGCCGTCCGGCGCCAGCCGCTGCACGTTGAGCGAGACTTGGTGCGTGCCCTGGGGCGTGCTGCGGCGCTCGCGCAGCCAGGCGCCGGTGGCACCCAGGTCGTGCCCGCCGCTGGCCTGCGCCTTGGTCCGCACGGCGTAGCTTTCGCTGGCCGGCACCACGAAATCGCCCACCACGAAGGTGAGCACCGCGAAGGCTGCGCCCAATACCGCCAGCAGCGACAACGCCCGCCCGGGGCCCAGGCCGCCGGTGCGCAGAATGGTGAACTCGCTGGCCTGCGCCATGCGCGCCATCGAGAAGATGGTGCCTATGAGCACGGCAATGGGCAGCAGCTCGTAGAGATGGCCGGGCATCTCCAGCAGGCTGGACAGCAGCGCCATCGGCAGCGTGTAGCCGCGGCGGCCCACGTCCTCCAACTCACCGACGAAGTCGATGAAGAAGAACAGCGACAGGAACGCCAGCGCCACGAAGCTGACGGCGCTGACGATGTCGCGGTAGAGCAGTCGGCGCACCGTCCTCATGCGCGCCTCCCCATGCGCAGCAGGCGCGGTGCGGCCACGCCCAGTTCACGCCAGCGCAACAGGCCCAGTGCCAGCAGGAAGGCCGCACCGTGCAGGCCCAGCAGCGCACCGGAGAGCCCCATGCGGCCACCGCCCACCCAGGCTTGCGTGAGATTGATCAGGTTGTAGTACACGACGAAGCCCAGCAGGGCAAACAGCAGGTTCCAGTTGCTGGCGCGGCGCGGGTTGGTGGCCGACAGTCCGATGCCCAGCAGCAGCAGGTTGCCCGCGCCCAGCAGCAGGCCAAAGCGCCAGGCCAGCTCGGCGAGTTGGCGCGCGCCGGGCTGGCGCAGCAGGTCTATGGTGCGCATGGTCTTGGGCGAGTGCTCCTGTGCGCTGCGCACCTCGTGCTCGTCCACGACCACGCGGTAGGTGTCGAAGCGCGAGAGCGTGAGCGCGCCGGTGGCGCGGTCGGTCTCGTTGCGCTGGCCTTCCTCCAACACCAGCACGCGGCGCTGCTCCTCGCTCTCGATGTGGCCGCCATGCGCCGACACCACGGTCTCGCGCTTGGGGTCGTTGGACAGGACGAACACGTTGCGCGCGCGAGTGTTGTCGTTGTCGCCGTCGCGCTCCACGAAGAACACGCGGCTGCCATCGCGCGAGACCTGGAACACGCCCGGCGCCACGCGCGAGAGGTCGCTGCGTTCCTGGTAGCGCTCGCGCAGCTCCGCGCTCATGCGGTTGCCCCAGGGCCAGACCACCAGCACCAGCAGCGCAATGACCAGCAGCACCGGCCAGCTCGTCTGCAGCACCGGACGCACGAAGCGAGAGAGGCCCACGCCGCTGGCGAACCAGATGGCCATCTCGCTGTCGCGGTACATGCGCCCAAGCGTGGCCACCACGGCGATGAACAGCGACAGCGCCAGCATCGTGGGCAGGTGGCCCAGCGCGGTGTAGCCCAGCAGCAGCACCACGTCCTGCGGTGCCACCGATCCTCCCGCGGCCAGGCCCAGGGTGCGTATGAGCATCATCGTCAGCACGATGGTCAGGATCACGACCAGCGTGGCGCCGAAGCTGCGCGCCAGCTCTCGGCGCACGGTGGTATGGAATAACATCTGGCGATCAACGAACTTGGCGTCATTATGGACTTGCGATCCCTCGTTCCCGGCACGGCCGGCCTGGCCGGCGTGGCCGCGGATGCTCTGGTGCTGGTGCTGGCCGGCGGTCAGGCGCAGACGCTGGAGCCTCCACTGGCGGCGCTGCTGTCGGAGAGCGTGAAGGCGGGCGATTTCGAATTCAAGGCGGGGCGAACGCTGTACCTGCACCGCCCCGCGGGCCTGAAGGCGCCGCGCCTGGTGCTGGCCGCAGCGGCCGACGCTTCGCCCAAGGCTTTCAAGGCCGCGGTGGCCGCGGCGCTGTCCGCGCTCAAGCCGCTGGGCGTGCGCCACGCCGCGGTGGCTTTGGCCGCCGCGCCCTTGAGCGAGGCCGGCGTGCTGGACGACAGGCATGCGGAAGTGCTTGCGCTGGCCGTGTCCGAAGCCACCTATCTGTACCGCCACACCAAGCCCAGCGCGGGTGATGGTTCCAAGCTGCAAAAGGTGTCGCTGGTGAGCGACAAGGCCACGGCCAATGCCATCAAGAAGGGCTTGGCGCGCGGGCAGGCCATAGGCGAGGGCGTGACGCTGGCGCGTGAATGCGCCAACCGTCCGGGCAACCACGCCACGCCCACTTTCCTGGCCGAGCAGGCGCAGGCGCTGGCGGCGCAGTACGGCTTCAAGGTCGAGGTGCTGGGCCGCAAGGAGGTCGAGAAGCTGGGCATGGGCGCCTTCATCGGCGTGGCCCAGGGCTCGGAGGAGCCGCTTCGCTTCATCGTGTTGCGCTACGAAGGCGCTCCGCGCGCGTCGGCGCCGCTGGTGCTGGTGGGCAAGGGCATCACTTTCGACAGCGGCGGCATCTCCATCAAGCCTGCGGCCGAGATGGATGAGATGAAGTTCGACATGTCCGGCGCCGCCAGCGTGCTGGGCACTTTCCGCGCCATAGGCGAGATCGGGCCCAAGGTGAACGTGGTGGGCCTGATTGCCGCCTGCGAGAACCTGCCCAGTGGCCGCTCCATCAAGCCCGGCGACGTGCTGCGCTCCATGGCGGGCCACACCATTGAAGTGCTCAACACCGACGCCGAAGGGCGCCTGGTGCTTTGCGATGCGCTGACCTACGCCGAGCGCTTCAAGCCCGCGGCGGTGGTGGACATCGCCACGCTCACCGGCGCCTGCGTGATCGCGCTGGGCGCGCAGCGCTCGGGCCTCTTCTGCCCCGACGACGAGTTGGCTGCGAAGTTGCTGCAGGCCGGCGAGTCGGCGCTCGATCCGGCCTGGCGCATGCCCATGGACGACGAGTACGACGAAGGGCTCAAGAGCAACTTCGCCGACATGGCCAACGTGGGCCCGCGCGCCGGCGGCGCCATCACGGCCGCCATGTTCCTCAAGCGCTTCACCAAGGCCTACCGTTGGGCGCATCTGGACATTGCCGGCACGGCGTGGAAGGGCGGCGCCGCCAAGGGCGCCACCGGCCGTCCCGTGGCGTTGCTCACGCACTTCGTGCTCTCGCACACGCGCTGACCGACTGTGGTGCCGGGTTTGTTGAAGCCGGTGTGCCGTGAGGCCACCGGCTTGTTGTTCAGAGGGTTGAAGTGATGGCGTTGTCGGAAGTGGCCTTCCACACCGGCGTGGGCGACAAGATCGGCTATTGCTGCCGGCTGTTGCGCAAGGCCTACAGGCAGCAGGCACGCATGGTGGTTGCGGGTGATGCCGAAATGCTCACGCGGCTGGACCAGGCGCTGTGGCTGTTCGACGTGCGCTCCTTCATTCCGCACCGCCGGCTGGCCGCGGGGCAGGCCGTGCCGCCGGCGTTGCTGCGCACACCCATCTGGCTCATGGAGCCCGGGGCGCGGCCGCCGGTGCAGGGCATTCTTTTGAACCTGGGTCCGGCCGCGGTGCCGGAGTTTGAAAGCTACGAGCGGCTCATCGAGGTCGTTGGGTTGGACGAGGCGGATCGCCTGGCCGCACGCCGGCGCTGGCGCGCTTACGAGGCGCAAGGACTGCGCATCACGCATCACGCCCAGGAAGGGCAGTGAAGCTGGTTTACTGGTAATCCCTCAACAGTTTGTTTGCTGTTTGGTCAACCGATGTCCGCTTTATTTGCGTTATTGTTCCTCCCGCTGAAACTGTTACCAGTTCCGACTTTCCTACCCCCTCGGAGGTTCTGAATGCGATTCCAAGTCAATGTGGTTCTTGCCGCTGCCGCGGTGCTGTTTGCTGGCGGCGTCAGCGCGCAAGAACTGGTGGTGAAAATTGGCCATGTCGCTCCTACCAGCGGTCCGATTGCCCACCTGGGCAAGGACAACGAGCTGGGTGCCCGCATGGCGGTAGACGAGCTCAACGCCAAGGGCGTGACCATCGGCGGCAAGAAGGCCAAGTTCGAACTGCTGGCTGAAGACGATGCCGCTGACCCCAAGCAGGGCACGGCCGCTGCGCAGAAGCTGGTGGACAGCAAGGTCAACGGCGTCGTGGGCCACCTGAACTCCGGCACCACCATCCCGGCCTCCAAGATCTACAGCGATGCCGGCATCCCGCAGATCAGCCCCTCGGCCACCAACCCCAAGTACACCAAGCAAGGCTTCAAGACGGCCTTCCGCGTCGTGGCCAACGACGAGCACCTGGGCGGCACGCTGGGCAAGTACGCCGTGAACCAGCTCAAGGGCAAGGCGATCGCCGTCATCGATGACCGCACCGCCTATGGCCAGGGCGTGGCCGACGAGTTCGAGAAGGGCGTCAAGGCCGCCGGTGGCAAGACCGTGGGCCGCGAGTTCACCAACGACAAGGCCACGGACTTCACCGCCATCCTGACCAGCATCAAGGGCAAGAAGCCCGATATCGTCTTCTTCGGCGGCATGGACGCCGTGGCCGGGCCGATGCTGCGCCAGATGAAGCAACTGGGCATCACCGCCAAGCTCATGGGCGGCGACGGCATCTGCACGGGCGAGCTGCCCAAGCTGGCCGCGGGCTCCATGGCTGACGAGCAGGTCGTCTGCGCCGAGGCCGGTGGCGTCGAAGGCGAGCAGAAGGCGGGCATGGACAAGTTCAAGATCGACTTCAAGAAGAAGTTCAACGCCGACGTGCAGATCTACGCGCCCTACGTGTACGACGCCGTGATGGTGATGGCTGACGCTATGGTCAAGGCCGGCTCCGCCGAGCCCGCCAAGTACCTGCCGGTGCTGGCCAAGACCAGCGGCTACAAGGGCGTGACGGGCACCATCGCCTTCGACGAGAAGGGCGACATCAAGAACGGCGCCCTGACCATGTACACCTACAAGGGCGGCAACCGCCAGCAGATCGCCGTGGTGCGCTGATCCGTCAGCGTTTTCCCGCGAAAAAGCGCCCGCAGCCGCGGGCGCTTTTTTTTCGGCACGGGCCTTGCCAAGTGGGCGATTGCAGGCCGGCGGGCAGCGTGAAAGCATTGGGCGCGAGCGTCGGTCGGAGGATTTTCATGGCATTGCGCACCTTGCTCTACCGCTATTTCTTCTTCGGCTGGCTGTTCCGCGACGCCAGCAGCGGCACGCCGCTGGAGCGGGCTGCGGCCTGGCGGCACAACCGGAACCAGGCGCGCTGGCTCCCGACCTACATGCGGCGCTGGATGTTTTGCGGCGCGCTGTTCTATCTGGTGGGCTTGTTTGTGGAAAGCGTTGTCGGCGCGCCGCTGCTGTCGTCGCTGTTCTACGTCACCGGGCTCATGAGCGTGCCGGGCAACGCCGTGATGGTCGTGGCCTGGATAGGCTTCAAGGCGCTGTCCGGTCCTTTTTGACGGGCGGGCCAAGGTAGTCGCCGCAACCGCGCCTTCGTATTCATTTCACGCGCACCCAGCGCAAAAAGCACAACGGGCCCACGAAGGGCCCGTTGTGCTGCTTGATACGGCTGGCGGAGGGAGCGGGATTCGAACCCGCGGTGGGCTATTAACCCACACACGCTTTCCAGGCGTGCGACTTAAACCGCTCATCCATCCCTCCGCGGATGGTTTCGGTTGCTGACCACCGAAGCCTTGCATTCTAGTCCAGGATTTCAGATTTTTCGAGCTTTCAACAGCGATTCGCAAAAAAGATTTGCGATGCGCCGGTTTGCGTCCGCCCGCAGGCGGCTCAGGGGGCGCATGGGGTGGTGTTGATGCGGAGCTCGAAAGCCATCCCGTGGCATAGGCGGGCTTTTTGATTGCTGCATTGTCGCGAAGGGGATGTCGAGCAGGCAGAACTGTCACGCTCAGCGCCTACACTTCGCGGTTTTCCTGAAGGACCAATGCCCGGGAGGGCTGCCCGCATGCTGCGTTACCGTTTCCCCATCTTCATCATCGACGAGGACTTCCGTTCGGAGAACACGTCCGGCCTGGGCATCAGGGCGCTGGCGCAGGCGATCGAAAAGGAAGGCTTCGAGGTGCTGGGCGTCACCAGCTATGGTGACCTGAGCCAGTTCGCGCAGCAGCAAAGCCGCGCCAGTGCTTTTATCCTGTCCATAGACGACGAGGAGTTCACCGCCGCCGAGGACGAGGAGGACACCGCGGTTCAGAACCTGCGCAAGTTCATCACCGAGATCCGCTTTCGCAACGCCGACATTCCCATCTACCTGTACGGCGAGACGCGCACCTCGCAGCACATCCCCAACGACATCCTGCGCGAGCTCCACGGCTTCATTCACATGTTCGAGGACACGCCGGAGTTCGTGGCCCGCCACATCATCCGCGAGGCCAAGAGCTACCTCGACGGGCTGGCGCCGCCGTTCTTCCGTGCCCTGGTGGACTATGCGCAAGACGGCTCCTACTCCTGGCACTGCCCGGGCCACTCCGGCGGCGTGGCCTTCCTGAAAAGCCCGGTGGGGCAGATGTTCCACCAGTTCTTCGGCGAGAACATGCTGCGCGCGGACGTGTGCAACGCCGTGGACGAGCTGGGTCAGTTGCTGGACCACACCGGCCCCGTGGCCGCCAGCGAGCGCAACGCGGCGCGCATCTTCAACGCCGACCACTGCTTCTTCGTCACCAACGGCACCAGCACATCCAACAAGATGGTGTGGCACCACACGGTGGCGCCGGGTGACGTGGTGGTGGTGGACCGCAACTGCCACAAGAGCATCCTGCACTCCATCATCATGACGGGCGCCGTGCCGGTGTTCCTCACGCCCACGCGCAATCATTACGGGATCATCGGCCCCATTCCGCAAAGCGAGTTCAGCCGCGAGTCCATACAGAAGAAGATCGCTGCCAACCCGCTGCTCGACGGCGTTGATGCTTCGGCCGTGCGCCCGCGCATCCTTACGCTCACGCAGAGCACCTACGACGGCGTGCTCTACAACACCGAGACCATCAAGGGGATGCTGGACGGCTGGATAGACACCATCCACTTCGACGAGGCCTGGTTGCCGCACGCGGCCTTCCACGGCTTCTACGGCTCCTACCACGCGATGGGCAAGAAGCGCGCGCGGCCCAAGCAGTCCATGGTTTATGCCACGCAGAGCACGCACAAGCTGCTGGCCGGCTTGTCGCAGGCCTCGCAGGTGCTGGTGCAGGACTCGCAGACGCAAAAGCTCGACCGCCACCTCTTCAACGAGGCGTACCTGATGCACACCTCCACGTCGCCGCAGTACGCGATCATCGCGTCTTGCGACGTGGCCGCGGCCATGATGGAGCCCCCGGGCGGCACGGCGCTGGTGGAGGAGAGCCTGCGCGAGGCCATGGACTTCCGCCGCGCCATGCTCAAGGTGGACAAGGACTTCGGCCACGACTGGTGGTTCAAGGTCTGGGGGCCGGAGCGCCCGCTGTCGGCCAACGGCATTGGGCAGAGCGCGGACTGGATGCTGGAGGCCAACGAGGAGTGGCACGGCTTTGGCAATCTGGCGCCGGGCTTCAACATGCTCGACCCCATCAAGAGCACCATCATCACGCCGGGCCTGGACGTCAACGGCAAGTTCGACACCAGCGGCATTCCCGCGTCCATCGTCACCAAGTTCCTGGCCGAGCACGGCGTGGTGGTGGAGAAGACGGGGCTGTACTCGTTCTTCATCATGTTCACCATCGGCATCACCAAGGGCCGCTGGAACACGCTGCTGACCGCGCTGCAGCAGTTCAAGGATGATTACGACCGCAACCAGCCGATGTGGCGCATCCTGCCGGAGTTTTGCGCCGCCCATCCGCGCTACGAGCGTATGGGGCTGCGCGATCTCTGCCAGGCCATCCACGGCATGTACGCCCAGGGCGACGTGGCGCGACTGACCACCGAGATGTATCTGTCCGATCTGCAGCCGGCCATGAAGCCTGCCGATGCCTATGCCCGCATTGCGCACCGCGACACCGAGCGCGTGGAGGTCGATGCGCTGGAAGGGCGCATCACGACGTCGCTGGTGACGCCGTACCCGCCGGGCATTCCGCTGCTGATTCCGGGCGAGCGTTTCAACCGCAAGATCGTGGACTATCTGCGCTTCGTCCGCTCGTTCAACGAGGCTTTCCCGGGCTTCGGCACGGACGTGCACGGGTTGGTGGAAGAGGAAGTGGACAGCGTGCGCCGCTACTACGTGGATTGCGTGCGCAACTGAACGGGCAGGCCTGCTTTGCCATGAAAAACGGCGCCCCGCGGGGCGCCGTTTTTTTGGGGTGTCCTGGCCGCGTGCGGCCGGGACGGTGAAGCGGGTCAATCAGCCGCGGGGTGAGCGCTCGCCGCCCATGACTTGGCTGAAGCCGCCGTCTACATAGGTGATCTCGGCGCTGATACCCGACGCCAGGTCGGACATGAGGAAAGCTGCTGCGTTGCCGACGTCGTCGATGGTGACGTTGCGGCGCAGCGGGGCATTGGTTTCCACGATGTCCAGGATGTTGCCGAAGCCCTTGATGCCCGAGGCTGCCAGCGTCTTGATGGGGCCGGCCGAGATGCCGTTGACGCGCACGCCGCGCGAACCCAAGCTGGACGCCAGATAGCGCACGCTGGCTTCCAGCGACGCCTTGGCCAGGCCCATGGTGTTGTAGCAGGGCACGTAGCGAACGGCGCCCAAGTAGCTCAGCGTCAGCAGGGCGCTGTTCTGGCGCAGCATGGGAGCGGCAGCCTTGGCCATGGCGGGGAAGCTGTAAGCCGAAATATCGTGCGCGATGCGGAAAGCCTCGCGCGAGAGGCCGTCCAGGAAGTCGTGGGAGATCGCTTCTCGCGGCGCAAAGCCGATGGAATGCACGAAACCGTCGAACTCGGGCCAGTGCTGGGACAGGTCGGTGAAGAGGCCGGTGATTTGCGCGTCGTCGGCCACGTCGCAGTCAAAGACCAGCTTGGAGTCGAACTCCTCCGCAAACTTGGAAATGCGCTCCTGGAAGCGCTCGCCAACGTAACTGAAAGCAAGCTCCGCGCCTTCGCGGTGGCAGGCGCGGGCGATGCCATAGGCAATCGAGCGGTTGGACAGCAATCCCGTGATCAACAGCCGCTTGCCGGCAAGAAATCCCATGGTGGCTCCGAGAGGTCAAAAACGGGCGGGATTCTCGCACGCAGCTTGCTTCACTCATTTGAGTTCAACCGGTCACTTGCCGGTACAGCTCTTGCAGAGTACAATCCGCTTCTCGCTGAATACCTAAACGGGCGGATCTTCCAGCCCTTTTTTTTTGCTTGATCGAATTTCACTTCCCTCACCGTTGCAACCACAGGAGGCCGCAGGTGGCGCCAGCCGCATGCGGAACAGCATGAACTGGCAGGCAGCCATTGAGCGCACCGTTACGGGCCTGGGCTATGAGCTCGTGGAGGTCGAGCGCGCTACGCGCGGCCTGTTGCGCGTGACCATTGACCGCGTGCCCGGGCATGCGTATCCCGGCGCGCCGTCCGAGTCCGTGACGGTGGATGACTGTGAGGCCGTGACCCGCCAGTTGCAGTATGTGCTGGAAGTGGAGAACGCCGACTACGCGCGGCTGGAAGTCTCCTCGCCGGGGCTGGATCGCCCGCTCAAGCGCGAGGCCGACTATGCCCGTTTTGCCGGTGAATTGGTTGAGATCACGCTGAAGATGCCTTTCCAGGGGCGGCGCAAGTACCGCGGCTTGCTGCAGTCCCGCCTCGCGGAAGCCCCCCTCGAGGCCACGCCGGCCGGTGCTCAAGGCGCTGAGGTCGCGGCGCCCGCCGGTTGGCGGCTGGTATTGCAGGACGAAGCGCCGGCGGCGCGCAAGAGCGGCGGCAAGGCCGTGCGCTCCAATGCCAAGGCGCGCGCCAAGCCGAAGGACGACGAGGACGCGCCGGTGCAGGTGCTGGACTTCGCCTTCGACGAAGTGCGTGAGGCCCGGCTGGTGCCGGTGGTGGATTTCAAGGGCCGGCGGGCCCAGGCTGCGCAGCCGCAAGAGCCGCAGCAGGACGGAGGACGCACAGAATGAACCGCGAAATGTTGATGCTGGTGGATGCCATCTCGCGCGAGAAGAGCGTCGAGCGCGACGTGGTCTTCGGCGCCGTGGAAGCGGCCCTGGCCTCGGCGACCAAGAAGCTGCACGGCGGCGAGGTGGACATCCGCGTGGCCATTGACCGTGACACCGGTGAGTACGAGACCTTCCGCCGCTGGCTGGTCGTCCCCGACAGCGCCGGGCTGCAGAACCCCGATGCCGAGGAACTGCTCTCCGATGCGCGCGACCGCATTGCCGACATCGAAGAGGGCGACTACATCGAGGAGCCCATCGAGTCCGTCACGATCGGCCGCATCGGCGCGCAGGCTGCCAAGCAGGTGATCCTGCAGAAGATCCGCGACGCCGAGCGCGAGCAGCTGCTCAATGACTTCCTCGCCCGCGGCGAGAAGATCATGGTGGGCACCGTCAAGCGGCTGGACAAGGGCGACATCATCGTCGAGAGCGGCCGCGTCGAAGGCCGGCTCAAGCGCGGCGAGATGATCCCGAAGGAAAACCTGCGCACGGGCGACCGCGTGCGGGCCTTCATCGCCGGCATCGATCCGACCGTGCGCGGGCCGCAGATCATGCTCTCGCGCGCCGCGCCGGGTTTCATGATGGAACTGTTCGCCCAGGAAGTGCCTGAGATCGAGCAGGGCCTGCTGGAGATCAAGAACGCGGCGCGCGACCCGGGCAGCCGCGCCAAGATCGCCGTGCTCTCGCACGACAAGCGCGTGGACCCCATCGGCACCTGCGTGGGCGTGCGCGGCTCGCGCGTGAACGCCGTGACCAACGAGCTCGCCGGTGAGCGCGTGGACATCGTCTTGTGGTCCGAGGATCCGGCCCAATTTGTGATTGGTGCGCTGGCGCCGGCCAACGTGCAGTCCATCGTGGTGGACGAGGAGCGCCACGCCATGGACGTGGTGGTGGACGAGGAAAACCTCGCCATCGCCATCGGCCGCGGTGGCCAGAACGTGCGTCTGGCTTCGGATCTCACCGGCTGGCGCATCAACATCATGACGGCGGAGGAATCGCTGGCCAAGCAGGCCACCGAGACCGAAAAGCTGCGCCGTCTGTTCGTGGAGAAGCTCGACGTGGACGAGGAGGTCGCCGACATCCTCATCGCCGAGGGCTTCGCCAGCCTCGAAGAAGTGGCTTACGTCCCCATGCAGGAAATGCTGGAGATCGAAGCATTCGACGAGGACACCGTGGGTGAGCTGCGCAAGCGCGCCAAGGATGCGCTGCTGACCCTGGAGATCGCCCGTGAGGAAGCCGTGGAAGAGGTGTCGCAGGACCTGCGCGACCTCGACGGCCTCACGGCCGAAGTGATTGCCAAGCTGGCCGACGGCGGTGTGCATACCCGTGACGACCTGGCCGACCTGGCCGTTGATGAACTGACTGATATGACCGGCCTGGACGACGTGGCGGCCAAGGCTCTGATCATGAAGGCGCGTGAACATTGGTTCAACGCCTGATCACCGTCCCTGACCACGCCCGCCAAGACCGCATCGCCCAGCAAGCAAGGATTTCCATAATGGCCGTGACAACCGTCGCTCAGTTCGCCGCCCAGCTCAATCGCCCGGCGTCGACACTGCTCGAGCAACTGCAGTCCGCCGGTGTCAGCAAGCGCTCCACCGACGACGCGCTCACCGATGCCGACAAAGAGCGGCTGCTGGCTCATTTGCGCAGCAGCCACGGGACCGGCGGAGGCGACCGCAAGAAGATCACGCTGACCAGCCGCAGCACCAGCGAGATCAAGCAGGCCGACGCCTCCGGCAAGGCCCGCACCATTCAGGTCGAAGTGCGCAAGAAGCGCACCTTCGTCAAGCCCGACGAGGCGAGCGCGCCCGAGATGAGCGCCGAGGAACTGGCCCGCCGCGAGGAAGAGGCCCGCGCCCAGGCCGAGGCTCTGCGCCGCCAGGAGGAGGAGCTCGCCGAGCGCCGCCGCCAGCGCGAAGCCGAGGAAAAGCGCCAGCGCGAGGAGGCCGAGGCCGCCCGCCGCCAGCGCGAGGCCGAGGAAGCCGCCGCCCGCGAGCGCGAGGCCGCTGTCGCCGCGCAGGCGGCCCAAGCCGCTCAAGCTGCCCAAGCCGCCGAGGCGGTCACTGCCGCCAAGTCTGCCCGCGAGCAGGCTGCCGCCCGCGCCGCTGCCGAAGCCGCCGCGCTGCAGGCCGCCTCGCGCCGCCAGATGGCCGCGCGCCATGCCCCGCGCACGCCCGCCGGTGGCCGCAATGCCGCCGCTGCGGCGCCGGCTCCCGCTGCCGCGGCTCCCGCGCCGGCTGCCGCTGCGCCCGCCCCGGTGCAGGCACCTGCTCCCGCGCCCGCTGCGCCGGCTCCCGTGGCCGCCGCGCCTGCGCCGGCCGCTGCCGCCCCGGCGCCCGCCGAGCCGCCCAAGCCCGCGCTGCGCGTGGTGAAGGCTGCCGAAGTGGCCGATGCCGAGAAGCAGCGCCTGGCCGACCTGGAGCGCCGCCGCAAGGCCGCCGAGGCCGAGGCCGCCGCCATCCGCGCCATGATGAATGCACCCAAGAAGGTGCTCGTGGCCAAGAAGGAGGAGCCCAAGCCGGCGCCCGCGCCCATCAAGGGCACCATCCACAAGCCCGCGGCCAAGCCCGGTGCGCCGGCGCCCGCGCAGGCCACGGCCGCTGCGGGTGCGGCCAAGCCCGGCGACAAGAAGTCGGTCAAGTCCGAGAAGCTGTCCTCCAGCTGGGCCGACGACGCCGCCAAGAAGCGCGGCGCCGTCAAGGGCCGGACCGAGGCGGGTGCCTCGGCCGGTGGCGCTCGCCCCGGCTGGCGCTCGCCCCGTGGCGGTCGCCGTGGCGGTGATCGCGACGAGCGCGGCGGTTCCAACTTCGTGGCGCCCAACGAGCCGCAAGTGCAGGAAGTGCACGTGCCTGAGACCATCAGCGTGGCCGACCTCGCTCACAAGATGAGCGTCAAGGCCTCCGAGGTCATCAAGCAGCTCATGAAGCTGGGCCAGATGGTCACCATCAACCAGCAGCTGGACCAGGAGACCGCGATGATCCTGGTCGAGGAAATGGGCCACAAGGCCTTTGCCGCGAAGCTGGACGATCCGGAAGCCTTCCTGGAAGAAGACGCCGCCACCAGCACCGCCGAGCAAAAGCCCCGCGCCCCCGTGGTCACCGTCATGGGCCACGTGGACCACGGCAAGACCTCGCTGCTGGACTACATCCGCCGCTCCCGCGTGGCCGCGGGCGAAGCCGGCGGCATCACGCAGCACATCGGCGCCTACCACGTCGAAACGCCGCGTGGCGTCATCACCTTCCTGGACACCCCGGGCCACGAAGCCTTCACGGCCATGCGTGCCCGCGGCGCCAAGGCCACCGACATCGTCATCCTGGTGGTGGCGGCTGACGACGGCGTGATGCCCCAGACCAAGGAAGCCATCCACCACGCCAAGGCCGCAGGCGTGCCGTTGGTGGTGGCGATCAACAAGATCGACAAGCCCGACTCCAACCTGGAGCGCGTGCGCAGCGAGCTGGTGGCCGAGCAGGTCGTGCCGGAAGAGTTCGGCGGCGATTCGCCCTTCGTCTCCGTCTCGGCCCGCACCGGCCAGGGCATCGACGACCTGCTGGAGCAGGTGCTGCTGCAGGCCGAAGTGCTGGAGCTCAAGGCTGCCGAGGACACGCTGGCCAAGGGCCTGGTGATCGAAGCCCGCCTGGACAAGGGCCGCGGCCCCGTGGCCACCGTGCTGGTGCAAAGCGGCACCCTCAAGAAGGGCGACGTGGTGCTGGCCGGCTCCAGCTATGGCCGCGTGCGCGCCATGCTGGACGAGGACGGCAAGGCCACCGAGGCCGCCGGTCCGTCCATCCCGGTCGAGATCCAGGGCCTGACCGAGGTGCCCCAGGCCGGTGACGAGTTCATGGTGCTGGCCGACGAGCGCCGCGCCCGTGAAATCGCCACCTTCCGCCAGGGCAAGTACCGCGACGTCAAGCTGGCCAAGCAGCAGGCCGCCAAGCTGGAGAACATGTTCGAGCAGATGGGCGCCGGCGACGTGCAGACGCTGCCGCTGATCATCAAGGCCGACGTTCAAGGTTCTCAGGAGGCGCTGGCTTCTTCGCTGCTCAAGCTCTCGACCGACGAGGTCAAGGTGCAGATCGTCCACGCGGCGGTGGGCGGCATCAGCGAAAGCGACGTCAACCTGGCCATCGCCTCCAAGGCGGTGATCGTGGGCTTCAACGTCCGTGCCGACGCCGGTGCGCGCAAGCTCTCCGAGAACAACGGCGTGGACCTGCGCTACTACAACATCATCTATGACGCCGTGGACGAGATCCGTGCCGCGATGTCCGGGATGCTGGCGCCGGAGCAGAAGGAAGAGGCCCTGGGCACGGCGGAGATCCGCACCGTGTTCGTCGCCTCCAAGATCGGCACGGTGGCGGGCTGCATGGTCACCTCCGGCCTGGTGCGCCGCAACGCGCGCTTCCGCCTGCTGCGCGAGAACGTGGTCATCTACACGGGCGAGATCGAGTCGGTGCGCCGCATGAAGGACGACGTGCGCGAGGTCAAGGAAGGCTTCGAGTGCGGCATCAAGCTCAAGAACTACAACGACATCGCCGAAGGCGATCAGATCGAAGTGTTCGAGATCAAGGAAGTGGCGCGCACGCTGTAAACCGGCTGTCCGTCCCTTCCTGAACGCAGCCCCGCCCTCGATGGGCGGGGTTCGCACTTCAGGAGTGCCCCATGCGACACAAGAGAAGCATCCCCAACCGCAGTTTTCGCATCGCCGACCAGATCCAGCGCGACGTGGCCGTGCTCGTGCGCGAGCTGAAGGACCCTCGCGTGGGCATGGTCACCATCAATGCCGTCGAGGTCACGCCCGACTACGCGCACGCCAAGGTGTTCTTCTCCTTGCTGGTGGGTGACCCGCAGGAAACGCAGGCCGCGCTGAACGAGGCCGCCGGCTTCCTGCGCAACTCGCTCTTCAAGCGGCTGCAGATCCACACCGTGCCCACGCTGCACTTCCAGTTCGACCGCACCACCGAGCGCGCGGCCGAGTTGGGCGCGCTCATCGCGCAGGCCAACGCCACGCGGGCCAAAGAGGATTGACCCGATGAGCGGCGCTCCGCGCACCCCCCGCCAACCTCGCCGTGCCCTGCACGGCGTGTTGTTGCTGGACAAGCCGCTGGGCTGGTCCAGCAACGACGCGCTGCAGAAGGTCAAGTGGCTGCTGCGGGCCGAGAAGGCCGGCCACACCGGCACGCTGGACCCGCTGGCCACCGGCCTCTTGCCGCTGTGCTTCGGCGCGGCGACCAAGTTTTCGCAGGTCAGCCTGGAGGCCGACAAGCGCTACACCGCCACGCTGAAGCTGGGCCAGGTGACGAGCACCGGCGACGCCGAGGGCGAGATCGTCAGCGAGCGCCCCGTGGCCGTGGACCAGGCGCTGCTGGACGCCGCCCTCGCGCGCCTGACCGGCCCCATCGAGCAGGTGCCGCCCATGCACTCCGCGCTCAAGAAGGACGGCAAGGCGCTGTACGAGTACGCGCGCGCCGGCATCGAGGTCGAGCGCGCGCCGCGGCAGGTCACGATTCACGCCATTGACATCCTGAGCCGGCAGGCTGACGCCCTGGTTCTGGACGTGCGCTGCAGCAAGGGCACCTACATCCGCACGCTGGCGCAAGACCTGGGCGAGCTGCTCGGCTGTGGTGCGCACCTCTCGGCGCTGCGCCGCACCGGCAGCGGCGCGCTGACGGTGTCGCGCTCCATCACTCTGGAGGCGCTGCAGGCACTGGACGAGCGTGCCCGCCTGGCGCTGCTGCAGCCGCCGGACGCGCTGGTGGTGGACTGGCCCGCAATTCGCTTGCCGGCGGAGGAGGCCGGGCGCTTCCTCTCCGGGTTGCGCCGCCGTGTCAGCCATGCCGACGCGCCGGCCGTTCGCGTCTACGGCCCCGAGCCGCAGGCCTTCTTGGGCACCGGGCTGGTGCGTGGTGGTGAGCTGATCGCACAGCGGCTGCTCAGTCCGCCTGAAGTCCAGTCCCTGCTGAATGTTTCCCCAGGCGCCGCGGCGCCGCAGGCCCAAGAGGCCGCACTGAATCCCTGAAAGAGCGTTCTTTATGAGCACCCAGATTCGCAACATCGCCATCATCGCGCACGTCGACCATGGCAAGACCACGATGGTCGACCAGCTCCTGCGCCAGTCCGGCACCTTTGCCGAGCACGAAAAGGTCGTGGACACCGTGATGGACAGCAACGCGATCGAACGCGAGCGCGGCATCACCATCCTGGCCAAGAACTGCGCCGTGAGCTGGGAAGGCACGCACATCAACATCGTGGACACCCCGGGCCACGCCGACTTCGGCGGCGAGGTGGAGCGCGCCCTGTCCATGGTGGACGGCGTGGTGCTGCTCATCGACGCGCAAGAGGGCCCCATGCCCCAGACGCGCTTCGTGACCAAGAAGGCGCTGGCCCTGGGCCTCAAGCCCATCGTGGTGGTCAACAAAGTCGACAAGCCCGGCGCCAATTGCGACAAGGTGATCAACGCCGCCTTCGACCTGTTCGACAAGCTCGGCGCCACCGACGAGCAGCTCGACTTCCCCGTGGTCTACGCCTCCGGCATCAACGGCTGGACGTCGCTGGAAGAGGGCACGCCGGGCGAGCAGTGGGGCCCCGACATGTCGGCCCTGTTCAACACCATCCTCAAGCACGTGCCTGCGCACCAGGGCGACCCCGACGCCCCGCTGCAGCTGCAGATCTCGGCGCTGGACTACAACAGCTTCGTGGGCCGCATCGGCGTGGGCCGCGTCAACGCCGGCAAGATCAAGCCGGCCATGGACGTGCTGGTGATGGAAGGCCCGGACGGCAAGTCCATCAAGGGCCGCGTCAACCAGGTGCTGACCTTCCAGGGCCTGGACCGGATCCAGGTGACTGAAGCCGGCCCGGGCGACATCGTGCTGATCAACGGCATCGAGGACATCGGCATCGGCGTGACGGTCACCGACCCGGCCAACCCGGCGCCGCTGCCCATGCTCAAGATCGACGAGCCGACGCTGACCATGAACTTCTGCGTCAACAACTCGCCGCTGGCGGGCCGCGAAGGCAAGTACGTCACCAGCCGCCAGATCTGGGACCGCCTGCAGAAGGAACTGCAGAGCAACGTCGCGCTGCGCGTGAAGGAAACGGACGAGGACGGCATCTTCGAAGTCGCCGGCCGGGGCGAGCTGCACCTGACCATCCTGCTGGAGAACATGCGCCGCGAGGGCTACGAGCTGGCCGTCTCCAAGCCGCGCGTGGTGTTCCGCGAGATCGACGGCGTGAAGATGGAGCCCATCGAGCTGGTGACGGCCGACATCGAGGAAGGCCACCAGGGCGGCGTGATGCAGGCGCTGGGCGAGCGCAAGGGCGAGCTGGTGAACATGGAGCCGGACGGCCGTGGCCGCGTGCGCCTGGAGTACCGCATCCCGGCGCGGGGCCTGATCGGCTTCTCCAACGAGTTCCTGAACCTCACGCGCGGCTCCGGCCTGATCAGCAGCCTCTTCGACGGCTACGAGCCCTTCAAGGGTGACGTGGGCGGCCGCAAGAACGGCGTGCTGATCTCCATGGACGACGGTGAAATCTTCACCTACGCCCTGGGCAAGCTCGACGACCGTGGCCGCATGTTCGTCAAGGCCGGCGACCCGGTGTACGAGGGCATGATCGTGGGCGTGCACAACCGCGACAACGACCTGGTGGTCAACGCCACGCGCACCAAGCAGCTGACCAACTTCCGCGTGAGCGGCAAGGAAGACGCCATCAAGATCACGCCCCCGATCGACTGCACGCTGGAGTACGGCGTGGAGTTCATCGAGGACGACGAGCTGGTGGAAATCACCCCGAAGTCGATCCGCCTGCGCAAGCGCCACCTGAAGGAACACGACCGCAAGCGTGCGCAGCGCGAAGGGGCATAACGCCCGCCGCGCCAGCGCATGGCGCAGAGGCTTCGTCTCTCCTTCGCCCTCTACCTCGTCATTCCCGCGAAGGCGGGAATCCAGGCGGCCCCACGCTGGAGCGTAGAGAGAACGCAGGAGTGCAGGCATTTCTGACTCGGTACGCCGACGGATGAGCTTGCGGCCGGCTTGGGGGCTGCCTGGATTCCCGCCTGCGCGGGAATGACGGATTGGGGTGCCTGCGCGGTCGGCTTCGGCCGCCGGTCAGCCACCTCGAAATGACGCATGGGCCGCCTTCCGCGGCCCTCTTTCATTGGGCGCCTTGTCTGCTGCGATGGGGCGTCTTGCTTGTTGGGCTCACTTCCAACACGTTTTCCCGGCTTTTTCTTTCTTTTGGAGCCGTCCGCGCCATGACCCACCGCCAAGGCATCGCCACCATGCTGCTGGTCACCCTGCTGTGGAGCATTGCGGGCGTGGTGACGCGGCACCTGGACAGCGCGGCCAGCTTCGAGGTCACCTTCTGGCGCAGCGCCTTCAACGCCGTGGCGCTGGGCGTGTTGCTGGCCGTGCTGCGCGGCCCGCGCGCCGTGTGGGCCACGCTGCGAGGGGGTGGGCGCGCGCTGTGGCTCTCCGGTCTGTGCTGGAGCGTGATGTTCACCGCCTTCATGGTGGCGCTCACGCTCACGACGGTGGCCAATGTGCTGGTGACCATGGCGCTGGGCCCGCTGTTCACGGCGCTGCTGTCGCGCTTCGTGCTGCACCACCGGCTTGCCACGCGCACGTGGCTCGCCATCTTTCTGGCCGGCGCGGGCATCGCCTGGATGTACGGCAATGAGCTGCTGCACAGCGACGCGCGGGCGCTGGCCGGCATCGCCGTGGCGCTGGCCGTGCCCGTGGCCGCGGCCACCAACTGGACGGCGCTGCAGTACAGCCGCCGCCACGGCGCCGACCAGGCCGGTGGCGGCGACATGCTGCCCGCCGTGCTCATCGGCGCGCTGATCTCCGCCGCCACCACGCTGCCGCTGGCCGCGCCGTTCCAGGCCACGGCCGCCGACCTGGGCTGGCTGGCGATGTTGGGCGCGCTGCAACTGGCCGTGCCCTGCCTGCTGTGCGTGGCCGTTTCGCGCGTGCTGCACGCGCCGGAAATGTCGCTGCTGGGCCTGCTGGAAGTGCTGTTCGGCGTGCTGTGGGCCTGGTTGGGCGCGGGCGAGACGCCGGCGCCCTCGGTGCTGGCCGGCGGGACGGTGGTGCTGGGCGCGCTGGCCTTGGATGCGGCGCTGGGGATGCGGCAGGGCGGGGCGGTGGAAGGCGCGCGGGCACGGGCCTGAATCGTTTTCAATTCTTGTATTGGCAGAAATATGCCCATGATCGGACAATGTGCCGATGCGCTTCGAGTTCGATCCCGCCAAGGCTGCAGCCAATCTGGCCAAGCATGGCGTGTCGCTGGCTGATGCGGAATTGCTGAAGTGGGACTGGCTCTGGTGCCGTCCGGATGCACGCCGGGACTACGGTGAGCTGCGCGAAATCGGCTTCGCGCCGCTCGGCGACCGGGTGTTTTGTGTGGTGTTCGTGCAGCGAGGCGATGTCTACCGCATCGTCAGCCTGCGCAAGGCCAATTCAAGAGAGGTGGTGGACTATGACCAAGCACTCCAGGAATTTCGGGTTTCTGATCCCGACGCCTGACGAGGACGCTGCCATTGCCGCTGGCATCGCCGCTGACCCTGACAGCTACGAGTTCAGCAGCGAGGAGATGAAGACGCTGCGCCCACGCCGCCCTGGGCGGCCCCCTTCCGGCAAGGTCCGCCCAACGCTGAACATGCGCGTGGACGCCGACGTGCTGGAGGCCTTCAAAGCCACTGGCCCCGGCTGGCAGACCCGCATTCATGCCCTGCTGCGTGAAGCCGTGGACAAGGGCTTGTTGAAGAAATAGCCGCCGCCCGGCGGCGGGCAGCCTGGCCCGGGGACAATCCGGCCCGTGAACTCCGCAGCCTCCACCCCCATTTCCGCCGCTACCGCCGCTACCGCCGCCGCGAACCCCTGGCGCCTGTCCGTCGCTCCCATGCTGGACTGGACTGACCGCCACTGCCGCTACTTCCACCGCCTCATCACGCGCCACACCCGGCTCTACACCGAGATGGTGACCACCGGCGCGCTGCTGCACGGCGACCGCCCGCGCCACCTGGACTTCAACCCCGAGGAGCACCCGCTCGCGCTGCAGCTCGGCGGCAGCGAGCCGGCCGACCTCGCCGCCTGCGCCAAGCTCGCCCAGGACTGGGGCTACGACGAGGTCAACCTCAACTGCGGCTGCCCCAGCGAGCGCGTGCAGCGCGGCGCCTTCGGCGCCTGCCTGATGAACGAGGCCCCGCTCGTGGCCGATGGCGTCAAGGCCATGCGCGACGTGGTGGACATCCCCGTCACCGTCAAGCACCGCATCGGCATCGACCGCATCGAGTCCTACGACTTCGTGCGCGACTTCGTGGGCACCGTGGCCGAGGCGGGCTGCGAGGTCTTCATCGTCCACGCCCGCAACGCCTGGCTCCAGGGCCTGAGCCCCAAGGAAAACCGCGACATCCCGCCGCTGCGCTACGAGTTCGTCTACCGGCTCAAGCGCGACTTCCCGGCGCTCACCATCGCCCTCAACGGCGGCGTGGGCAGCGACGAGCAGATCGCCGAGCACCTGCGCCACGTGGACGGCGTGATGGTGGGCCGCCAGGCCTACCACGAGCCCTGGAGCATGGCCGACTGGGACGCGCGCTTCTTCGGCGACGCCCCCGCCACGCCGCACGACCGGGCCGCCATCGAGGCGCTCATGGTCGAGTACATGGCCCGCCAGGCACCCAAGGGCGTGGCCTGGGCCCACGTCGCCCGCCACATGCTGGGCCTGTGGAACGGCATGCCCGGCGCGCGCCGCTGGCGCCAGGTGTGGAGCGACCACCGCCTCAAGGGCCAGCCGCCGCACGAGGTCTGGCGCCAAGCGCAGCGGCCCGCCGCGCAGCCGTCGGCCGCGCTCGCCTAAGTCCTTGCTGAATCCGCTCTGAGCCGGCGCCGCACGCACGTTTGCGGCCGGTTTCGTGCGCCAGGGGACGCCTTCCCCATCCATCCAGGGGCCTGGGCGGGCCCGGCGCCTGCCTGGGTCCGTCTCAGTCGGACCGGCGCGCGTGGACGCGCCGTGAACCCGCAGCCACGCCGCCGCGGCAGCCCGCCGCGGGGTGGGCGATGGAGAAGGCAACATGAAAAAAACCGAAGCGGCCCGTCCACGCCGCTGCCGGCGCACATGAGGCGCCGCACCATGTGGACCATCCTCCTTAGCGTTCTGGCAACGCTGCTGGTGGCCTTCGTCGCCATGAACCTCATGTCCGGCGAAAAGCGCATCCAGGAACAGCTCGAACGCCTCTACGACACCGGTGACCCCCAGTTCCGCCGCTCCATGAGCGTGTTGCTGGGCCCGCCCATGCTGGAAGGCAACCGGGTGCAGGCGCTGCTCAACGGCGAGCAGATCTTCCCGGCCATGCTGGGCGCCATCCAGGGCGCGCGCGAGAGCATCACCTTCGAGACCTTCATCTACTGGTCCGGCGACATCGGCGACCGCTTCGCCGAGGCGCTGGCCGAGCGCTCGCGCGCGGGCGTCAAGGTGCACGTGCTGCTGGACTGGGTGGGCACCATGAAGATGGAGGAGCGCTACCTGAAGCAGATGCACGACGCCGGCGTGGAGGTCGAGCGCTACCACAAGCCCCACTGGTCGCACCTGGCGCGGCTGAACCAGCGCACGCACCGCAAGCTGCTGGTGGTGGACGGGCGCGTGGGCTTCACCGGCGGCGTGGGCATCGCCGACGAG
The DNA here is from genome assembly GCF_001571085.1 of Azohydromonas lata NBRC 102462. Taxonomy (GTDB): domain Bacteria; phylum Pseudomonadota; class Gammaproteobacteria; order Burkholderiales; family Burkholderiaceae_C; genus Azohydromonas; species Azohydromonas lata. The sequence goes on from NZ_BCTC01000020.1 coordinate 47,488, forward strand.
TGGGACGGCCACGCGCAGGACGAGAAGCACTGGCGCGACACGCACTTCCGCGTCGAAGGCCCGGTGGTGGCGCAGATGCAGGCCGTCTTCACCGACAACTGGATCAAGGCCACGGGCCGCGTGCTGCACGGCGAGCGCTACTTCCCGGCGCTTGGGCCCGCGGACGGCCAGCCCGCGCAGATGTTCAGCAGCTCGCCCACGGGCGGCAGCGAGAGCATGCACCTCATGTACCTCATGGCCATCACGGCGGCGAGGCACACCATCCACCTCTCCAGCAGCTACTTCGTCCCGGACGACCTGGCCGTGCAGGCCCTGGCCGACGCCGCCCGGCGCGGCGTGAAGGTGCGCATCATCACGCCCGGCCCGCTGATAGACGCCGACACCGTGCGCCGCGCCTCGCGTGCGCGCTGGGGCCCGTTGCTGGAGGCGGGCGTGGAAATGGCGGAGTACCAGCCCACCATGTTCCATTGCAAGGTGCTGGTGGTGGACTCGCTGCTGGTGTCCGTGGGCTCCACCAACTTCGACAACCGCAGCTTCCGCCTCAACGACGAGGCCAACCTCAACGTGCTGGACACCGCTTTTGCTCAGCGGCTGGTGGACGTGTTCGAGGCCGATTGGGCGCGCAGCCGCCCGGTGACGCTGGAGGCATGGCGTGGGCGCCCGCTGCAGGAAAAGCTCATCGAGCACGCGGCCGCGCTGCTGCGGACGCAGTTGTAGCGGCGCGCGCGGGCGGCGCCCACCGCCGGTGCGTCTTCCACCTGCCTGATCCCGCTCAGGTTATTTCCCCTGGGCTGAATAAGGGAATGGTCCCTCAATGCGTGAACTAGGTCACATGAGGGCGGTGAGCTGATGCGGTGCGAAAGGGCAGCGGCATCAAAATTCATGTGGCCGGGACGCCATTATTCGCTCAATTTTTCCCGGTCAGATCGATTTGGAGTGTTCCGTGATTTTGTCTCCCCGCCTGGTTCCCGCGCTCATGGTTTCTATTTTGGCCGCGGGATGTGCGACGGCTCCCAATAAAACCCCACTGTCGGCCGAGTCCAAGCAGAAAATCAAGACGGTCGCGTTGGTTGCCGTGCCCGAGCCTGAAAAGTACCCTTTGAATCCCGGTCAATTGCCGGGTGGCGCCTTGCTTTATGCCTTTGGTGCTCTTGGCGGTGCGGTGTTGGGCGGCATTGAATCGTCCCGGTATGAGACGGCAACCAACGAATTCACGACGGCCATCAAACCTACCCAGCCTGCCATTGCTCAGCATTGGAACGAGAGCTTCCTGTTGTCTCTGCAATCCAAGGGATATCAGGTGACGATGGTGCCGGAATTGCCCATGAAAAAGGATACGCAGGAAGCTGATTGTGCCAGCATTGCCGGAAAATACGATGCGGTAGTAGTCAGCAGTATTTCGTCTGGCTATGCCGTGTCCGATGCCGTCCAGCCGGTTTCGTATGCCAAGGTCAAGATGCTTTCAAGCGATTGCGGCGAAACCTATTTCTCGGACGCTTTTTCCTATTCCACCAAGCCCATGCCGAGAGCGACGCATTCCCAGAGCGATGCACGCTTCAATTTCCCAAGCCGTGAGACGCTGCTTTCCAACCCTGAACTGGCCAAAGAAGCCATGCGCACCGGCGTCGGCACGGTGGCCCGGCAGGCGGCGTCGGCTCTGTAACCCGGGTGAAGCCGCCGCAGCGTCCGCAGCGCCCACGCCGCTTACCCCACTTTGTCGGCCGCTGGCGCCGAGGGGTGTTTTGCACTGTTGGAGGCGGCGCCCGGCACCACGCGCGAGGGCCAGGTCGCCAGCAGCAGCCCGGCCAGGGCCAGCGCGCAGGCCAGCGCGTGCGCGGCCGTCACGTGTTCGCCCAGGAGCAGCACGCCGATGGCGGCGGCTGAGAGCGGCAGCATCACCGTGAACACCCCGGCCTGCTGCGCCGGCACGCGTTTGAGGCCCTGCATCCACAGCCAGACGCTGACCATGCTGGCCGCCAGCGCATAGAACACCAGCAGCCCCCACGAGCCGGCCGACACCTGGGTGAAATCGAAGGACAGCGCCTGCCACAGGCCCAGCGGCGTCACCAGCGCCAGGCCCCAGGCGTTGATGAGCGCGCTGATGCGCCGCGGTGACAGGCTGGCCGTGAGCCGCTTGCCGATCACCACGTAGCTCGCCTCGCAGAACACTGCCGCCAGCAGCAGCACGTAGCCCCACCACGGCGCCGAGGCCGTGCCCGGCGCGTTGCGCGCGAAGGCCAGCAGCGCGATGCCGCCCACCGCGCAGGCGATGCCCGCGGCCGAGCGCGGCGTGATGCGCTCCTTGAGCATCACCCACGAAAGAAACGCCACCGCCGCCGGGATGCCCGCCATGGTCACGCCCGCGGCCAGCGCCGAAGTCGCCTGCACGCCAAAGAGCATGCAGATGGAAAACAGGAAGTTGCCGAACAGGCTTTGCGCGAACAGCAGCCGCTTCTCGGCGGGGCCGAGCGTGGGCTCATCGGCCGGCTTGCGCATCCACCCCGCCATGGCCACCGCCGCGATGCCGAAGCGCAGCCACGCCAGCAGGAACACCGGGAACACCGCCACCAGCAGTTTCGACAGGCCGACGTAGCTGCCGACCAGGGTCATGCTGGCGGCGAGGAAGAGGCAGGAAACGAGGGGAAGGTGGGCCGGCTGGCGGGGGGACTGCGATGGGGACATCGGGTGCTGCGTAGCGGGGAACTGCGGGCAGGCAGTGTGCCCCAGAGAGCAGTGGACCACGTCACGCCGCAAAGGCCGGCTTCAAATAAATGTCAAAGCGGGAATGCAAAGTCCTGCAGGACCCATTTTTCCTGGCCTGCTTGGCCATGGGTCAGTTTTATTTGACATGCCTCAAATTCCAGTCAAGGTGTTGCTCCTGGAGCAGCGTGAGACAAGGAAAAGCCGTGGCGGCGTCGGCTTCTGTGCGGCCCGACAGCGTTGATGCTTCAGCTTGGCACTGTTTCTGATTCACGCTCCACATTAATTAGGGTTTTCACTGGCGATGTTCTTGAGCCCTGTCCCTTAATGGCTGGGTTTTTGGGAATGCTGTTTTGAAGGGGGCTTTTGCCGAAACCGTGTAGTATTTGTTGCTTGATGTATCTGTTGGCAATAAAGGATGGACTGAAGGTTTTGCAAAGCGCACCAAGACGGATTGCAAATGGGTCCGCGCTTGGCGTGGACGGTATTTTTATGCCGATAAAACAGGGGGATGGAAATTGAACATGATGTGTGAAGTGCCATTGTGCGATGAGCGTTTCAAGAAGGGCTGGGAGAAAATCAAGGAGATAGACCAGGGGATTTTGCAGGATTTCTATAAGAGCCTTCTCGACATATCTCCTGACTTTGCGCGCCAGCTGGTGCAATTTCCTTTCGGCGATGTTTATTCCCGCCCGGCACTGGACAGCAGGCGGCGGGAACTGGCCATCGTCTCGGCCATTGCCGCGCTGGGGCATGCGCAGCCGCAACTGCGGCTGCACCTGCATGCCGCCATCAAGGTCGGCTGCACCCGCGACGAATTGATCGAAGTCCTCATGATGACCGCCGTCTACAGCGGTTTCCCCGCGGCGCTGAATGCTTTTGCCACTTTCGGCTCGGTCTTGAAGGAAGTCGAAGCTCCGTGCAAGGAGAGCGCGTGATGCAGTTGCTCTCCTTGGGCACGAGCTGGCGCGGCCGTGTGGCGGCACGTGCCGGCCTGATGCGCACCGCCTGCTCTTGGTGGATGGCCCTGGTGGCCGTTCTGCTGGGCTGGGCTGGGCTGCTCTGTGCGACGCCGGCCCATGCCGGCGTGATGAACCGCGAGCTGATGGAGAAAGCCTTTCCGTCGCCACTGATCGTCGGCGAAAAGGACCGCGACCTGCCGGTCTGGCCCATCCTGAAACAGGACGCCACCTCCACGCCGGTCATCGCCTACGTTTTCGAATCCATCGATCTGGCGCCCATCCCGGGTTTCTCCGGCACGCCCTACAACCTCCTGGTTGCGATCACCACCAAGGGCGAATTCATGGACGTGCGGGTGCTGTCGCAGCACGAGCCGGTATTTCTCGACGGCTTGGGGGAAGGCCCCATGCACCGCTTCGTAGACCAGTACAAGGGCCTGTCGCTGAAGCAGAACATCAAGATCGGCTCCAACCTCAACAGCGGCGGCAAGGCCGGCAGCGCAAACGTCTACATCGACGGCGTGGCCAAGGCCACCGCCTCGGTGCGCATCCTCAACCAGAGCCTGCTGGCGGCCTCGCTGAAGGTGGCGCGGGCCAAGATGGGTTATGCCGAAGGCCGCGACCCCGACCTCGTGGCGCACCTCAGACCTGACGTTTTCGAGTCGATGGGCTGGGACGAGATGGTCAAGGCGGGCCTGATCACACGCAAGACCTTCCGCAATCGTGATGTGGAAGCGGCCTTCAAGGGCACCGTGGGCGAGGGCCTGGACGAGCAAGGCACCAGGCGCGGGGACGACAGCTTCGTCGACGTGTATTTCGCCTACCTGAACGTGCCGTCCGTGGGCCGCAACCTGCTGACGCCGGCGGGCTGGAAATTCATGCAGTCGCGGCTGGAGGAGGGGGACCATGCCCTGCTGCTGGTCGCCAGCGGCCGTTATTCGATGCTGGGCGAGGATTTCGTCCGCGGTGCCGTCCCCGACCGCTTGACGCTGCAGCAGCAGAACCTGCCGCTGGAAATCCGCGACCTGGACCTGGACGTGGATCTGAAACTGCCGCCATCGCTGCGCTCGGCCGAGTGGCGGGCCTTCCGCGTCATCGCGCCGGCCGGGCTCGATCCGGCCCAGGCGCTGAATTTCAACCTGCACGTCACGCGCAGCAAGGGCCAGATTTATCCGGAGCGGGTCACCAGGGCCTTGGGGTTCGATGCCCAATTGCCCGCCAAATATTTCGAGGCGGCCAGCAGCAACGACAAGACCTGGCGCACGAGTTGGCGCACGCGCGTCGGCGAAGTGGCGCTGCTGGCCATTGGCCTGGGCGTCCTGGCCTGGGCGCTGCGCAACCAGCTGTGGCTGTCGCAGAACCCGCGCCGGCTGGCCTTTTTCCGCACTGGCTATCTGCTGTTCACCGTGGCCTTCATCGGCTGGTATGCGCAGGGGCAGTTGTCCATTGTCAACATCACCGCCCTGGTGCAGGCCGTGATGGCCGGGCGCAACCTGGACTTCTTCCTGTACGACCCGATGACGGTCAGCCTGTGGGCCTTCGTCGCCATCACGTTCTTCGTGTGGGGGCGCGGTACTTTCTGCGGCTGGCTCTGTCCCTTTGGCGCCCTGCAGGAGCTGGTGAGCAAGGTGGTGAAGCCGCTGCGCCTGCCGCAATGGCGCATATCGGAGCGGGCCGACGCGCAGCTCAAGAAGATCAAGTACGCCGTGCTGGCCGCCATCGTGGTGACGGCCTGCGTTTCAGTGCCCTGGACCGACCGTCTGGTCGAGGTCGAGCCCTTCAAGACGAGCATCACGCTGGTATTCGCCCGTGACTGGCCTTTCGTGGCCTGGGCTGGCGGCCTGCTGGCGCTGAGTGCGTTCGTCTACAAGGGTTACTGCCGTTATCTCTGCCCGCTGGGGGCGGGCATGGCGATTTTCGGGCGCCTGCGCCGCTTCGACTGGATCGCGCGGCGCACGGAATGCGGCACGCCCTGCCAGCGCTGCCGCAATGACTGCGCGTACAAGGCCATCCCGAAATCCGGGGACATCAACTACAACGAATGCTTCCAGTGCCTGGATTGCGTGGCCATTTTCCAGAGCGAACAGCTGTGCGTGCCGCTGATTGCCATGAACAGGAAGGCCGCCCGCCAGATTCCCATCGCGGCGGCGGTGGAAAAAGAAACCGTGGCACCGGTCCAAGGATGAATCCCATGAAGCGTCGTGTATTTCTCCAATCCAGCCTGGGCCTGGGTGCTCTGGGAGGCTTGGGCCCCGCCGGCGCGGCGATGCCGGCCACCGCCCCGCTGCAATGGCGTGAGCGCAGCCTGGTCGGCTTTGGCACGGTGTTGTCCTTGCGGGTGGCCCACGCCAAAGCGGCCCAAGCCGATCAGGCGCTGGACGCCGCCGTGCGGGTCGTCCGCCATGTCGAGGATCAGATGAGCCTGTTCAACCCGGACAGCGCCGTCAGCCGCCTCAACCGCGACGGCGTGCTGCGCGATCCGCACCCAGACCTGCTCCAGGTGTTCCAACTGGCTCAAGGCATCTCGGCGCGCAGCAGCGGAGCCTTCGACGTCACGGTGCAGCCCCTGTGGACCGTGTTCGAAGCGGCCCAGCGCCGGGGCACGCTGCCGTCGGCCACGGCCGTCGCGCAGGCGCGGGCTGCCGTCGGCTGGCGCAGGCTGCGGGTGTCGCCCCAGGAGATCCGCCTGGGCGGGCCCGGCATGGCGGTCACGCTCAACGGTATCGCGCAGGGCTTTGCGGCGGACCTGGTGCGTTCCGGGCTGGAGAGCCGCGGCATCCGGCATGCGCTGATCAACACGGGCGAATGGTCGGCCCTGGGCCGTCCTGAACCGGATCGCCCCTGGCTGCTGGGCATTGCCGACCCGCATGAGGCTCAAGCCCTCCTGGGCCGGCTGGCCATGGACGGGCGCAGCGTCGCGACCTCGTCGGACAGCGAAACCTTCTTCAGCGCCGACCATCGGCACCACCATGTGTTCGATCCGCGCACCGGCTACTCCCCGACCGGCCTGTCCAGCGTCACGGTCGCGGCGCCGAGTTGCGCCCTGGCGGACGCGCTGACCAAGGTGATGCTCAACGCCGGTCGGCAGGAGGCGCTGCGCCTGGCGCGGGAGTGGCAGGTGGACGTGCTGGTGGTGGACAAGGCGGGGAGGTGGGAGGCCAGCGAGGGCTTGAAGCTGCAAAAGGCCTGAAAACTTATCGCCCCAGGCACCGGCGCGTCGCCCGGAAAGCGTTTGGCTTTCCGGGCGACTTCATTGGGACTCCGTGCTCAATTCAAAACGCATCCGCATACCTCTCCAACTCCCACGCGCTCACATGACGCGTGTATTCCGCCCATTCCTCCCGCTTGATCCGCACGAACTCGTGCACCAGGGCGGGTGACAGCGCCTTGACCAATATCTCGTCGGCTTCCAGCGCATCCAGCGCCTGGGCCAGGCTGTGCGGCACGGCGCGCAGGGCGAGTTCGGAAATCACTTGCGGCGGGGCGTCCAGCAGGTCCAGGTCCACGTCGGGGCCGGGGTCCAGGCGGCGTTCCAGCCCGTCCAGCCCGGCGGCCACCAGCCCGGCCAGCATCAGGTACGGGTTGGCGCTCGCATCCGGCAGCCGCCATTCGAAAAGGCCGTGCAGCGTGCGCACCAGCGCCGTGCGGTTGTCCAGGCCGTGCGCGATGAACTTGGGCGCGTCGCCGGCACCATAGGTCGTTGGGCCCAGGCGCTTGTAGGAGTTCACCGTGGGCGCGGCCAGGGCGCACAGCGCCGCGCTGTGCGCCAGCATGCCGCCCACGAAGTGCCGCCCCATCAGCGACAGCGGGCGCCCGCGGTCCACCGCGCCGTCGGGCAGGTGCGGCGTGAACAGGCTCACCGCGTCCACGCCTTCGCCCTCCCGCAGCGACACATGCACGTGCATGTCGCTGCCGGGCTGCTCCGCGAACGGCTTGGGCATCAGCGAAAACAGCATGCCGTGCTGCTGCGCGATGGCGTGCGCCGCCTGCTTGAAGAGCATGAACTGGTCGGCACAGGCCAGCGCATCTACCGGGCCGAAGTCGATCTGGTACTGCCCGGGCCCCCCGGCATGCTCCAGTTGCAGCACGTCCACGCCGCAGCGCTCCAGCGCCTCGCGCAGCTCGTGCAGGTAGCCGGCCTGGCGCGGCAGCGTCTTGAGGTCGTAGCTGGGCTTGTCCAGCCGCTCGTGGGCGTCGGCCGGAACGAGCAACTCGCCCTCGCGGCGCAGCAGGAAGAACTCCGGCTCCAGGCCCACGCGCAAGTGCCAGCCCTGCGCCGCCAGCGGCGCCAGCGCCCGGCGCAGCGCCTGGCGCGGGTCGGCATCGAAGGGCTCGTTGGCCACGAAGCCGTCGGCCACGATGCGCGCCACGCCCGGCAGCCAGGGCAGGGCCAGGATGGACGTCGCCTGCCCGCGCGCGTGGTAGCGCGCCCGCTGGCCCGTGCGCGGCAGCGCGCCGCCCCAGACGGCTGAGCCTGCAAAGCCGGCGCCGTCGGTGAGCACGTCGTCCAGGTGCGCCAGCGGCACGAACTTCCCGCGCGCCGCCCCATGCAGGTCGGTGAACTGCACCAGCAGGGTGTGTATGCCCTGCTTCTTCAGCCGCTCGCGCAGGTCTCTCATGCGTTGCCTCCGTCGTTGGCCGGGTCTATGCGCACCCAGGTGGTCTTGAGCTCGGTGTACTTGTCGAAGGCGTGCATCGACTTGTCGCGCCCGTTGCCGCTTTGCTTGAAGCCGCCGAAGGGCACGGTGATGTCGTCCTCGTCGTACTGGTTGACGTGCACGGTGCCGGCGCGCAGCGCGCGCGCCACGCGGTGGGCGCGGCTCAGGTGGTCGCTCCACACGCTGGCCTGCAGGCCGTAGGGCGTGTCGTTGGCCAGGCGCACGGCCTCGGCCTCGTCCCGGAAGCGCAGCACGGCCTGCACCGGCCCAAAGATTTCCTCCTGCGCGATGCGCATGCTGCTGTGCACGCCGTCGAAGAGGGTGGGCTCGACGTAGTAGCCGCCGCTCTCAAGCCGCACCTGCCGCCCGCCGGCCAGCAGCCGCGCGCCTTGCTCCTGCCCGGCCTGGATGTAGCCCAGCACGGTGCGCAATTGCTGCTCGTCCACGATGGCGCCCATGGCCGTGCCCGGCGCCAGCGGGTCGCCCGGGGCGTAGCGCGGGGCCTGGGCCGCCAGCAGCGCCGCGAACTGGTCCGCAATGGCCTCGTGCACCAGCACGCGCGAGGGCGCATTGCAGCTCTCGCCCTGGTTGAAATACATGCTGCCCGCGGCGGTGGCGGCGGCGCGGGCGAGGTCGGCGCAGTCGGGAAAGACGAGAAAGGCGGACTTGCCGCCCAACTCGTTGAAGACGCGCTTGAGGTTGCTGCGCCCCGCGTACTCCAGCATGCGCCGCCCCGTGCGGGTGGAGCCCGTGAAGCCGATGGCGTCCACGTCCATGTGCAGCGCCAGCGCCTCGCCGGCTTCCGCGCCGTGGCCGGGGACCACGTTGAACACCCCCGCCGGCAGCCCGGCCTGCAGCGCCAGCTCCGCCAGCCGCAGCGCGGTGAAGGGCGACTTCTCGCTGGGCTTGAGCACCAGCGAGTTGCCCATGGCCAGGGCCGGCGCGATCTTCCAGGCGGCCATGATCATGGGGTAGTTCCACGGGACGATGGCCCCGACCACGCCGACGGGCTCGCGCGTGATCAGCGCCAGGCCTGTCTCCGCCGTGGGCGCGATCTCGTCATAGCGTTTATCCAGCGCCTCGGCGTACCAGGCGATGCAGCGCGCCGTGGCCGGCACGTCCACCGTGAGCGCGTGGGCTATGGGCTTGCCCATGTCCAGCGTCTCCAGCAGGGCCAGCTCCTCGCGGGCGGCCAGCACCAGCTCCGCGAAGCGCAGCAGCACCTTCTTGCGCGCGGCCGGCGGCTGCCTGGCCCAGCGGCGGTCGTCGAAGGCGGCGCGGGCGCTGCGCACGGCGGCGTCCACGTCGGCCGCCTGGCCGCGGGCGACCGTGCCCAGCAGGCGGCCGTCCACGGGCGAGCGCTTGACAGTGGTTTCGCCGGAGGCGGCGTCGCGGCGCTGGCCGGCTATGAAACAGCGGCCGTCGGTCCGGACCTCGGCGGCGCGGGCGTGCCAGTCGATGCTTGGGCGGTTCATGCAAGTCCTCGAATTTGCTTGTAGGAGGCCCGCTTGCGGGCCGAACCCGGTGGAGCTGGGTCATGCAGAGCGCCAGCGGTTCGGCCCGCGAGCGGGCCTCCTACAAGGGCGCTGAGCAGCTTCATGGGGGGCTCACAGCCAGCCGTTGCACGTGGCGTCGGCCAGGGTCAGGTCCAGGCAGCGCTGGATGAGCGCGGCCATCTCGTCGAGCTGCGCGCGGGTGATGACCAGCGGGGGCGCGACGATCATGCGGTCGCCCACGGCGCGCATGATCAGCCCGTTGCCGAAGCAATGGCCGCGGCACACCATGGCGATGTCCACCTCGGCCGGGAAGGGCGCGTTGGTCGCCTTGTCCCGCACCAGCGTGATGGCCCCCATGAGGCCGCAGCTCTGCACCTCGCCCACCAGCGGGTGCGCGGCAATGCGCTGGTACAGCTCGGCCATGTAGGGGCCGGTGTCGTCGCGCACCCGCTCCACCAGCTTCAGCCGGCGCACGAGCTGCAAATTGGCCACGCCCACGGCGCAGGCCACGGGGTGGCCGCTGTAGGTGTAGCCGTGGGTGAACTCGCCGCCCTTTTCGATCAGCGCCTGCGCCACGCGCTCGCCCACCAGCACGCCGCCCAAGGGGACGTAGCCGCTGGTCACGCCCTTGGCGAAGGTGATGAGGTCCGGCCGGGTGCCGAAGCGCTCGCAGCCGAACCAGTGGCCGGTGCGGCCGAAGCCGCAGATCACCTCGTCGCTCACCAGCAGGATGCCGTAGCGGTCGCAAATGCGCTGGATCTCCGGCCAGTAGGTTTCCGGCGGGACGACCACGCCGCCCGCGCCCTGCACGGGCTCGCCGATGAAGGCGGCCACGTTCTCCGGGCCCACTTCCAGGATCTTGTCCTCCAGCCACTGCGCGGCCTTGAGGCCGAACTCCTCGCGCGAGAGGCCCAGCGCGCGGCCGTGCTCCCACCAGTGCGGCTGGCCGATGTGGACGATGCCGGGAATGGGCAGCCCGCCTTGCTCGTGCATGCCCGGCATGCCGCCCAAGGAGGCGCCGGCCATGGTGGAGCCGTGGTAGCCGTTCCAGCGGCTGATGATCACCTGCCGCTGCGGCTGGCCCATCAGCGCCCAATAGCGGCGCACCATGCGCACCACGGTGTCGTTGCTCTCCGAGCCGGAGCTGGCGAAGAACACGTGCTTGAACTGCGGCGGCGCCAGCTCGGCCAGCAACTCGGCCAGCTCGATCGCCGGCGGCGTGCTGGTCTGGAAAAAGGCGTTGTAGAAGGGCAGCTCCTGCATCTGGCGCGTGGCGGCGTCTATCAGCGGCTGCTGCCCGTAGCCGACGTTCACGCACCACAGGCCCGACATGGCGTCCAGGATGCGGTGCCCCTCGCTGTCCCAGAGGTAGATGCCCTCGCCGCGGGTGACGATGCGCGCGCCGCGCGCGGCCAGCGCCTTGAAGTCGGTGAAGGGGTGCAGGAAGTGCGCGGCGTCCGCCGCCTGCCACTCGCGCGTGCTGCGGCCGCGGAATGCGCCGCTGGCGCCGCCGTCCTCGCCCGGGCTGCCGCCCAGGGGAGCGCCCGCGGCCGCGAGCGTCGAGGCGGCCGTGGTATCGAGCAGGGTGGCGGCGCTGGCGATGTCGGTCACGGTGTTGCTCATGGACTCCTCCAGTCGTTTCTGATCAGACGTGCAGCAGCAGGTGCTCGCGCTCCCAGGGCGAGATCACCTTCATGAACTCGGCGAACTCGGTTTCCTTCACCTCGGTGTAGACGGTGATGAAGCTCTCGCCCAGCACCTCGGCCAGCGCGGTCTCGGCCCGCAGCTTCTCCAGCGCCTCGCCCAAGCTGCGCGGCAGGGCGTAGTCGCCCAGGTAGGCGTCGCCCTTGCACTCCGGCGTGGGCTCGATGCGGTTCTTGATGCCCAGGTAGCCGCAGGCCAGCGTGGCCGCCAGCGCCACATACGGGTTGGCATCGGCCCCCACGACGCGGTTTTCCACGCGGCGCGCGGCCGGCGGGGCCACGGGCGAGCGTATGCCCACGGTGCGGTTGTCCGTGCCCCACTGGATGTTGATGGGCGCGGCCGTGAAGCGCGCCAGGCGCCGGTAGCTGTTGACGTAGGGCGCGAACAGCGCCATGGCCGCGGGCACGTATTTCTGCAGCCCGCCGATGTACCAGTAGAACTCGCGGCTGGCGCTGCCGTCGGGGTTGCTGAAGAGGTTCTGCCCCGTGTCCTTGCGCAGCATGCTCTGGTGGATGTGCATGGCGCTGCCGGGCTCGCCGGCAATGGGCTTGGCCATGAAGGTGGCGAACATGTCGTGCCGCATGGCGGCCTCGCGCACCGTGCGCTTGAAGAAGAACACCTCGTCGGCCAGCGCCATGGGGTGGCCGTGGAAGAAGTTGATCTCCATCTGGCCCGCGCCGATTTCGTGGATCAGCGTGTCCACGCTGAGCTCCATCTTTTCGCAGTAGTCGTAGACGTCCTCGAACAGCGGGTCGAACTCGTTGACGGCGTCGATGCTGTAGGCCTGGCGCGAGGTCTCGGCGCGGCCGCTGCGGCCTATGGGCGGCTTGAGCGGCATGTCGGGGTCGGTGTTGCGCGCCACCAGGTAGAACTCCAGCTCCGGCGCCACCACGGGCTCCATGCCTTCGTACTGGAACAGCTCGCACACGCGGCGCAGCACGGAGCGCGGGGCGAAGGGGATCATGCGGCCGTCGCGGTCGAAGCAGTCGTGGATGACCTGCGCGGTGGGGTCGGTGGCCCAGGGGACGATGCGCACCGTGGCCGGGTCGGGGCGCAGGTGCATGTCGCGGTCGGTGGGGGTGATGACGTCGTAGTAGGGGCCTTCCTCGGGGAACTCGCCCGTCACCCCCATGGCCACCACGACTTCCGGGAGCCGCATCCCGCGGTCCTCGGTGAACTTCTCGCGCGGGAGGATCTTTCCTCTCGCCACGCCGGTGAGGTCCGGCACCAGGCACTCGATCTCGGTGACGCGGTGCTGGTCCAGCCACTGTTCCAGGTCGCTGTATGTGAACTCTTTTCTTTCCACCATAGGCTCACTCCTCCTGTCGTTGCTTGAACTGGTTGCGGTGCGTCGCCTGCCTTGCGCAGGCCGCCCCGAAGGCGCGAAGCAGTTGCAGGGACACGGGGTTGTCCCGCGCCCGCCATTCCGGATGCCACTGCACGCCCAGCGCGAACGCCGCGCCGGGCCATGAAAAGGCTTCGACCAGCCCGTCCGGCGCCCGCGCCTCCACCCGCAAGCCCTGGGCCAGCCGGTGGACGGCCTGGCCGTGCACCGAGTTGACGCGGAAGGTGCCCTCGCGCACCACGTCCGCCAGCAGCCCGCCGGGTTCCACCTGCACCTCGTGAGCGGGCGCGTACAGGGATTCGGCCGTTTCGCCCTGGCCGCGGTGGTCCAGGTGGCCGGGCAGCGTGTGCACGGCCTGGTGCAGGCTGCCGCCCAACGCGACGTTGAGCTCCTGCGCGCCGCGGCAGATGGCCAGCAGCGGCAGCCGGCGCTCCAGCAGGCGCGGGATGAAGGGCAGCGTCCAGGCGTCGCGCGTGGGGTCCAGCGGCAGCGCGGGGTCGCGAACCTCTTCGCCGAAATGGCTGGGATGGACGTTGGAGGGCGAGCCCGTGAGCAGCACCCCGTCGGCCAGGTCCAGCAGCGCGTCCAGCTCGGCTTCGGACGCATCCGGCACCACCAGCGGCAGCGCGCCGGCCAGGCGCACGGCCTCCACGTACTTGGCGCCGGCCACGTGGAACCCATGCTGGCCCAACACGCGGTTGCAGGCCGGGACGAGGACGACGGGGGGCGTGGTCTTCATGGGCTGTCGGGTGGTGGGGCTGTTGGTGTGTCGGGTGTTCGGGATGGGCTGGCGCTGCTGTCCGGGCTGCGGCTCACGCCGCACGGCGCAGCGCGCCGGCCAGCGTGTCCACGATGCGGTCGATGTGGGCCTTCTCAATGATGAGCGGTGGCGAGAGCGCCACGGTGTCGCCCGTGGTGCGGATGAGCACGCCTTGCTCCCAGCAGTCCAGGAACACGTCGAAGGCGCGCTTGCCCGGCGCGTCCGGCAGGGGGGCCAGCTCCACGCCGCCGACCAGGCCGATGTTGCGCACGTCGACCACGTGCGGCAGGCCCCGGAGGGCGTGCAGCGCGTGGCCGAAGTGCTCGTGCAGCGCCGAGGCGCGGGTGAGGAGGTTTTCCTCCGCGTAGGTCTGCAGCGTGGCCAGCGCCGCCGCGCAGGCCAGCGGGTGGGCGGAGTAGGTGTAGCCGTGCGGGAACTCGATGGCCTGCTCGGGGCCGTGCATGAAGGCGTCGTGTATCGCGCGCTTGGCGAAGACGGCGCCCATGGGCACGCAGCCGTTGGTCAGGCCCTTGGCGACGGTCATGAGGTCCGGCGTCACGCCGAAGGTCTGGGCCCCGAAGGGCTGGCCGGTGCGGCCGAAGCCGGTGATGACCTCGTCGAAGATCAGCAGGATGCCGTGGCGGTCGCAGATCTCGCGCAGCCGCTGCAGGTAGCCCTGCGGGGGCAGCAGCACGCCGGTGGAGCCGGCCACGGGCTCGACGATGACGGCGGCGATGGTGCTGGCGTCGTGCAGCGCGCACAGCCGCTCCAGGTCGTCGGCCAGCTCGGCGCCGTGGGCGGGCTGGCCGAAGCTGAAGGCGTTGCGCGCCGGGTCGTGCGTGTGGCGGATGTGGTCCACGCCGGAAAGCAGCGTGCCGAAGAGTTTTCGGTTGCCGACGATGCCGCCCACGGAGATGCCGCCGAAGTTCACCCCGTGGTAGCCGCGCTCGCGGCCTATGAGCCGGGTGCGGCTGCCTTCGCCGCGCACGCGGTGGTAGGCCAGCGCCATCTTCAGCGCCGTCTCCACGGACTCGGAGCCGGAGTTGGTGAAGAACACCTTGTCCAGCCCCGGCGGGGTCAGCTTGACCAGCTCCTCGGCCAGCTCGAAGGCCTGGGGGTGGCCCATCTGGAAGGGCGGGGCGTAGTCCAGCACCGAGGCCTGCTGCGCGATGGCCTGGACGATGCGCGGCCGCGCATGCCCGGCGTTCACGCACCACAGCCCGGCCACGCCGTCCAGCACCTGCCGTCCTTCCGGCGTCCAGTAGTGCATGCCTTCGGCGCGGGCCAGCAGGCGCGGGGCCTGCTTGAACTGCCGGTTGGCCGTGAAGGGCATCCAGTGGGCGTCGAGTGAGGGCGTATCGGTACTGCGGTCAGACGTCATGAGCTTCTCAACCAGCACGGCCGTTGCAGCCGCGACGCTTGCAGTCTAGCCCTGGGCAAGGGGGTGGCGCTCGATCCGGCGTTCGCGGGCCTGCCGCGGCTGGGGCTGCGCACGGCTGGGTGGGCCGTCCCACCCATGGTTTCCCCTGAGCCGCTGCGTGCGCGCTGCGTGCGTGTCGGACACTCCCGTGCTGCGGGGCCGCGGCAAAGCGCGCCTTGCGCCTTCGCAGGCCGGCCACGGGCGGTTGCGCGGGCATCCTTGCGGCACCAGGGCGTCCGTCGGAACGGGCAGGAGTGTTCCATGGCAGTAGACACGGGCTGGCTGGCGGCGCAGCGGGAGCTGGCGCTGGCGATGGAGCGCGAAGTGGCGCGCGTGGTGGTTGGGCAGGCGCGGGCGATCCGGCTGATCAACGTCGCCGTCTTCGCGCGCGGCCACGTGCTGCTGCAGGGCGACGTGGGCGTGGGCAAGACCACGCTGCTGCGCGCCTTCGCCCGCGTGGTGGGCGGGGCCTTCGCGCGGGTGGAGGGCACGGTGGACCTGATGCCGGCCGACCTCGTCTACCACACCCACATCGCCGCCGACGGCCGCCCGGCCGTGGACCCGGGGCCGCTCATCGCCCGCGGCGAGGAGCTGGCGGTGTTCTTCTTCAACGAGATCAACCGAGCCCGCCCCCAGGTGCACTCGCTGCTGCTGCGCGCCATGGCCGAGCGCAGCGTCTCGGCCTTCAACCGCGAGTTCCATGTGCCGCACCTGCTGGTCTTCGCCGACCGCAACCGCGTCGAGCGCGAGGAGACGTTCGAGCTGGCCGTGGCCGCGCGCGACCGCTTCTTGCTGGAAGTGACGCTGGAGACGCCCACGGACGCCGCCGAGCGCGAGGCGCTGGTCTTCGACCCGCGCTTCCACGACACGGACGCCCTGGTGGACACGCTGCCCACGGGCCTGGTGCAGCACCGGGAGTTGGGCGCGCTGGCTGCCGCCATCCAAAGCCACATACACGCATCGCCCGCGCTGCGCCGCTACGCGCTGGCGCTGTGGAGCGCGAGCGAAAAGCCGTCGGAAAGCGGCGTGGCGCTGCCCGCCGGGCTGGGGCTGGACGCCTCGCAACTGGTGCTGGCCGGCGCCAGCCCGCGTGGCATGAGCATGCTGCTGCGCGCCGCGCGCGTGGCGGCTTGGCTGGACGGGCGCGACCACCTCGTCCCAGAAGACATACAGGCGGTGTTCCACGAGGTGCTGGCGCACCGGCTGGTGCTGCAGCCGGTGTACGAGCTGCGCCGCGCGGCGCTGGTGCCGGCGCTCACGGCGGCCATCCTGCAATCGGTGCCTGCGCCCTGAGCCGGCCCTTGGAGAGTCGCGATGGCCCTGGACGAAGCCCCGGCCGAGTTTTTCTACCGCCTGCCCGCGCCGGCCGAGGGGCTGCGGCCGGGGGCGCACCGCAGCGTGGGCGGGGACGGGGGCATGGAATTCCGCGGCCATGTGGACTGGCTGCGCGCGCCGGATGCGCGGCGGCTGGATCTGCGGGCCTCGCTGCGCGACCCCTTCCATCGCTGGCAGGTGCGGCAACACAGCCTGCCGCGGGCGCAGACGGTATGGCTCGTCGCCGACGTTTCCGGCTCCATGGCCTTTGGCGCGCCGCGGCGCAAGCTGGACGTGCTGGCCGACTTCGCCGCCAGCCTGGCTTGGTCCACCTGGCGCGCGGGCGACCCGCTGGGCTGCGCCGCCTGCGACGACCGCATCCGCGACGATTTGATTTGGCCGCCCGCGCGCCAGGCCGGCCGCGCGCCGGCCCTGGCCGCCGCCCTGCGCGCCTTGCAGCCCGTTGGGTACGGCAGCCGGGCGCTGGCGCAGGTGGCCGCGAGCCTGGGCCGGGCCCGCGCGCTGGTGTTCCTGGCCTCGGACTTTCACGTGCCGTTGCCGGAGTTGCGCGGCTGGTTCACCGCCCTGGCCGCGCACTGGGTGGTGCCGGTGGTGATCTGGGACGAGCGCGAGTTCGTGCCGCAGGCCGGCAGCGGGCTGCTGCCGCTGGTGGATGCCGAAACCGGTGCCCGTCGCCTGCTGTGGTGGCGCCCAGCGTTGCGCCGGCGCTGGGAAGAGGCGGCGTTGCAGCGGCGCGAGGCGCTCAGTGAGATGTTTGCCCGGGAGCGGCTGCGGCCGCTGTTCATCGAGGGGGAGTTCGATGCGGATGCGGTCACGCGGCATTTCCTGCAGGGGTGAGGGCGTGGGCGGGCAGGCGCACTGCTGTCCAGGGAAAGGTGGTGGGCGTCCGCCGGAAACTGATTTGCAGCGCACCCCGATCCGTCATTCCCGCGAAGGCGGGAATGACGAAGTAGGAAGTGTGGTGCGTCGGCTTCCGGCCGGTGCCAAAAGCGTCGCGGTCAGCGCTGTGGTCCTTGCGATTCCAGTTGTGCTGACCACCGTTGCCGCTCCAGCCGCCGCCCAAGTCGTCCAACTCCACGAATCCCCGCCGCGCACCTACGGCTACCAGGTCGGTGACCTGATCGAGCGCCATGCCGAGCTCAGCGTGCCGCCCGGCCTGCGGCTGGACGACGCCTCGCTGCCCACCACGCGGCCCAGCGCGTCCGTGGAACTGCGCGAGGCTCGCTGGCAGCCGCCGCCTTGGTGGACCCGTCACGACACATACAAGTTTGTCCTGACCTATCAGGTGCTGCGTTCCCCGCCGTCGCCCCAGCTCATGGACCTGCCGCCCGTGGTGCTGCGCTTCAAGGCAAGCCAGGAAGGAGGGAGGTCGCAAGAGGTGAGGCTGGACGCCGTGCCCGTGATGGTCTCGCCGCTGGTGCCGCAGCCGCCCCCGGATCGCAACGGTTTTGGACCTCTGCAGCTGGACGTGCCGCCGCTGCTGATCGCCGCCGAGGCCACGCGCGGCCGCGTGATGGCCGAGGCTCTTCTCGCCGTGCTGCTCCTGGGCGCGCTGCTGGTGCGCCGCTTCGGTTGGCCGGGGCGGCGCCCCCAGCGGCCGTTCGATGACGCCTGGCGGGCGCTGCGCCGCCTGCCGGCCGACGCCGGCCCGGACGAATGGCGGCGGGCGCTCGCCGCGCTGCACCTGGCGCTCAACCGCAGCCATGGGGAAGTGCTGTTCGTGCAGGGGCTGGACGGCTTTCTGGCCCGCCGCCCCGCGTTTGCACCGCTGCGGCCTGATCTGGAGCGCTTCTTTGCGCTGTCCCGCCAGGCCTTCTTCGCGGCCGACGCGTCCGTGCAGGCCGATGCCGCCCTGTTGAAAACCTTGTGCCGGCGGGCGAGGGCGCTGGAGCGGGAGGCGGCATGAGGGCCTTCAGCCTCGATCAGCCCTGGTGGCTGCTGCTCCTGCCGCTGGCGCTGCTGCCCTGGCGCCGCGCGAGCGAAACGCCCGTGCTGCACGGCGCGCTGGCGCTGCTGCCGCCGGACCGGCTGGGAGAAGCCGTCGCGCTGCTGCTGCGGCTGCTGGCCTCCATCGCCATCGCCGCGCTGGTGGTCGCCCTGGCCGGCCCGCGCCAGCCGGAGCGCGTGGTGCAGCGCGTTGGACGGGGCGCGGAGATCGTGCTGCTGCTGGATCGCAGCGGGAGCATGGACCAGGGCTTCGGCGGCACGCGCAATGGCGGGGGCGAGTCGGCGCGCAGCGGGGGTCTCACGGGCGAGGGCGGGCGCGGGCGGGCCAAGAGCCGCGTGGCGCGGGAGGTGCTGTCGGACTTCGTGGCGCAGCGCGCCAACGACCGCTTCGGCCTGGTGGCCTTCAGCACCATGCCGCTGCCGGTGCTGGGTTTCACCACGCACACCGCGGCCGTGCAGGCGGCCATCGCCGCCGGGGGCGTGGGCCGCGGGCTGGGTGAAACCGACATCGGCCAGGCCGTGCTGGCGGCGCTGGACTACTTCGAGCAGCGCCCCTTTGCCGGCGCGCGCATCGTGATGCTGGTGTCCGACGGCGGCGACCACCTGGAGCCCGCCGTGCGCGAGCGCATCACGCAGCGCATGCGGCGCGACCGCGTCTCGCTGCACTGGCTCTACCTGCGCTCGGCCGGCAGCCCGGGGCTGGAGCCGCCGCCCGGCAGCGACCCGGAGGCGGCCAACAACGTGCCGGAGGTGTTCCTGCACCGTTTCTTCGGCACGCTGGGCCCGCAGTACCACGCCTACGAGGTGGGCAACCCGGCGGCGCTGCTGCGCGCAGTGGAGGACGTGGGCCGCCTGGCCGACCTGCCCAACGGTTTCGAAGAGCGGTTGCCGCCCAGGCCGCTGGACTCGTGGTTCCTTGGCGTGGCGCTGGGCGCCGTGCTCTTGTTGTGGGGGGCGCAATGCGTGCAGCGCGTTCGCTGGGCTTGAGCGGCTTGGACCGTGCCAAGGTGCGCCGGCGCCTGTGGTGGGCGCTGCTGGCGGCCGTGCTCGCGGCGCTGGCCTGGGACGCCGCGGCGCTGTGGCGGGCGCAGCGGTGGAACGAGGCCATCCGGCAAGGCCGCGCCCAGGCGCAGGCCGGCGAGCAGGCGGCGCGCTCGCCTGAAACGCTGCCGCCGGAAGTGCGCTTTGCCATCGCCGCCGAGCTGGCCGCCAGCGGCAACGGCGACGCCGCACTGGACGGCTGGCGCGCCTTGCAGTCCGAGAACACGCCCCTGGGCCAGGCCGCGCGCTTCAACGCCGCCAGCGCCTTGCTGCGCGAGGCCGAGCGGCTGCGCGGCGGCCCGCAGCCGGGGCAGGCCATCGCCCTGGTCGAGCTGGCCAAGGAGAACCTGCGCGAGTTGCTGCGCCGCGATCCCCAACATTGGGCTGCCCGCTACAACCTGGAGCGCGCGCAGCGCCTGCAGCCCGACCCCGACGAGGGTGAAACCGCGCCCGCCGCCGCGCCGCGCGACGCCGAGCGGGCCGCCACCACCATGCGCGGCGTGTCGCAGGGTTTGCCGTGAAGCCCGCGCCGGCCAGCCTCGCCAACAGGCTGCGCGGCCTGTGGCCCGCGCGAGGGCGCCGCGCCTTGCCCTTGGCGGCGCTGCTGCTTGGGCTGGCAGTGGTGGACGTGCACGTGCCGCTGACCCGGCCGCGGGTGGAGGCGGTGGTGGTGCTGGACATCACGCAGAGCATGGACGTGGCGGACGTGCAGCTCGACGGCCGCACCGTCTCGCGCCTGGCGCTGGCCAAGGCGGCGCTGCACGAGGCGCTCGGGGCGTTGCCGTGCGGCTCGCGCGTGGGACTGGGGGTCTTCACCGAGCACCGCAGCGTGCTGCTGCTCACGCCGCTGGAGGTGTGCGAGCACCTGCAGGAGCTGCGCGGCACGCTGGCGCGCGTGGACGGCCGCATGGCCTGGAGCGGCAACAGCGAAGTCTCCAAGGGTTTCAACGGCGCCTTGCGCCTGGTGCGGGCGCTGCCGCAGCGCCCGGCGCTCGTCTTCGTGACCGACGGGCACGAGGCGCCGCCGCTCAACCCGCGCTACCGCCCGCCCATGGATGCCGAGCCGGGCCAGGACGCGGGCTGGTTGATCGGCGTGGGCGGCTTGCAGCTCGCACCCATTCCGCGCAGCGACCTGGAAGGGCGGCCGCTGGGCACCTGGGGCGCACAGGAGGTGGCGCAGGTCGATCCGTACAGCCGTGGCCGCGGCGGCAGCGTGCAGGGCGAGCAGATGGTGGAGGAGGCCGGCGGCGCCGCGCCGGCGCCGGACTTGGGCGCCACGCCGGGGCGGGAACACCTGTCTTCCCTGCGCGAGCCCTACCTGCGCCGCCTGGCCCAGGAAACGGGGCTGCGCTACGCGCGGCTGCAGTCCGCCGGCCAGATGCTGCCGCTGCTGCGCGACCCGGCGCTGGCGCAGCCGCAGCGCCATGCCGAATCCCTGCGCCCCGTGCTCGCGCTGCTGGCCTTGGCCCTGCTGGCGCTGCGGCACGGACGCCGCGCGCAGGCGGCTGGTTGAGCACGCTCCCTGTTTCGCAGGAAGGCGAGGGTTAACCGGCATTGCGAATGGCGTTCCTTCGCACTTTGAAAAATCCGATTCCGCATTGTGAAAAGTAAGCTTTTCGCGCTGCAGCATTTTTTCTCATTACGGAAAATTTCATTCCGTATTGCGATATCAAAAAGACAAGTTGTTGATTTGAAAGGAGAAAATTTTCTGTCTTATATAAGACATAAGTCTTCTGTCAGAGGACTTCCGCCTTTAGGCTTTAGCCATCGATTCGCCACTTTTGACTGACCCCCCTGAAGGAGTAACCGATGACCAAACTGACCCGCGAACAGCAGATCGCCGCCCTGGAAAAGGATTGGGCCGAGAATCCCCGTTGGAAGCTCGTGAAGCGTGGCTACAGCGCCGCTGACGTGGTGCGTCTGCGCGGCAGCCTGCAGCCCGAGTACACGCTGGCTCAGCAGGGTGCCGAGAAGCTGTGGGAGAAGGTCAACGGCGGCGCCAAGAAGGGCTACGTGAACGCCTTCGGCGCCATCACCGCCGGCCAGGCCATGCAGCAGGCCAAGGCTGGCCTGGAAGCCGTGTACCTGTCGGGCTGGCAAGTCGCCGCCGACGGCAACACCTCCGAAACCATGTACCCCGACCAGTCGCTGTACGCGTACGACTCGGTGCCCACCATGGTTCGCCGCATCAACAACACGTTCAAGCGTGCTGACGAAATCCAGTGGTCGCGTGGCATCAACCCCGGCGACGAAGGTTTCGTGGACTACTTCCTGCCCATCGTGGCGGATGCCGAAGCCGGCTTCGGTGGCGTGCTCAACGCCTTCGAGCTGATGAAGAACATGATCTCCGCGGGCGCCGCCGGCGTGCACTTCGAAGACCAGCTGGCCGCCGTGAAGAAGTGCGGCCACATGGGCGGCAAGGTGCTGGTCCCGACCCGCGAAGCCGTCGAGAAGCTGATCGCCGCTCGTTTCGCCGCTGACGTCATGGGCGTGCCCACCATCGTGCTGGCCCGCACCGATGCCGAAGCCGCCAACCTGCTGACCAGCGATTGCGACGACAACGACAAGCCCTTCGTCACCGGCGAGCGCACGCAAGAAGGCTTCTACCGCGTGAAGAACGGCCTGGAGCAGGCCATCAGCCGCGGCGTGGCCTACGCCCCCTACGCCGACCTGGTGTGGTGCGAAACCGGCGTGCCTGACATCGGCTTTGCCCGCGAATTCGCCCAAGCCGTGCACGCCGCCTGCCCGGGCAAGCTGCTGAGCTACAACTGCTCGCCTTCCTTCAACTGGAGGAAGAACCTGGACGACAAGCAGATCGCCGCCTTCCAGGAAGAGCTGTCCGCGCTGGGCTACAAGTACCAGTTCATCACGCTGGCTGGTATCCACATCAACTGGTACAACACCTTCCAGTTCGCCCACGCCTATGCCCGCGGCGAAGGCATGAAGCACTACGTCAACATGGTGCAAGAGCCCGAGTTCCAGGCTCGCGAGCAGGGCTACACCTTCGTGTCGCACCAGCAGGAAGTCGGCGCCGGCTACTTCGACGACGTGACCACGGTCATCCAGGGCGGCTCCTCCAGCGTCAAGGCGCTGACGGGCTCCACCGAGGAAGAACAGTTCCATTGATCCACTGATCCCGCATGGGGGTGCGGGCTGCCGGCCTTACCAGGCTGGCGGCACAGTGAGTCCATGCGGCGGACAACAACCGCCGCATGATGCCCACCGGTCCTATCAGGCCGGTGGGCTTTTTCTTTTGGGGGTCGTGAAAGCGTGCGCGGGCATACTCGCCGCCCGTCGCATTCAGGGCCCGTCGCTTGAGCCATTCACTTCTCACGCCGCAGATGGCCGGTCTGCTCTCGCGCATGTCGCGCGTGAAGACCCCGCCGCTGCACGCCTTGACCCCGGCCGAGGCGCGCGCGGCCTACACGCTGCGCGCCGAGGTGCTGGAGCCCCCGCGCGCGCCGCTGGCGCGGGTCGAGGATTTCTCCATTCCCGCGGCCGACGGCACGGCGCTGCCGGCGCGGCTGTACGCGGTGTCGCATGAGCGGCTGCCGGTGCTGCTGTACCTGCACGGCGGCGGCTTCGTCATCGGCAACCTGGAAACGCACGACAGCCTGTGCCGCCAGCTGGCGCTGCGCAGCGGCGGGGCAGTGGTGGCGCTGGACTACCGGCTCGCCCCCGAGCACCGCTTTCCCACCGCCGTGGACGACGCCTGGGCCGCCATGCACTGGCTGGCCACCCAAGCCGACGCTGTGCTGGGCCTGGACGGCCGCCGCCTGGCCGTGGGCGGCGACAGTGCGGGGGGCACGCTCACGGCCGCGTGCGCGCTGCACGCGCGCGACGTTGGGCTGCCGCTGGCGCTGCAAGTCTTGATCACGCCCGGCACCACGGCCCACGCCGACACGGCTAGCCACAAGCTCTTTGCCAACGGCTTCGTGCTGGACGCGGCGGCCATCGCCTGGTTCTTCGACCACTACATCGACTTCCACCACCGCCGCGACTGGCGCTTCGCGCCGCTGGAGGCGGACGCCGACGGCGTGGCACCGGCCTGCGTGATCCTGGCCGAGTGCGACCCGCTGGTGGACGAGGGCGTGGCCTATGCCGACCAGATGCGCGCCGTCGGCGTGCCCGTGGAGCTGGAGCTGTACCGCGGCCTCACGCACGACTTCATCAAGATGGGCCGTGCCATCCCACAGGCCACACAGGCCCAGCAGGTTGTGGCCGAGGCACTGCGCCAGGCCTGGGGCACGTGAGGGCCGTGGCCGGCCAGGAGTTCATTGCCATGCTTTGTGCAACGTACAAGATTCTCCCAAACCAACATCTCCCAGAAACCGAGATCACGGTGCTCACCGGAAGCTGGCAGGCGTTGGGGACCGATGCCCAAGCCGTGCGCCACGCCGTGTTCGTGGCGGAGCAGGGCATTCCGGCCAACTTGGAGCGCGACCCAGCTGATGCCGGCTGCATCCACGTGCTGGCACGCGACGGCGCGGGCCAGGCGCTGGGCACGGGCCGGCTGTTGCCCCAGCCGGACGGTGTGCTCAAGCTGGGCCGCCTGGCCGTGCTGGCCTCGCAGCGCGGCCGGGGCGTGGGCCAGGCGCTGCTGGACGCCCTGCTGAAGGCGGCGCGCGCCCAGGGCGCGCGCGAGGTGGTGCTGCACGCGCAGCAGTCGGCCGCGAGCTTCTACCTGGCGGCCGGGTTCCAGCCGCGGGGCGAGGCCTTCATGGAGGCGGGCATTCCGCATCAGGAAATGGTGCTGCCCCTGGCGCCCGCGCCGGGCGCGTAGCCGGCGTCAGCCGCCGCGCAGCAGATAGCCCAGCACGACCTCGCACGTGTGCGACAGCCGCTCCTGCATGGCCTTGGGCGTGTCGGTTGCGCGGCCGAAGATGACTGACAGCGTGTAGCGGTTGGACTGGTAGTAGTAGCTCAGGCCCGCAATGGTGATGTAGAGCTGGTGCGGGTCCACGCCGCCGCGGAACACGCCGTCCTCGCGGCCGCGCTCCAGTACCTGGGCCAGCGTGGCGATCAGCGGCGAGTGCAGCTCCAGGATGCGCTGCGACTGCGCCAAGTGGCGCGCGCGGTGCAGGTTCTCGCTGTTGATCAGCGCCAGGAACTCCGGGTGGGCGCGGTGGTACTCCCACGTGAACTCGATGAGCCGGCGTATGGCCGTGACGGGGTCCAGCGCCGTCAGGTTGAGCTGCGCCTCGGCGCGGCGTATGCCCGCGTAGACCTCTTCGAGCGCGGCCAGGAACAGCTTTTCCTTGCTCTCGAAGTAGTAGTAGATGAGCTTCTTGTCCACGCCCGCGCGCTCGGCCACGTGCTCCAGCCGCGTGCCGCCCAGCCCGGTCTCGGCGAAGGCGGCGCTCGCGGCGTCGAGGATGGCTTGGCGCGAGCGCTCGGCATCGCGGGTGCGGGGTTCAGTGGCGGTCTTGGCTGCTGGCATGGGCGAACTCGGTTGCCCGGCATTGTGAGGGCAGCGCAGTGGCTCCCTTGATTCACTAAAAAGAGAATTAAGTTGTCCATCCAAGACGTTTATGCGTCGCTTCTACGGGAAAACGCTGAGCTTCTGAGGTCATGTCTGTCTTTTTATTCCCGTTTTGGTGAACTATGATTTCACCGAGCCGGGAATTCCGGGTTGATCAAGACGCTGAAGGAGACAGACATGCTCAAGTGGGTCCACACCATGGCCGCCGTGGCGGCGACTTCGCTGCTCGTGGCCGGTGCGGCGCAGGCCGCCGACATCAAGGAACGCAGCTTCAAGCTGGCCCTGGTGGTGGACAAAGGCACGGCGCAGTACGACGGCGCGGAAAAGTTCGCCGAGCTGGTGGGCAGGAAGAGCGAGGGCCGCATGAAGGTCAAGGTCTTCGGCGGCGGCACCTTGGGCGGCGACGTGCCGGTGCTCAGCTCGGTGCAGGGCGGCACCATCGAATTCACGCTCACCAACGCCAGCCTGCTGCAGGGCATCGTCAAGGAAATGGCGATCTACGACCTGCCGTTCCTGTTCTCCACCTACCAGGAGGCCGACGCGGTGGTGGACGGCCCCGTGGGCCGCAAGCTGCTGGACCTCATGCCGCCCAAGGGGCTGGTGGGCCTGGCGTACTGGGAGCTGGGCTTTCGCAACATGCACAACAGCAAGCGGCCCATCACGAAGCTGGAGGATTTGCAGGGCCTGAAGATGCGCGTCATCCAGACGCCCATCTACCTGGACCTGCTCAACACCCTGGGCGCCAACGCCGCGCCGCTGCCTTTCCCGGAGCTGTACCCGGCGCTGGAGCAAAAAGCCATGGACGGCGCGACCAACCCGCCCATCACCATGCTCGTGCAGAAGTTCTACGAGGTGCAGAAGTACTACTCGGTCACGAACCACATGTACAACCCGCAGCTCCTGATCTTCAGCAAGAAGGTCTGGGACCAGCTCAGCGGCGACGAGCGCAAGGTGCTGCAGGAGGCGGCCGTGGAGGCGGGGCTGTACGAGCGCAAGGTGTCGCGGCAGAAGAACGCGGCGGCGCTGGAGGAGCTCAAGAAGCACGTGGCCGTCAACGAGGTGGCGCCGGCCGAGGTCGCCCGCATGCGCGAGAAGGCGCGCCCGGTGTTCGCCAAGTACGCCAAGAGCGTGGGCGAGGACCTGGTCAAGGAGATGGTGGCCGAGGTGGACAAGGTCCGCGCCGCGGCGAAGTAAGGGGCCGGCCATGCTGTACCAACTCTCACAGGCGCCGGCCGAGGGCGAAGCGTTCGACGTGGTGGTGGTGGGCGCGGGCGCCGCGGGCATGTCGGCCGCCTTGTGCGCGGCGCTGGACGGGGCGCGCGTGCTGCTGGTGGAGCGCACGGCGCACGTGGGCGGGACGAGCGCGCTGTCCGGCGGGACGACCTGGGTGCCCGGCACGCATCACAGCGCGGCCGTGAACCCGTCCGACACGCTGCGCGATGCCGAGACCTACCTGGACGCCGCCGTGGGCGAGCGCGCCCCGCGGGCGCTGCGCCAGGCCTTGCTGCACGCCGGCCCCGAGGCCGTGGCCCACGTCGAGCAGCACTCGCACGTGCGCTTCAGGCCCTACCCGACGCACCCGGACTACATCTCGCAACTGCCGGGCTCCACGCTGCGCGGCCGCGCGCTGGAGCCGCTGCCCTTCGACGGGCGGCTGCTTGGGCCGTACTTCAAGCTGTTGCGCGCACCCATCCAGGAATTCACAGTGCTGGGCGGGATGATGGTGGACCGCAACGACATCCCGCACCTGCTGGCGATGAGGAAGTCGCTGAAGTCGCTGCGCTACAGCCTGCGCATCCTGTCGCGCCACGCGCGGGACCGCCTGGCGCATCCGCGCGGCACGCGGCTGCTCATGGGCAACGCGCTGTGCGCTCGGCTGCTGTACTCGTTGATGCAGCAACCCGGCGTCAAGCTGGCGATGCAGGCGCAGGTGGCGTCTTTCCACCGCGAGGACGGCGCCATCGCCGCGCTCACGCTGGAGCAGGGCGGCCAGCGCCGCCGCGTGGCCGTGCGCGGCGGCGTGGTGCTGGCCAGCGGCGGCTTCAACCGCCACCCGGCGTTGCGGGCACAACTGCTGGGCACGCAGGACGCCTGGTGCCCTGGCGCGCCCGGCCACACCGGCCAGGCCCACGCGCTGGTGAGCGCGCTGGGCGCCCGCTACGGCGAGGGCGCGCTCAGCCCGGCGTTCTGGGCCCCGGTGTCGCTGCGCAAGCGCGCCGACGGCACGCAGGCGGTGTTCCCGCATTTCCTGATGGACCGCGCCAAGCCCGGGATGATCACCGTCGATGCCCAGGGCCGGCGCTTCCTGGACGAGAGCACCAGCTACCACCTCTTCGGCATCGCCATGCAGCGTGCCGGCGCGGTGCCGGCCTACCTGATTGCCGACGCCCGCGCGCTGAAGAAGTACGGCATGGGCATGGTGCGGCCCGGCGGACAGGGCTTGCAGCCCTACCTGGACGACGGCTACCTCACGCAGGGCGCCACCTTGGCCGAGCTGGCCGCCAGGCTGGGCCTGCCCGCCGACGCGCTGCAGGACAGCGTGCAGCGCATCAACCGCTACGCCGACACCGGCGTGGACGAGGACTTCAAGCGCGGCAGCACCGACTACTCGCGCAACATGGGCGACGCCTCGCTGGGCCTGCCCAATCCCAACATCGGAGCGCTGCGCGAGGCGCCGTTCTACGCCGTGAAGCTCTATCCCGGCGACATAGGCGCGGCCACCGGCTGGGCCACCGACGCGCAGGCCCGCGTGCTCGATGCGCGGCAGCAGCCCATCGCCGGCCTGTATGCCGTGGGCAACGACATGCACTCGGCCTTCGGCGGCGTCTACGCGGCGCCCGGCATCACGCTGGGCCCGGGCCTGGTGTTCGGCTACCTGGCCGGGCGCCACGCATCCGGCCGCGCCCGCGGCGGTGCGCACGCTTCAAGCGCCGGGCCCGCCCGCGCCCCGGCCGCCGCCGCAGCCGCCTGACCTTCAACCCCTCCACGAGGCTTCACCGCAATGAGCAACTTCCAGCTCGACGGCGCCACGCGCGTCGTCGCCATCATCGGCGACCCCATCGCCCAAGTGAAATCGCCCGCCGGCGTCACGCAGACGCTGCAGGCGCAGGGCCGCAACGCCATCGTCATGCCGGTGCACGTGGCCACGGCCGACCTGGACGCCTTCATGCAAGGCGCCGCGTGCATGCGCAACCTGGACGGCGTCATCGTCACCGTCCCGCACAAGCTGGACGCCTACCGCTTCTGTGCCACGGCCACCGAGCGCGCGCACTTCCTGGGCGGCGTCAACATCCTGCGCCGCAACGCCGACGGCTCCTGGCACGGCGATCATTTCGACGGCGAAGGCTACGTGCACGCGCTGCGCCGCAACGGCTGCGAGCCGCGGGGCCGCCGCGCCCTGCTGGCCGGTGCCGGCGGGGCGGGCTCGGCCATCGCGCTGGCCTTGCTGGAGGCGGGGGTGCAGTCGCTGGCCCTCCACGAGCCGGACGCGGCGCGGCGCGAGTCGCTGATGGCGCGGCTGTCGCAGCGCCACGCGGGCCGCGTCGTGGCCGGCAGCGCCGACCCGCGGGGCTTCGACCTGGTGATCAACGCCACGCCCGTGGGCATGTCGCCCACGGACCCCGTTCCCTTTGACGTGTCCGGCCTGGAGCGCTCCACCTTCGTGGGCGACGTCATCACCAAGCCGGCCGTCACGCCGCTGATCGAGGCCGCGCGCGGCCTGGGCTGCGGCACGCAGGTCGGCGCCGACATGTTTGCCGGCGTGTGCGCGCTGATGGTGGAGTTCCTGCTGGCCGACGGGCCGCTCAAGGGCTGAGCGCCATGGCCGTGAAGTCATCGCTGGACAGCCGCCACGTGCCCGCCATGCCGCTGGCCACCACGGCGCGCGGCAGCGTCAGCGCCGGCGACGTGCCCACCCGCTGCGACCTGCTGGTGGTGGGTTCCGGCGCGGGCGGCCTTTCCACTGCCGTGACCGCCGCCGCGCTGGGGCTGCAGGTGCTGGTGGTGGACAAGGAGCCGGTGTTGGGCGGCACCACGGCCTGGTCCGGCGGCTGGATGTGGATTCCGCGCAACCCGCTGGCGGTGGCGGCCGGCATCCGGGAAACGCTGCAGGGGCCGCGCGAGTACCTGCGCCACGAGTTGGGCGCGCAGTACGACGAGGCGCGCATCGACGCCTTCCTGCAGCACGGGCCGCGCATGGTGGAGTTCTTCCGCGGCAGCACGGCGCTGGATTTCATCGACGGCAATGGGGTGCCCGACTTTCATGGAACGAGCGCAGGAGCCGCCACCGGGGGAAGGTCGGTGTGCGCGGCGCCCTTGGACGCCCGCGCGCTTGGGCCGGCGCTGGCCTACCTGCGCCCGCCGCTGGAGCTCATCAGCTTCCTGGGCATGGGCATCGCCGCCAGCGAGCTCAAGCACTTCTTCAACGCCATGCGCTCGTGGAGCGCCTTCGGCTACGTCGCCCGCCGGGTGGGCGCGCATGTGAAAGACCTGCTGCTGCACCGCCGCGGCATGCGGCTGGTGGCGGGCAACGCGCTGGTGGGCGGCTTGCTGAAATCGGCGCTGGACCGCGGCGTGCAGTTGCGCGTGTCCAGCCCGGTGCAGCGGCTGCTGACCGAGGACGGCCGCGTCACCGGCGCGGTGCTGCGCACGGCGCAGGGCGAGGTGCGGGTGCAGGCGCGCCGCGGCGTGGTGCTGGCCTGTGGCGGCTTCCCGCACGACGCGGCGCGGCGCGCGGCGCTGTTGGGCGATGCGACGCTGGCGGCCGCGCACTGGTCGGCCGCGCCGCCGTGCAACACCGGCGACGGCTTGCGCCTGGGGGAGGGCGCGGGCGGCGTGGTGGACGGCTCGCTGGCCGCGCCCATCGCGTGGGCGCCGGTGTCGCTGGTGCCCGGGCGCGATGGCGGTGTGAAGCACTTCCCGCACCTGGTGGAGCGCGCCAAGCCGGGGCTGATCGCCATGCGCGCCGACGGCCGCCGCTTCACCAACGAGGCCGACAGCTACCACGACTTCACCAGCGCCCTGGTGCGCGCCACGCCGGCCGGCGAGGTGCCGCAGGCCTGGCTGCTGTGCGACCACCGCTTCATACGCCGCTACGGCCTGGGCCGCGTGCGCCCCGCGCCCGTGCCGCTGGGCGCGCACTTGCGCAGCGGCTACCTGCGCCGCGGGCGCGACCTGCGCGAGCTTGCCCAGGCCTGCGGCATCGCGGCCGACGCCTTGCAGGCCACCGTCGGGCAGTTCAACGCCGAGGCGCGGCAGGGGCGCGACACGGCCTTCGGCCGCGGCGGCACGCCCTACAACCGCGTGCAGGGCGAAGCCGAGCAGCCCGGCAACCCCTGCGTGGCGCCGCTGGAGCAGGGGCCGTTCTATGCCGTGCGCATCGTCCCCGGCAGCCTGGGCACTTTCGCCGGCCTGCGCACCGACGCCTCGGCCCGCGTGCTGGACGCCAACGGCCAAGCCATCGCCGGCCTGTGGGCCGCGGGCAACGACATGGCCAGCGTGATGGGCGGGCACTACCCCAGCGGCGGCATCACGCTGGGGCCGGCCATGACCTTCGGCTTCATCGCGGCGCATGACGCGGCGCACTTGCCTGCCATGCAGCCCACCGCGGCGCCCGCCATGGCCACGGCCTGAGCGCAGGCCCTTCCAGTCAACGCTTTTCTCCGCTCTTACCCGCTTTTCCCCCGCTTCCAACCGGAGCCTCCTGCCATGTTCTACGAACTCGCCACCCTCACGACCCGCCTCTTCACCACCTCCCAAGCCACCGAGGGCATACAGGCCTGGGTGCAGGCGCCGCAAGCGCGCGGCCGGCTGCTGGGCTGCTGGTATTCCGACATCGGCGCGCTCAACCAGGTGCTGGTCCTGCGCGCCTTCGATGACGAGGCCGAGATGCTGGCCGAGCGCCGCCGCGCGCTGCTGTCCTCCAACCCGTTCAACTGCGGCGAGCTGCTCACCGGGCTGGAGATGCACGGCTACGCCGGCTTTCCCTGGATGGAGCCGCCCGCGCCGGGCAGCTACGGGCCCATCTACGAGGTGCGCACCTACCAGTACAAGACCGGCGGCCTGCAGCCCACGCTGGACGCCTGGCAGGCCGCGCTGCCCGCGCGCAACGAAATCTCGCCTTGCCTGCTGGCCATGTACGCGCTGGACGGCACGCCGCGCTTCACCCACTTCTGGCCCGCGACCAGCCTCAACGAGCGCTCGGCCGCCCGCGCCGCCGCGGTCCAGCAGGGCGTGTGGCCGCCCAAGGGCGGGCCGCAGTGGCTGACCTCCCACATGCAGTCGCAGATCTTCCTGCCCACGGCCATCTCGCCCTTGAAGTGATGCCCCCGGGCGGCCCGCGCGCCGCCCCTGGACAGACCGCCGGCGCCGGCCAGACGGCGCCACCCGCGCCGCGGTGCAAGGCGGCGACCCAAGCCCCCAAAGGAGACATTCCCGTGAACCGACTGATTGCCGGCGGCTGCCGGCTGCTCGAAGCGCTGCTGGCCCTGGGCCTGGCGCTGATGGTGTTGCTGGTGTTCGGCAACGTGGTGCTGCGCTACGCCTTCGACTCCGGCATCACCGTGAGCGAGGAGCTCTCGCGCTGGCTTTTCGTGTGGCTGACCTTCCTGGGCGCCGTGGTCGCCATCCATGAGCGCGGCCACCTGGGCTCGGACATGCTCGTGTCGCGCCTGGGGCCCTTGGGCCGCAAGGGCTGCCTGTTGCTGTCGCACCTGGCCATGCTCTACGTCACCTGGCTGCTGTGGAGCGGGGCCGTCACGCAGGTGGGCATCAACCTGGACGTGGTTGCGCCCGTGACCGGCACGTCCATGGCGGTGTTCTATGCCAGCGGCGCCGTCTTCGCGCTGTTGAGCGGGCTGTTGCTGCTGCACGGCCTGTGGCGGCTGCTCAGCGGCCGCATGGCCGACGAGGAGCTCATCGCGGTGCAGGAATCCGAAGACCTGGCGCAGGTGCAGGACCTGCACTTGGGCCAGCCGGCCAAGGTCTGAAGGGGAGGACCACCATGACCGTCTTCATCTTCCTGGGCTCGCTGCTGGGCGCCATGGCGCTGGGCATCCCCATCGCCTATTCGCTGCTGGTGTCCGGT
>NZ_BCTC01000021.1 GCF_001571085.1 Azohydromonas lata NBRC 102462
GTCGGCGGTGGCCGCGGGCAGCGGCGGCTTCGTCATCAACGGGCAGGGCGCCAACGACGCCAGCGGCTGGAGCGTGAGCGGCGCGGGCGACGTCAACGGCGACGGGCTGGCCGACCTCGTCGTCACCAGCAAGGTGGACGCCGGCCGCAGCTACGTGGTGTTCGGCCGCAGCGCCACGGCCGCGGTGGACCTGGCCTCGGTGGCCGCGGGCGTTGGCGGCTTCATCATCTACGGGCAGGCCGGCGGCGATGGCAGCGGCTGGAGCGTCAGCGGCGCCGGGGACGTCAACGGCGACGGGCTGGCCGACCTGCTCGTAGGCGCGCCCTATGGCGACCCGGCCGCGGGCACCGACGCGGGCCGCGCCTATGTGGTGTTCGGCCGCAGCAGCAGGGCCAGCGCGGACTTGGCAGCGGTGGCCGCGGGCAGCGGCGGGGGCTTTGCGATCAACGGCTTGGCCGGCGGCGACGGCAGCGGCTACAGCGTCTCGAGCGTGGGCGACGTCAACGGCGACGGCCTGGACGACGTGATCGTGGGCGCGCCCTACGGCGATCCGGCCGCCGGTGTCAACGCCGGCCGCAGCTACGTGGTGTTCGGCCGCAGCGGCATGGCGGCGGTGGAGCTGTCGGCGGTGGCCGAGGGCCGTGGCGGCTTTGCCATCGCCGGGCAGTCCCCGGACGACGCCAGCGGCCTCAACGTCAGCGGGGCGGGCGACGTCAACGGCGACGGGTTGGCCGACCTGATGGTGAGCGCGCCCGGCGCCGCCGTGGGCACGCGGCTGGGCGCCGGGCGCACCTGGGTGATCTTCGGCAGTACGGGCGGGGCGTTCCAGCAGAGCGCGGTGGACCAGTTCGGCACGGCCGGGGCGGACGCGCTCAGCGACGGCGGCACGGCGCAGACCCTGGTGGCCGGCGCGGGCGACGACACGCTCACGGTCACGGCTGCCAGCGTGCTGCACGGCGGCGCGGGCAACGACCGCTTCGTCATCGACGCGACGATGGTGCAGGCGCTGCAGGCGCCGCTGGGCAGCGGCGGCAACGTGGACCGGCTCGCGCGCGTGGACGGCGGTGGGGGCTTGGACACGATCGCGCTCTCAGGCGCCGGCCTTGCGCTGGACCTCACCAAGGTGGCCGGCGCGGCCGCGGGCGACCTCGACGGCGGCAGCCGCATCGCCGGCGTCGAGCGCATCGACCTCACCGGCAGCGGCGACAACACGCTGACCCTCAAGGGGTCCGACGTGCTGGACATCGCGGGCTTCAATGCCTTCGGGAGCAGCGGGCGCCACCAACTGCTGGTGGCCGGCGATGCGGGCGACACGGTGAACCTGGCCGACAGCGCGGGCACCGCGGGCTGGACGTCGGCCGGAACCACCACCTTCAGCGGTGCCACTTACGCGATCTGGAACCACAACACCGCGCTGGCCACGGTCTACGTGGCATCGGCGGTGGCGGTGATCTGATTCCAATTCGTTCTCCACACTGAAATGACCTCGTCACACCCGCGCAGGCGGGTGTCCACGAGTACCGGGCGGCTTCCCGGCGTGCGTGGATGCCCGCCTTCGCGGGCATGACGGGAAAAATCTCAGCTTCGAACGAGAAGTCGAATGAGGCGGGCCACGATGTCCAGGGGAGCCGTTGCCTGACCATCGCAACGGCTTGCGGCGCCGGTGCCCGTCACCAGTGCCGCTTTTTCGTGCGCCTACTCCGGCTCGATGCCCGCGGCCTTGACCAGCCTGCCCCGCGTGGCGAGCTCCCCCCGCACCAGCTCGGCCAGCGCCTGCGGCGTGCTGGCGGGCGGCACCAGTCCGGCCTGCTCCAGGGACGAGCGCACGGCATCGTCCGCCAGGGCCTTGTCGATCTCGGCGTACAGCCGCGCCTGGATAGGCGCGGGCAGGTCGTAGGCAAACCTGCGCGCCAGGTCGACGTTGGTGGCCTGGGTTGGCGCAGCGCGAGCTGCCATCAGCGGCAGGCTTGCCAGCAGCGCCAGCACGCCTCGGCGGTGCAGCCTTGTCAAATTCATGGGCGCCTTTCGTGCAAAACGGCTGCAGCGCAGCGGCTGCAGCGCCGTCGTCGCCACGGAGACCCCGGGCGCGCGACGGCGCATGCGTATGGAGGAAGAGAAGGGCGCAGCGTGACCCGCCGCCCGCCCTTCAGTGCGCCAGGAAGTCCAGCACCATGCGGTTGAACTTGTCGGCGTGCTCCCACTGTGCCCAGTGGCCGCAGCGGCTGAAGACGTGCAGCTCCGCGTTCTGCAGCCCCGCCACCAGGCGCAGGCCCGTGTCCAGCGGCACGAAGCGGTCGTCGCGGCCCCAGATCACCAGCGCCGGCGCCTTGATCTCGCCCAGGCGGTGGCCCACGTCGGGGAACTGCTTGGGGTTGGCCTCGGCGCTCTTGACGAAGTTCTCCAGGTGGTCGCGGCGCGTGAGCATGTTGTCCAGGCGGGCCTGGAACAGCGCTTGCGTGAGGCTGCTCGTGTCGTACACGAACACGCTCATCATGCGCTTGAGGTTCTCGATGGTGGGCTGCCGGTACAGCGCGCCGATGAGCTTGATGCCCTCGGTGGGCATGGGCACGAAGGAGCTTGCGCCGCCGGTGCCGCCGCCCATGAGGATCAGCTTGCCCACGCGCGCGGGGTTGGCGAGCGCGAAGGCCACGGCGCTGTGCCCGCCCATGGAGTTGCCGACCAAGTGGGCCTTGTCCAGGCCGATGGCGTCCATCAGCCCCTTGAGGGCGCGGGCGTTGAGCTCGGAGCGCGAGCCGGTGCACACGATGGGGTCGCTCTTGCTCCAGCCCGGGCAGTCCATGAGGAGGACGCGGTAGCCCGCGGCCACCAGCGGCTCGATGTTGCGGTTGAAGTTGGCCCAGCCGCTGGCACCGGGGCCCGACCCGTGCAGCATGACGACGGTCTCGTCGCCGCTGCCGCAGTCGTTGTAGTGGAGCTGGAGATCGAGGTCGCCTTCCTGGATGCGCACGAAGCGGCTGGTGGAGGCTTCGGTCAGGGGGGTGTTGCTCATGGCGTGTCTTTCAAAAGGTGGAGAGCGATCAGGCGGCTTGCGCGGCCGTGCGGCCCTTGTCGCGGGCCTTGAGCAGGTCCAGCGCCACGTCCACGATCATGTCCTCCTGGCCGCCGACCATGCGCCGCCGGCCCAGCTCCACCAGGATGTCCACGGTGGAGAGGCCGTACTTCCTCGCCGCGGCCTCGGAGTGGCGCAGGAAGCTGGAGTACACGCCCGCGTAGCCCAGCGCCAGCGTCTCGCGGTCCACGCGCACCGGGCGGTCCTGCAGCGGGCGCACGATGTCGTCGGCCGCGTCCATCAGCCGCATCAGCTCCGTGCCGTGGTTCCAGCCCAGGCGCTCGGCCGCTGCGATGAACACCTCCAGCGGCGCGTTGCCCGCCCCAGCGCCCATGCCGGCCAGGCTGGCGTCGATGCGGTCGCACCCTTCCTCCACCGCGACGATGGAGTTGGCCACGCCCAGGCTCAGGTTGTGGTGCGCGTGCATGCCCGTCTGCGTCTCGGGTTTCAGCGTGTCCTTGAAGGCGCGGAAGCGCTCGCGCACGTCCTGCATGCCCAAGGCGCCGCCCGAGTCCACGACGTAGCAGCAGGTGGCACCGTAGCTTTCCATGAGCTTGGCCTGCTCGGCGAGCTTTTGCGGCGTGGTCATGTGGCTCATCATCAGGAAGCCCACGGCTTCCATGCCCAGGTGGCGCGCGTACTCGATGTGCTGCCTGGAGATGTCGGCCTCGGTGCAGTGCGTGGCCACGCGCACGATGCGCGCGCCGGCCTCGTAGGCGGCCTTGAGATCGTGCACGGTGCCGATGCCCGGCAGCAGCAGCGTGGCGATCCTGGCGTGTTTCACCACGCTGGCCACGGCCTCGATCCATTCGAGGTCGGTGTGCGCGCCGAAGCCGTAGTTGAAGCTGCTGCCCTGCAGGCCGTCGCCGTGGGCGACCTCGATGGAGTCCACCTTGGCGTCGTCCAGCGCCTTGGCGATCTGCGCGGCCTGCGCCACGCTGTACTGGTGGCGGATGGCGTGGCTGCCGTCGCGCAGCGTCACGTCGGAGATGTAGAGCTTCTTGCCGTTCATGGTGGTGGTCTCCTTCAGGCCGTGAGCGGCTGCAGCAGCTTGGCCGCCATGCTCTCGGCGGTGCGCAGCGCGGCGCTGGTCATGATGTCGAGGTTGCCGGCGTAGGACGGCAGGTAGTGCGCGGCGCCTTCGACCTCCAGGAAGATGCTGGTCTTCAGGCCCGCGATGCGGCCCACGCCGGGAATGAGCAGCGGCTGCTCGATGCGGTCGAACTGCACCTGCTGCTTGAGCCGGTAGCCCGGGACGTAGGCCTGCACGTCGGCGGCCATGCGCTCGACCGAGGCGGCAATGGCCGCCTCGTCGGCGAAGTCCGAGAGCGTGTAGACGGTGTCGCGCATCATCAGCGGCGGCTTGGCCGGGTTGAGCACGATGATGGCCTTGCCCTTGGCGGCCCCGCCCACGGCCTCGATGGCCTTGGAGGTGGTTTCGGTGAACTCGTCGATGTTGGCGCGCGTGCCCGGGCCGGCGCTCTTGCTGGAGATGGAGGCGACGATCTCGCCGTAGTGCACCTTGGCCACGCGGCTGACGGCCGCCACCATGGGGATGGTGGCCTGGCCGCCGCAGGTGACCATGTTGACGTTCCTGGCGTCGAGGTGCTGCTCGCCGTTGACCACGGGAATGCAGTACGGGCCAATGGCCGCGGGCGTGAGGTCCACCATGCGGATGCCGGGCTTGAGGCTGCGCAGGAAGGCGTCGTTGCTGACGTGCGCGCCGGCCGAGGTGGCGTCGAAGACGATGTCGATGTCTGCGAACTGCGGCAGCCGTGCCAGGCCTTCGACGCCCTCGTGGGTGGTCGCCACGCCCAGGCGCGCGGCGCGCGCCAGGCCGTCGGAGGCTGGGTCGATGCCCACCATGGCGCCCATTTCCAGGTGTTTGCCGTGGCGCAGGATCTTGATCATCAGATCCGTGCCGATGTTGCCGCTGCCGATGATGGCGGCCTTGAGCTTGGTGCTGTTCATGGGTGGGTTCCTCAATCGACGGACGCGCCGCTCGTCTTGACCAGCGCGCTCCAGCGCGTGATCTCTTCCTTCATGAAGCTGCCGAAGGCTTCGGGGCTCATGGGCATGGGCTGGAGGCCCTGGTCGGTGAAGCGCTTGACCACGTCCGGGCTGTGCAGCGCCTTGGCCAGCGACTCGTTGAGCCGGGCCACGGCGGACGCGGGCGTGCCGGCCTTGACCACGGCGCCGAACCACACGCTGGCGTCCACGCCGGTGGTGCCCAGCTCCTGCAGCGTGCGCACCTCGGGCAACTGCGCCGCACGCTTCGTCGCGGCGATGGCCAGGGGCTTGAGCTTGCCGCTCTGGATCAGCGGCGCGGTGGTGATGACGGGATCGAACATCAGGTCCACCTGGCCGCCCATGAGGTCCTGCAGCGCCGGCGCCGAGCCCTTGTAGGCGACGTGGTGGAAATCGCCGCCGCTGCGGCTGCGGTAGAGCTCGCCCAGCAGGTGGCCGATGGAGCCCACGCCCTGCGAGGCGAAGTTCAGGCCACCGTCCTTCTTCTTGCTGGCGGCCACCAGATCGGCCACCGAGTTGACCGGGCTGTTCTTGGGCACGACCAGCACCAGCGGCGAGGAGATCAGCGCCGTGACGGGCTGGAAGTCCTTGAGCGGGTCGTAGGTGAACTTGCGGAACAGCGTCGGGTTGACGGCGAACATCTCCGTGGCGGCGACGAAGAGCGTGTGGCCGTCGGCCGGCGCGCCCTTGACGGTCTGCGCGGCAATCTGGCCGCCGGCGCCGGGCTTGTTGTCCACGATGACGGTCTGGCGCAGGTCCTCCTGCAGCTTGCCGGCAAGCACGCGCGCAATCTGGTCCGTGACGCCGCCAGGCGGAAACGGCACGACCAGCGTGACGGGCTTGCTCGGGAAATCCTGGGCGACGGCCGCTCCGGCCAGTGCCAGGGTGGCCGCGGCGGCCAGCGCACCCAGGGTGAAACGACGGGTAGGGTTCATGGCGAATCCTTTGGGGTGGTCTCTGAAGAGGTGTCAGGCGGCGCAGAAGCACGCGCGCACGCTGCCCACGCCCTCGATGCGGGCCTCGAAGCGGTCGCCCGGCTGCACGGCGACCATGGGGCCCAGGGCGCCGGTGAGCACCAGGTCACCCGCGCGCAGCGGCTGGCCCAGCGCGGCGAGCTTGCGTGCCAGCCACACGGCGGCGTTGAGCGGGTGGCCCAGGCAGGCCGCGCCGCTGCCGCTGGAAACCGTCTCTTCGCCGCGCGCCATGGACATGGCGCACAGCTTGAGGTCCAGGCCGTCGAGCTTCGTGGGCACGCCGCCCAGCACCACCAGGCCGCTGGAGGCGTTGTCGGCCACGGTGTCCGTGTAGCGGATGTTCCAGCGCGCGATGCGGCTGCCCACGATCTCGATGGCCGGCAGCACGTAGGCGGTGGCGTTGATCAGCTCGACGAGCGTGGCGTCGGCGGCATCCACATCGCGCGAGAGCACCAGCGCCACCTCGGCCTCGACCTTGGGCTGCAGCGTGCGCGACAGCGGCACCTCCTCGTCGTCGCCATAGAGCATGTCGGCGAAGAGGGTGCCGAAGTCGGGCTGGTCCACGCCGAGCTGCTTTTGGACCGCGGGCGAGGTCAGGCCGATCTTGCGGCCGACGATGCGCCGGCCCTGCGCCAGCGCATGCTCGACGTTGGCCTGCTGGATGGCGTAGGCGATGCGGCCTTCGGGGTCCGGGCCGATCTCGTCGCGCAGCGGCTCGACGGGCTCGCGTTGGGACTCGGCCTGGCGCAGTCGCTGCGCCCATTCGGTGATGCGGGGATCCATGTCTTCTCCTGGGTGGTTCAGGCCTGCAGGCACAGCAGGCCGAAGCCGGCGATGTATTCGGGGATGGCCTGGTAGTGGCGCAAGGTGCAGCGCGGTTCGCGACCGGCAGGCAGCGCGCTGCGCGCCACCAGCCAGCTCTTGGATTCGTGGGCCGAGAGGCCGGCCTCGCGCTCGATGCTGTCCTCGCTGAGTGCGCACAGCGCATCAAGCGCGGCGCCGCCGGTTTCCAGCGCATCCATCCAGCGCGCGTCCCAGGCCGGGTTGAGCGGCTTGATGGAGCCGTCCCCCGCGGCCAGCGCGCGGCCCGCGGCCATCACGCGCTGGGTCTTGGCGTCGCGCTCGGCCGGCGTCGGCTCGCGGCGGAAGGTGATGCGCTCCCGCACGGCCGGGTCCGGATGCGCCAGCGTGGGCACCGGCGGCTCGTGCGAGAGGCCCCCCGAGCCGATGAGCAGCGTGCGCTTGGGGCAGTCGTCCAGGAAGCGGCCGATGGCCTGGCCGAGCTGGCGGCAGCGGCGAAGGCGCGGGATGCCCGGCTGGGCCACGG
The DNA here is from genome assembly GCF_001571085.1 of Azohydromonas lata NBRC 102462. GTDB lineage: Bacteria > Pseudomonadota > Gammaproteobacteria > Burkholderiales > Burkholderiaceae_C > Azohydromonas > Azohydromonas lata. The sequence goes on from NZ_BCTC01000021.1 coordinate 7,400, forward strand.
CGTTGACGAACAGGGGCAACACCGGCGGCGTGTCCAGGCTGCCCCACAGCAGTTGCAGCGCCTGCGCGAAGCCGTGGTCCACCTGCATGCGGCGCGAGACGGCGAGGTCGAAGTCCTCGTCCATCAGGCGCTCGGCCAGCGCCAGCGCCATGTCGGCGTCCACATGCAGCTTGCCGGGCGGCGTGAGGTAGTCGCCCACCGAGCGCGCGGCCGTGCCGATGCAGAACGGCGGCATCAACTCGTTGAAGAAGCCGTTGTAGTGGTCGGGCGCCACCAGCACCACGAGCTCGGCCCTGAAGGCCTGCACCTGCTCGCGTGCCTGCGCGATGGCGTTTTGCAGCGCGGCCTCGACCGGCGCCGCCACCGGGTTGAGGCCCATCAGCGGCGAATGGGACAAGCCCAGGAAGGCGCGGTCCATGCTCATGCGGCCTCCGCCAGCGCAGGCAGCGATGCGGCGGCGGGCTGCGCCACCAGCGGCATGGCCATCACGTCGGCCAGCGCGCGGGTGGTGGCGTCCACTTCCTGCGGCGAGCACAGGGCGGCCACGAAGCGGTCCGGGCGGATGAAGACCACCGAGCTGGGCTGCTGTGCGAACCAGGCCTTGAGCCGGTTGCCCACGTCGCCGATGCAGGTCACGCCGCGGCGGTGGTCGCTGTGGTGCGCCATCTGTACCGCGGGCTTGACGGTGATGAAGCGCGCCCCCAGCCGCTCCCAGAAGGCCCGCGACGGCGCGCTCATGCCGTGGGTCGGGTCGGTGCCCCAGGCCACGATGGCGAAATTCAGGCCAATCACCTCGTCCAGCAGCCGCGCCTGTCCGTCCGCGCAGAGCACGCGGGGCTGGATGAACATGCGCCCCACGGCCGTGCCCTCGTCGGCCTGCCGGCCGTGGACGAGGCGGTGCACGGGCGAGCCTTCCTTCTCGGCCATCAGGCCGAGAAGGCGGCCCAGGGCCGAGCCGCCCGCGCGCTCCAGCATCCGCGCCAGCAGCCCGTTGGGCGCCGCCGCGACACTCGTCAGCACGGCACCCTGCCGGTAGCGCGGCATGGGCTTGAAGCGCATCTCGACGATGTAGCGCTTGGCCGAGGGCAGCCGGTTGAGCGCCAGCGTCAGCCCGTCGCGCAGCTTCGCGCCCCAGCGGCTTGAGGGCGCGAAGATGTCGCCCGCAACCTCCGAGAGGTGGATCATCGAGCGTGCATGGCTGCGCCGCTCCAGCGTGTAGCTGTCGAGCAGCCGTTCACCGGCCAGGCCCTTGACCACGTGCGCCAGCTTCCACGCCAGGTTGCTGGCGTCGCGCAGGCCGCTGTTGTAGCCCTGGCCCTGCCACACCGGCATGATGTGCGCCGCATCCCCCGCCAACAGCACGCGCTGCACGCGGAACGTGGCCGCCAGCCGCGCGTTGTGCGTGTAGACGCGCTTGCGGATGTAGTCCACCTTGTCGGGATCGGCCACCACCTTGCGCATGAGGCGCGCCATGTTCTCGGGCCGGGACAGCTCTTGCTCCGTCTCGCCCGGCATCACCATGAACTCGAAGCGCCGGATGCCGTGCGGCAGCGCTGCCGAGACGTAAGGGCGTTCGGGGTCGCAGTGCATGTAGACGTGCGGCGTGCCCAGCGGGTCGTTGCGCACGTCCACCACGATCCACTGGTTGGGCTTGGTGCGGCCCTCGAAGGGCACGTCCAGGCCGCGCCGGATGAAGCTGTTGCCGCCGTCGCAGGCCACCAGGTAGCGCCCACGTGCCTGCCGCGCCCCTGCGGCACCCTGGAGCTGCAGCGTCACGCCGGCCTCGTCCTGCGTGAAGGACGCGACCTCGTGGCCGAACAGCACCTGCACGTGCGCGAAACGCGCCAGGCCCTGGAACAGGAGCTCGTCGATCTGCGGCTGGATGAAGGCGTTGCGGCGTGCCCAGCCGAACTCGTCGGTGCGCGGGTCGATGTCGGCAAAGCAGCGCCCGCTGCCGGTGACGAAGCGCATCGCATGGTCGGGCGTGATGTGCGCCTGCACCTGGGCGGCCAGGCCGGTGGCCTGCAGCGTGCGCAGCGACTCGTCGTCGATGCCGATGGCGCGGGGGTAGTCGATGATGCGGTCAAGCTTCTCCACCACCAGCACCCGCACGCCGTAGAGGCCCAGGGTGTTGGCAATGGTCAGCCCGACCGGACCGGCGCCGACGATGAGCACGTCGGCGTCGAAGCGGGTGGGGTGGGTGGACACGGCGGTCTCCTTCAGGATCCGAGCGGCGTCGCGCCGCGGTGGCCGCAATGTCCTTGCGCTGGATCAATGCGTAAACTGCGTGCACCAGGTGCACGTTTGCGCCTGGGTTAACCCGGAGCAAAGCCCGCCATGCCCTCCACAGCCGGCGACGACGAAGGCATCTACAAGGAGGTGCGCGGCCTCTCGCGCGGCCTGGCGGTGCTCAAGGCCTTGAACCGGCTGCCCGGGGGCATCGGCAGCACCAGCGAGCTCGCGCGCCTGTGCGCGCTGGACCGCACCACCACCAAGCGGCTGCTGGAGACGCTGCGCGCGCAAGGCTTCGTGCGCCAGGGCGAAAAGGAAGGGCAGTACTACCTGACCTTCGAGGTTCGGCGGCTGAGCGAGGGGTTCGAGGACGAAGCCTGGGTGGCGCGCATCGCTTCGCCGGCCATGCAGGCCGCCGTGCGCGAGCTGGTCTGGCCCTGCGACCTGGGCACGGCCGAGGCGGGCTTCATGGTGGTGCGCGAGTCCACGCACCGCTGGAGCGCGCTGTCGCAGCACCGGGCCATGATCGGCGAGAAGATGCCGCTGCTGGAGACGGCCATTGGCCGCGCCTACCTGGCCGCGGCCGACGAGGCCGAGCGCGAGGCGCTGCTGGAACTGCTGCGCCGCCGTGGCGATCGCCTGGGCGAGCTTGCGCGCGACGGCGCCTTCGTGCAGCGCCTGATCGCGCAGACGCTGGAGCGCGGTTACGCCATCAACGAAGGCGAATGGCTGCAGCAAGCCGACTTCGCCGCCGTGGCCGTGCCGGTGCATGCCGGGCAGCGGTTGCTGGCAGCACTGAACCTGGTCTTCCCCAAGGCCGCGGTTTCCGAGCGCGATCTGCAGGAACGCTTCGTGCCGGCGCTGCGGCGCTTGGGGGACGCCATCGGCCGCGGCAGCCGGGCGTGGATCGAGTAGTCGATGGCAGCCTCCGACCGAGGCGCCGTGTCCGCGTTAGCCGTCCGACCACTACGAAAGCGCCCGCGCCAGCGAAGCCAAGTCGTAGGGCTTGCGCATGACGGGGAAGCCTCGCGCCTTGGCCGTGTCGGCAGCGTCGCTGTAGCCTGTTACGAGCAGGATGACGAGATCCGGCTGCACGGCTCTGGCGCGGTGTGCCAGCTCGACGCCGTCGAGGCCACCAGGCATGACGATGTCGGAGATGAGCAGCCCCGGACGAAAGCCGTCATGCAGCAGCGCCAGTGCCACGGACGCATCCGGGGTCTGGCGCACGATGCAGCCGCTTGCGCGAAGCAGCTGTGCAGAGGCTTCCCGCACATCGTCGTTGTCGTCCACCAGCAGCACGACCTGGCCCGTCCGCAGCGGGTGGGCGGCTCGCGGCGGGAGGTCGTGATTCGTCGGCTCGGCATGAATGGGAAAGGACATGGTGACTGCCGTGCCGCGGTCTGGCTCACTTTCCACGCTGACGCTGCCGCCGCTGGCGGACACGAACCCATGCACCTGCGGCAAGCCCAGACCGGTTCCCTTGCCGGGCTCCTTGGTGGTGAAGAAGGGCTCGAATGCCCGTTCGCGCAGCTCCGCGGTCATCCCGTAGCCGGTGTCGCGTACCTGGATGTCGATGCTCACCGTGCCATCGGGGCGTGGAACCTGTCGCACCCCGATGGCCACTTGCCCACCCTCGGGCATGGCGTCGCGAGCGTTGGTGACGAGGTTGGTCAAGGCGATCTCAAGCTCCAGAGCGTCCACCGCGATGTGTGGCAGACCCGGCTCGACGTCGATGAGAAGCTCATGCCGCTTTGCCAGCAGCGCCCGCAGGCCTTCGGCGATGGAGAGGAATATCTCGGTCAGGTCCAGCGGCCGGGCGTTGTGATGGCGCCGGCCCGACAGCAGCGTGAGCTGGCGGGTGAGCGCCTCTGCCTTGCGCACGTTGCGCCGGATCACGTCCACATCGGCGTCGACGGCGCTGCCTGCGCGTCGCTGCAAGAGCGCCAGGCGCGCGATGACGACTTGAAGGATGTTGTTCAGGTCATGTGCCAGGCCGGCCCCCAGCTGCCCAACCGCTTCGAGTTTCTTGGCTTGTGCGAGCTTGACCTCCGCGCTCTCACGGCGATGGATCTCCGCCTGAAGTCCTTCCGTGCGAAGTTGAAGCATGGCGACCGTGCTGGCCAGGTCCATATGCAAGTTGCGGAAGTGCCTTGCCAACAGCACCAGCACGACGGCGTTCGCAATGACGCCCTCGATCCGGGTGGCGTACCAGGCCAGCGTGTACCTGCCGCCGCTGAACGTGCTCAACCAGACAGCGGTGGCTTCAGCCACCAGCACAAAAACGAGCCAGACAAATATGGAGCGGCTCCAAAGCCGCAGCCGCCAAATCATCAACACGGCGGCAACCGCCAGCACTGCCGCCGCATACGCCCCCTGGCGGCTGAGCGCGCTGAACATCTCCCGGCTGGATACGGTTGCCAAGGCTGCAGCGTCCGTCAGTTGGGATGCAAAGAAGAACGCAACCGCCGACAAGACGGCCAAGACAGAGGGCAGCGAGCTGGTGTTGCTGCGTGCGGCCATCTGGTCCCGGGATGAGGCCAGGACCGCCCAAAGGACGAATCCTGCAAAGCCGGCCCGCCAGACCATGAACAGCAAGCTCACCGCATGCGGCGATCCAACGACAGCCCGGTCATCGAGCACCGCGCCAGGGTAGGTCAGCACGTGAGCCATCGCCATCAGGGCGCCAAAGAGATAGGCCGCAGCAATGATGGCGTGCGAGCGCGGTTGTCTTGGCGCTGACGCCAGCAGCCAAAACGTGGCCAGGTCGATTATGGCGGTCGCTGTCCCATACATGCCACTGATGTGAGGAAGCGGTGCGAAGGGATGCGTGGCGAACGGCAGCATCAGCGCAGCCAGTCCAAGGACTGCGATGGTCAGCAGCAACACCAATCGCTGCTGTGAGCGGCTCGCCAGATCCTCTACGACGTCCGAATGTGTCACGGTGATGTGCGCTTCCTGTGCCAGGGCGCGCGGATTGTCGCTTGCGCGTGGCTTGTGCTTCCGACGCGCTTGGCGCGGGGAGTTTCTGCACGAATGAGGCGCTGCGCGGGTGGTGCACGGGTAGGAATGGCCCATTTGGTGAAAGGCAGCCGCGCGTAAACTGCTGGTCTACATCAATTCAGTCCCGGCATTGCTGCCCGCACAGGCGAGCCCTACGGTGCTCCGGGGACGGCGAGACGGCAGGAGGCGTGATGGGCTGCTCCGCGGTATCTGCAGTGCGTGCGCCGGCATGAATGCGCTGCCGGCCGCGCACGCATCGCCGCTGCGGTGGCCTGCGGTGCTCTTGATGGTGGGGATCGCGTGCGCCGGCATGGCTTGGCAATGGCAGGTGCGGGCCAATGCGGAGGAGGAGAACGCGCGCTTCTCCGTGGTCGTCGAACGCGCTGCCGAACGCTTGCGCGGCCGGATGCAGCTTTACGAATCCGGCGTGCGCAGCGCGCGGGCCGTCGTGCTGGCGGCCGGGGCCGAGGCCATCACGCTCGAACAATTCCGGGCGGCCGTGGACTCTTTGGCGCTGGAGCAGGAGTTCCCGGGCGCGCGCGGCTTGGCTTATGCCCGCCGCGTGGAGGCGGGCCGGGAAGCGGAGTTCCTGGCGGCGCGGCGCCGCGAGATGCCGGACTTCCACATCCGTGAGCTGGCGCCGCACGCGGACGACCATGTCGTGGTCCAGTTCATCGAGCCTTTGCCGCGCAACCTGGATGCCCTGGGGCTCGACCTGGCGTCCGAGCCTCGCCGGCGCGACGCGGCGCGCGCGGCGTCACTGAGCGGCGAAGTCCAGTTGAGCGCGCCACTGCGGCTGGTGCAGGCTCGCCACGAGGGCGAGCGCGCGTTCCTGCTGATGCTGCCCATCTACGAGGGCGCCATGCCTGGCGACGCCCGGTTGCGCGAACGCCGGACCCTGGGCTGGAGCGTGGTGCCCATGGTGGCCGAGGAGGTGCTGAAAGACTTCGACGACGACCGCGGCGCCTTCGCCATCACGCTGACGGACGTCACGCAGCCGCAGGCACCGGAGCGCTTCTTCACCTCGGCGACGTGGTTCGCGCCGGTTCCCCACACGCTGGTGCGGCAGGCGACGATCCGGTTGGCCGGCCGGGACTGGCTGGTGCAGGCCCAGGCGCTGCCGCCCTTTGTCGAGCGGCTCAATCTGCGCTCGCCCGCCAACCTGGCGGGCGCCGTGGTGACGCTGTCGGCCTTGCTGGCGCTGCTGCTGTACGGCGGCCTGCGGGTCGAGCACGAGCGGCGCCTGGTACGGCGCGAGCGGACGGTGCGGGCTGCCGTGGTGGACAGCGCGCAGGACGCCATCGTTATCCACGGCCTGCAAGACGAGATCCTGGGCTGGAACGCCGCCGCCGAGCGCCTGCTGGGCTGGCAGGCGCACGAGTTGCGAGGGCAGCGGCTGAGTGACCTGATGACGCCGGCCGAGCTGCGCGAGGAACAGCGCCGCGCGCTGGAGCGCGTGCAGCAAGGCGAGCCGGTGACGCCTTTCGACAGCGTGCGGCTGGACCGCAGCGGCCAGCGCCTGGACGTCACCGTGTCCATGGCCCCGATCCGCGACGAGCAGGGCCAGGTGGTGGCCGTGGCCACCACGCTGCACGACATCCGGGCCCGCAAGGCGGCGCAGGCGCGCATCGTCGAGCTCAACGCCACGCTGGAGCAGCAGGTGCACCAGCGCACGGGCGAGTTGCAGTCCATCCTGGACTGTGCGGCCAGCGCCGTGGTGGCCACCGACCTCCAGGGCCGCATCACGATGTTCAACCCCGCGGCCGAAGCGATGTTCCGCCTGCCGGCAGCCCAGGCGCTTGGGCGCTCCGTCCTGGACTTTTGCGACCCGCGGGAGCTGGAACACAAGGCCCAGGCGATGCCCAGCGACGTGAAGGCGCATGCGAGCGCACTGCCGCCGGCCTTCAGCGAGCCCATGCACCGCACCGACCCGCAGCCCGCAGTTGACGCCGGCCAAGGCCCGCGCAGCGACTGGACCTACGTCCGCGCCGACGGCACGCGCTTTTCCGGCTTGCTTGCCGTGAGCGTGCTGCGCGACGCGCAGGGCGAGGCCCGCGGCCTGTTGAGCGTGATCAGCGACCTCACCGAGCGCAAGTCCATGGAGGCGGCCCTGCAGCAGCGCACCGAGCAGGCCGAGTCCGTCAGCCTGGCCAAGAGTGCCTTCCTGGCACACATGAGCCACGAGTTGCGCACCCCCATGAACGCCATCCTCGGACTGGCGCACCTGCTTGGCCAGGACGGCCTGGCACCGCGCCAGGCCGAGCAGGTGGCCCGCATCGACGACGCGGCGCGGCACCTGCTGTCCATCATCAACGACGTCCTGGACCTGTCCCGTATCGACGCCGGAAAACTGCGGCTGGAGGAACGCGACTTCCAGTTGTCCGCGCTGCTTGAGCAGGTGCGCTCCATGGTGGGCGAGGGGGCCGCAGCGAAGGGGCTGAGGCTGGAGATAGAGGCTGATGAGGCGGCGCCGTGGCTGCGCGGCGACGAGACGCGGGTGCGCCAGGCGCTGCTCAACTATGCGGGCAACGCCGTGAAGTTCACCCGGGCCGGCCACATCGTGCTGCGGGCGCGGCTGCTGCAACAGCGCGAGGACGGCGCCCTGCTGATGCGCTTCGAGGTCGAGGACACCGGCGTGGGCATCGATGCGCAGCAGGTCGCGCGACTGTTCGAGGCCTTCGAACAGGCCGACACATCGACCACGCGCGAGCACGGCGGCACGGGGCTTGGCCTGGCCATCACGCGGCGCCTGGCCGAGCTCATGGGCGGCAGTGCCGGCGCACAGCCGCGCGAGGGCGGTGGCAGCATCTTCTGGTTCACGGCCTGCCTGGGCCGTGGTGCCGCTGTGCAGCACCGCGAGGAGGCCCCGCCGGTGCGGGCTGACCTTGAGTTGCGCCGGCGCCACGCCGGCGCCCGGGTGCTGGTGGCCGAGGACAACATCGTCAACCGTGAAGTGGCGCTGGCATTGCTGCGTGCGGTGGAGCTGCGGGTGGACTTCGCGGAAGACGGCCAGGCCGCCGTGGAGGCCGCCCGCCAGTCGCCCTACGACCTGGTGCTCATGGACATGCAAATGCCCGTCATGGACGGGCTGCAGGCCACGCGGGCATTGCGCGCGCTGCCCGGGCTGCAAAACCTATCGATCCTGGCCATGACGGCCAACGCTTTCGACGAGGACCGCAACGCCTGCCTGGCCGCGGGCATGGACGATTTCGTGGCCAAGCCGGTGCAGCCCCAAGCCCTTTACGCGACGCTGCTGAAGTGGCTCGACCGCCGCGATGCCGCCACCGCCTGAATGGACCGCAGCGCCGGCCCGTCAAACCGGAGCGGGCTGTTTGTGCCTATTTAGCGACGGCCCTATCTGTAACGCCTGCTGTTCGTTGCTGAAGGTGCAGGGGTGCCACTGCCCGCTCATTGATGGTAAAAACTGATCCCCTTCAATGCGCGCCGCAAATGCAAAATTGCAATCTGTGGTGCGCCATATCGTCAACTACAGGAGAAGTCATGCTCAGCAGAGAGATAAATATTCAAATCGAAGGAAAAACCGAGGCGGACGTGGAAAAAGCAGTCAAGGAAGTGTTTCGCCTGATTCGGGGTGGCGACATGAGCGGGGGTGATGGCACACCAAAATATAGCTATAACTTCGACGTCCAGGACAGTGGGGAGGAGGAAATGGGGGACGATGACGAGGATGAAGAAGAAGGCTATGGCGACGAAGACAGTGCGTAATGACCATCGCGAGCTTGCCTAAAACCTGTCTTTCCAGGCCCTCAGCGCGGCAAATATTTCGACTTCATTGAATGCGTCGGGATGGAAACGCCTGACGGCTTTTTTGATGGCGGCGTGCCGGCTCCGCAGGAAGGGATTGATGCGCAGTTCTTTCTCTATCGAGCTTGGCACGGTGGGGAGCCCCTCCGCCAGCAAAGCCTCGCAGTGCTTGATGTTCGCGGCAATGTCTTCATTGTCGGGATCGACGGCCAGCGCAAACTTCAGATTGCCCAAGGTGTACTCGTGGGCACAGCAGATTCTCGTCGGCCCAGGCAGCGCTGCAAGCTTGTCGAGGGAGCGCAGCATTTGCTCCGGCGTACCCTCGAACAATCTTCCGCATCCGGCGGAAAAAAGCGCGTCGCCACAAAACAGCAGCGGGGTGCCGTCGAAGTCTGGTGAGTAATAGGCGATATGGCCGGCAGTATGGCCAGGCACATCCAGCACGCGGAACTCGATGCCCAGCGCGGACACCCGAGCCCCTTCAGAGAGCCTGTGGAAGGAGTGTCCGGCCATCTCGGTGGCGGGCCCGAATACAGCCGTTCCGGTGGCCTCGCAAAGATGCCGTACGCCACCTATATGGTCAGCGTGGTGGTGGGTGATGAAAATGCCCCGGAGTTGCAGGCCGTGAAAATGCAAGTAATCCAGCACGCTTGCGGGCTCGCCCGGATCGACGACCCATGCCTCCAACCCGTTTTGAAATAACCAGATGTAGTTGTTCTGAAATGCCCTGATTGGCGAAAGCGTCCACATGAGCTTCTTGCCCTCCTGGGTTGGCCCATCGAGCCCCATGAGCCCGGTGCAATGGACCGGCCGGCTGCCTTTAGAGCACCGGCCGGCGTGCTGGCCTGTATTTCAGACCGCGCGTTCCTTCATGAGCTTGGCAATATGATCCGCCTGCCTGATGGCGAGCGTCACGATGGTGAGCGTGGGATTTTCCGCGCCGCCCGTGGTGAACTGGCTGCCATCCGAAATGAACAGGTTGGGAATATCGTGGGTTTGGCCGTACTTGTTGCAAACGCTGTTTGACGCCTTTTCACCCATGCGGCACGTTCCCAGATTGTGCGTGGAGGGGTAGGGCGGCGTGCGGTAAGTGCGGATCGCGCCGGCCGCCTGATATACCCGCTCACCCTGCGTGAAGGCATGCTCGCGCATGGCCAGGTCGTTGGCGTGATCGTCGTAATGCACGTTGGGCACCGGGTTGCCCCATTTGTCCTTGACGTTCGTATTCAGGGTCACGCGGTTGGTTTCGCGCGGCATGTCTTCTCCCACGATCCACATGCCGGCCAGATTCGTGTAGCGCTCCATCCACCACGCAAAATCTTCTCCCCAGCCACCGGGTTCGAGGAATGCCGCCATGAAGGACAAACCCAGAGAAAGCGTCTCCATTTCATAGCCGCCGGCAAACCCGCGCTTGGCGTCATGCCCGGCCTCGTCGCGGACGATACCGGCCATCGTGGTGCCGCGGTACATGTGCACGGGGTCCTTGAAGGCGGCATAGACCGAGCCGGTGACGTGGCGCATGTAATTGCGCCCAACCTGGCCGGAAGAATTGGCCAAACCGTCCTTGAACATGTTCGAGGCCGACAACAACAGCAGTCGCGGCGTTTCTATGGAATTTCCGGCCACGCAGACGATGCGTGCCTTCTGGCGCCGCTCCTTGCCGTCCTTGTCGTAGTAGACGACAGCGCTGGCCTTGCCCTTGTTGTTGTGCTCGATGCGCACCACATGCGATTGCGGCCGCAATTCAAAATTCCCGGTAGCCTCGGCCTTGGGAATTTCGGTATAGAGCGTGCTCCATTTGGCGCCGCTTTTACAGCCCTGGAAACAGAAGCCGAGTTGCATGCAGCGTCCCCGCCCGTCGCGCGGCTCGCTGTTGATGGCCATGCGGCCGGTATGCACTTCCTTGTAGCCCAAACTGCTGGCGCCGGCATACATGACCTTGAAATTGTTGTTGCCAGGCAGCCCCGGAATTCCATTCGTCCGGGTCACGCCCATTTTGTCTTCGGCGCGTGCGTAATAAGGCTCCAGTTCCTCCAGCGTCAGCGGCCAGTCCAGGAGGTTGGCGCCGGCAATATCGCCATAGTGCGTCTTTGTCTTGAATTCATGGGCCTGAAACCGCAGCGAGGCGCCCGCCCAGTGCGTGGTGGTTCCGCCCACGGTCTTGCATATCCAGGCGGGCAAGCCTGCAAAATCCTTGGCGACACGCCAGGTGCCGGACGTGGTGCGAGGATCGAGCCAGGAAAGCTGCTGAAAGGCTTTCCACTCGTCGTTGATGAAGGTGGCATTCGATTGCATCGCGCCAGCCTCCAACACCACGACCTTGATGCCTTTTTGGCAGAGCTCGTTGGCCAGCGTGCCGCCGCCGGCACCTGAGCCAATGATGACCACCACCGAATCATCGTTGTCATTGAACTTCGCCATGCCTGTCTCCAAATATAAAAATGAATGTCGTCGGGAATAAATATGCAGTCAGCTCCGGGCAGCCCATATCAGCCAAAATACGGCTTGGGGCTGATCTCCAGCGGGGGCTCAGGCAGCCATTGCAGGTCCTGGAAGCCGCGGGTGATGTAGCCGCCCTTGTCCCAAGAGGCGCCCGGATAGCCGAAGGCGGCAAATGCAATATCGTTGTCGTAAAGCGACGTGATGCACTGTCCCCTCACGGTGGCGAAAAACGGCTTGCCCTCTAGGCTTTTGACAATCTGAAGCTGAATTTCCGGCGACGCCTTCAAGAAATCTCCGCCGGCAGCCTGGTGCAGCGAACGGATGCCTGCCACGAGCTGTTTGGCGGTATCTGCGTTTTTCTGGGCCTTGGCGTCCAGATCCTTGGCCAACAGCGCATAAGCCGCGTCAGGCAATTGTTTGTGGGGATAAAGCACTTTCCCCATCGCCATGAGCGTCCTGCCTTCCTTTTCGTTGAGTTTCCTGAGCTCCAGGGCCCAAGCGGTTGACGGGGCCAACGCCACCAGCGCACTGCCGGCCGCGATATGGCCGAATATCACGCCGGTTCCCCTCAACAGCTCTCGGCGGGTCAGTGGCAACTTCACCTTGCGAACCGCGCCGATTTCCTCCGTCGCCTGTTCGGCGCTGTGGTGGGTGGCGGGTTGGATGGAAATCGTGCGCATTCGGGTCTCCTCGTGGTGGGTCATGGGCTTGGCCGTGAAAGCCATCGCGCGCTGAATAAGCGCCGCTCCTCGGCTGCGGACGTGAATAGGCGTGCTCACGCCGCCCGCGAGCAGGCAGGGTCTTGTTCAGTGGTTTCTTTCAACGCTCGAAAAGCGTCGCGTGCGATTTAATGCACGGACCATGCCAGTCGATGAAACCCGTGCTGGACGGGGTCGCCGGCCCTGGAGAGCGCAAATGGCGCGCTGCGCGCCGCGGGGTTGCGGCGACCCATATTGAGGCAGGCGTCCGATAGTGAAACAGCGGGCCGTCGCGAGCGGCGTTCAGGCCTCGTCCGCGTGGCGGACGATGCTTTCCAGGCCATAGCGCTCGACCTTTCGGTAGAGCGTGCTGCGCGAGATGCCCAGGTGGCGCGCGGCCTGCGCCAGGTTGCCCTGCACCGACTGGATGGCACGGGTGATGGTCAGGCGCTCGGCGGCCTCCAGGCTGGCCGGCTCCGGTGCGGCCGGCGTGGCCGGTGCTGTCGCAACGGGTCTGGATGGCGCTCGCTCGGCGACGATCTCCTCGTCCAGCTCCTCGCACGACACGTTCACCGCGTCGCCCACCAGCAGCAGGCTCTCGACCACGTTGCGCAGCTCGCGCACGTTGCCGGGCCACGCGTAGGCGCGCAGCGCGTCCAGCACGTCCGGCGGAAAGTGCCGCTTGGGCACGCCGTGGCGCTCGGCCAGTTGCTGGCTGAAATGCTCGATCAGCAGGTCGACGTCGTTGCCGCGCTCGCGCAGCGGCGGGATCTTCAGCCGTGTCACCGCGATGCGGTGGTAGAGGTCGCGGCGGAAGCGGCCGGCCTCGACCTCGGCCCGCAGGTCGCGGTGCGTCATGGCCAGCAGCCGCACGTCCACGCGGCGGGGCCGGGTGTCGCCCAACCGGTACAACACGCCTTCCTCCAGCACGCGCAGCAGCACCGGCTGCAGCTCGGCGGGCAGCTCCCCGATCTCGTCCAGGCACAGCGTGCCGCCGTGCGCCAGCTCGAAGCGGCCCGCCCGGCCCTCGGACGTGGCGCCGGTGTAGGCGCCGCGCACGTGGCCGAACAGCTCGCCGGCAATCAGCTCCTTGGTCGCTGCGCCGCAGTTGAAGGTGATGAACGGGCCGTTCTCGCTTTCGCGGCCGTGCAGCGCCCGCGCAAACAGCTCCTTGCCCGTGCCGGTCTCGCCTTCGATGAGCACCGTTACGCGCCGCGCCGCCAGTTGTCGGGCCCTATCCATGGCCGCCTGCAGCGCAGGACTGCGGCCCGCCAGGTACGCGAAGCTGTTGCGCTGGCTGTCGGCCTCGGACTTCATCTCCATGGGGGACGAGGAGCGCACAGGCCGCTGCGGCACGATGACCAGCGCACCTATGGCCTTGCCGTCGGCCACCACGGGCTGGAACAGGTCGGCGCGAAAGCCCGCGGGCAGCCGCTCGGCCCAGGCCTCGACCTCGCCGCTGGCATCGAGCCCCGGCAGCGGCTCGCCGATGCGAATGCCGCGCGTGGGCAACTGGCCCGCGGCATGCACCAGGCGGCCGAAGCGGTCCAGCGCGATCATGCCCGCCGCGTCGGAGGCCGATACCCGCTTCAGGCACACCTCCAGCAACTGCAGCCGGTCGCGCATCGCACCCTCGGCCAGCACCCGCTCGATCTGCTGCGCCGCCGTCATGGCCAGCGTCAGGTTGTTGACCAGGAACGTATTGGGCGGCCCGGAGATGTCCACCACGCCGATGATCTTGTTGCTGACGGGCGCGCGTATCGGTGCGGCCGCGCAGCTCCAGCTCTTGATGCCTTCGCAGAAATGCTCGGCGGCATGCACGTAAGCCGGCGCGGCCGTCGCCAGCGCGGTGCCTATGCCATTGGTGCCCACCGCATCTTCGTGCCAGTTGCCGCCTTCCACCAGGCGGATTTCCTGGCCGGCTTCCAGCGTGCCCAGGTTGCCGGCGGCCTCCAGGACGATGCCGTCGGCGTCTGTGAGCAGCATGATGGAGCCGGACTCCGACAGCACTTGCGAGACGGAGTCGAACAGGCCCCGCGCGGCTTCCAGCAGCTCGTGGTTGCGCTCGCGCAGGCGCTGCAGCCGGTCTCCACGCACGGCCAGGGGCGCCGCGCGGCTCACCGGGTCCACGCCGGACTTCAGGCTGCGCTGCCAGGAGCTCAGCAGCGCCGTGGAGATCACGGAGGTCACCAGCACCTCGCCCGCCAGGAAGCGCTCCCAGGCCTTCATCACGTCATCGACGCTGAGCGCCTGGAAAGGCAGCCATGCCTGTGTTCTGTCCTGGGGCGACATCTTCGTCTCCTTGGCCGTTGCGACGGCTTTCATGTTCATTGCAAGCTGCAAAGCGGCGCGGCATCGTCTTGTACTGCCAAGGCAGCCCGCTTCGCAGGCGGCGGATGCTAGCTTTGCGATTGACTCGCATCAATTCAGTCCTATCCCTAGTGAAGCGTCCGGGGCAGGACGTGCTGGCGCTGCCGCGAGGCGCCCTGGGCGGCGCCAGCGTCCCAGGATCGGTCGCCGTGCGAACGGGCGGGTGTCGCAGAACACTACGCCGGCGCCGCCCTCACGAGCGGACAAGTTGCGTCTTCCCCCGTGAAGGCTGCTGCGGCGCGGCCGCGGCGGTGCTTGGCACAGCTCTCGCTAAATGAAGCCGGGCCTGGTCGATTGGCCCGCAAGCCGACGACCGCCAACAAGAGCAGATGGAGACATCACGAAGCACCGCCGGGTGCCTCGTGCCATGGGTTCCGCATCTGTTGACCTTGCCAAGTTAAGGAGAGCACGATGTCCGGTGGATTAACACTCAACAAGATCACTTCGCAGAAGGGGATCAGCATTGCCGAGGCGGCACGCCGTATTGCCGACCTGGGTTGGCAACCCAGCTATGTCCAGGAGGCGATGACCTTCCCGACCGACTACAAGATCAGCAAGGCCCCGCGCGATCCGATGAAGCAGGTGCTGCGCTCCTACTTCCCGATGCAGGAGGAAAAGGACAACCGCGTCTACGGTGCGCTGGACGCCGCGCTGCGCGGGGACATGTTCCGCAACACGCAGCCCCGCTGGGTGGAGTGGATGAAGTTGTTCCTGGCCATCATTCCCTTCCCCGAGATCTCGGCGGCGCGCTCCATGTCCATGCTCGGCCGCCTGGCGCCGGGCGAGGAGCTGCGCACCGGCTTCACCATGCAGATGGTCGACGAGTTCCGCCATTCCACCATTCAGATGAACCTGAAGAAGTGGTACATGGAGAACTACATCGACCCCGCCGGCTTCGACATCACGGAGGCCGCGTTCGGCAAGTGCTACGCCACGACCATCGGCCGGCAATTCGGCGAAGCCTTTATCACCGGTGACGCGCTGACCTCGGCCAACATCTACCTGCAGGTCGTGGCCGAGACCGGCTTCACCAACACGCTCTTCGTGGCCATGCCCTCCGAGGCGGCGCGCAATGGCGACTATGCGCTCTCGTCGGTGTTCCTGTCGGTGCAGTCGGACGAATCGCGCCACATCGGCAACGGGCACTCGCTGCTGATGTCCATCATCAACGATCCGGACAACCACCTGCTGCTGGAGCGCGACATACGCTATGCGTTCTGGCAGAACCACGCCATCGTCGACGCGGCCATCGGCACCATCATCGAGTACGGTACGACGGACCGCAGCAAGAACAAGGAGTCCTACGCCGAGCTGTGGCACCGCTGGATCTACGAAGATTACTACCGCACCTACCTGCTGCCGCTGGAGAAGTACGGCGTCAAGATCCACCACGACGACGTGGCGGCGGCCTGGGACCGCATCGTCAAGAAGAACTACGTGCACAAGGTCGCGCAGTTCTTTGCCGTGGGCTGGCCGGTGAACTTCTGGCGCATCGAGGCCCAGACGGAGAAGGACTTCGAGTGGTTCGAGCACAAGTACCCCGGCTGGTACGCGGAGTTCGGCGACTTCTGGAAGTGGTACGCCCGCAAGAGCGAGCCCGGCGAAACCAATATGCTGTTCGACCAGGAGAACGGCTACGTGTACCCGCACCGCTGCTGGAGCTGCATGGTGCCCTGCGTCATCCGGGAGGAGATGGTGGTCGACGAGGTCGATGGCCAGCTCTACACCTACTGCTCGGACCTGTGCCGCTGGACGCACAAGGTCGCCTTCTCCGACGAGTACGAAGGCCGCGCCACGCCGGCGATGGGCCGCTTCAGCGGCCGGCGCGAGTGGGAGGAGTGCTATCACGGCTGGGACCTGGCCGATGCCATCAAGGACCTGGGCTTCGTGCGGCCTGACGGCAAGACGCTGATCGCGCAGCCGCACCTGAAATTCGACGACAGGCACATGTGGACGCTGGACCACCTGCGCGGCCACACGCTGCAAAGTCCGCTGACCCTGCTGCGCGCCATGACGCCGGAAGCCCGCGAAAAGCATATTGCCGAGTATCGCCAGGGCTTCAAGATCAAATCCCTCTAACTCCCACCGCTTTCCCGGCATGTCGATTTTGACCGGGAAAGCGATCTTGAACAGTGGAGAAAGAAGTTATGTCTGAAAAGGTGACTCATACCGTGCGCCTGGAGCCGGTCGGCGTGGAGCTGGAGGTCGAGGAAGGTGAATGGGTGCTGGATGCGGCGTTCCGCCAGGGTATTGCGCTGCCCCATGGTTGCCGCGAAGGCCGGTGCAGCAGTTGCAAATGCGTCGTGCTCGAAGGCGATGCCGAGGTCAATGGGCATTCCACGTTTGCGTTGCCCGATTATGAGCGGGACAGCGGCCACGTGCTGCTGTGCCGGACGCAGGCCTTCAGCGATTTGACGGTCGAATTGCTGAATTATGATGAAGGCCTTTTGCGGCGCTCCATTGCCGTGAAGGATTTCGAGGGCGTGCTGCTCGGCATCACGACGCTGACCCACGACATCCGTTTGCTGGACGTGCAGTTGTCGCAGCCTATGAAGTTCTGGGCCGGGCAATATGTCGAATTGACCGTGCCCGATGCGGACGTGACCCGCTCCTATTCCATGGCGAGCACGCAGGCCACGCCGGACAGGCTGCAGTTCATCATTCGAAAATACCCGGACGGCAGATTTTCATCTTTGCTCGACGGCAGTTTGCAGCCGGGCACCGAGGTCAAGATCAAGGGGCCGTTCGGGAGCTGTTTCCGCCGGGAGGAGCGTACGGGCCCCATGATTCTGGTGGGTGGCGGCTCCGGCATGTCGCCGCTGTGGTCGATATTGAACGACCATATTTTGAGCAAAGAGCAAAGGCCTATACGGTTTTTCTACGGCGCCCGCACGAGAAAAGACCTGTTCTTCTTGGAAGAATTCGAGCGGATTGCCCAGCAGCTTCAGGATTTCGAGTTTATCCCTGTTCTCTCCCATGCCACCGAGGCCTGCGGGTGGAGCGGGGAAACGGGTTTCGTGCACACGGCGGTCGAGCGCATTCTCACGGCCCAGAAACTCGAAGGTGAAATGGATGCCTATACCTGTGGGCCGCCGCCGATGATAGATGCCGTACTGCCCGTGCTTCAACGGGTGGGTGTTGCGTTGGAAAACACGCACGTCGACAAATTTACCCAAGCAAGCGCCACTCCGGTCGAGCTTGCCCACTGATTTATCGAGGAGACAAGACGATGAGCACCGCCACGGTCGAAAATCAGGCCATTCAATCCGGAGCCGCAGGCGCGGCGAAATTCGCGGGTTCGGACAGCCGGAAATTCAATTATTTCACGCCCAAGGGCCGCAAGCCGACGCACTACGAGGACATGACCCTTGACGTGCAGCCCGACCCCAAGCGCTATTTGCTGCAGGACTGGATTCTCTCGTTCGGGGACGGCACGCCGACCTACAGCGAGAAATGGACGCTGGCCCGCTGCAGCGACTGGCACAAGTACCGCTCGGTCGATGAAGAGTGGGAGCGCACCCACTACCAGCGCCAGTCGACCATCGTCGGGATGATCGCGCAGGCCGTGGAGAACGCGCGCCGCGCCGGGGCGCCCGCGCGCATCGACAAGACCTGGGTCAAGGTGCTGGAGAAGCATCTGGGCGCCTACAAGCATGCCGAGTTCGGCGTGGCCACGGCCCTGATGCATGCGCAGCGCTATGGCTACACGCAGATGATCAATTCGACGATTCTCACCAATGCGTCGTACAAGCTGCGTTTTGCCCAGGACCTCACGCTGTATCTCGGCGATATTGGTGTCGACATTCCCGGATTCGATGCCGAAATCGGCAAGCAGGAGTGGCTGGAATCTCCCATCTGGCAGCCGACGCGCCAACTCGTGGAAAGCATAGGCGGAGCCACGGATTACCTGGAAAAGGTTTTTGCCATCAACGTGGTTTTCGAGCCCTTGATCGGCGAGTTGTTCCGCAGCGGCTTTTTCATGCAGATGGCGGCGGCGCAGAATGACTTTCTCACGCCGACCGTGGTGTCCTCGGCCGAGTGCGACTACCAGCGCAACCTGGCCAACTCCATCGAGCTGCTGCACATGCTGGTGACTGATCCCCAGCATTCAGCCCACAACATTGCACTCTTCAACAAGTGGATGGTGTTTTATGGCGACCTGGCCGTGCGGGCCGCGCTGAACCTGCAGCCGGTCTGGTCGCTGCCGCGCACCAAGGTTGCGCAATTCGAAGCGGCTTTTGATTCGGCACTGGAGCGCATGCTGACCATTTCCGCCCAGCTCGGCCTGCAATTGCCGGCCTCCATGACGAAGTAATTTCGACGATAAAGAGGAATCATCATGTCCGCCAAGGTGAATGAAAACATTTTCAAGTCGATGAGCGACTTGGAGTTCAAGGATACCGTGTCCCACCAGTGTGGGGTCACGATGAACGACAGTGTCGAAGCCCGCGCCATTGCCGAGCTCATGGCCACGAAGGAGGGGATTCGCGTCACTTACCTGCCGGCCATGATCCGCATCGACGGGGAGGGCCGTATCACGTTCAAAATGGACGAGATCGCCGAGGCGCTTGGGCGCGAAATGACGCCGCACCTGTTTGAAATCTCGACCTCGACGCATTACGGTCGAATGGTGATGGTCGACGAAAATACCGTGGTACTGTTCGGCAACATGGAAGAGGCCATGGCCTACGAGTAAGGCCGGCGGGGCGCCGCCTGTCCGATAAAACAGGCGGTCGCCTTCATTGCGGCAGCGGCGATTTTCCCGTCGCTCTCGTTCAATCAAGCCTGCACCAGACCAGGCACCACGCGTGGCGCCGGCAAATTCAAATTGACAGCCGCGCGCCTGCGTAGCGTGG
Source organism: Azohydromonas lata NBRC 102462 (assembly GCF_001571085.1). Classification (GTDB taxonomy): domain Bacteria; phylum Pseudomonadota; class Gammaproteobacteria; order Burkholderiales; family Burkholderiaceae_C; genus Azohydromonas; species Azohydromonas lata. Next base: position 26,763 of record NZ_BCTC01000021.1, read on the forward strand.
CGACTCAAAACAAGATATTGGGCAAACGTGCGTGGCTCGCCATCGGCGTGCGCGTTCCCTATCAACTTGCCGCCAGAAGCGGTTTAGGAGACATTCATGGCAAATATCATGCTGCATGATGACGAGGCCCGTGCCGCGCTGGGCCGGGGGGTTGCCAAACTGGCGCGCGCCGTCAGTGGCACGCTGGGGCCGCGTGGAATGAACGCCATCATCGACCGCCCATTGGGGACGCCCATCATTTCGCGCGACGGCGTCAGCATTGCCGCCGAAATCGAATTGGAAGACCCGTTCGAGAATATCGGCGCCCAGGTGGTTCGCGAGGTTTCCAAGCAGACCAACGAGGTGGCCGGCGACGGCACCACCACGGCCACGGTGCTGGCCGATGCGCTGGTGCAGGACGGGCTGGCCTGCCTGGCCCGCGGCGCCAACCCGGTGGAGCTGGTCCAGGGCGTCGAGGCCGCCACCGCGCAGGTCATCGCCGCGCTCAAGCGCATGGCCACGCCGGTGCGCGGCCACGAGGACGTGTGTGCCGTGGCGGTGGTGGCCGCCAGCGACGAGGCGACCGGGCGGCTGGTGGCCGAGGCGCTGCAGCGCGTGGGGGCCGACGGCATCGTCGAGGTCGAGTACGGCAGCACGGTGGAGACCATCCTGGAGGTGGTGGACGGCATGGCCTTCGAGCGCGGCTACCTCTCCCACCACATGGTCACCGACATCGAGAAAATGCAGGTGGTGCTGGACAATCCTTTGATCCTGATGACGGATCAACGGATCCAGACGCAGGAGGAGGTCGCCGCCTTGTGCGCGCTGTCGGCCCAGGCCAAGCGGCCCTTGCTGATCGTGGCCGACGAGGTGGCGCCGGCGTGCGTCGTGAGCCTGCTGGCCTGGCGCGAGAAGGGCGGCCTGCCCGTGGCCGCCATCCATCCGCCGGAGTACGGGCATTGGCGCAAGGCCATGCTCGAAGACATCGCCATCGTTACCGGCGGCCGTGTCATCGCACGGGACCTGGGCGGCGTGGTCGCGGCGGTGCAGCCGCGCGACCTGGGCCAGGCCCGGCAGGTCCGCATCTCTTCCAACCAGACCATCATCACCGCCGGGGGCGGCGACCCCGTGGCGATTGACGCACGCCGCCAGCAGGTCACGCGCCAGCACGAGCTGGCACCGCCCAACATCGAGCGCGACAAGCTCAAGGAGCGGCTGGCCAAGCTGTCCGGCGGCACGGCCGTGATCCTGGCCGGCGGTGCCACGCCGGTGGAGCAGAAGCGGCGGCTGCACCTGATCGAGGACGCCATCCATGCCGCGCGTGCCGCCCTGGCCGAAGGGGTGGTGCCCGGCGGCGGCATGGCGCTGCTGCAGGTCGCGGGCGAGTTGTCCCGCGTCATCGAGAAGAGCGCGGGCGCCGCGCAGCAAGGGGCGCAACTGGTGCAGCGGGCGCTGTACAAGCCCCTGCACCACATCGCCCGCAACTGCGGCCTGGACCCCAAGAGCGTGCTGGGCCAGGCGCTGGATGCCAAGCCTGGCCACGGCCTGGATGCGCACAGCGGCCGCTTCGTCGATCTGGTGGCCAGCGGCATCATCGATCCGGTGCGGGTGAGCTGCAGCGCCGTGCGCAACGCGGCGTCGGTGGCCGGGCTGATCCTGACCACGCAGACGCTGATCGCCAAGAAGCCCGACCTGCCGGACCCGACCGCCGGCCCGGCGCTGGGCGGCGGTGCCGAGCTGCTCGGCCGCTCCTGAGGTCGGCGGCGATGCAGTCGCACAGGTTGCGCCGGCAACTCAAGCTGGCCCTGGGCCTACTGATCACGCTCGGCGGGATGGCCCATGGGGCCAGCCTGCTGTGGCGCGGTCTCTGCTGAGGATGCGAGATGAATACCTATGGGCATTCCCATTGCACGGTGGACAGCTCGCCGAGCTGCAGGGTGGCGCCATGACCGGACTTGAACAAAGCGTCGACATGCGCCTGGCGGCCCCCGTGCGCTGGCGCCTGCTCGGCTTCATCGGACCGGCCGCCATGGTCAGCGTGGGCTACATGGACCCGGGCAACTGGGGAACCGACCTGGAAGGCGGCGCACGCTTCGGCTACCAGTTGCTGTGGGTGCTGCTGGTGTCCAACCTGATCGCGTTGCTGCTGCAAAGCCTGGCGGCCAAGCTGGGCATCGTCGCCCGGCTCGACCTGGCCCAGGCCTGCCGCGCGGCCTACGCGCGGCCGGTCGTGCTGCTGCTGTGGCTGCTGTGCGAGGCCGCGATCATTGCGTGCGACCTGGCGGAAATCCTGGGCAGCGCCATCGCCTTGAACCTGCTGTTCGGCATTCCGCTGGCCTGGGGCGCCGCCATCACGGCATTCGACGTGATGCTGATCATTGCATTGCAGCATTACGGCGTCAGAAAGCTCGAAGCCATCGTCGCGGCCCTGGTGCTCACCATAGGCGTCTGCATGGTCCTGGAGCTGTTGCTGGTGCAGCCGGTCTGGAGCGCGGTGGCCAGTGGCTTCGTGCCCCGGCTGGATGACAAGAGCCTCTACATTGCCATAGGCATCCTGGGCGCCACCGTGATGCCTCACAACCTGTACCTGCACTCCTCGCTGGTGCAGACGCGGCGCATAGACCGCAGCCGGGCAGGCATCCGCGAAGCCCTTCGGTTCAACCGCATCGATACCGTCGTGGCATTGAACATTGCATTGTTCATCAACGCGGCGATCCTCATTCTCTCGGCCGGCACGTTTCATGCGCGCGGCCTGGAGATCACCGAGCTGCGCCAGGCGCACGAACTGCTCACGCCGCTGCTGGGCACGACGCTGGCATCGCTCGTGTTCGCCATAGCGCTGCTGGCCGCGGGCCAAAGCTCGACCATCACGGGCACCTTGGCGGGGCAGATCGTGATGGAAGGCTTCGTGCGGCTGCGCATGAGCCCCTTGAAGCGCCGCCTGCTCACGCGGCTGCTGGCGGTAGGCCCCGCGGTGGCCGTGCTCGCGACGTCAGGCGAGGCGGGCGTCTTGCAACTGCTCGTGCTGAGCCAGGTGGTGCTCAGCCTGCAGTTGCCCTTTGCCGTGGTGCCGCTCATCCGCTGCACCAGCGACAAGCGCCTCATGGGCGCATTTGCCAGCGCGCGCTGGGTGCGCGCTCTGGGCTGGAGCGCGTGCGTGCTGATCACCGGCCTGAACCTGTGGCTGGTCAGCGAGACCTTGAGCGGTACGGCGTCCGGCCCTGCGCTGGTGCTGATGGGCCTGCTGGCGCTGGGCTACATCGGCCTGCTGGCCTGGGTGGCCTGGGTGCCCTTGCGCAGCACGGCCGCCAGCAGCCGGCAAGAGCCTGAGGGCCTCGGCGACACCGTGTGTTGACCCGCTTCGTGCGGCCTCGTGGCTGAAGCCGGGCCGGTGCATCCGCACCGCCTTGCTGATGGCTGGTGGGCATGGCGTCCCATGCCCAGGGTTTGAACGCACCGCCACGCTCGAATTTTGCGCAGTCCACACCGAATATGAGGCCTGCAAGACCAGCGTTTCCCTGAAAAATTGATCAGGGGATCTCAATCTCGGCATCGGATTTACTCGTCTGGCGGCTCCCGCACCGACGGCGCCAGGCTGTGTTTCAAGCCGAAATACCCTTCCAGTACCAGGCGCTCCATGGCGTCCCGAAGCGGGATGCACTTTTCAACTCCTACACCAGAGGCAGACAAAATATGAGGCAAAAACTCCATGCCCGTCGGGCTGTTTGGGCCGCGCTCATCACGAATGCGGTAGGTTTGTCCTTCGCGCCGGCCCATGCCATTGATCTCGACGCAGGCGACTACACCGCATTGGCACCGGATACCAATGTGGGCCTCTTGTATTACCAGCATGCCAAGCGGGAACAGTTGTACGCACAGGGGAACAGGTCGCCCCTCAACGGCAGCCTGTCCTCCGACATCGGTATTGCCCGTGGCGTTCATTTCATGGACATTGGCGGATATATCGTCAACCCGCAGTTTCTGCTGCCCTTTGGCCGACTGCGCGGCAAGGGCGATCTTGAAAACCTGGGCTCCAATTCGGGTGTGGGTGATTTGATTTTGGCTGCGGCCATTTTCACGTCCAAGCCGGAGGACAAAACGCATTTTGCCCTGATGCCTTATGTCTGGCTGCCCACCGGGCAGTACAGCCGCAACGATCCGCTCAGCCTCGGTGAAAATCGCTGGAAATTTGCATTGCAGGCAGGCTACTCCACGCCCTTGAGCACCCAGGTCACCATGGACCTCATGGGCGATGTCACGGTATTTGGCAAGAACGACGATGCCGATGACGGCGCGGGAGGGCGCACCACGCTCAAGCAAAAGCCGCTGTTCGATTTGCAGGCGCACCTGCGGTATCACGTCGACGCGGCAACCGACCTGCGCTTCCAGGTCGCGCACAGCCTTGGAGGTGAAACCAAGCTCGCGGACGAATGGCAGGACAACCGGCAATCGGCGACCAGGATCAAACTGGGCGTCGGCCATTTCATGACGCCGCAAACCCAATTGCTGGCCTCGTACAACCGCGACTTGAAAGTGCGCGAGGGTTTCAAGATCAATAACGGCATCCAACTCAGGCTGCTGCACGTCTTCTGAGGACAGGTGCCTGGCACGCCTGCCCATGGAGGCTTGGGCAGGTTCTGAAGGTGACCCATTCCCGGACACGGCATCGCAATTCGATCATGCCGCTGTCCGATATTGCGACGGATTTTGGACTCCTTGGCCGCCTGCGCGCGCACCCCCTGTGCGGACAAATGGATGGCTTCACAGGGGAAACGGGGGCGATGCACGCGATGGCATGGCCTTTGCGATGCACCATTCAAGCGGACAGGCCGCGGTCCGTGACGAATTTCTGAAAACGCACATCCTCACAAAACACCATGGCAGATTCTCGACTTCCAGTGACCGTTCTCACAGGATTCCTGGGGGCCGGCAAGACGACGCTGCTGAACCGCATTCTTTCCCAGCGGCATGGCCGGCGGTATATGGTCATCGTCAACGAGTATGGCGAGATCGGTATCGATGGGTCGCTGGTCGTGGGCGTGGAAGACGAGGTTTATGAGCTCAACAACGGCTGCGTCTGCTGCAAGGTCAGGGGCGACCTGATCCGCGTGGTGTCCGGGCTGGTCCGGCGCGGCGAAAAATTCGACGGCATCCTGATAGAAACTTCCGGCATGGCCGACCCGGCGCCGGTGCTCCAGACCTTCGTATTTGATGATCTGCTGCGCCAATATGCACGCCTGGACAGCGTGGTGTGCATTGCGGACGTGCGCCATGTCTCTACCGAAGTCCGGCGCCATGTCGAGGCCGCCCAACAAATTGCCCAGGCCGATCTGGTCATTCTCAACAAGACGGATCTGGCCGATGGCCGACAAATTGAGCTCGCGGAAAATGCCGTTTTTCAATTGAACCCCACCGCGCAGCGGCTCTGCACGGTGCAGGGCGATGTTCCGCTTCACGAGTTGCTGGACCGTGGCGCTTTTGACCTTTCCCGCCTGCAATGGCCCGCGGCCAAATTGGGCCCGGCGGCATCGTCCCAGGCGCACCGTTATGCCGCTGTCGGTGGCGGCCGGCATGGTGCGGGCATGGGGTCGGTATCGCTCACGTTCGACCAACCTTTTGACCAGGCGCGATTCACCGCGTGGCTGCAGCGCTTCATGGTTGAAGGCAGCGGCAAGATTCCCCGTGCAAAGGGAATTCTGGCGCTGGCCAACAGCGGGCACCGCTTTGTTTTCCAAGCCGTGCACATGACCGTGGATACTCAGTTTGCCGCGCCATGGCGAGATGACGAGCCCAGGACCAGCAGGCTCGTCTTCATTGGCCAGGAGCTTGACGCCCAGGCCTTGACCGATGAGCTGATGCGCTGCTGTGCGGGCGTGGAAGCGGAGGCCTCGTGACCCCGCTGCTGGAATTGTTCGGGGTGTCCTGGACGGCACAGGCCCCCGTCGTGGCCGCCGAATGGCTGCGCGATGGCAGCGGCGTGGGCTTCGCGTTCGGTGACGGCCGCATGGCCTGGGCCCAGGCCGCCCATCCCATGGCGCCCGAGCCGGTGTCTCTGCCCCCGCACGGTGCGACCTGCCTGGCCTTCGTTGCCGATGCCGAGGACGGCTGGCTGTCGGCGGGCGATGACGGGCGGGTGCTGCAGGTGCTGCGCGACGGCCGGTCCGTTCCCCTGGTCGAGCGGCCAGGGGCCTGGATGGGCTTGCTGGCCGCCGGTGCGCGCGGGGCGCGGGCCTGTGCGGCGGGCCGGCAGCTCTTGCGCCTGTCCGGTGGGGCCACGCGCGACGTCAGCCTTCCCAGCCCGGCGACGGCCATCGCCTTCGATCCGAGCGGCCGCGTGCTGGCCGCCGCACACCATGGCGGCGTCAGCCTCTGGTCCGGCGAGGGCGGCAGCCTGCGCACGCTGCGGGCGCCGGGCTACTGCCGTTCATTGGCGTGGAGCCCTGACGGGCGCTACCTCGTCGCCGGCCTGCAGGAAAACGCCCTGCACGGGTGGCGCGTGGCCGATGGAGGCGACATCGAGATGGCCGGCTATCCGGGGCAACCGCTGTCGCTGTCGTTCACGAGGGAGGGCCGCTTCCTGGTGACCAGCGGTGCCCTGCGGCCCGTGTGCTGGCCGTTCGGCCCGCCGCGAGGCCATGGCGCGCCAAGCGAGTGCGGCATGCCCAGCCGCAGCCCGGTGACGCGCGTGGCCTGCCATGCGCACTTGCCCTTGGTGGCCGTGGGCTACCACAACGGCGCGGTGGCCTTGTGCAAGCCGGACGCCGAAGGCGCCATCGCCGTCAAGGCGCCCGGGGGCCGGGAGATCAATGCCCTGAGCTGGTCGGCCGATGGCCAGCGGCTGGCATTTGGAAGCCAAAGCGGTGGCTATGGCTGGTTGAAATTGCCGGTGGAGCATTTCCAGACGCCCCCGGCCCGCAACTCACGGGTGTGAGACATAGGAGTGGTCAACATGGCACAGGACATCCAGTACAGCATGTCGAACGAGGATCAGCGCAAGGACGAATACTTCCAGCGCCTGGCCGTCATTTCCGAAGAAATGGTCAAGGAGCTCGGGCGCGATTTCGCCATGGGCGCCCTGGTGCTGGCCGCGCGCTACATCGCCGAACGCAACGCCACCCCACCCGGCGCCGGCGCTGCGATGGCGGCCCACGCCCACGCCAGCGACCGGCCGGCCGCCGCCCTGTAGCCCCCGGGCGGTGGCCGGCGCGCGGCCACCGCCTCCTTCGTGAGCGCGTCAGGGCTCGGCTGACGGGCGTGCACGCTCGGCCTCGAAGCGGCGGATCTCATCCAGCGCCTCGGCCAGGTCCATCTCTATGCTTTGCATGAGCCTGCCCACCAGGTGCTCGCTCAAGGGCTTGAGCTGCTGCAGCAGCGCCTTGGTTTCGGCATACAGGCGCTCGCTCTGCGCTTCCATGATGCTGCGCGTCTCCTCGTCCAGCGCGCGGCCGCCGCCCGCGCCGTCGGACAGCGCGCCGAAGTTCAGCCGCGTCTTGCGGAACATGCCCATCTCGCCCACGGCATGGTGCAGCAGTTGCGTCACGCGGGTGATGTCGTTGTAGGCGCCGTTGGTGGTGCCGTCCTCGCCGAAGAACAGCTCCTCGTTGGCCATGCCGCCCAGCAGCACGCGCACGTCGTGCTCGATGTCGCCCTTGGTCTTGAGCAGGCTGCTGCCCTGCTTGTAGAAGACGAAGCCCAGCGCGTTGTTGCGCGGAATGGCCTTGAGCGAGATCTTGATGGTCTTCATCTCGGCCAGGATGCGGTTCCAGTCATCGCCCGTGACCCGCCGCTCGCGCTCCAGGTCCACCAGGAAGTGGCCCCACTCGTGCACGGCGATGATGCGCCGGTCGCGTTCGCGCTCGTCGGTGGTGCTGGTGTTGACGTTGCCCACCAGGACGCGCTCGGCGGCCTGCATCAGCGTGTCCGCGCCGATCAGCGAGCCGGCCTGCACGGCCATGATGCCGGCCTGGTTGACGATGGTTTCCAGGTCCGCCGGGCTGCGCCCCTCGGTCACGGCCACCAGGTGGCCCAGGTCCAGCTTGGGCACCACCTTGTCGGCGCGCTGCGCCAGGTAGTGGTGAATGATGTGCAGGCGCTCGTCGCGGTTGGGCAGCCTGAAGTCCACCTTCATCTGGAAGCGGCGCAGCATCGCCTCGTCCATCTGCATGGACGCGCTGCTGAAGTTGCTGGCCACGATCCAGATGATCTCGGTGTCCTCGCGGGTGCGCACGCCGTCCAGCAGCGCCAGCAGCGTGTTGGCGGTGTCGTCGTCGAACTTGCGGCGGCCGCCGCGCTTCATGAACAGGTCCTGCGCCTCGTCGAGGAAGACGATGGAGCGCTTGCGCCGCCGCGCGATGGCCACGATGCGGTTGAGCGTGCTGGAGCCGCCGGCCACGTAGCCCGTTTCCAGCGCGGCCGCGGAATGGAACAGGATGGGCAGGCCGAGCTCGCGCGCGAGGTAGCTTGCGAGCTTGGTCTTGCCGGTGCCCGCGGGCCCGCTGAACATCACGTTGAAGGGCTTGCGGATGCCGTACTCGGCGTACTCGGCGCGGCGCTGGTACTGGTCCACGATCTGGCCGACCTCGGCCTTGATGTCGTCCATGCCCACCAGCTCGTCGATGGAGCCGCTGACCTGCGCCGGCTCGATGAATTTCAGGCTCTTGAATTGGCCCTTGAGCTGGAACGCCAGGAAGCCCAGCAGGCCGATGGTCAGCAGCGCCGACAGCGCGCCGCTGGCCGTGGCGCGCCAGCCGTCGTCCGAGGATTGCGGGCGGGCATTGGCAAAGCGCTGGTCGAGGCGGTCCAGCAGCTCCTGGCCCGCCGCGCCGAGCTCGCCGCGCGGGACGAAGGCGAGCTTGGCGCCCCAGGGCGCGGTGACGGCCTTCTCGGCAAAGATGCGGGTTTCGATGTCGCTGGGGTAGTAGGCATGCAGCCGCCCCTGCGACTCCACCAGCACGATGCCCGCGCGCACGCTGAAGAGCTGCGGCTGGTAGATCACCGTGACGTGCTCCGGCGGCTGCGCCTCCAGGAAACCCAGCAGCGAGCCGCCGCCCAGCACCACCGGCAGCCGCTCGTTGAGCGCGGCGGCGCCGCCCGGCGTGGCCACGGGGATGGACTGCACGGCGTCGGCCAGGGCGGCACGCCGTTGCAGCAGCATGGCCGAGTAGATGGCCGTGGCGGGAATCAGCAGCGCCAGGGCCACCACGCCGAGCTTGGTGGCCAGGGGCTGCATCGCGAACCAGTCCTGCAGCCGGGTGGCCGACTTTTTCAGCGCCACCCAGGCTCCATCCGTGCGGCGGTTGCTCTTGGACGTATCCGACATGACCTGACCTCCGTGTTGCCCGTGCACTCACCCTGGCACCTTCAGTGCCCGGCACCACGCATTTTTATGTCGTTTCGGCGGCTTGGCGTTACCTGCGGGGCGCAGGCAGCCCGCAAGTCCGTCCGCAGCGCGCTTCACGGCCCGCATCAGTACCCGGCGGCACGCCCGGGCAAATTTGCGGCATTTGCGTCTCCGCCGCCATGACGGGACTTCGACAGGTCGCGCCACGAGCAGCAGCATTGCCGCCTGGCGTCCGCCCAACCCGGCGCGGGAGAGCGGCAGCGCCCCGCGGTAGAGCCCGCGACGCTCGCGCACGATCGCCAGGCCCAGGCCCTGATCGGCCCAGGCCAGCCCACTGGCTCACATCACTGCATACGGCCCATGGCGTTGTCCGGAGCCTCTGCGGCAGGCCGGGTGGTTTCGCTCGCAACCGGTGCAGGCCTGCAGCCCGGCTGGAGGTGCAGCCGGCTGCTTTGCTGGTGCGGGCTGTGCAGCGGCGCATAGAGCCGGATCGAAGACGGCCCCCGGTCGTCAGGCAGCCAGCGCACCGCGGGGCTGTCCTTGTCCGGATAGTCGGGGTAGCGGCCGAACCGATCGCTCAACTCCTGGCGCAAGCGGCCCAACTGCGCCGCGTCAGCCCCCTTGGGGAACTGCAGCGTGATGGTGGCCACCTCGAAGTGCTGATGCGCGCCCGCGGAGGCGACGGGCTCGAAAGCAACGACCAGCTTCGACCCGGCAGGCCCCTTGAGCATGGAGCGCGGGCGCCAGGAGTAGCCCATGTCCTCGCACACCGCGTCCAGCGATGCCAGGGCCTGCAGCGCAGGCGCATTGAACCAGCGCCAGGGCCAGTAGGCCAGCGCCGTCTCGACAGCCCGCGCATCGCCTCTGAGCGCGCGGGCAATGCGGCGCTGGCCGCGCATCGGCGTTGCCGAAGGTGCGGGCAGTTTCACTTCCAGCCAGGGAAGGGCCAGCAGCGACTGGAGATCGGCGCCGACGCAGACGCGCCCAATGCAGGGCGCAGGCAGCGAAGGGCTTTGGGCCGCGGCATGGGCCGGGCACGAGAGAAGGCTGCCCATCAGCAGCAAGGGCAAGGCAAGGGATTTCACAGGAGGAGGTCAACAAGGGCGAGCCGGCCTTGCCGGCGAAGCGTCAGGCTGCGTGAGCCGGACACCGCGTCGCGCCCGCGCGGGCATGCGGACAGGAGCGGCTTGGCGACAGCCGCATCGCTTCAGTATGCCCCGCGCGCCTTGGCCCTGTCGCCGCTGCGCCTGCCGCTGCGCCGCCAGTGCTGGCAGGCATCCGGACCCCATGACCCGCGGCCGAGCCAGCGCAGCGTGTCCTTCAGGCCAGGATTTACAAAAGGACGCTTCTGTACGATGGAGCCTTCAGGGGCTCGCGAGCCCCGTTGTACGCAGCGCCAGAGACCGGAGAGACGACCACCATGCCGATGATTTTTGTACGCTGGCGCGTTGTGCTGGCCACTGCGGGCTTGGCCGCGGCCACCTTTGCAGCGGCGCAGCCGGCACTGCCGCCCCAGGCGGGCGCCGCCGGCGCCATGGCGGGTGAGCAGCGCGCATCGTCCTGGGCATCGCTGACACCCCTGCAGCGATCGGCGCTGGCACCGCTGCAGCAGGATTGGGATTCGCTGGATGCAACGCGCCAGAGCAAGTGGCTTGGGATTGCACGCCGGTTTTCGGCCATGTCGCCGCAGGAGCAGGCGCGCGTGCAGCATCGCATGGATCGATGGGCCAACTTGTCGGCCGAGGCCCGCAGCCGCGCACGGCTGCAGTTCCAGCAAACGCGCCAGCTCAGCCCCCAGGAGCGCCGTGCCGCTTGGGATGCCTACCAGGCGCTGCCGCTTGAAGAGCGGCGCGAACTGGCCAAGCAAGCAACCGCTGCGGCTGCGTCCAAGCCGGGGCCCAGCGCGGGGCCGGTCAACAAATCCTCCCTCGTGCACGCACCAGCCGCCGTGGCGGTCAAGCCTGTGGGGCCCACCTTGGTACAGGCGGCGCCCGGCGCCACCACGACCAGCGTCACCCGCCATGCCCGGACGCCGCTGTACCAGCAGCCCGGACTGCCCAAGCTGGCGGCCACCTCGGACTTCGTGGACAAGCTCACCCTCTTGCCCAAGCGGGGAGTCCAGGCCGCGGCCATGGCCCCGTCTGCTGCGGACGCTCAAGCGGCTGCGGTGCAGTGACGGCGCCCGCCCGGGGCACGCGGGGCCCGGTCTCACCGCCTTGCAGCGTTGCCCGGTGATTCACCCGGGGCTGTCCCCGGGAAGCAAGATTGGACAAGGGGCGCCGCACGGATCGCCGCGTCAGCGCGCCGGAACGGCGGTGGCCGCCGCGGCATCGGTCACGCCGGGAATGTCGGCGGTCGGCCGTCCGAAGCGGCCCTTGAGGGCGTCCACGCCGGACTGCGGCCGGGCCAGGCCCGTGAGGTCCGAACGCTCCGCGCGCTTGGCGCTGCTGTCCACGCCCATGCGGCGGTCCCGCTGCTCCACGAGCTCCGGCACCGCTTCGCCATCCCGGTTGAAGGACCAGGCCAGCATCGGCGGCCCAAGCGGGAGCGGGTCGCCGCTCTTGCCCAGGGAGCCCGTGTCCCAGACGTGCCAGGTCTTGCCGTAGCTGTTGACCTTGGACTTCATCAAGGCCTTCTCCGCCACGTCGGGGATGCCGGGCGCCACGAGCTGGCCGGAGAGGATCTCGCCGTTGTGCGGGTGCCAGAGCTTGCGCTCCGCCTGCGGCAAGGTCGCGAACAGCTTCTCCGAGACGATGTACTCGATGCCGTTGAGACGTGCCTGCGCGGTGTTGCCGTCGAAGAGCACGCACTGTGCGAAGTCCTCGTTGATCTGGTGGCAGTAGTGGTGCGCCTCCATCTGCTGCGCGGGATCGTCCTTCATCGGGTGGAAGCCCACGAGGTAGATGTCCATGGGCCGCAGCGGCGCCTGCGCCTGCAGCAAGCGCGCACCGGCCTCCAGCACCCGTGTCTTGGCCGACTTCTCGTCGCCGGGGGGCGAACCGCCTGGCGGTACCTGGGCGCACGCGGCACACAGCAGCGCCGCCGCAATGCCGGCCGCCGTGCGCGGCACCGGGCGGCGTTCCGCGCCCGCCTTGCCGCGCCAGGGGTGGATGCCTGGATCTCCGGACTGCCTCATGGGGCGCTCCTCGCCATTCGGACCTTGCAATGGATCGGCTGCCCGGGCGGGCGCCGCTTCCCGGGGCGCAGCAGCAAGCATGGCTCCCGGGCGGGCCGGGGAATGCCGCGAGCGCCCGCGCGGCGCATGGGGCTTCACCTGCCCGGCAGGCGCGCTTCATTGGCAGCACGGGCCCTGCGCGGAAGTGCCCGGTTACTTGGCGGCCTCAGGGCGCAGCTTCTTCATGTTCTCCGTCAGCGGCTGGAACGGACCGTACTTGTGCTGCTCGGCCGGGACGCCGTCCACGTACGGGCCGAACGCGGCGTCCACGGGCTTGTTCCAGCGCGCCGGAAAGTCCTTGTCCAGGCCCGCCTTGACGGGCCGCGGCTGGCTGAGCACGTAGGCGGCCACGTCATAGGCTTCGTCGTCGCTGAGCTGCGGGCTGGCGTGCGTGGTCCCCAGCGGCATGTTGTTCCTGATGAACGCGGCGGCCGTGAGCAGCCGGTTCATGCCCGCGCCGTTGTTGAAGCTGTCCGGGCCCCACAGCGCGGGAAACAGGTAGCCCTGGCCGTCACCGGCCTGGCCCGCGCGCACGCCGGCACCGTCAGCCCCGTGGCAGCTCGCGCACTTGCCCGCATACACCTGGGCGCCAGCCTGGGTGTCGGCGCGTCGTGCCGGCGGGCTGAACGCGGGCAATCCCTGGCCTTCGACGCGGGCGCCGACCGGCACGTCCCTGGAAAGGAAGTGCATGTAGGCCATGAAGGCCTTCATCTCCTGACCGTCCAGCGGCAGCGGCTTGCCGTTCATGCTGCGTTCCATGCAGCCGTTGACGCGCTCCTGCAGCGTGCTGACGGCGTCCTCACGTGCGCGGTACTGCGGGAACGTGGCATGCGCGCCGACCCAGGGAATGGCGAAGCTTTTGGTGCCGGCCGCCTCGTGGCAGGAGGCACAGGCGAGGTTGTTGCCGGCGTAGCGCAGCTTCGCGTTCTTCGCCTCGGGTCCGAGGTACGCCGGCGTCTTCTCGGTGAGCTCCTTGCCGTAGCGCACAAGGCGGCCATAGGGGTCGTCAGGCAGCTTGGACACGTCGTAGGCCGCGGCGTCCTTGATGCCGGGGGCGGCCGCCAGGGGGGCTGTGCTCGCCAATGCCAGGGCGGTCATGCACAAGATCGTCTTCATGGTGCTGTCTCCTCGTCCGTGTGGGAATAAAGCTTGTTGCGATGGCAACGACAACGCGATGCGCAGGGGTGGTTTCGGCTAGCGGGATGCGCAGCGCCGGGTGGTCCTGGGGCGGTGCTCACGGGAGATGCCTGCCGGGTGGGTCATGCCGCCGGACGCGGCGGCGCTTGAGGCCCGCGTCACTCGGGTCCGAGGACCCTGGCCAGCGCGCCGTCGGGAATGCCCTGGCGCGCCTGGACCTGGCCCTTGTCGTTGAGCCAGACCGCAGCCGGCGTGGCCTGCAACCCGTAGGCCGCCATGAGCGTTGCGTTGGCGTCGAGCTGCGCCTTCACCGCGGCCGGGACGCTGAACAGCGGCTTCACGCCCGCCTCGCCCAGGGGCCTGGGGCGGGTGCCGGTGGCCAGGGCCTGCTGCGTGGGCCCGGCGTGGGCGCGCTCATGCGCGGCCAGCGCGGCCACCGGGTCGGCCGCGCTCAGCAGTGCCGCGGCCCGCCCGGCACTGGTGGGCGTGAGGATGCCCACGATGACGTGGCGCAACTGCACCTTGCCCTTGTCCACCCAGGGGCGCGCATCCGCCCAGAACTTGGCGCAGAAGGGGCAGTTGGGGTCGGTGAAGACGTAGACCTTGCGCGGCGCATCGTCGCGCCCGTCGGCGATCCAGCGGCTCTGGCCCAACTGCGCCCAGACCTCGCGGCTGGCGGCTGCGTCCGTGCCCTGTGCCGGCGAGGCCGTGGACCAGCCCAGGCTGAACGCGGCCAGCAGGCACGACCCCAGGTGTCGGCGCGTGAGCCCGCGGGTCTTGGAAAGCGTGGAGATTGTCATGGGGTGGTGGGTCCGGTGAGGGAGGACGCTTGGCGTAGCTGCTGGAGCTGCCGTGCCAGCGTGGCGGCCGAGAGCTCGCCCACGCGGGTGCCGGCCAAGCGCCCCTGGGCGTCGAAGAAGAAGGTGGTGGGCAGTGCCTGCCGGCCCAATGCGAGGCCGGCTTGCTGACGCTCGTCGACCAGGACGTGGCGCAGCTCCAGCCCCTGGCGCCGGAGGTAGCGCTCGATGAGCTGCGCAGCCTCTCCCTGGTTCACGAACACGAAGTTCAGGTCCGGATGCGCTTGCTGCGCCTGCTGCAGCACCGGCATCTCGCGTCGGCAAGGCGGGCACCAGGTGGCCCAGAGGTTGATCACGGTGGGCCGGCCGCCGAAGCTCGCCAGCGGCACGGTGGCGCCGTCCAGCGAGCGCAAGGCCAGCGCGGGCAACGGTTGGGCGGGACGCGCAACCCACAGCAGCGCCAGGTGGCCGGCGACCAGCGTCGCGCCGGTTGCCAGCACGGTGGCGACGACGCTGCGGCGCAGCGCGCCCTGGTGGCGCACCGCATGCAAGCCATGAAGGCAGGCCGCCGCGAGGCCCCATCCCGGCTCCCAGCCGCCATCGCGGATGTCGAGGATGGACAGCGGCTCGGCCAGATAGGCGCCGCGCCACTGCAGCACGAAGGCCAGCCGCGACACCGCCAAGCCCACCAGCAACATGCGCCACAGCACGCGTTCCACGTCGAGGCCTGCGCGCCGGCCCAGGCGCATGCCCACCTGATGGCCCACAGCCAGGGCAGCCACGGTCAGCAGCACGCCGAGGGACAAGGCCAGGGGGCCCAACTGCAGGACCTGCGTCATGCGGGTTGCTCCTGGACGACAGATGGCTTGCGGCGGGCGGCGGCTTGACGCTGCAGCAACTGCGCCGCATCGAACTCGCCCACCAGCCGCGCCGAGCGCTGCTCGCGGCCCTGGGCATCGAAGAACAGCACCGTGGGCGGGCCGGCCACCTGCAGCGTGCGCATGAGCGCCTGGTGGTGCGCGTCGTTGGCCGTGACGTCCGCGCTCAGCAGCACCATGCCGGCCAGCGCCTGCTGCACCTGCGCGTCGGCGAAGACCTCGCGCTTGATGGCTTTGCACGAGATGCACCCGTCGGCATGAAAGTCCACCATCGTCGCGCGCCCCTCGGCGCGGGCGGCCGCCCCCAGCAGCAGGGCGCCCCACAACGGTAGCGCCAGCGGCGCGGGCGCTGCAGTGCCGGGCGCCACGGATGCCGCAGGAGCGGTTGCGGCGAACTGCACGGTGCGGGTTTGGGGCGGATAGCACAACCCGGCCTCGGCGCAACCTTGCCACGTCACGCGCAGGGCGTCGGCGCCCGCCGCATCGAGCTGCATCGCCACACCGCCGTGGTAGACCTCCACGACGCCGAAGTTCGCATTGTCCTTGCGCTCGCCTGGCTGCAGGGCCGGCTGCAGCGGCTGCCCCGAAGGCAAGGCGCTGACCGCGAAGCGCTCGCGGTAGAGGTAGTAGCCCGGCGCGATGCGCCATTGCAGCCGGGCCCGCCCGGCTTCGAGGCTGACGGTTTCGAGCCTGAAGGCCTGCTCGGCCGTCAGGAACTCTTGCGCGCCCAACGCGGGCCAGCACCAGCCCAGGAACAGTCCCAGGCCACAGGCGGCGGCAAGGCGGGCGAGCAGGTGTCGAGCAGCGGGCATGGAACTCACAGGCGCCAAGGGGCATCGTTGGAATGCAACGCATGCTTGGCCGCACCGATTAACGGGGCGTTAACGCTGGCTTCATCGAATGCGGCAACAGTCGCTCGCCTGTCCTGCTGCTGTTTTTGGAGTTGCGCTTGCGTGTCTTGCTGATCGAGGACGATCCCCTGGTGGCCAGCGGCATCGTGGCCGGACTGCGCCTGCTCGGCCTCACGGTCGATCACGTGGACACGGCCTCCAAGGCCCGCGCGGCGCTGGCGGCGTCGGACTTCGACGTCTGCGTGCTGGACCTGGGCTTGCCTGACGAGGACGGCATGGGCGTGCTGGCGCGCTGGCGTGCGCAGGGCGTGCGCATACCGGTGCTGGTGCTCACGGCACGCGACGCGGTGGAGCACCGCGTCGCCGGCCTGAACGCCGGAGCCGACGACTATCTGGTCAAGCCGTTCGACCTCGACGAACTGCACGCGCGCCTGCATGCGCTGCTGCGTCGCGTCAGCGGGCGCGCCAGCGACGCCATCGAGCACGGGGCGCTGCGCCTGCAGGCCTCCAGCGGCCAGGCGTGGCTGCGCGCAAAGCCCGTGGAGCTGTCGCGGCGCGAGCTGGCGCTGCTGAGCACCCTGCTGCACAACCCGGGGCGCATCCTCAGCGCCGATCAGTTGCAGGACAGCCTCTACGGCTTCGGCACCGAGATCGAGAGCAACGCCGTGAACGTGCACATCCACCACCTGCGGCGCAAGCTCGGCGCCGGCATCGTCGAGACGGTGCGCGGGCTGGGCTACAGGCTGGGCCGTGCGGAGGACGTGCAATGAAGACGCTGCGCGCGCGCCTGGTGGCGACCCTGGCGCTGTCGCTGGCGGCGCTGTGGAGCGCGGTGGCGGTGTGGATGTTCCTGGACGTGCGCCAGGAGCTGCGCACGGCGCTGGACGAGCGGCTGGCCGCCTCGGCGCGCATGGTGGCGGGGCTGGTGGCGCAACTGCCGGCCGAGCGGCTGCGTGCCGGCGCCGCCGACGCTGCCGCGCTGGACGTGATCGGCCGTGACGGGCTGGCCTGTGAGGTGAGCCTGGTGCGCGGCGAGGTGTGGCAGCCGCCGCAGACGATTGCCCGCACGGGTTCGAGCCCGGGGCTGCAGGCGGCGGCAGCGGGCTACGGCACGCAGGTGTTCGGCGGCAAGCCCTGGCGCACTTACGTGCTGGAGGAGAAGGGGCTGCGCATCGCCACGGCCGACCGGCTGGACGTGCGCACGCGGCTGCTGCGCGAGGTGGCGCTGTCCGCGGCTGTGCCTTTCGTGATCGCGCTGGGCGGCAGCCTGGGGCTGCTGTGGCTGGGCGTGGGTCACGGGTTGCGGCCGCTGGAGCGGATGCGCCGGGTGCTGGCGGACCGGCCGGCCGACGCGCACACCCCGTTGCCGCCCATAGACGCGCCAGCCGAGCTGCGCCCGCTCATGGCCACCGTGGACCACCTGCTGCAACGCGTGCAGGAGGCCATCTCGCGCGAGCGGCGCTTCACCGACGATGCGGCCCACGAGCTGCGCACGCCGCTGACCGCGATCAAGACCCACCTGCAGGTGCTGCGCCTGTCATGCCGGGACCGCGACATCGATGACACCACGGCGCAGGCTCTGGGCAACGCCGAGAGCGGCGTTGCGCGGCTGCAGCACACCCTGGACCAACTGCTGCTGCTGGCGCGGCTGGACGGCCAGGCCCACACGCAGGCAGTTGCGCAGGCGGACGCACAGGAGGCGGCACGGCTGGCCATCGCCGACGCCGCGGTCGCCGCGTCGGGCCGCGTCACGCTGGAGGACGCGCAGGTGCACGTCTCGGTGCCTGTGCCGCTGCCGCTGCCGCTGCTGGTGTGCGCGCTGCGCAACCTGCTGGACAACGCCTTGAGGCATGCGCCGCCCGGTACCGCGGTGGTCCTGCGCCTTGCCGGCCTGGACGCCGGCGTGGCGTTCAGCGTGCTCGACGAAGGGCCGGGAATGACGGTGCAGGAGTGCGAGCAGGCGCCGCGGCGCTTCTGGCGCCGCCATGGCGGCAGCACCGGCAGCGGCCTGGGCCTGTCCATCGTCGAGTCGATCGCCCGACGCCATGGCGGCCGGCTCCAGCTCATGCCAAGGGCGGGCAAGGGCCTGGAGGCCCGGCTGCTGCTGCCTGCCGTGCAAGCCGCCTAGCGCGCGATGTCAAAGGCGCCGGCCCTCACCGCGCCAGCCACCGGCCCCAGGCGTGCGATGCGCCAGGAGGGCGCCCTCAGCACGGGCGCACGCCGCGCTCCAGCCGGCTGTTGAGCCAGGCCGGCTCGAACCTCACTGCGCCATGCACCGTGCATAAATGGTCGGGCAAGCAGTTTCCAGCCCGCCCGCGCCAGTCGCCGGAAACTCCGGTGAACGGAACATGGCAAGCACCTTTTCCCAAGGCCGATAAGCCGTCTCCAACACGCGGTGCCAGAAAACATAATTGCTGTGCAGGCGGTTGCGTGCGAAATCGTAGAGCTCGCGCGCCGGCGGCGGATCCCATGGCCCACCCAGAGACCTCGCGTAATAACAATCCGATTCCACCTGCATGCCCACCGGTACCTTGCCGCTGGCCTGCACAATGGGCGGGTAGACCAGCCGTTCGTGGTCCGCGTCGTTGAGAAACACGTCGGGTCCCCCAATGCCTACGCCCTTGTCCAGCAGGTTTGCAACCACTTGCCGCGTATACGGCGGGGGAAAATTGACATACTGGATCACCACGGTGTGGGAAAATGCCTGGCGCGCGATGGCATCTACCCGGATCAGGTTGTCGTAAAAACTGGCCTTCTGCACATCGGTCACCGGAATCACCGGGCGGCCAAAAGCCGTCTCGTTGATGATCAGCACTTCGAACCAGGGGTTGGCGTCGTAGCGCGCGGCCAGTGCCTTGACCAGGCGGGCCAGTCGGTAATAGGTATTGCTATCCCACAGCGTGATGTTGTCCCCTATGGTGCCCTTGAATTTGGCGACCTCGAAGACGCCACCGTCGAACCATGGCGCCTTCAGGTAGTCCGGCGCGGCCTTGCCGGCGATGAAATTCTTGGTGGTCAACAGCAGGCCAAAGCGCTTGTTATGTGCCGCGGCCAGCGCCATATATCGATCGATCCGGCTGAAATCGTAGACGTCCTTTTGCGGCTCCAACTGGCGCCAGAAGACGCGCAGCACCATGCCTTTTACAAAGGGCAGATCCTGGATTTCGTCAAGGCCGGCGTGGACGTCGCTGTCCTCCACGTCGGCGGCAAATGCCATGTAATGGCCTGGATTCCATTTGACGGTGCCTATGCCGGCTTCGGCCTGAACATGAGGCTCCAGCGTGGCGGGGAATTCAAGCCGGTCCACGCTGCCCACCTCAGTGCCGCCGCCGCAACCGGCCAGTAATAAGGGAAGCAGTAAGGTTGGCAGTGCGGTTTGGGGTACGTTTGGCAATAAGACTCGCAATAGATTTCGTAAGGCTGCAAACAGCCTCAGGACGAGCATGTGGAATCTCATGGCGTGCCCCTCAAATCATGAAAATAATGGTGGCGTGCCCTAAGGGCGCCCATAAGAAAAAAATAGTGTGCCGCTGAAGAAACAGCAAGGCTCACCTTGCTGTTTCGTGATCAAAATCAATTCTTGATAATTTCTTGTCGAGTTTTAAATCAGTATGTACTTACTGTGCTGGCGGCGTTTGAAGAACCAGGGTCAATAATCCCTGGGCGCTGCGCCGTGTCCCGGCGCAAGCGGCACGGCAACGCCGCTTGCAACGGACGCCAGGCGCTGCGGGGCAACCAGGCGAAGGTCAGCGCGCGAGCAGCCCGCCGAGGTCCAACCCCGTATCGGCGGCCTGCGCCGCGGTGGGCGACACGCCGGCGTCGAGCAGCTTGCGCGCCAGCAGGTGCGTGCGGGCGTCGTTGACCGAGTCCACGGCCACGAGCCTGTCGGCGCGGTAGTGGCATACCGAGAAGGCCGCGCCGCCCAGCTCGCCGCGCAGCACCCAGGCGTCGGCGCCGGCCGACAGCCCGGCCATCTGCAGCTTGCGCTCGTACTGGTCGGACCAGAACCAGGGCGTGGCCGTGAAGGGCCGCTCCTGCCCAAGCAGCGCGGCGGCGGCGGACTTGGCCTGCTCGGTGGCGTTGTGCACCGACTCCAGCCGCAGCAGGCCGCCGTCCTCCAGGCGCCGCGCGGTGCAGTCGCCCGCGGCCACGATGCGCGGGTCGGCCGTGCGCGCGCAGGCATCCACCACGATGCCGCCCTCGCAGGCCAGCCCCGCTTCGCGCGCCAGCGCATCGTTGGCGCTCACGCCCACGCCCAGCACCACGAGGCCACAGGGCAGGCGCCGGCCGTCGGCGAGCTGCACGGCCACGGCCTCGCCACCTTCGCCTTCGGTGGCGATGTGCTCGATGCGCGCGTCCAGCACCAGCTCCACGCCGTGGCCGCGGTGCAGCGCGGCGAACCAGTCCGACAGCAGCGGCGCCAGCACCCGGCCCAGCAGGCGCGGCGCGGCCTCCAGCACCGTCACCCGTAAACCCTTCTTGCGCGCCGTGGCCGCCACTTCCAGGCCGATGAAGCCGCCGCCGATCACGGCCACCGGCAGCCCCGCGGCGGCGCAGCGCTCCAGCGCCGCGGCCATGCGCCCGGCGTCGTCGCGCGAGCGCAGCGCCAGCACGTTGGGCGCCTGTGCCCCGGGCAGCGCCAGCGTGCGCGGCGCCGCGCCGGTGGCCAGCACCAGGCCGGCGTAGGGCAGCGTGCTGCCGTCGTCCAGGTGGACGAGTTGCCGCGCGCGGTCCAGGCCAAGCACGCGCACGCCGGTGCGCAGCGCGATCTGCTTCTTCTCCAGCATCTGCGGCGCGCGCAGCATGAGCTGGGCGTCGCTCAGCTCGCCGGCCAGCCAGGCCTTGGACAGCGGCGGGCGGTGGTAGGGGCCGCAGGGCTCGTCGCCCAACAGCGTGATGGCGCCGGTGTGGCCCGCGCCGCGCAGCGCCTCGGCCGTGAGCGTGCCGGCCTGGCCGGCGCCGACGATGACGACGCTCTCGCCGGCCGCCACGGGGGGCCTGTTCACTCCTGGCACTCCGGCAGCGTGATGGTGGCACCGGCCAGCGCGGCGCTGCCCTTGATCTGGCAGGCCAGGCGGCTGTTGGGCCGGCGCTCGGCCACCACGTGCTCCAGCATGCCCAGCTCGTTGTCCTGGGCCGGCGGCAGCTCGGCCATCAGCCGCTCGTCCACGTAGCAATGGCAGGTGGCGCAGGCGCAGGAACCGCCGCACTCGCCGAGGATGCCGTCCACGCCGCCCGCGGTGGCGGCCTGCATGATGCTCCAGCCGTCCGGCACGTCCAGGGCGACGCTGTGGCCGGCGGGCTCGACGATGTTGATCAGGGCCATGGAATGTCTCTCTCGTAGGTAGGAAGGTGCGCCGGCCGCGGCGCGCACGCCGCGGCCGGCCTGCCGGGCTTATTGCGGCGCCAGCTCCAGCGCCAGCGGGCTGCGGAAGGTGGAGGAGGGCATCCACGCCAGTTGCGCATGCACCCGTGCGTAGTCCGGCACCACCTTGTGGAACTCCTCGAAGGCGATGCGCACCGACAGCCGGGCGATGGCCGTGCCCAGGCAGGCATGCACGCCCCCGCCGAAGCCCAGGTGGCCGCGCGGCTTGCGCGCGATGTCGTAGACGTCGGGGTTGGGGTACTGGCGCTCGTCGCGGTTGCCCGCCCCGTAGGCCAGGCAGACGAAGTCGCCCGCGCGCATGGTCTGGCCGTGCAGCGCCACGTCCTTCATCAGCCGGCGCTTGAAGCGCTGCGCCGAGGTGTTGAAGCGCAGCGACTCCTCGACGGCGTCGGCCAGCAGCGCGGGGTCGGCCACCACGGCGCGGCGCGCGTCGCGGTGGTCCGCCAGGTTGAGTGCGAACATCATCATGAAGCCGCCCAAGGACTCCACCCCGGCCATGATGAGCGTGGTGGTTGTCAGCAGCACCTCGGCCTCGCTCAGGCGGTCGCCGTCGATCTCGGCCTGCGCGAAGTTGGAGATGAGGTCGTTGCGCGGCTGCGCGCGGCGCAGCGCGATGACGTCGGCGGCGTAGCGCTTCATCCACTCGAAGGCCGCCAGGTGCTGCGGCCCCTTTGTGCGCGTGGCCGGGTCGCTTTGCACCATCAGCACCGCGTTCTCGCGCACGGTCTGCTCGTCAACGGTCGCCTCGGCGCCCATGGGCAGGCCCAGCGCCGCCATGAGCACGCGCACGGTGAACTTGGCCGAGAAGTCCTTGAAGTCGAAGCTGGCGCGGCCGCGCAGCTCCTCGGCCGCCTCGCGGGCGATGGCGCGTATGGGCTCGCCCAGGCTCTCCAGGTTGCGCTTCATGAACGCGTGCTGGATCAGGCCGCGCAGGCGGTCGTGGCGCGGGGGATCGGTGGTGCCCAAGGTGGCGCCGGCCCGGCCGGGCAGCTCGGTCATGAGGTTGCCGCTGGCCGAGGAATAGGTCTGCCAGTCCTGCCCGGCCGAGACGATGTCGGCGTAGCGCGAGAGCACCCACATCTGCGCCTCCTCGCTCCAGAAGCAGGGGAACTCGTCGCGCAGCCGCTTGTAGGCCGGGAAGGGGTCGGCATCGATGGCCGGCGAGTAGGGGTCGAAACGGAACATGGCCTGGTCTCCTTGGCTTTGTTTGATTTGGGGCAGGTGAATTGTTGGTGGACACGGCACCGCGCCGAGTGGACGAAGTACCGTGATGGCTTGCACTTTTGACGTGCCCTTGCCGCCCCCTGCCTTTCCTGCGCCCATGACTTCCGCCTTGCCGGCGCCGCGCCGCCACCGCCGCCGCACCCCCTCGTCCGCCCTGCCGGCCTTCTCGCTGTACGGCGAGGCTGGCGCGCCGAATGCGCCGCTGCTGCACATCGAATCCATCCACTCGCGCAGCCGGCTCTACGACTGGGAGATCCATGCCCACGTGCACCAGGGTTTGCACCAAGTGCTGTGGCTGCGCGCCGGGCAGGTGGAGGCGGTGTTGGACGAATCACGCAGCCTGGGCCAAGGGCCCATGGCCTTCGTGATCCCGCCCGGCGTGGCGCATGCGTTTCGCTTCTCGCCGGACTGCGACGGCTACGTGTTCACGGTGAACGCCACGCTGCTGGCCGAGGGCGACGGCGCGCGCGTGGGCGATGCGCTGCAGGCCCTGTTCGCGGCGCCGCGGGCGCTGGCGCCGGCCGCCGATGCGCCGGAGGTGGCGCGGCTGCAGGCGCTGTTCGATGCGCTGTTCGCCGAGCACGAAGCTTGCGGGGACAACGATCCGGTGCCGGGCTGGCTTGGGCGGGCGCTGGTGTGGCGGCTGGCGCAGCTCGACCGGCGCGACGCGCAGGCCGGCGCGCGGCGCCCGCGCGCGGGCGCGGGCGCGCTGCAGTCGCTCTACACGCGCTGGGTGGTGCTGATGGAGTCGCACTACCGGGAGCACTGGCCGGTGTCGCGCTACGCCGAGCGCCTGGGCCTGTCCACGGAGCGGCTCAACCGCATGGTGCGCGCCGAGACCGGCTGCAACGCCCAGGCCTTGCTGCACGCGCGGCTGGCGCGCGAGGCCTGCCGGCGCCTGGTGCACGTGGCCGCGCCCGTGTCGCGCCTGGCCTTCGAGCTGGGTTTCCAGGACCCGGCCTACTTCTGCCGCTTCTTCAAGCGCCAGACCGGCCTGTCGCCCAGCGACTACCGGCAGCGCACGCAGCCGCCGGTCGGCGTGCAGGGCTGACGCCGGCCGCCTCCTGCCTCAGGCCGCTTCGGCGCAGGCCTCCCGCACCCGCTCGCGCAGCCAGCGGTGGGCCGCATCGCCGTCCATGCGCGGGTGCCACAGCAGCGACACCGTGATCTCCGGCACCTGCACCGGCAGCTCGAACGTGAACAGCCCGACGCGCAGCGTGGCGGTGTGGCGCGCGGGCACGGTGGCCACGAGGTCCGTGTGCCGCGCCAGCCCAAGCGCCGCGGAGAAGCCGCCCACGGTGGCCGACCAGTCGCGCCGCAGGCCCAGCGGTTCCAGCGCCTCGTCCACGGGCCCCCGTGCCTGCCCGCGGCGGGACAGGAGCACGTGGCGGCTGGCCGCATAGCGCGCCGGCGTGATCTCGCCCTGCGCCAGCGGGTGGCCTTCGCGCACGGCGCCGACGAAGCGGTCGCGCAGCAGCGCCTGCACGCGCACTTCCGGGCCCATCGCGCGGTTGACCACGCCGGTTTCCAGGTCCACCGCGCCCTCGCGCAGCGGCGCGCTGTCCTTGTCCAGCTTGGGGACGAAGCGCAGCCGCACGCCGGGCGCCTCGGCGCCCAGGCGCGCCAGCAGCGGCGGGCCGAAGGTCTCCACGAAGCCGTCGCTGCTGCGCAGCGTGAAGGTGCGCACCAGCCTGGCCAGGTCCGGCGCCGCGGCCGGGCGCAGGGCGGCTTCGGCGTCCTGCACGATGCGGCGCACCTGCTCGCGCAGGGCCAGCGCGCGCGGCGACGGCACCAGGCCCCGCCCGGCGCGCACCAGCAGCGGGTCGCCCGTGGCCTCGCGCAGCCGCGCCAGGGTCCGGCTCATGGCCGAGGGGCTCAGATGCAGTTGCCGGGCCGCGCCCGCCACGCTGCCTTGCGCAAGCAGGACGTCAAGGACGACGAGCAGGTTCAGGTCGGGGCGGGTCATGCGCTCCAGCATACCGGCGCCGGCATGGCGCTGCATGCACGAATGAAGTGCGTTTGCTGCGCCTTCCGCCATGTCGGACCCCTGCCTATCGTTGCGGCAGCTTCCGCTTTCCGGAGGCGGTCAGGAGAAGAGTTCATGGACCAGACATCCGCAGGCCCCGAGCGAGCCGCCGCGGCGGCAGGCGCTTTCACGTCGGGCGGCGCGGTGCCCTGGGTGCTGGCGCTGTGTGCGCTGCTGCCGGCGCTGGGCACCAGCATCGCCAACGTGGCGCTGCCGCATTTCGCCCAAGCCTTCGCGGCCCCGTTCCAGCAGGTGCAGTGGGTGGTGCTGGCCTACTTGCTGGCCAACACCACGCTGGTCGTGGGGGCCGGGCGGCTGGGCGATCTGCTTGGGCGGCGCCGCTTGCTGCTGCTTGGGCTGGCGGTGTTCACGGCCGCTTCGGCGCTGTGCGGCATGGCCCCGTCGCTGGCGCTGCTGGTGGCCGCGCGGGCGCTCCAGGGCCTGGGCGCGGCGGTGCTGATAGCGCTGTCCATGGCCATGGTGCGTGACGCCGTGCCCAAGTCGCAGGCCGGGCGGGCCATGGGGCTGCTGGGCACGGCCTCCGCCCTGGGCACGGCGCTTGGGCCGACGCTGGGCGGCGTGCTGCTGGCGGGCCTGGGCTGGCCGGCGCTGTTCCTGGCCAAGGTGCCGCTGGGCCTGCTGGCCTTGGGCCTGGCCTGGCGGTACCTGCCCCATGACCGGCGCGCCGCGGGCGCGGACGGTGGCCGTTTCGATGGCCGCGGCACCGTGCTGCTGGCCTTGGCGCTGTCGGCCTACGCGCTGGCGATGACGGCGCGAGATGGGGCCTTCGGCGCGTTCAACCTGCTGCTGGCCCTGGGCGCCACGGCGGGTCTGGCCCTGTTCATGGCGGCGCAGGCGCGAACGGCGTCGCCCCTGGTGCGGCTGGCGTACTTGCGCGATCCGGTGCTGCGCGTGGGCTTCACCACGAGCCTGCTCGTGTCCACCGTGGTGATGGCGACGATGGTGGTGGGCCCCTTCTACCTGGGCCAGGCGCTGGGCCTGGACACGGCCCGCGTGGGCCTGGCCCTGGCCGGCGGGCCCGTGGTCGCGGCGCTGGCCGGCGTGCCGGCCGGGCGCCTGGTGGACCGCCATGGCGCGCGGCGCATGGCCGTGGCCGCGCTGGCCGGCATGGCCGCGGGCTGCGGGGCCCTGTGCCTGGTGCCCACGGGCTGGGGCGTGGCAGGCTACGTGCTGCCCATCGCGGTCGTCACCGCGCACTACGCGCTGTTCCAGGCGGCCAACAACACGGCGGTGATGGCCGACGTCGCACCGGAGCAGCGCGGCGTCGTGGCGGGCCTGCTGAACCTGGCGCGCAACCTGGGGCTGGTGACGGGTACGGCGCTCATGGGCAGCGTGTTCTCGCTGGCCTCGGCCGCCGTGAGCCTGCAGGCGGCGTCGCCGCAGGCGCTGGCCCACGGCATGCGCTGCACGTTCGCGCTGGCCGCCGCGCTGCTGGTGGCGGCGCTGGGCACCGTGCTCGCCCGCAAGGCCTGACGGCCCAACGGCGACGGCCCAGCGAAGCCAAGCCGCCCTCAGGCGGCCGCCACCCAGCCGGCCAGCGCGCCCAAGCTGGCGAGCAGCGACAGCCACAGCAGCGTGGCGCACCAGGCGGCCAGGCGGCCGGCATTGAGGGCCACGCGAAACACGGCCCAGCCCCGCAGGCACCAGGCCCCGCCCGCCAGCCACGCGGCCAAGCCCAGCACGAAGCCGGCCATGCCGGGTCCGTGCAGCGCCTGCGCCAGCAGCGCGGAGGCCGTGGGCAGCCCCGCGCTGCCCGCCTGTGCCGCCTGCGCGAGATAGCGCTCCAGCACATGGGGCTGCGCCAGCTCCAGGCCCAGCAGCATCACGCACGCCCCGGCACAGAAGTACAGCCACGCGCCGCCATAGAGGTAGGCGAAGGGCGGCGCGACGCGGCGCCAGCACGGCGCGCGCCGCACCGCGCGCCAGGCGGCGGCCAGCATGGCCGACAGCGCCGCGGCAGCCAGCAGCCCCAGGGCCACGCCCGGCACCACCCAGCGGTACAGCGGCCCCTCCATCACCACGCCCAACAGCAGGTTGCCCAGCAGCAGGCACAGCAACAGCATGGCCAGCGCCGGCAGCAGCGCGCCGCCGCTGCCCGCGGCCACGCCGTCCTGTACCCGCCGGACGATGAGCGCGCGTGGATGCGCGAGCAACTCGGCCAGGTCCGCCACCATCGCCGCCGCCATCGCCGGCGCCGTGCGCGTCCGGCCTTGCGCGGGCTGGGCCTGGGCGCGGGCCGGATCGGGGTGGATGCCGTAGCGCTGCGCCAGCACGTCCAGCAGCGAGCGCAGGTCGGCCTCCCAGCGGTCGTTGGCCAGCGCCACGGCCTGGCAGCGGGCGAAGGGGCGCAGCGAGGGCGGCAGCGCCTCGGCCGCGGGCATGCCCGCGCCTTCCAGCAGCACGGGGATCACGGGCGTGCCCCGCGCCAGCGCCAGCTCGATTTCGCGCCGCACGAAGTCCTGCGGGTCGTCCAGGCGGCGGCTGCCGTCGCCGGCGGCCGCCTGCAGCCAGCGCGGCCCAACCAGCGAGAGCACCACCGAGGCGCCGGCCACGGCGCGCTCCAGCGTGTCCACGAAATCCGCGCCGGGCACGATGTCGCCCACGTCGAAGAAGACCCGGTCGGCGCCGAGCTCGGCATGCAGCCGGTCGCACAGCCGGCCCGTGGCGGCGGGGCAGTCCTGGCGGCGGTAGTTGATGAAAAGGTCCGTCATGCCGGGGCGGGCGAGGGTGATGCCTTAGATTGAGCCCATGCCCGCCTCGCAAGACTCTGCCCCTCCCGCGCCCGCGCCACAAGGCCGGCCGCCGCGCGGGCGCCCGCCCCGCGCCCCGCTGCCGGACATCGACCCCGCGCGCTGCACGGGCTGCGGGCGCTGCATCGCCGTTTGCCCGGAGCACGTGCTGGCGTTCGAAACCGTGCGCTGGACCAAGTTCGCCGTGCTGGTGGCGGCCGATCCCTGCACCGGCTGCAGCCGCTGCGAAACCCGCTGCCCGTTCAACGCCATCACCATGCGGCCCGCCTCGCAGGTGCGGCCCTGCGGTGGCTGAGCGGCGGCCTGGCGGCTACGGCCGCCCCGCGGCCAGGCAGCCCGCGAGGTCCCGCAGCAGCGCGCCGCCGTCGCCGCGCCAGGCGCTGCCGTGCATGCAGGCCAGCGTCCGGGGCGCTTGGGTGGCCAGCCGCTCCAGCGTGGCCGGGGTGTGCGGCGCGTGCGCGAAGTAGTCCATCGCCTGGCGGAAGGCCTCGCTGGGCCCAAGGATGTCGGCATCGGTGAGCGGCTGATCGCCGGCCCCGGGCTGGGTGAACAGGTCGCCGCAGAAGAAGGTGCGCGTCGTGGTGTCCATGAGCAGCCCGCACTCCCAGCCATGGGGCAGGTGCGGCGTGTCGAACCACTGCACCGTGTGCCGGCCCAGGCACAGCAGCTCGCCGTCGGCCAGCGCCCGCGGCGCGCGCTCGGCCAGGTCTTCCATGGAGGTCATGGCAGCGATGCGCCCGCACAGCGGCGCGGCCTGCGGCGCCGCGGCCAGGAACTCGTTCATGGCGCCGCACTCGTCGGCCTCCACGTGCGACAGCGCCACGTGGCGCAGCCGCGCCAGCGGCATCACGCGCGCGAGGGCCGCGCTCACCGGCGCGAACAGCTTGCGCGGCCCGGTGTGGAACAGCAGCGGCTCCTCGTCCACCAGCAGGTACTGGTTGAAACTGAAGGTGAAGCCGCCGGGCAACTGCACCGGCGTGTGGATGCGGTAGATGTCGGCGGCGATCTCGGTGATCTGGCTGTCCATGGCGTGCTCCTGGGTTGAACGGGGCGGCAGCTTGTGTCGCCAGCCGCCGCGGCGTTACACCCCCCGATGGGGATGCGCGCTAAGCATGCGCCGCCATGGACGCCAGCCCAAGCACCGAGCCCGGCCTGGAGGCCCTGCTGGCCTGCCGCATCGCGGCGGCCGCACCGGGCGCGGCCGTGGCGGAGGAGGGCCCGCTCTACCGCCTGCTGGCGCCGCGCGCCCGCCGCTACGGCCTGCGCCACCTGCGCGACCCGCATGCGGCCGCGGACCTGATGCAGCACGTGATGGCGCTGACCCTGGAGCAGTTGCGCGGCGGCGCGCTGCGGCTGCGTGAGTACCGCGTGCCCTGCAACGGCAGCGTCAACGGCAGCGCGGCGCCGCAGGACGACGTGCTGGTTGGGCGGCTGCAGGTCGCGGCGGATTTCAGCTTCGGTCGCGACACCCTGTAGCTGCGCGACGTGCCCTTCGACGCCACGGCGAACGAAGTCGTGCTCTTGCCCGCGCTGGACGGCGTGCGGCGGCTGTTGGTGGAGCCCGCGGGCCCGCGCGAGCTGGGCCACTACAGCTTTCACCACAGCCCCCACCCAGGCGGCTGAGCCGCAAGCCCCGCCTGGCCCAAGCCACAGCGCGCGGGCAGGGGCTCAGGAGCTTAGGGATTCTTGGCCGTGCCGCTGCCGCGCCTGCCGCCGCTTGGCGGCCGGCGCCGCGCCGCGGGCGCGCGGGCCGGGCGGGCGGGCGCGGCCGGTGGCGGGGCGTCAAAGGAGAGCTCCACCTTCATGGCGCCCTCGGCCGCGGCCAGCCGCAGCGCCGCTGAGAACGCCTTGCCGGACTTGCTGGTGAAGCCGTCCAGCACCGCCGTGTGGCCGGACTTGCACAGGGCGCGCACGTCCATCTTGCGGGTCTTGCGGCCGGCGATCTCCTTCCAGATCGCCAGCCCGCAGGCCGCACAGGCCCAGCTCTTGGGCCGCTCCTCCAGCCGGCCCTGGCCGCAGCGGCAGGCGATGTCCGTGGCCGCGCCGCTGCCGCTGCCGCTGCCGCTGCCGCTGCCGCTGCCGCTGCCGCTGCCGCTGCCGCCGGCGCCCGCTCTCCCGCCCGTCCCCACGCCCACACCCATGCCGGCCCCCGCACGGGCCGCGCCCGATGCGGACGCCGGTGCGGCGACGGCCTTGGCGCGTATGCGCTCGACCAGCGCCTGCGTGGTGGTGGCGACGCCGGCCATGAAGTCCGCGCGCGTGTCCTGCCCGCGCTCGATGCGCGCCAGGCGCGACTCCCACTTGCCCGTGAGCTCCGGCGAGGCCAGCGCCATCAGCCCGTGCGCGCGCAGGCAGGCGATGAGCTTGATGCCCTTCTCGGTCGGGACGAGCTCCTTGCCGCTGCGCTCGGCGTAGTGCTTCTTGGGCGAGAGCAGCTCTTCGATGGTGTTGGCCCGCGTGGCGGGCGTGCCCAGGCCGCGCTCCTTCAGGGCGGCGGCCAGGGCCTCGTCGTCCACCTGGCGGCCGGCGTTTTCCATGGCGGCCAGCAGCGAGGCCTCGGTGAAGCGCGGCGGCGGCGTGGTGCGGCCGGCATGCAGCTTCACCTCGTCGTTGGACACGGGCTCGCCGGGGCGCATGGGCGGCAGGTTCTGCACCTCCTTGTCGCGCTCCTTGGGCTGGCCCTTGTCTTTGGCTTTGTCCTTGGCCGGCTCGGTTTCCTTGGCCATGTCCGCCGCCTCGCCGCCATACACCACCAGCCAGCCCGGCGAGACCAGCACGCGGCCGGTGGCGCGAAAGCGGTGGCCGGCGATCTCGGCCAGGCGCGTGGTCTCCAGGTACTCGGCCGCCGGATGGAAGGCGGCCAGGAAGCGCCGCGCCACCAGGTCGTAGATGCGGGACTCGGCCTCGGACAGCCCCACCGGCGCCTTGCCCGTGGGGATGATGGCGAAGTGGTCCGAGATCTTGCGGTTGTCGAACACCGGGTGGCGCTGCGAGGCCCAGCCGTGCTCCAGGATGGATTGCGCGAACGGCTGCAGGTGCTGCGGCAGCAGCTTGAGCACCTGCGCCACCTTGGGCGGGTAGTCCTGCGGCAGGTGGTTCGAATCCGTGCGCGGATAGGTCAGCACCTTGTGCTGCTCGTACAGCGCCTGCGCCAGGGCCAGCGTGGTCTTGGCGGAGTAGCCGAAGCGGGCGTTGGCGGTGCGCTGCAGCGTGGTCAGGTCGAACAGCTTGGGCGGGCTGCGCCGCGTGGGCTTCGATGTGTCCGTCACCGAGCTGGGCGCCACGCCCGCGCAGGCCTGCTGCACGGCCTCGGCCACGGCGCGGTCGAAGGTGCGGTCGGCGCGGGCGGCGGGGTCGTCGCCGGGCTTGAAGCCCGGGTCGAACCACTTGGCCTGCCAGGGGCCGGCCGCCACGGACAGCGTGGCGATCACTTCCCAGAAGTCGCGCGGCTCGAAGTTCCTGATGGTCTCCTCGCGGTCCACCAGCAGCGCCAGCGTGGGCGTCTGCACCCGCCCGGCCGAGACCAGCTCGCCCGGGGCGACCAGGTTGGCCTTGGTCAGCGCCCGCGTGGCGTTGACGCCTATGAGCCAGTCGGCCTCGGCGCGGGAGCGGGCGGCGTCGGCCAGGGCGCGCATGTCGGCGTCGCTGCGGCGGTGGGCGAAGGCCTGCTTGATGCCGGTGGCCGTCATGGTCTGCAGCCACATGCGCTCCACGGGCTTGCGCACGCGCAGGAACTCCACGATGAGGCGGAAGATCAGCTCGCCCTCGCGCCCGGCGTCGCAGGCGTTGATGAGACCCTGCACGTCGGGGCGCCCGGCCAGCTGGCGCAGCAGGTCCAGCGTGGGCTTGGCGTCCGGCAGCGCCTCCAGCGCGAAGCGCTCGGGGATGACGGGCAGTCGCGCGAGGTTGAAGCCGGGGTCGTCCTCCTTGCGCACGCCCAACTGCACCAGGTGGCCGCGGGCTGCGGCCACCAGCAGGTCGCTGCGTTCGAAGTAAGGGCCCCGGCGCGTGAAGCCGCCCAGCGCCTGCGCGATGTCGGCCGCTACGGAGGGCTTCTCGGCCACGATGAGAGTTTTCATGAGAGGCCGGGATTGTGGCCCCAGCCCCTTCGCCGGTCGGCCGGCGGGCCCACTTCAGCGCGCGGTGCGCACCTTCTCGATCTCGGCATGGAAGGAGGCCACCAGCTCCTCGCCGATCTCCTTGACGTACTTGTCGGTCACGGGCTTGACCTTGTCGCGCATGCGCGCGCGCTCCGCGGGCGTCACCTCCGTCACCACCACGCCCTTCTTCTTCACCTCGGCCAGCGCGGTGGCCTCCATCTCGCGCGAGACGCGGCGCTGGTCCACGCGCGCCTCGGCCGCGGCGTCGGCCAGCACCTTCTTCTCGTCGGCCGAGAGGCTGTCCCAGGCCTTGCGGCTGGCCATCACGATCAGCGGGTTGTAGACGTGGCGCGTGGTGGAGAGGTGCTTTTGCACCTCGTCGAAGCGGTTGGTCGCGAAGGCGACGATGGGGTTGTCCTGCCCGTCCACGGCGCGGCTCTCCAGCGCGGCATAAAGCTCGGTGAAGGCCATGGGCACGGCGTTGGCGCCCAGCGCCTTGAAGGTGTCCAGCATCAGCGGCGCCTGCAGGGCGCGCAGCTTCAGGCCGCTGAAATCCTCCGCCTTGGCGATGGGGTGGCGGTTGTTGGAGACGTTGCGAAAGCCATGGTCCCAGTACGCCAGGCCCACCAGGCCGTTGGGCAACTGCTCCATGAAGCGCTTGCCCACGGGGCCGTCCAGCACCGCATCGGCCTCGGCGAAGTCGTTGAAGAGGAAGGGCAGGTCGAAGGCGCCGAACTCCTTCTTCAACCCGACCAGCAGGCCCGGCGGCAGGGTGGTCAGGTCTATGGTGCCGCCCTGCAGCGCCGAGACGGTCTGCAAGTCGCCCCCCAGGGTGCCGTTGGGAAACAGCTTGACCTGCATCTTGTTGCCGGACTTCTGGGCCACCAGCTCGGCGAACTTCTGGGCGCCGTAGCCCATGTGGCTTTCCTTGGGCTGGACGAAGGAGAAGCGCAGCGTGCGCTCCTTGATGTCCGCGGCCTGGGCCGGCAGGGCGGCCCACAGCAGCGCGGGCGCGGCGATCAGGCCGCACAGCAGCCGGCGGCGGCAGGTGAGGGGGGTGGTC
Organism: Azohydromonas lata NBRC 102462; assembly: GCF_001571085.1. Taxonomy (GTDB): domain Bacteria; phylum Pseudomonadota; class Gammaproteobacteria; order Burkholderiales; family Burkholderiaceae_C; genus Azohydromonas; species Azohydromonas lata. The sequence goes on from NZ_BCTC01000021.1 coordinate 59,490, forward strand.
ATGGCTTGTCTCCGTCTGTCTTATGGGTGTGGAGCTGGTGTGAGCCGGCCGTTGGGCCGGGCTTGCCGGCTCAATCGAACATGTCGGGCTGGGTGCGGACGAGCTGGTCCCAGATCGTCTGGAAGTGCAGCCAGCCGATGTAGTCGCTGCCCACGTTGTCGCGGCTGAAGCGCGACTTATCGGGCGGCACCAGCACCGGCTTGTGGCCGGTGGCCTCCACCAGCAACTGCTGCTGGCAGCAGCGCTCCAGCGCGATGAACCAGAAGGCGGCGGACTCGATGCTGTGCCCGCTGCAGGTGAACAGGCCGTGGTTCTGGTGGATGGCGGCCTTCACGCCCTTGAACCAGTCGGCCACGGTGAAGCCCGCGCGCTCCTCCACGGCCACCTGGCCGGCTTCGCTCTTGATGACGACGTGGTCCTCGTAGAAGGCCGCCGCGTCCTGCGTGATGGGCTCCAGCGGCCGGCCCAGCGCGGCGAAGGCCGTGCCGTAGACGGTGTGGGCGTGGCACATGGCCAGGATCTCGGGGTGCTTCTCGTGCACGGCGGCGTGCAGCACGAAGCCGGCGCGGTTGACGGCATAGGCGCCCTCCACGACCTTGCCGGCGTGGTCCACCAGGATGAGGTTGCTCACGCGCACGTTGGAGAAGTGCACGCACATGGGGTTGGTCCAGTACAGCTGCGGGAACTCCGGGTCGCGCACCGTGAGGTGGCCGGCAAAGCCGTAATCGAAGCCCTGCAGCGCGAAGGCGCGGCAGGCGGCCACCAGCCGCTCCTTGCGGTGCTGGCGCTCCTGGGCATGGGTGGCGAAGCTGGGGATCTCGGGAAAGCTCAGCCCGGGCTGCGTGGGCTGGTAGACCGAGATGCGCTTGCGCTCGGCGGCGCCTTGCTGCGAGGCGGCGGGCCGCTCCATGGTGTCCTGCATGTCTGGTGCTCCTTGGGCTGGGCTTGCCGTGAAGGTGCAAGCCGATGGGGCGAAATTTAAGGAGCGCCTTGACATGCATCAATGCGGTGGGCGCGATAAGACCTATTGCGCTCCGCAATAGATCAGCAGCCGCCGGACGGTGCCGCCCTCTAGGCAGCCCAGGGGGGTGTGGCGAACGCGCTGGTGAAGTGGTCGACGAAGGCGCGTATGCGCGGCACCAGGCGCCGCTCGGCCAGGAACACGGCGTGTATGGCCGTGTCGTCGGCCGCCTGGTAGTCGGCCAGCAGGGGCTGCAGTTGGCCGCCGCGCAGGGCGGGCACGGCCAGGTGCTCGGCCAGGCGCATCACGCCCATGCCGGCCACGCACATCTGGAAGAGGGCCGTGCCGTCGCTGCTGCGAAAGCTGCCCTTGACGGCCAGCTCCTGGCGCTGGCCCTGGATCATGAAAGGCCAGCGGTTGAGGTGCTCGGCCGGGGGCAGCCACATCAGGCAGTTGTGGCGCTCCAGGCCCTGCGGCGTGACGGGCGGGCCGTGGCGCGCCACGTAGGCGGGCGAGGCCACGACGATGCGCTGCAGGGCGCACAGCCGCCGGCTCATGAGGGAGGAGTCCTGCAGCCGCCCCATGCGTATGGCGACGTCGAAGTTCTCCTCCAGCAGGTTCGTCACCGTGTCCGACAGTTGCAGCTGCACCGAGATGGCCGGATACGCGGCCATGAAGCCGGGCAGGCGCGGGACGATCTGGTCGCTGCCGAAGGCCCGCGGCACCGTCACGCGCAGCTCGCCCGCGGGCTCCGGCGACGCCACGGTGGACTCGGCCAGGTCGATCTCCTCCATCACGCGGCGGCAGGCGGCCAGGTAGGCCTCGCCCTCGGCCGTGAGGCGCTGCGTGCGCGTGGAGCGGTGCAGCAGTTGCACCCCCAGGCGGCGCTCCAGGGCATTGAGCGTCTGGCTCACGAAGGGCTGGCTCACACCCAGCGTCAGCGCCGCGGCCGTGAAGCCACCGGCCTCGGCAACGGCCCGGAACACCCGCATCTCCAGCAGCCTGTTGTCTTTCATGGGCGGGATTGTCGGCCGCCGGGCGCGGCGCCGAGGATTTGAAGCGGCCCAAGGCAACGCTGAAGCCGCTGGACACGCGGATGCCGGCACGGCGCCGGCTTGCGATATATCAAGATGGCCGAGCGCGTCACATTCTCGTGAAGATTTCGTTGTCAGGCTGGAAAAAAATAAATAACATCATTCTCTCCTGCCGAAATTGGATAAGCAGTTGGCTGTTTTCATGGGAATGAATTTGCAAAATCCTGAATTGGTGAGGAAAAAATGGAAATTCAATTCGCATTATTGGTTTCCTGGGTGGTTTGCGCTTTATTGATGGCGCTGCTGGCAAAGCACCGCGGGCGAAGCGCCGTCGGCTGGACTTTTGCCTCCCTGGCTTTGTCGCCGCTGGCCGCCCTGCCTTTGTTGTTGATGATGAAAAACATGAACAGCGAGGAAAATATTCCGGCCAACCTCATGCGGTGCCCGCACTGCTCCGAATTGATTTCCAGGGATGCGCCCAAATGCAAGTTTTGCGGCGCCCTGGCTGCTAACCAGGCGGTAGAGTTTTAAGCTTGGTTTGTGCGTTATCGGCGCTGTCGGCGCAAGCGGTTCGCTAGTATATTGCGGGTTTGATTTGTTTTGTTTTTTGAAAATCCTTTCCGCTTGACCGATGAGCAAGGCCTTTGTCGATGCCAACTACCGCTTCATTGCCGCCAACCAGGAGGTCAATGCCCGCATCACGCAGCGCCAGCAGGCGCTGGCTTTGTATGTGAGCCTGGTGGTCAGCCTGCTGGCGGTGCTGGTGGCATTGCGGCCCACGCCCGGCAGCCGTGAGCCGCCGGTGGAGTGGCTGATCTTCGGATTTCCCGTCGCCTCGCTGTGCCTGGCGTTCCTGAATTACATGGCCGAGCGCGCCATTTCCAACCTGCGCAGTTTTCTCTCCGTGCTGGAACAGTTGGAAGACGCGCACCGCCAATTGCCCAGCTACAACACCGACCCGCGCTGGTCGCGCGGCGCCAACCAGGCGCGGCGCTTCCGGGACATCGCCACGGCCATATTGGTGCTGGGCGGCAACGCGGCGGGCCTGGGGGCGGCGCTGGCGATGTATCCGCAGCGCTTTGGCGCGGCGCCCGGATTCTTGTACCTGGCCTGCGCCTTGGTCGTGGCGTCGGTGTTGGGGGTGCTGGTGACGCCGAAGTGGAGTTATGCGCCGCCAGGCGCCGGCACCGCCTGAATCGCCAAAGCGGGCGCTGCAGGCGGCTTGACAGGTTCCGAGGCCCCGGGATGGCTACGATGGCTTCCCGCCTCGCAGGAGGTCCGCGATGGACGCATCCGCCACCGACCGGCTGTTCGCCGGCGCCATTCCCCAGGTCTACGACCGCTGCCTCGTGCCGCTGATTTTCGAAAGCTGCGCGCAAGACCTGGCGCGCCGCGTGGCCGCCCTGCAGCCCGCAAGGGTGCTGGAGACCGCGGCCGGCACGGGCGTCCTCACCCGGGCCATGGCGCAGGCGCTGCCCGGAGCGGCGCTGGTCGCCACGGACCTGAACCAACCCATGCTGGACGCGGCCCGCGCCGTCCCCATGGCGGTGCCCGTGCAGTGGCGCCAGGCCGACGCCCAAAGCCTGCCGTTCGACGACGGCAGCTTCGACGTGGTCGCCTGCCAGTTCGGCGCGATGTTCTTTCCGGACAAGGTGGGCGCCTATGCCGAAGCCCGCCGCGTGCTACGGCCCGGTGGCTCATTCATCTTCAGCGTCTGGGACCGGCTGGAGGACAACGAGTTCGCATGCGTGGTCATGGACGCGCTGGCCACCGTCTTCCCCGAGGACCCGCCGCAGTTCCTGCGGCGGCTGCCGCACGGCTGCTTCGACGTCGCGGTGATCGAGCGCGACCTGCGCGACGCGGGTTTCGCGGCGCCACGGGTGCAAACCGTCACGCAGCGCAGCCGTGCCGGGTCGGCCTGGGAGGCGGCCTTCGCGTATTGCCAAGGCACGCCGCTGCGCGCCGAGATCGAGGCCCGCGTTGGCGCGCCCCTGGCTGCCGCCACGGCACGTTGCGCCCAAGCCCTGGCGCGGCAATTCGGCGACGGGCCGGTGGACGGCAAGATCCAGGCGCACGTCATTTGCGCGCAGCGCTGACGCCGCGGGCAAGGCCAGACTGCCATCCCCGGGCCGGCCGCCATGGCGGCCGGATCACTGCAGCGCGTCGGCCCGCCGGCGCACGGCCAGCGCCACCAGCGGGTGCAGGTCGTCGGCATCCCCCTGCGCCACGTGCTTTTGAAGCAGCCGGCGCATGCGGGGCTCCCAGAACTTGTCCAGGTGTTGAGCGACGCCTTCGACGGCCTCGTCCCGGTCGGCCATGGCCTCGAAGAAGTCGCCAATGCGGTTGGCCATGCGCACGAGGTTCGTGATGTCCATGTGTCTTCCTGTCCGCGCTCAGGCGGCGGGTGCGCGGCCGGGCAGTGCCAGCCGCTCGTCAAAGGTGTAGGCCACGAGGTCGTCGCCGCGCACGAAGCCCATGAGCAGCAGCCCGCAGCCCCGGGCCGTCTCCACGGCCAGCGCCGTGGGCGCGGACACCGCGGCCAGTGCCGACACCCCGGCGCGGGCGCATTTCTGCACCATCTCGAAGCTGGCGCGGCTGGTGATGGCGATGAAGCCGCCGGCCGTGTCCACGCCCTGGCGCAGCAGCGCGCCCGTGAGCTTGTCCAGCGCGTTGTGGCGGCCCACGTCCTCGCGCGCCAGCAGCACCTGGCCTTGCGGGCTGCACCAGGCCGCCGCATGCGTGGCCCCGGTGAGCTGCTGCAGGGCTTGGTGCGCGCGCAACCGGCGCTGGGCGCGTGCCACGGCCGAGGGGTCCACGGCGGTGGGCTGCAGCCGCGGCAGCGGCTGGCGCACCTGGCCCAGGCTGTCGGTACCGCACAGCCCGCAGCCGGTGCGCCCGGCCAGCGTGCGCCGGCGCTCGCGCAGCCGCCACGCGCAGGCCGAGGACACCTCCAGCCGCAGCTCCAGGCCGTCGGGCACCGCCAGCGCCTCCACGCCGTACAGCTCGCCGGGGTGGCGGAGGAAACCCTCGGTGAAGGCGAAGCCCAGCGCGAAGTCCTCCAGGTCCGCGGGGCTAGCCAGCATCACGGCGTGCGAGATGCCGTTGAAGACCAGGGCCACGGGCACTTCCTCGGCCAGCCAGTCGTCCTGCGCATGCACCTGGCCGCCGCGGCGCGCCACCACGCGGGCCGGCCGCGCGCCCGCGCTGGGCAGCGGCGCGTCCACGGGCTTCACTGGCCCACCGCCGTTGCCGGCGGGCGTGCCTGCTCCAGCAGCGCGAGCTGCTCGCGGTTGAACGCGGCGTAGTCCTGCTGCCAGGCCGAGGGCTGCATCACCTTGCTGACCTGCACGGCGGTCACCTTGTACTCGGGGCAGTTGGTGGCCCAGTCGGAGCTGTCGGTGGTGATGACGTTGGCGCCGGACTCGGGGAAGTGGAAGGTGGTCCACACCACGCCGGGCTGCATGCGGTCGGTGACGCGGGCGCGCTGCACCGTCTGCCCGGCGCGGCTGGTGATGCCCACCCAGTCGCCGTCGCGTATGCCGCGCTCCTGCGCGTCATGCGGGTGGATGTCCAGCCGGTCCTCGTCGTGCCACTGGTTGTTGGCCGTGCGACGGGTTTGGGCGCCGACGTTGTACTGCGACAGGATGCGCCCCGTGGTCAGCAGCAGCGGGAACTTGCGCGTGACCTTCTCGTCGGTGGGCACGTAGCGGGTGTTGAAGAAGCGCCCGCGCCCGCGCACGAAGCCCTCGACATGCATGGTGGCGGTGCCGGCCTCGTCCGTGCCCTCGTTGCAGGGCCACTGCACGCTGCCCAGGCGCTCGATCTTCCCGTAGCTCACGCCGCGGAAGCTGGGCGTGAGCGCCGCGATCTCCTGCATCACCTGCTCGGGATGGTCGTAGTGCATGGGGTAGCCCAGCGCGTTGGCCAGCTTGACCGTCACTTGCCAGTCGGCCAGGCCCGCCAGCGGCGGCATTACCTGGCGCACGCGCGAGATGCGGCGCTCGGCGTTGGTGAAGGTGCCGTCCTTTTCCAGGAAGGAACTGCCCGGCAGCAGCACGTGCGCGAACTTGGCCGTCTCGTTGAGGAAGATGTCCTGCACCACGATGCATTCCATGGCTTCCAGCGCGGCCGAGACATGCTGCGTGTTGGGGTCGGACTGCGCGATGTCCTCGCCCTGCACGTACAGGCCCTTGAAGCTGCCGGCCATGGCCGCGTCGAACATGTTGGGGATGCGCAGGCCCGGCTCCGGGCTGAGCTCCACGCCCCAGGCGGCCTCGAACTCGGCGCGCACCGTGGTGTCGGCCACGTGGCGGTAGCCCGGCAGCTCGTGCGGGAAGCTGCCCATGTCGCAGGAGCCCTGCACGTTGTTCTGGCCGCGCAGCGGGTTCACGCCCACGCCCTCGCGGCCCACCATGCCGCAGGCCATGGCCAGGTTGGCGATGCCCATGACCATGGTCGAGCCCTGCGCGTGCTCGGTCACGCCCAGGCCGTAGTAGATGGCCGAGTTGGGGCCCTGCGCGTACAGCCGCGCCGCGGCGCGCAGCTCAGCGGCCGGCACGCCGGTGACGGCTTCCACGGCTTCAGGCGCATGCTCCGGCAGCGACACGAAATCGCGCCACTGCTGGAAGCTCTTCAGCTCGCAGCGCTCGGCCACGAAGGCCTCGTTGGTGAGCCCTTCCGTGACCACCACGTGCGCCAGGGCGTTGATGAGGGCCACGTTGGTGCCGGGCCTGAGCGCCAGGTGGTGGGCGGCCTTGACGTGCGGCGACGCGACCAGCTCCGTTTGCCGCGGATCGGCCACGATCAATTGGGCGCCCTGGCGCAGCCGCCGCTTCATGCGCGAGGCGAACACCGGGTGCGCGTCCGACGGGTTGGCGCCTATGACCAGGATCACGTCGGCCTGCTCGACGGACTTGAACGTCTGCGTGCCGGCCGAGGTGCCGAAGGCCTGGCCCAGCCCGTAGCCCGTGGGCGAGTGGCACACGCGGGCACAGGTGTCCACGTTGTTGTTGCCGAAGGCCGCGCGGATGAGCTTTTGCACAAGGTAGGCCTCCTCGTTGGTGCAGCGGCTGGAGGTGATGCCGCCCACCGCGTCGCGCCCGTGCCGGGCCTGGATGCGCTTGAACTCCGATGCGGCATAGGCAATGGCATCGTCCCAGCTCACCTCGCGCCACGGGTCGGTGATGCGCGCGCGGACCATGGGCTTGGTGATGCGGTCCTTGTGCGTGGCGTAGCCCCAGGCGAAGCGGCCCTTGACGCAGGCATGGCCCTCGTTGGCCTTGCCGTCCTTCCACGGCACCATGCGCACGACCGTGTTGCCCTTCATCTCGGCCTTGAAGGCGCAGCCCACGCCGCAATAGGCGCAGGTGGTGATGACGCTGTGCTCGGCCTGGCCCAGCGCGATCACGCTCTTCTCCTGCAGCGTGGCCGTTGGGCAGGCCTGCACGCAGGCGCCGCAGCTCACGCAGTCGCTGTCCATGAAAGCCTGGTCCTGGCCCGGCGAGACGCGGCTCTCGAAGCCGCGGCCGGAGATGGTCAGCGCGAAGGTGCCTTGTGTCTCCTCACAGGCGCGCACGCAACGGTTGCAGACGATGCACTTGGCCGGGTCGTAGGTGAAATAGGGGTTGGACTCGTCCTTGGCCGAGCCGCCGTGGTGGCGCCCGGTCACGCCGTCCACGCACTGGCCAGACGTGCCGTAGCGCACGCTGCGCAGCCCGGTGACGCCGGCCATGTCCTGCAGCTCGCAGTCGCCGTTGGCGCTGCAGGTCAGGCAGTCCAGCGGGTGGTCGCTGATGTAGAGCTCCATCACGCCCTGGCGCAGCGACTGCAGCTTGGGGCTCTGGGTGCGCACCACCATGCCGGCTTCGGCCGGCGTGGTGCACGAGGCCGGGAAGCCCCGGCGCCCGTCGATTTCCACCAGGCACAGCCGGCAGGAGCCGAAGGGCTCCAGGCTGTCGGTGGCGCACAGCTTGGGTACCTGGATGCCGGCGTCCACGGCGGCGCGCATGAGCGAAGTGCCCTTGGGCACGCGGACTTCGCGCCCGTCGATGACGAGCTGGACCGACTCGCTGGAGCCGCTGGCCGGTGTGCCGTGGTCGATGTCGATGGGGTGGTGGTGCAGCATGCGCGGCCTCCTTCAAGCGGCTTGCCGGGCCGGCGCCTGGGCGCCGAAGTCCTCGGGGTAGTGGTTCAGGGCGGAGAGCACGGGGTAGGGGGTCATGCCGCCCATGGCGCACAGGCTGCCGTGCAGCATGGTGTCGCACAGCTCGCGCAGCAGGTGGACCTGCTGCGGCCGGTTGGGGCCGGTGGCGATGCGGTCCATCACCTCCACGCCGCGCGTGCTGCCTATGCGGCAGGGCGTGCACTTGCCGCAGCTCTCCAGGGCGCAGAACTCCATGGCGTAGCGCGCCAGGCGCGCCATGTCGGCCGTGTCGTCGTGCACCACGATGCCGCCATGGCCCACCACGGCGCCCAGGGCGGCATAGGCCTCGTAGTCCAGAGGCACGTCCCATTGCGACTCGGGGACGTAGGCGCCCAGCGGGCCGCCCACCTGCACCGCCTTCACCGGCCGGCCGCTGCGCGTGCCGCCGCCGAAATCGAAGATCAGCTCGCGCAGCGTGAGGCCGAAGGCCTTCTCCACCAGCCCGCCGTGCTTGACGTTGCCGGCCAGCTGGAAGGGCAGCGTGCCGCGCGAGCGGCCCAGGCCGTAGTCGCGGTAGAAGCCCGCGCCGCGGGCCAGGATGAGCGGCACGCTGGCCAGCGTGATGACGTTGTTGATGACCGTGGGCATGCCAAAGAGGCCCTCGATGGCCGGCAGCGGCGGCTTGCTGCGCACGATGCCGCGCTTGCCCTCGATGCTCTCCAGCATCGCGGTTTCCTCGCCGCACACGTAGGCGCCCGCGGCCTTGCGCAGCTCCAGGTGGAAGGCGCGGCCGCTGCCCAGGAGGTTGTCGCCCAGGAAGCCGGCCTGCGTGGCCCGCGCGATGGCCTCGCCTATCGTCGCCACCGCCTGCGGGTACTCCGAGCGGATGTAGAGGTAGCCGCGGCTGGCGCCCACGGCCAGCGCGGCGATGGCCATGCCCTCGATGAGCATGTAGGGGTCGCCCTCCAGGGTCATGCGGTCGGAGAAGGTGCCGGAGTCGCCCTCGTCGGCGTTGCAGACCACGTACTTCTGCGCGGCCTCGGCCTGCAGCACGGTGCGCCACTTGATGCCGGCCGGGAAGGCCGCGCCGCCGCGGCCGCGCAGCCCGGCGTCGAGCACTTCCTGGACGATGGCCGCGGCGTCCAACTCCAGCGCGCGGCGCAGGCCGTCCCAGCCGCCATGCGCGGCGTAGTCCTGCAGCGACAGCGGGTCGGTCACGCCCATGCGCGCGAAGGTCAGCCGCTCCTGGCGCGCGAGGTAGGGCATCGCTTCCGTGAGGCCATGGCCCAGCGCGTGGGCGCCGCCTTGCAGCAGCCCGGCGTCGAGCAGCCCCGCCACGTCCTCCTCGGCCACCGGGCCGTAGGCCACGCGGCCGGCGGGCGTGAGCACCTCCACCAGCGGCTCCAGCCAGAACAGCCCGCGCGAGCCGTTGCGCACGATCTCCACGGCCAGGCCGCGGCGTTCGCACTCGGCGCGCAGCGCGGCGGCCACCTCGTCGGCGCCCGCGGCCAGCGCGGCGGTGTCGCGCGGGACGAAGACTTTCACCGGGCTCATGCCGACACTCCCAGCGACTGCGCCAGGCGCTGCAGCTGCTGCGGCGTCACGCGCGCATAGGGCCGCTCGTTGAGCTGCATCGCGGGCGACGACGCGCACAGGCCCAGGCAGTACACCGGCTCCAGCGTGACGGCGCCGTCCGCGCGCGTCTCGTGCGCCTTGCAGCCCAGCAGTTGCTCGGCCTGCGCCAGCAGCGCGTCGGCGCCGCAGGCCTGGCACGCTTCGGCACGGCAGATCTGGACGACGTGGCGCCCCGCCGGCTTGCTGCGGAAGTGGTGGTAGTAGGTGATCACGCCGTGCACCTCGGCGCGCGAGAGGTTCAGCGCCGCGGCGATGCGCGGCACGGCCTCCTGCGGGATGAAGCCCAGCGCGTCCTGCACCGCGTGCAGCAGCGGCAGCAACGCGCCCGGCTGCTGCCGGTGATGGTTGATCAAGGCATCGATGCGCGACCTGTCGGCCGAGTCCTGGGAAGTGGGTGTGGTCATGAGCCGCCGTGGTTTGCAAGCACCGCCGCTGCCGGGCGGCCGTCACGCGCATGTCCCAAGGGGCATGGCGCGTCCAAATCGTCGTTACGGGGCGCATGCTCCAGGCTCTTGGTTACGCTCGCAATATGAGATGTGACGCCCTATGCACCGGAGCTGCACCTCCTAAGCACGGACCCTTATGAAAGACATTGCAATACGTCCTGCCTGGACGATCCAGGATGCCGACGGCGCTGCGCTGTCCATGCGGCTCATCGAGCTGCTGGTGCAGGTGCACGGCCAGGGCAGCCTGCTCATGGCCGCCAAGCGGCTGGGCCTGTCCTACCGCCACGCCTGGGACCTGGTGCGCCAGGGCGAGGCGCAGTTCGGCGCGCCGCTGCTGCACATGGAGCGCGGCAAGGGCTCCACGCTGACCGAGCTGGGCGAGAAGATCGTTTGGGCCGACCACCGCATCCACGCCAGGCTCAAGCCCTCGCTGGACTCGCTGGCCTCGGAGCTGGCGGCCGAGCTGGGCCGCGCCCTGCGCGAATCGGCCCCGCTGCTGCGCCTGCATGCCAGCCACGGCTTTGCCATCGAGCGCCTGGTGCAGCGGCTGCGCCAGGACGGGCTGCGCTCGGAGCTGACCTACGGCAACTGCGCCACGGCCGCCGCCGCCGTGCACGACGGCGAGTGCGACGTGGCGGGCTTTCACCTGCCCATAGGGCCCATGCAGGACACGGTGCTGGCGCATTACGCGCAGTGGCTCGCGGGCGAGGAGCTGACCGTCATCGACATCGCCACCCGGCGCCAGGGCCTGATGGTGCGCGCGGGCAACCCCAAGGAGGTGTTCGCGCTGGCCGACCTGCAGCGCGAGGACGTTCGCTTCATCAACCGCCAGGCCGGCTCAGGCACGCGGCTGCTGCTGGAGGCGCTGCTGCGGGCCGGCGGCATCCCGGCCGGCACCATCGCCGGCTTCGAGCATGGCGAGTACACCCACGCGGCCGTGGCCGCCTACGTAGCCAGCGGCATGGCCGACGTGGGCTTCGGCGTGGAAACGCCGGCGCGCCAGTTCAAGCTCGACTTCGTGCCGCTGGCCAGCGAGCGCTACTTCCTGCTGTGCCGCACGGCCTTGCTGGCCACGCCGGTGCTGCAGCAGGTGCTGGACGTGCTGCGCCACCCGGCCTTCAGGCAGGAACTGGCCGCGCTGCCGGGCTACGACGGGCTCAACGCCGGCCAGACGCTGAAACTGCAGGACGCATTTCCCGCCTTGGGTTGTGCAAGTTGAACTTGGGCGGCATGTCGCACATGGCATGGCCTGACGGGCCAGAAATTTGCTCCGCCCTGGCGCTCATTTGCTGCGGGAGTTCGCCATGGCGGAATTCGTTGCCATGCTCAATGGCTTGGTCTGGAGCCGGGCGCTGATTTACCTGTGCCTGGCCGTGGGCCTGTACTTCTCCATACGCACGCGCTTCATGCAGGTGCGCGGCATCGCGGAGATGCTGCGGCTGATGTTCCGCGGCAAGGCGTCGGACGCCGGCGTGTCCTCGTTCCAGGCACTGGCGATGTCGCTGTCGGGGCGCGTGGGCACGGGCAACATTGCCGGCGTGGCCACGGCCATCACCTTCGGCGGGCCCGGCGCCATCTTCTGGATGTGGATGATGGCCTTCCTGGGCGCCTCCACCTCCTACGTGGAGTGCACGCTGGCGCAGATCTACAAGGAGGTGGACGACCGCGGCCAGTACCGCGGCGGGCCGGCCTTCTACATCGAGAAGGCCATGGGCCAGCGCTGGTACGCCTGGATCTTCGCCGTGGCCACCATCATCGCCATGGGGCTGCTGCTGCCGGGCGTGCAGGCCAACAGCATCGCCGCGGGCGTGAACAACGCCTGGGGCGTGGCGCCGTCGGTGAGCGCCGCGGTGATCGTGGTGGCGTTGGGCTTCATCATCTTCGGCGGCGTCAAGCGCATCGCGGGCTTTGCCGAGATCGTGGTGCCCTTCATGGCGCTGGCCTACATCCTGGTGGCCGTGGTGATCGTGCTGCTCCACATCGGCCAGGTGCCGGCCATGGTGGGGCTCATCCTCAAAAGCGCGTTTGGGCTGGAGGCGGGCTTCGGCGCGGTGCTGGGCCTGGCGGTGGAGTGGGGCGTCAAGCGCGGGGTGTATTCCAACGAGGCCGGCCAGGGCAGCGGCGCGCACGCGGCCGCGGCGGCGGAGGTCAAGCACCCGGCGCAGCAGGGTTACGTGCAGGCCTTCTCGGTGTACGTGGACACGCTGTTCGTGTGCAGCGCCACCGCCTTCATGATCCTGGTGACGGGGCGCTACAACGTGCAGGCGCCCGGCGGCGGCTTCCTGGTGCGGCATCTGCCCGGCATGGAAACGGGTCCAGGCTACACGCAGGCCGCTGTGGAGTCGGTGATGCCCGGCTTCGGCGCCAGCTTCGTTGCGCTGGCACTGATGTTCTTCGCCTTCACCACCATCGTGGCCTACTACTACATCGCCGAGACGAACGTCGCCTACATCAACCGCCGCGTGCACCGGCCCTGGCTGAGCCTGGTGCTCAAGGCCGCGATGCTGGCGTCGGTGACCTACGGCGCGGTGCGCTCCGCCGGCGTGGCCTGGGACCTGGGCGACCTGGGCGTCGGCCTGATGGCCTGGCTCAACATCGTGGCCATCCTCATCCTGCAAAAGCCCGCGCTGCTGTGCCTGCGCGACTACGAGGCGCAAAAGCGCGCCGGCGTGGAGCCGGTGTTCAAGCCCGCGAAACTGGGCATTCGCAACGCCGACTGGTGGAGCACGCGGCTTGGAACGCACGACACGCCGCAGCTTGCGGCCGAAACGCGGCGGTCACCGCTTCCCAAGGTTTGAAATTTCGCGCTGCGCCGCGCGGCTACCAGCTTGGCCGCCGCCCCGCAAATGCTTTGAATCACGGGGAACCTTGTGAAAGCCGGTTCCCCGAAAATTAAGCTGGTATTTAAATTTGTCGGCGGATTCACTTCGCGCACGTGCGACGTCGCCGCGCCACGACGCCCAGCGCACCGAACCCGGCCAGCATCATCAACCATGATTGCGGCTCGGGCACGCTGGGCAATATGCCCCCTTCCGCAATGATGATCAGCCCGTTGTCGAAATCTCGGGCAATCGAGTTCTCGTTTGAAAATGAATATTCGATGCGCCCTTTCTGCTCCAGAAAATTGGTGCCGAAAATCGGGTTCGCAAAGACATCCAGCCTGACCACCGGCGTCCCGGTGCCGTACATGAGCACCAGGCCCCGCTCCTCGTTGGAGGCGGTGGTGGAAATATCGGCAAATGTCCGCAACTCGTAATCCGCGCTCCATGTGACGGCGGTTTTCGGGGACAGCGTGTAGCCGAATCGCGGGAACGACGTGCCGGCAAAGGCGATCTGGTCGCGCGCCGGATCATCCACCCGGCCGCTGACGTGCATCGTGGAATCGACTTCATTGAAATCCAGCAAGCCCTGAATGGAAGCGCCGGGGCGGACCGTTTCCACGCTCCATGAGCCCAGATACTGGTTGATGTCCGCGACGTCGGAGAAATAGTTCTTTCTCGAAAAGACGCTGACGGCCAGCTCGGAATTCGGACTTTTGGCCAAGCCGAGCTGCAGCGAGGGCGCGATGCCGTCGTTGGGGTCCAGGTCGGTCAGCTCGTAGCGCAAATGGTTGACCGTTGCACTGGCCGTGATGGCGGCCAGGGCTGCCGGCGCCGCGAAAAGGAGACTCACAGACAACAGCAGTTTCATCGCTCAACCTCCATGCGCACGGGGCCGAAACCCGCCATGACTTGGCATCGCCAGCGGGCTGTGCCGTGGCGAACAGCACGTTGGTATCTGTTCCCCGTGTCCGTAAAGAGTCCCGGGGTGAGATGTGTATGCAATAGCGCCCGCCGCCGGTTTCCCCGGCCGTGCCGATGGGCCAGGGCTTGCCGCCCACGGCATCGCTGGACCGTGCTGCAACTGTCAGCAAAGCTTGAATTTCCTGGCCGCGCCGCCGCCGCGCGGTTCGATTTCGTGAACACTGCGCCGCATAGCAGGGACATGGCTTCTTGCGTGAACGCACGGGCGGCGCTGCAGCGGGAACGACGGCTGCACGCCCTCGCCAACAACAGGGCGGCGGCATGCTGGCCAGGCACGCCTGGCGTTGACCTCCGCTGAAGCGGTGCGCCAGGGCGCAGCCCGCCCGCACCGTCGCAATGCCTTGCCGGACATGGATACATCGATGCTGCTGACCACCAATGCGCTGCTGTCCTGCGCGGCGGCCCTGGTCATGCTCGTGGTGTTGCGCACGCGCAAGACCTATCCCGGCTTCGGCTTCTGGACGGCCGGCGTGGCCTGCCTCGCGCTGGGCGCGGCCCTGCTCGTTCCCGACGTGCTGCCGCAGAGCTGGGGCCTTCGGGTGCTGCGCAACGGCATGCTGCTCGCGGGCTACCTGCTCATCCTGCGCGGCATGCTCATCTTCCGCGGCCGCCGCGTGGGCGCCTGGCTGGAGCTGCTGTGCCTGCTGCTGTTCCTGCCGGTGTTCAGCTACTACAGCCTGGACCCGGCGGACCTGGCCGCGCGCATCGCCATCTACTGCACCTTTGCCGCCGCGTTGAGCGTGGCGACGGTGGCCGTCACGCTGCGGCACCGGCCGGCGCATTTCGGCTCCAACGACGTGCTGCTGGCGATCTGGATGTCTATCCTGGCCGTGCTCAACGCGGTGCGCATCGTCCACGAGCTGGGCTCGCCGGCCGCCGACACCGCTTTCGAGGCTCTCAAGGGCTTCGGCAGCTTCTACGCCATGGCGCAGATCCTGAGCGTGCAACTGGTCACGCTGACGCTGGTGAGCATGAACTCCCAGCGCATAGAGCACGAGTACCGCCTGGGCGAGGCGCGGCTGCGCGAGCGCGAGGCGCAACTGCGCTCCATCGGCGACAACGTGCCCGAAGGCTTCGTCTACCAGTTCGAGGCCGTCGGCGGCCAGCCGCGCTTCAACTACATCAGCGCCGGGGTCGCCGGCATTTTCGGGCTCAGCGCCGAAACGCTCATGGCCGACGCGAAGGCGCTGTTCGCGCTGGCCGAGCCCGCCTCGCTGGCGCAGTACCGGCGCGACGAGGCCCGCAGCGCCCGTGACATGAGCGTGTATGCGGGCACGGTGCAGTTCGTCCTGCCCTGTGGGCGCAAGGTCTGGCTGCATGCGCGCTCCTCGCCGCTCAAGCGCGACGACGGGCGCATCGTCTGGGAAGGCGTGGGCATGGACGTGACCAAGCTCATGCAGGCCGAGATCGAGCTCCACCGCCACAGGCACCACCTGGAGGCGATGGTCGAGGAGCGCACCGCCCAACTGCTGGAGGCGCAGTCGCGCGCCGAGGCGGCCAGCCAGGCCAAGAGCGCCTTCCTGGCCAACATGAGCCACGAGATACGCACGCCGCTGCACGGCATGCTGGGCATGGCGCAGCGGCTGCTGGAGGCCCCGCTGCCCGCCGGGCAGCACGAGCAGGCCCGCCTCATCGAGCGCTCAGGCCAGCTCCTGCTGGGCGTGATCGACGACCTGCTGGACTTCTCCCGCATCGAGGCCGGCCGCCTGGAGCTGGAGCAACTGCCCCTGGACCTCGTGCAGCTCGCCCGCGACGCGGTGGCGCTGTTCGAGCCCAAGGCCCAGGCCAAGGGGCTGGCCCTGTGGCTGGAGCTGCACGCGGGCGACGCGCCGGCCTGGGTGCTGGGCGACCCGCTGCGGCTGAGCCAGATCCTCAACAACCTGCTGTCCAACGCCGTGAAGTTCACGGCCGTGGGCAGCGTGGCGCTGCGGCTCACCGCGCTGGAGGGCGGGCGCTGGCGCATGGCCGTGCGCGACACCGGCATAGGCCTGAGCGCCGCCGACCGCCGGCGCATCTTCGAGCCCTTCATGCAGGCCGACAGCTCCACCACGCGGCGCTTTGGCGGCACGGGGCTCGGCCTGGCCATCGTCAGCAGCCTGGTGCGGCTGCACGGCGGCGAGCTGGACGTGCAAAGCGAGCCGGGCCGCGGCACGGAGTTCTGGTTCGAGCTGAAGCTGCCGCCGGCCCAGGCGCCGCAGCCGCAGGCCGCCCCTGCGCCCGCCACGGACGCGACCGCGGCCGCGGCCCTGGCGGGCTGCCGCGTGCTGGTGGCCGAGGACAACGAGGTCAACATGCACCTGGCCTGCGCCATCCTGCAGGCGCTCAACGTGCGCGTGCGCCAGGCCGTCAACGGCGTGCAGGCCGTGCAGGCCTACGACCAGGACCGGCCCGCCGTGGTGCTGATGGACATGCACATGCCGGAGATGGACGGCCTGGACGCCACGCGCCGCATCCGCAGCCTGGAGGCCGCGCGCGGCTGGGCGCGCACCCCCATCGTGGCGCTCACCGCCAGCGCGCTGGCCGAAGACCGGCGCCGCTGCGTCGAGGCCGGCATGGACGACGTGCTGGTCAAGCCCTTCCAGCGCGCCCAGCTCCAGGGCGTGCTGCAGCGCTACTGCCGCTGACGGCGCGCCGGCCCAAGGCACACACGCCGCCAGGGGCCGGCTCAAGGCAAGGCGCTCGCGGCGCCGGCGCCGTGGCCCAGGCCGGCGTGCCGTTCGCCACGCTCGTCCCGCTCGTCCGGATCATCGGCCTCGCGCCGGTAGGCGATGCGGTAGAGCACCGGCAGCACCAGCAGCGTGAGCGCCGTGGACGACAGGATGCCGCCGATGACCACCGTGGCCAGCGGGCGCTGCACCTCGGCGCCGGTGCCGGTGGCCAGTGCCATGGGCACGAAGCCCAGCGAGGCCACCAGCGCCGTCATCAGCACCGGGCGCAGCCGCGTCAGCGCCCCTTCGCGCAGCGCCTCGTCCACGCCCAGGCCGCCCTCGCGCAGGCCGCGGATGAAGCTCAGCATCACCAGCCCGTTGAGCACCGCCACGCCGGAGAGCGCAATGAAGCCCACCGCCGCCGAGATCGACAGCGGAATGCCGCGCAGCCACAGCGCCACGATGCCGCCGGTGAGCGCGAACGGGATGCCGGTGAACACCAGCAGCCCGTCCCTGAGGTTGCCGAACATCGCGAACAGCAGCGTGAACACCAGCGCCAGCGCCAGCGGCACGACGATGCGCAGCCGGCTGGCCGCGGACTGCAGGTTCTCGAACTGCCCGCCCAGGGTCGTCCAGTAGCCGGGGGGCAGCTGCACCTGCTGCTCCACCGCCTGCCGGGCCTCGGCCACGAAGGAGCCCAGGTCGCGCCCGCGCACGTTGGCGCTGACCACCACGCGGCGCTTGCCGTCCTCGCGGCTGACCTGGCTCAGGCCGGGCGCCATCTGCAGCGAGGCCACCTCGGACAGCGGG
The DNA here is from genome assembly GCF_001571085.1 of Azohydromonas lata NBRC 102462. Taxonomy (GTDB): domain Bacteria; phylum Pseudomonadota; class Gammaproteobacteria; order Burkholderiales; family Burkholderiaceae_C; genus Azohydromonas; species Azohydromonas lata. The sequence continues at coordinate 76,969 of NZ_BCTC01000021.1, forward strand.
ATGAAGCTCGGCCGCTCGGCCTGCGTGGTGCGGGGCAGCGCGATGGGCAGCCGGCCTATGGCGTCCAGGTCTGCGCGCAGCGCCTCCGGCAGCCGCACCAGGATGCCAAAGCGCCGGTCGCCCTCGAACAGCGTGCCGGCCTCGCGCCCGCCGGTGGCGGTGGCCACGGTGTCCTGCACGTCGGCGATGTTCAGGCCGTAGCGCGCGGCCTTGTCGCGGTCTATGGCCACGGTGAGCATGGGCAGCCCCGTGGTCTGCTCGATGTTGACCTCCGCGGCACCGGGCAGGCGCCGCAGCACGCCGGCAATGCGCTCGGCCGCCGCTTCGAGCTGCGCCATGTCGTCGCCGAACACCTTCACCGCCACGTCGGCGCGCACGCCGGAGATGAGCTCGTTGAAGCGCAACTGGATGGGCTGCGAGAGCTCGTAGTTCTGCCCGGGCAGCTTTTGCACCGCCGCCTGCACGGCGGCGATGAGCTGCTCGCGCGTGCGCCGCGGCGCGGGCCACTGGTCCTCCGGCTTGAGCATCACGTAGGCGTCGGAGATGTTGGGCGGCATGGGGTCCGCCGCGATCTCGGCCGTGCCGGTGCGCGCGAACACGCGCTCGATCTCGGGGAAGCTCTCCTTGAGCGTGCGTTCGAGCTGCTGCTGCATGGCCACCGACTGCGTGAGGCTGGTGCCCGGAATGCGCAGCGCCTGCAGCGCGAAGTCGCCCTCGTTGAGGCTGGGCACGAACTCGCTGCCCAGCCGCGTGGACAGCAGCCCCGAGAGCACCACCGCCACCACCGCGAACGTCACCACCACCGGCCGCGCGGCCATGGCGCGCTCCAGCAGCGGCGCGTAGGCGCGCCGGGCCGCGGCCATCAGCACGTTCTCCTTCTCGGCCACGCGGCGGCCTATGAACAGGGCCACCGCCGCCGGGACGAAGGTGACCGACAGCAGCATCGCGCCCAACAGCGCGATCACGACCGTGAAGGCCATGGGGTGGAACATGCGCCCCTCCACGCCGGACAGGGCGAAGATGGGCAGGTACACGATCATGATGATCAGCTGCCCGTACAGCAGCGGCCGCCGCGCCTCCTGCGCCGCGGCAAAGACCTCGTGCAGCCGCTCGCGCAGGGTGAGGGCGCGTCCGTGGTGGGCCTGCGCGTGCGCCAGGCGCCGCACGCAGTTCTCCACGATCACCACCGCCCCGTCCACGATGATCCCGAAGTCCAGCGCCCCCAGGCTCATGAGGTTGGCGCTGATGCGCTGGCTCACCATGCCGGTGAAGGTGAAGAGCATGGACAGCGGGATGACGAGCGCCGTGATGAC
>NZ_BCTC01000022.1 GCF_001571085.1 Azohydromonas lata NBRC 102462
TGGGGCGGGGTTGATATTGGAAGGCGGCAATGTGGAATTCGTGGCGCCGGGGACGTTGACGATGCGGGCGGGGAAAAGAAGTTTTGTCGGACCGTCGAGATACCAATATTCCATGCCGGTGCTTCCCCAACAGATATGCGTCCAATGTCTATTCAAAGCACGGGCTAGCGGCGCGCCATTTGTGTTGCGTTGAAGAAGGGTCAAAGTGCAAAACTCCAACACGTTTATGGAAGCCGTATTGAACTTGAGCCCTGGTACGGACAGTTGCTTATATGCCTTGGTGGACCATGCCGGCGCACCAGGTTTATTGAACCGCTTGCATGACTATCCGACAACACCCTGGGTAAATTTATTTTCAGGGTCGCGGGAAGAGTTGTCTATTGAGGCTGCACCGCTGCTGCTGACACTGCAACCGCCGCTAAAATCTTGGTGGCTGCCATGGCTGCATACCGCCTGCCTGGAAAGCACCAGCCTGACCTTGCTGTATTCCAGTATAGATCCGCAAATACTGGTCAATGGCCTTAAAAAGAGGCTGAACGTCATGCTGCCGGACGATGTGCCGGCGCTGTTGCGGTATTTCGATACACGAATTCTTGAATCGCTACTGAAGGTATTGGAGCCTGAGCAGCGAGGGGAATTTCTGGGTATTGCATCACGATGGATTTGGCTAGACCGAGCAGGAAAACTCCAAACGCTCAAAGCAGTTCCGACATCTGAGGACTTATGGCCTTCGCTATTCATATTCTCAGAGCAACAACAAAACTTGATGATTGACACAGCGGACGTTGACGTGCTCGTGCAGCAAATGCTGACGCATGGATGGGACTTGTGTGCAACCCATTCACGAGCGCAACTCCACGAACTTGCCTACAGTGCCTTGGCAAACGCAAAAGAATTTGGAATTGAAGGCATGCCGTCACAAACACTTTTCGCATTGGCATGTTTGCAATTAGGCCTAAACTTCACAAAGGAAGCGAAATGGGCAGCATTGCTCCACAAAGTTCGAAACAGGGAGATAAGTTTTGAAGATGCAATTCAACAAACAGGACTTTGAGAACACGGACAAATGAAAATATCTACAGTAAACAGCTTGGATATGAGCAAAATTATTATTTCACAACGCGCCATTCGGCTCATATGCCTCTTGGTGTTCTACGCAGGAGGGACTCTGATTGCCAGCCAAAAAAATGAAGCCAACGCAGAAAATTCTCTCGATTATTTGACCGCCAAACCCATAGGTCTTGGCATTCACGGCTTTAATTATACGGATCTCGTTATTGAATGGTTTTCGATCAATGGCCGAGGTGGGGGCAACATTGCCGTGAGTTCACCCACCAGCGGAGGCGGCGGAACGACATGTTGCTTCCCCTGGCGGGCCGGAAGAATTTCTGCCATGAAGGTGGAAATTGAGTGGATGCGGATCGTGAACCAAAAACGACGCTGGTGCAAAAAAACCACCATGATTCAGCCGCCCTTCCCTGACAAGCCATTTGCCGTTGCAGTGCACTTCATGCCTGATGGCAGCATCATCCCAGAAATAACATCTAACTTTCCAAAAACAAAACTGCAACTAGAAAGATATGACCCCGGACACCGCAAAGAGTCCGGCAATGCAATTCACGACGAAGAGGTTGCGGAGTGCAGGCATGTCTACTAAAGGACACTACACAGCAGCACAATCAAAAGTCAATCTTCAATTTAGCGCCAGCCTAGCGAATACCACAGGACAGCCAGCATCAAAAGCTGCCCTCCCTCTGCAGAGACCTATCACTCTTACAGAGCGGAGCGTATGCATAAATTCTGCAAAACTGGCTTCTCCCGCAACTTCAGGCTGCGAGCAGACCATAACGGTAAGCCTATTTTTTGATGGCACAGGAAACAACCTGGATGCAGACATTACCACTTACGAATTAAGCAACGTCGCCAAATTATATTTAGCACATATTGAATCCGACTCAACCCAAGGCCTGCACCGACTTTACATTCCAGGAATTGGAACATATTTTGAAGAAATTGGAGATCCGGGCGGAACCCCGGAAGGCATGGGTTTTGGAGCATGGGGACAACATCGCATAGACTGGGCCATTTCCCAATTCGACAAAATTATTTCCGAAGCCGCAGCAATCGCCATGAATCCACGAAACAAAGTAAATTCCATCAATGTGGCAGCATTTGGCTTCAGTCGCGGCGCCACATTGGCACGCGCATTTGCCAGAGAGCTTCAAAAAAAGTGCAGCAAGACAAGCGAGGGTTGGAAACTAATTAAATATCAATATCCGATGAATTTCTATTTTCTAGGCTTATGGGATACTGTCGCATCTGTTGGCTTGCCCCTGAGCGGTAACACGACATCAAATGCCCAGGCATTTAAAATTGTAGACACCTCAATCGCCATGAAACAGCGAAATCAAGGCAACAATGGGGTTAAATCACTTGCATTCAAGCCTTATGGAGCAGATCCTGCCCCTGGCCCATACGACGGGCATTCAACATGGGCGCACCCACTAGACATACCACCCATGGTTAAAAAGTGTGTACACATGATTGCTGCACACGAAACAAGAAACTCTTTTCCACTCGATAGCTGCCGAAGAAACAATACCTATCCACCAAGTACAGAAGAAATGGTTTATCCTGGCGTGCACTCAGACGTCGGCGGCGGTTATCGGCCTGGAGAAGGCGCTCGGAGCTTGAAGCCCGGCCAATTATTAAGCTTACTACCTCTACGTGTCATGCATCGCCTAGCTTATTCCCATGGCGTGCCGCTCTACTCACTACAGGAAATATCCTATGGAGAAACAGCACATGCTTTTGGCACCGACATTCATAGCCAAAAAGAGTTTGGCAAAACAGTTTCACTTTGGCAGCACTATATGGAGCATATCAACCTGACGCAGATGGATCTCGGCCACCAGATCAATGCACATATGCGACTTTATTACGAATGGCGCTTCTACAAAATACGTCAAAACAGAGATGCGCGAGCCAGGCGCACCGACACAAGTGACCAAGTTGAATTAAATTTACTTGAGCAGCAATGGAAATATGAAAAAGGAGAACTACAAAAGCAGATGAACGCTGCAAAAAAAGAAGCGGATGAAGCGCAATCAAATTTCATGCGCGCACAGGAGCGTTTGAGCGCAGCGAAATCTGATAACCGGCGACTGGGCATTCCAATTAAACCATCTCTAATTTCATACGCAGATTCCGCAAAAGACATTTCCGACGCCGCCAAAGACCAATATCTGAGACTCAAAGCACGCCACGACACTTTACCTGATAGCGACGGCTCACTCGCACGCAATCTCGATATATATGATGACCAACTGATGTCCGATGTGAAAATTATTCGCTCAACATTAGTCAACAATCCTCTGTTGCCCATCCGCCCCCATTACCACAATCTACTGGACGCATTCGAGGCAGAATTCGTACACAACAAAGGCTTGCGCGACCCAAAAATTATTGAGTTTTTTGATACCTATGTGCACGACTCATTGGCTGCCTTCGCAAAAGATGCAACGCTGCCCTCTGATCCGCGCGTTATTTACATCGGAGATGACGTCAAATCACAGCACGCTTCATCTACCCATGATGTGCCCAATACGAGCAACGCCTGATCCTCTGTCCGCAGGGTTGGGGCCGATTTTTTCCACCCAAAGGGGCTTCGGCAATTTATTTATCCATAGCCAACCGCCCCCAATTGATCACGTCAAGAACTTGGTAGTCCAGCAGCCCTTGCGTTCAGAATTCCAGAAATACACCTGCTTCAACTGATCACAAATATATTTGAACATGTTTTGAATTCATTTTTCCGAGTTGCAGCACAGGCCCTAAACAGCTCACAAAGCTTATCCAGCCCAATTTTCCCGGAAAATCTACCCTTCCCCAGGCTTTTGCTTTGCCCCTTTCGCGCTCCTGTCGCCTCGGTACCTCCCCACCCGTGATCCCCCTCTTCCGCCAACTCGTCCTCCCCGAATGGCGCCACCACCCGTGGCGGCTGGCCGTGGCGGTGCTGTCCGTGGCCTTGGGCGTGGCGCTGGCGTTTTCCGTCCAGTTGATCAACCGCTCGGCCCTGGACGAGTTCGCCAACGCCGCGCGCGCCGCCGCGGGCGAGCCCGACGTCTCGCTGCGCAGCCCCGCCCAAGGGGCGCTGGAGGACGCCTGGTTCGAGCGCGTCGCCCTGTCGCCCCTGGTCCAGGCCGCCAGCCCGGTGCTGGAAATCGACGCCGCCGCGCTGGACGCCGCCGGGCAGCGGCTGTCTTTGAAACTCCTGGGCGTGGACGCGCTGCGCGTGGCCCCGCTGGGCGCGGCCCTCATGCCTGTGCCCATGAAGGGCTCCTCACTCACCGCCGTCCTGGAGCCGGACGCCGTCTTCCTCAATGCCGCGGCGCTGCAGCGGCTGCACCTGTCGCCCGGCGACACGCTCACGCTGCAGTGGGGTTTGCAAAAGCTGCCGCTGCGCATCCAGGGCACGGTCACGGCGGGCGGCGCGCCGCTGGCGGTCATGGACTTGTCGGCGGCACAGACGCGCTTCGCTTCCGGAAAGCTCTCGCGCGTGGACATCCGCCTGACCGGCGGCGCCGACGCGCGTGCGCTGCGCCAGGCGCTGCAGTTGCCGGACGGCCTGCAGCTCGCCGAACCGCAGGCGGCGGCACAAAAGGTCAGCGACCTCTCCCGCGCCTACCGCGTCAACCTGACCGTGCTGGCACTGGTGGCACTGTTCGTGGGCGGCTTCCTCGTCTTCTCGGTGCTGGCCCTGTCGGTGGCGCAACGCACGCCGCAACTGGCGCTGCTGGGGGTGCTCGGCCTGTCGGCCCACCAGCGCCGCGGCCTGGTGCTGGCCGAGTCGGCCGCCATTGGCGCGTTGGGCAGCGTGCTGGGTCTGGCCCTGGGCACCGCACTGGCCGCAGGCGCGCTGCGCTGGCTGGCGGGCGACTTGGGCGGCGGCTACTTCCCCGGCATCGCGCCGCGGCTGCAGTTCTCGGGGCCGGCGGCGCTGGTGTTCGGCGCCCTGGGCATGGTGGCCGCCCTGGCCGGGGGCTGGTGGCCGGCACGGCTGGCGCAGCAGATGGCACCGGCCCAGGCCATCAAGGGTTTGGGCGGCTCCGTTCCCGCCGCGCCGGCCTGGCGCGCGCCCGCCCTGCTGGCCCTGGGCGGCTTGATGGCGCTGGCCCCGCCCGTGGCCGGGCTGCCGCTGCCGGCCTACGTGTCGGTGGCGCTGCTGCTGTTGGGCGGCATCACCTGCGTGCCGGCGGCCGTGGCGCTGCTGCTGGCGCGGCTGCAGCCCCGCTCGGCCCTGCCGCTGCTGGCGGTGCAGCGCGCGCGGCACGAACAGCATGCGGCCAGCGTCGCCATGGCGGGCGTGGTGTCCAGCCTGGCGCTGGCGGTGGCGCTGACGGTGATGGTCGCGAGCTTCCGCAACGGCGTGGCCCAGTGGCTGGACGCGGTGCTGCCCGCCGACCTCTACGTGCGCAGCGGCACGCAGGGCCAGGGTGACACGGCCTTCCTGCCGCCGGAGTTCGTCACCGCCGCCGCCCGCGTGCAGGGCGTGGCGCGCGCTGACGGGCTGCGCGTGCGCCCGCTGCAGCTCGACCCGGCCCGTCCAACGGTCAGCCTGGTGGCGCGGCCCCTGGCGGATGCCTCGCGCGACCTGCCCATGCTGGGCCGCCCGCTGCCGCCGCAAGGCACGCTGCCCGCCGTGTACGTGAGCGAGGCCATGGTGGACCTCTACGGCGCCCGCCCCGGGACGACGCTGAAGCTGCCCCTGGGCGGCGCGCAGCCCGTGCAGGTGCAGGTGCTGGGCGTGTGGCGCGACTACGCGCGGCAGTTCGGCGCCGTGGCCATGGAGCTGCGCGACTACAGGCGGCTCACGGGCGACGCGCGCGTCAACGACCTGGCGCTGTGGCTGGCGCCAGATGCCTCGGCCGACGCCGTGCAAGAGCGGCTGCGCGCGCTGTCACCGGAGGCAGGGCTGCTGGAATTCGCCCTGCCGGCACAGATTCGCGGCATCTCGCTGGGTATTTTCGACCGCAGCTTCGCCGTCACTTACTACCTGCAGGCGGTGGCCATAGGCATTGGGCTGTTCGGCATCGCGGCAAGTTTTTCGGCACAGGTGATGGCGCGGCGGCGCGAATTCGGCCTGCTCGCCCACCTGGGCTTTACAAGGCGCCAAGTGGTGGCGGTGGTCGGTGGCGAGGGAGCGGCGTGGACGGCGGCGGGGGCGCTGGTCGGCCTGGGGCTTGGGCTGCTGGTGAGCGTGGTGCTGGTGAAAGTGGTCAACCCGCAGAGCTTCCACTGGACCATGGAGCTGCTGCTGCCTTGGTCGCGCTTGGGCGCGCTGTGCGCGGCGGTGGTGGCGGCGGGCACGCTCACGGCGGCCTTCAGCGCCCGCGCCGCCGCCGGGCGCGATGCGGTGCTGGCCGTCAAGGAGGACTGGTAGGGCAGCACGCGCCGGGAGCGCAAGGCCTTCCACGCGCCTCGCAGGGCCTAACACACGACAGCCCGCCTTCGGGGGTTGGCCGCCGCGGCCCACCCTTGCTTGCAGGCGTGCAATTGCGGGCATGAACCGTGTACCCACCCCCTTTAACTCCAGCAAATTCAATAGATCTGAAGCAACGCTTACGAATTGTCGGGATATTCAAGCTCACTCGAAAACTAAAACACCTTCGCTCACACCAGCAGATTCCTTGCCCGCCTCAGTGCGCCCCATTTACGGGCACCAGAGCTGTCGGAGAATGAATTTGCTGTATTTCCTCAAATGCACAAGGAGCGAAACAAGATGAATTTGTCCCGAGTTTCCTGGCGGCTGCTGGTGCCGGCCGCGGCGGCGCTGGCGGCGCTGTCCATGCCGGCCGCCGCGCAAAAGCCCAACATCCTGTACATCCTCGTGGACGACATGGAACACGAGCTGTACCAGTACATGCCCAAGACCAAGCGGCTGATCGAGGACCAGGGCGTGCTGTTCGACCAGAACTTCACCAGCCTCTCTCTGTGCTGCCCCTCGCGCACCACCACGCTGCGCGGCCAGTATTCGCACAACACCGGGATATTCACCAACGTCTGGCCCACCGGGGGCTTTGCCAAATTCCACGCCGACGGCCTGGAAAATTCCACCATCGCCACCTGGCTGCAGCGCGGCGGCTACCGCACGGGGATCATCGGCAAGTATCTCAACGGCTATCCCAATTCCGACGTTGGCCCGCTCTACATTCCCCCGGGCTGGAATTACTGGTGGGTTCCCAATGGGGGCACGCCTTACGCGCAATACAACTACAGCGTGAATTTCAACGGCCGCACGGTGAGCTACGGCAACACGGCGCCGGACCATTTCAACGACGTGGCCACGGCGCAGGCGGTGAGCTTCCTGCGCGAATCGGCCAAGGACCCGGCCAAGAAGCCCTTCTTCCTGTTCTTCACGCCCACGCTGCCGCACGCGCCGGCCACGCCGCCCAAGCGCTACAAGAACATGCTGCTGGACGTGAAGCTGCCGCGTAAGCCGTCGTTCAACGAGGCCGACATCAGCGACAAGCCGCGCTGGCTGCGCAAGCTGCCGCTGCTCACCGAGGACGAGATCGCGCGCATGCAGACGCTCTACGTCAAGCGCCGCCAGTCCATGCTGGCGCTGGACGACATGGTGGAGACGCTGGTCAACGAGCTGCAGGCCTCGGGGCAACTGGCCAACACCTACGTGTTCTTCTCCTCGGACAACGGCTGGCACCAGGGCGAGCACCGGCTGCCCGCGGGCAAGTCGCGGCTGTACGAGGAGGACATCCGCGTGCCGCTGTCCGTGCGCGGCCCTGGCATCCCGGCCGGGCGCGTGGTGAGGAAGCTCTCGGCCAACGTGGACCTGGCGCCCACCTTCGCCGCCCTGGGCGGCGTGGCGGCGCCGGACTTCGTGGACGGGCGCTCGCTGGTGCCGCTGTTCAAGGGGCCCAATCCCGCCACCTGGCGCCAGGCGCTGCTGCTGGAAAGCCACACCGGCCTGGCCGGCGAGGCGTCGGAGCTGGCGTCGGCAGGCGCCACCACCGAGCCTGGGCTGCTGGAGCCTGACGACATGAACGCCAACTCCGCCGCCCTGGCGCCGGCGCCCGCGCACGTGTACCGCGGCCTGCGCACGGCCTTCGGCTCCACGTTCGCGCTGTTCGACATCGGCGATGCGGAGTACTACGACCTCTACCTGGACCCGTACCAGATGCAAAACCGCTACAGCACCATGAACGCCGAGCTGCGCACGGCGCTCACCAACCAGCTCACCGCCATGCGCAACGCCAGCGGCGCCGCCCTGCGCGCCGCTGAGGAGGTGCCCGCCGGCCGCCGTCCGGCCGCCGCCGCCGCAGGCGCCAAGTGACGCCTCGCGCCTGACCCTGTTTTGGGGTGCGCTGCCGGGGCCTCCCGGGCAGCGTCTTGCAGGGCGCCGGTCTCCCGTCCGCGTTGGGCGAGGGACCGGCGCTTTTTTGCGAGCCGGCCTGGGCGGCGCCCTCCCCCGCGGCGGGCCTTCGCGGCTCCGTAGGATGCCGCCCATGCTTTCCCGCCGCCTGCTCCTGGCCGCCGCGCTGCCGGCCATCTGTCCCAGCCTTTGCACGGCCGCAACTGCGGCCGGCGCGCCGCGCGCAACGCCTGCCGCTCCTGCCGTCCCCATCGACGCCATCGACAGCCGCATCACCCCGCGCCCGCTGGACTTCCCGCGCGATTTCGGCGCGCACCTGGGCGTGCGCACCGAGTGGTGGTACGCCACGGGCACGCTGCGCACGGCTGCGGATGAGACGCTGGGCTTTCAGCTCACGTTTTTCCGCAGCCGCACGGGGCTGGCCACGCAGGACGCCGGCCGCTTCGCGCCGCGCCAGTTGCTCTCGGCCCACGCGGCGCTGAGCGACTTGCGCGCGGGCCGCCAGCGCCACGCCCAACGCCTGGCGCGCTGGAACGAAGACCCCGCCGCGCCGCTGGCCGCGGCCTCGGTGCAGGACACCGACGTTTTTCTGGGCGACTGGTCCTTCCGCCGCGAAGGCGGTGCCGGCGCCAGCCGCTACCGCGCCCGCCTCTCCGACCGCGACGCGGGCTTTGCCTACGAGCTGGACCTGAACGCCACCCAGCCGCTGCTGCTGCAGGGCCGTGCGGGCTTCAGCCAAAAGGGGCCGGACCCCAGCGAAGCCAGCCACTACTACTCCGAACCGCACCTGGCGGTGAGCGGCACGCTCTGGCGCGGCGAGCGCCGCGAGGCCGTGCAGGGCCGCGCCTGGCTGGACCACGAGTGGAGCATCGCCTACCTGCACCCCGACGCGGCGGGCTGGGACTGGATAGGCATGAACCTGGACGACGGCGGCGCGCTCATGGCTTTTCAAATTCGCCGGCGCGACGGTTCAACGATGTGGGCCGGCGGCGCCTTTCGCCCGGCGGGCGGCGCGGCACGGGATTTCGGCCCTGGCGAGGTGATGTTCACCCCGGGGCGCACCTGGCAAAGCCCAACGTCGCAGGCGCGCTACCCGATGGAGTGGACGGTGCAGACGCCTTCAGGAAGCTTCAAGGTGCACGCGCTCATGGACGCGCAGGAGCTCGATGCGCGCAACTCCACGGCCGCCATCTACTGGGAAGGCCTGTGCGAGCTGCAGCACGCCGGCAGCGGCCGCCGCGTGGGCGGCGGCTACTTGGAGATGACGGGGTACGCCTCGCCGCTGCGCCTGGGCTGAATTGGCGCGGCGCGCACGCAGTTGCGGCCGGCTTCCTTGGCCGCGTGCAGGGCGCCGTCGGCGTCCGAAATGAGCGACTCCAGCGTCGCGTGGCCCACGCCCAGCGAGGCCACGCCCACGCTCACCGTGGTGCCCACGGCGGCACCGTTCCAGCTGACCTGCAGCGCGGCGATGGTTTCGCGTATGCGCTCGGCCACGTCCAGCGCGCCCAAGGGGTCGGTCTGCGGCAGCAGCACCGCCACCGACTCGCCGCTGAAGCGCGCCAGCAGGTCGGGGCTGCGCAACTGGCGGCCGCTGGCCTGGACGATCTCGCGCAGCAGCGCGTCGCCGCAGGTGCGGCCATAGCGGTCGTTGATGTTGCGGAAGCGGTCGGCGTCCACCATCAGCAGCGCGCAGTCGGCGTCGTAGCGGCGGGAGCGGGAGAACTCGCGCTCGGACACGTGCATGAACCAGTCGCGGTTGAAGGCGCCGGTGAGCTCGTCGCGCGTGGCGCGTACTTCCAGCGCCAGGTTCTGCTTTTCAAGCTGCCGCAACTGCTGCAGCAGCGGCAGCGCCAGCAGCGGCGGCAACACGCCGCACAGGCCCGCGGCCAGCAGCAGCGGCGCCCAGCCGGCCGTGCCGCCCAGGGCCATCTGCGTGCCCCAGGCCAGCGACTCGCAGGCCGCAACACTGGGCAACAGCAGCAACAAGGCCGAGCGCCGGGGTCCCAGGCCCAGCAGCAGGCGGCTCCAACGCTGCCGCCGGGAACGTTCGGAAGGGGTGCGTGCTTGCATGGGAAAAGTATCCATTGGGCCAGAGAGCGCAAATCCCAAGACCTGCCAGACGCAGGACGGCATGCGGCTGCGGCAAACGGCGGGCCAGTGCCAGCCCCCAATTTACAGGCAGGCGCGCCACCCTGACGCCCGCACGGACCCGCGGGCCGGCCAGGGCTTCACAGTTCACAGAAGGGACACAAGCCCCCGGGCACGCGCCGGGATGCTTGTGTCCGCCACCGTGCACGCGCGACGCCTATTCAGTGCGCGCCGCCCGCATCCGCACCGGCCGCGCCGCGCGCCGGGCGCTTGGTGAACCAGATCAGGACGATGAGCAGCAGGAACAGCCCGGCGGAGGCAAGAAAGATGTCGTCCGCCGCACGCGTGTAGGCCTGTTGGTCCACCAGGCGGTTGATCTGCCCCCAGGCCTGCTCGGCTGTGAAGCCGTTGGCCTGCATGCCGGCCACGGCGTCGGCCGCCGCGCTGCTGCCCTGGCCCATGGTTTCGGCGTACTGCGCGTGGTGCAGCGTGGCGCGGTTGCTCCACAGCGTGGTGGCGATGGAGGTGCCCATGGCGCCGGCGGTGATGCGCACGAAGTTGCTCAGGCCGGCGGCGGCCGGTATGCGCTCCGGCGGCTGGCCGCTCAAGGTCAGCGTGGTCAACGGGATGAAGAAGAAGGCCATGGCCGCGCCCTGCATCAGCGTGGGCACGAGGATCTGGACGAACTCCGTCTGCGTCGTGAAGTGCGAGCGCATCCACAAGACGACGGCAAAGCCGATGAAGGCGGCCGTGGCCATGCGGCGCGGGTCCCAGACGCTGACCTTCTTGCCCACCAGCGGCGTGAGCAGGATGGCCAGGAAGCCCACCGGCGCCAGCGCCCAGCCCGCGGCCGTGGCGGTGTAGCCCATCCACTGCTGCAGCCACAGCGGCATGAGCACCACGTTGCCGAAAAACACGCCGTAGGCCACCGACAGCGCCAGCGCGCCGAAGGCGAAGTTGCGCCCCGAGAACAGCCGCAGGTCCACCACCGGGTGCTCGGCGGTGAGCTCCCACACGATGAACACGGCCAGGCCCACCACGGCCAGCAGCGCCAGCAACACGATGAGGCCGGAGGAGAACCAGTCCTCCTCCTGCCCCTTGTCCAGCATGAGCTGCAGCGCGCCCACCCAGACCACCAGCAGCGCCAGGCCCGTCTTGTCTATGGGCAGCTGGCGCGTGGGCGTCTCGCGCTCCTTGTAGATGCCCCAGGTGACGGCCGCGGCGGCCAGGCCCACGGGCACGTTGATGTAGAAGATCCAGGGCCAGGCGATGTGGTCGGTGATCCAGCCGCCCAGGAGCGGCCCGGCCACGGGCGCCACCAGCGTGGTGACGCCCCACAGCGCCAGGGCGGTGCCGGCCTTCTCGCGCGGGTAGCTGGCCAGCAGCAGCGTCTGCGACAGCGGGATCATGGGGCCGGCCACCGCGCCCTGCAGCACGCGGAAGGCGATGAGCATTTCCAGCGAGGGCGCGAAGCCGCACAGCCACGAGGCCAGGACGAACAGCAGCACGCTGGCCGTGAACAGGCGCACCGCGCCGAAGCGCTGCGTGAGCCAGCCCGTGAGCGGCACGGAGATGGCGTTGGCCACGCCGAAGCTGGTGATGACCCAGGTGCCCTGCGTGGGGCTCACCCCCAGGTCGCCCGCGATGGCCGGCAGCGACACGTTGGCGATGGAGCTGTCCAGCACGTTCATGAAGGTCGCCAGCGACAGCGACAGCGTGCCCAGGACGAGCGCGGTGCCGTGCAGCGGCGGCGGCGGCACGTAGCGCGGCGCGCCGGGCGCGGCGGCGGCCGGGGCCGTGCCGGTGCCCGGCTTGGGCGCGTCCGCCCCGGGGGCGGTGGTGGAAGCGGCGCTCACAGCGTGATCCTTGTGTCTTGATGCCTCACTGCGCCACGGCCGTGCGCGCCGGCGCCGAGGCCACGCGCGCGGCGGCCTGCGTGGCACCTTGGGCGGCGCCGGAGCGGTTCACGGCGGCGGCCGGGCGCGCCGCGGCGGCCTGCCCCAGGTTGGCGGCGATGATGCGCTGCACGTCGGCCTCGGCCTCGCGCTCCTGCGGCGTCATGCCGGAGGCGCCGCCGCCATGGCCGGCCGCGTCCACCGCGCCGCTGGCCGCGCCCTCAGGGGCCGAGGCCGCGCCACCGGCGGCCGCGGGCGCCGCGCCGCGCGGCGTGTCGGCCAGCACCTTGCCGCTCTGGTCGCGCACGTCCACCGTCACGTCCATGGACAGGCCCACGCGCAGCGGGTGCTCCTGCAGCTCCTTGGGGTCCAGCGCTATGCGCACGGGCACGCGCTGGACGACCTTGATCCAGTTGCCCGTGGCGTTCTGCGCCGGGATGAGCGCAAAGGCCGCCCCCGTGCCCGCGCCCAGGCCCACGACGCGGCCGTGGTACTCGACCTTGCTGCCGTAGACGTCGGCCTCCAGCGTGGCGCTCTGGCCGATGCGCAGCTTGCGCAACTGCACTTCCTTGAAGTTGGCGTCCACCCAGCTCTGCCCCAGGGTCACGACGGACATCAGCGGCGCGCCGGCCTGCACGCGCTGGCCCAGTTGCACGCTGCGGCGGGCGACGTAGCCGTCCACCGGCGCGGACAGCTCGGTGCGCTGCAGCGCCAGGTGCGCCTCACGCACGCGGGCGGCGGCGCGCGTCACGTTGGGGTGCTCCTGCACGGGGGTGTTGTCGGTGAGCGCCTGGCTGGAGGCGAGCTGCTCGCGCGCGGCCTGCACGGCGGATTCGGCCGCGGCCACGGCGGCCTGCGCGGCGGTGCGCTGCGCCAGGGCGTGGTTGAACTCCTCGCGGCCCACGGCGCCGCTGGCCAGCAGCGGCTCGCGGCGGCGCACGTCGTCCTGCACGCGGGCGAGCTCGGCGCGGGCGCGCTCGGCATCGGCCTGGCGCAGGGCCACCTGGGCCTGCGCGGCGCTGTTGTTGGCGTAGAGGGTGCGCACCTCGCGCACGGTCTGCGCAAGCTGGGCCTGGGCCTGCTCCAGGGCGACGCGGGCATCCGCCGCGTCGAGCTTGACCAGGGGCTGGCCGGCGCGCACGAAGTCGGTGTCCTGCACCAGCACCTGCTGCACGGTGCCGGCCAGCTGCGGCGTGATCTGCACCACGTCGGCCTGCACGTAGGCGTTGTCGGTGTTCTCGTAGCGGCTGGCCACCATGAGGTGGTAGCCGCCATAGGCCAGCCCGGCCACGGCCACGACGGCGGCGATGGCGGTCAGGCCCTTCTTGCGCTTGGCCAGCCGCTGTTCCTTTTGGTCGCTCATGAGAGTCTCTTTTCGCTGTATTCGGTTGCTCGTTGGGCCGGCTGCAATCAGCGCGCGGCCGCCACGGGTTGCGCGGCGCCCTCGCCGCCCTGCCAGCCGCCGCCCAGGGCGCGCAGCAGGGCGACTTGCGCTTCCAGGCTGCGCGACTGCAGCTCGGCGGCCAGGTGCCGTTGCGTGAGCAACGGGCCTTCGGCGCTGAGCACGGTGAGCTGGCTGGACAGGCCCGCGCCGTAGCGCTGCACGGCCAGCCGGTAGGCGGCCTCGGCGCTGTCCTGCGCGGCGGCCTGCTCGCGGCGCTGGGCCTGCAGCGACTGCAGCGTGGCCAGCGCGTCGGCCGCCTCGCGCACGGCCTCCAGCAGCGCGTTGTTGTAGGAGAGCACGGCCGCATCCAGCTCGGCCTGGCGGCCGTGCAGGTTGGCGCG
Organism: Azohydromonas lata NBRC 102462; assembly: GCF_001571085.1. Lineage (GTDB taxonomy): Bacteria > Pseudomonadota > Gammaproteobacteria > Burkholderiales > Burkholderiaceae_C > Azohydromonas > Azohydromonas lata. Next base: position 14,158 of record NZ_BCTC01000022.1, read on the forward strand.
CAGCCGGCCGGTGTCGAAGATGGGCAGCGTGATGGCCGGCCCAACGCCGTACTGGCGGCTGCCGGCCTCCACCAGGCGGTCCAGGCCGATGGCGTTGAAGCCGATGAAGGCCGTGAGGTTGACGTTGGGATAGAACAGCGTGCGCGCCACCTGGACGTCCTGCGTGGCGGCCTCCACGCGCTCGCGCGCGGCCACGATGTCGGGGCGGCGGCCCAGCAGGTCGGCGCCCAGCACGGCGGGCTGCTGCAGCGGCTGCAGCGCGTCCAGCGGGGCGTTGAGGCCCTGCAGCGCCTGCGGCGGTTGCGCCGTCAACGCGGCAAGCTGGTTGCGGGCCAGGGCGATCTGCTCGTCGAGCTGCTCGATCTGCAGCCGCGCCTCCGGCAGGCCGCCTTCGCTCTGGCGCAGCTCGACGTTGGTGTCCAGCCCGTTGCTCACGCGCTGGCGCACCAGCTCCAGCAGCGACTGGCGCTGCGCCAGCGTCTGCGTCGCGACCTCGCGCTGGGCCTGCAGCCGCGCCAGGCCGACGTAGGCGCGCGTGACCTGCGAGGCCAGCAGCACGCGGGCCGCGGCGGCATCGGCCTGCGCGGCACGGCCGGCGCCCAGCGCCGCGGCCAGCTCGGCGCGGTGGCGGCCGAAGAAGTCCAGGTCCCATTGCAGCCCGGCCTGCAGCGTGGCCGTGGTGCGCACGCTGCCGGCCAGCGGCGGCGGATAGATGCCGTGCTCGGTGAAGCGCTGGCGCGTGGCGTCAAAACTGGCCTGCGCGCTGGGCAGCAGCGCGGCGCCGGCGGCCTCGGCCGCGGCGGCGGCACGCGCGATGCGCGCCTGCGCGGCCTGCAGGTTGGGCTGCTCGGCCAGGGCGCGCTCCACCAGCGCGTCGAGCTGCGCGTCGTTGAAGGCGCGCCACCAGTCAGGCGCCACGGGCAGCGGCGTGGCGGCGTCGGCCTGCAGGCCCACGGCGGCGGGCTCCAGCAGTTTCACCGGCGGCTTGGACGGCCCCGGCGTGGCGCAGCCGGCCAGGAAGATGGCGGCCGCCAGCGCGGCGGCCCTGAGGGCAAAGGGCTTCATTCGGTGTCGTCTTCCGGGAAAAGACTGGACGGGGCGCTGGTCTGCAGCGCCTCGGCATTGACCAGCATGCGGCGCAGCAGCACCAGCAGCGTTTGCCACTCGTCGTGGCTGAAGCCGACCAGGTGGTCGTTGAGCACCTGCGACAGCACCTTGGGCACTTCGCCGGCCACGCGGCGCCCTTCCTCGGTGAGGCTCACGTGCACCACGCGCCGGTCTTCCGTGCTGCGGCAGCGGCTGATGAAGGCCTTTTTCTCCAGCCGGTCCAGCATGCGCGTGGCGGCGCCGGGGTCCACGTTGAGGTCGCGCGCCAGCGTGGCGACGGTGACCGGCGCGTCCTTGTTCTTGAGCAGCAGGAACAGCGGCATCCACTGCCCATGCGTGAGCCCATGCGGCACCAGCCGCTCGTCCGCCAGTTGGGCGATGGACTGCATGACGCGGCGCATGAGGTAGCCCACGCTGTCCTGCGCGCAGTAGCCGCCGCTGTAGAAGGTCACGGGCGACGGTGCGGCAGCGTCGGCGGCCGGTGCGCCGGCTGCAGGGCCGGCGGGTGCGGAGGTGGAATCGGTATCAGACATGACGGACGTGACAATAATTGCCTAGACAATCTTTGTCAAGGCAAGAGCCCATGACCGACCGGGGTCGGCGGGGCGGCTTCTACACTGGCGGGATGGCCCGCAATCGAAACAAGAACCAGGACGGCGAGCGTCCCCGCGGCCAGCGCGTGGGGACGCTGGCGGCGTTGCAACCTTTTTTGAAGCCCTACCGGGGGCGCATGGCGCTGGCGGCGCTGCTGCTGGTGTGCGCGGCGGCGACGACGCTGGTGTTCCCCATCGCCTTGCGCGGGCTGATCGACCAGGGGCTGGTGCCGGCGGACCCGGGCGATCGCATCCTGGCGCTGCGCGGCAGTTTCCTGGCGCTGTTTGGCGTGGGCGCGGCGCTGGCGCTGTTCTCGGCCGGGCGCTTCTACATGGTGACCTGGCTCGGTGAGCGCGTGACGGCGGACCTGCGCGCGGCGGTGTACGCGCGCGTGCTGCGCCAGGCGCCGGCCTTTTTCGAGCACACGGCCACGGGCGAGGTGCTCAGCCGCCTCACCACGGACACGACGCTGGTGCAGGCGGTGGTGGGATCGAGCCTGTCCCTTGGGCTGCGCAACAGCGTGATGGGGCTGGGTGCGCTGGGCATGCTGGTGGTGACCAACCCGCGGGTGATGACGCAGGTGCTGGGCGTGCTGGTGCTGGTCGTCCTGCCCTCCATCTACTTCGGCCGCCGGGTGCGGCGGCTGTCGCGCGCCAGCCAGGACCGCGTGGCCGACAGCAGCGCCATTGCGGCCGAGGTGCTCAACGCCATGCCGGTGGTGCAGTCCTATGGGCAGGAGGGGCGCGAGGCGCGGCGCTTTGCCGACGCCACGGAGGCCGCCTTCGACACCGCGCGCAAGCGCACGCGGGTGCGGGCCTTCCTGGTGGCCTTCATCATCGCGACGACCTTCGGCGCGCTGCTGTGGGGCCTGTACCAGGGCACGCAGGCGGTGGTGGCCGGGCACATCACGGCGGGCCACCTGGGGCAGACGGTGGTGTACGTGATCATCCTGGTGGGCAGCGTGGCGGTGCTGTCGGAAGTGCATGGCGACCTCCTGCGCGCCGCGGGCGCCACCGAGAGGCTGATGGAGCTGCTGCACGCCGATGCGGCCATCGAGCAAGCCGCTCACCCGCGCGCGCTGCCGCCGGCGCACGGGGGCTCGGCGGTGAAGTTCCAGAACGTGCGCTTCGAGTACCCGTCGCGGCCGGGCCAGCCCTCGCTGGACGGCGTGTCGCTGGACATACGCCCCGGCGAGACGGTGGCCCTGGTGGGGCCCAGCGGCGCGGGCAAGAGCACGCTGCTGCAGTTGCTGCTGCGCTTTTACGACCCGCAGCAGGGCCGCATCACGCTGGACGGCGTGGAGCTGCGCGAGGCGTCGCTGGAAGCGCTGCGCGCGCGCATTGCACTGGTGCCGCAGGACAGCGTGGTGTTCGCCGCCAGCGCCCTGGAAAACATCCGCTACGGCCGGCCGGAGGCGAGCGACGCCGAGGTGATCGCCGCGGCCAGGGCCGCCCATGCGCACGAGTTCATCAGCGCCCTGCCCGAGGGCTATTCGACCTTCCTGGGTGAGCGCGGCGTGCGCCTGTCGGGCGGCCAGCGCCAGCGCATCAGCATCGCGCGGGCACTGCTGAAGGACCCACCGCTGCTGCTGCTGGACGAGGCCACCAGCGCGCTGGACGCGGAGAGCGAGCGCATGGTGCAGGCGGCGCTGGAAGGCGCCATGCGCGGGCGCACGACGCTGGTGATCGCGCACCGGCTGGCCACGGTGCAGCGGGCCGACCGCATCGTGGTGCTGGACGGCGGGGTGATCGTGGACAGCGGCACGCACGCCGAGCTGGTGCAGCGCGGGGGGCTGTACGCGCGGCTGGCGTCCATGCAGTTCGACCTGCGCCCGGCGGCGTAAGCCGAAAGGCGCCCTCGCGCGTTGTCTTGTGGGCACGCCGGCTGCTGCCGCGCGTGAACGGTGCGCGCAATGCAGCGCGTGCCGACATCCCAATCTTCAGAGGAGAAATTGCGTATGAGTATCCGAGTGCGTGCTGGACTGCGTCCCGTGGCCGGCCTGCTGGCCGCGGCCGTGGTGTTGAGCGGCTGCGCCGACATGAACATGAGCGACCGCCAGAAAGGCACCGCCATCGGTGCCGGTGCGGGCGCGGTGGCCGGCGCGGTCATAGGCAACGCCACCGGCGGCCACAACACCACGCGCGGTGCCGTCATCGGCGGCGCGCTGGGGGCCATCGCCGGCAACGTGTGGTCCAAGCGCATGGAGGACAAACGCGTGGCCATGCAGCAGGCCACGCAGGGCACGGGCATCGAGGTGAGCCGCACGCCCAACGAGGAGCTGCGCGTGAACGTGCCCGCGGACTTCAGCTTCGACGTGGGCCGCGCCGACATCAAGCCGCAGATGCGCCCGGTGCTGGACCAGTTCGCCAGCGGGCTGGACGCGCGGCAGATCGTGCGCATCGTCGGCCACACCGACAACACCGGCAGCGACGCCATCAACAACCCGCTGTCGGTGAACCGCGCCAATGCCGTGCGCGACTACCTGGTGATGCGCGGCGTGCCCGCGGCGCGCATCACCACCGAGGGCCGCGGCAGCTACGAGCCCGTGGCCGACAACACCAGCGAGGCCGGCCGCGCCCGCAACCGCCGCGTGGAGCTGTTCCTGCGCGACCCGCAGCCGGCGGGCTGATCGCCCAACGGCGGGCGCCACGGTCCTGACACGGCCGTTGGCGCCCTGAGCCCCGGGGATTTGGGCGGGCGCATGGCGGCGCCCCTACACTGCGCGCCTTCTCAAGCCGCCCGCCCAATGAAGAGCTATCTCGAACTCGTCCAGACCGTCCTCGACCAGGGGAGCTGGCAGGACAACCGCACCGGCATCCGCACCCTGAGCCTGCCCGGCGCCATGCTGCGCTTCGACCTGCAGCAGGGCTTCCCGGCCGTCACCACCAAGAAGCTCGCCTTCAAGACCGCCGTGGGCGAGCTGGTGGGCTTCCTGCGCGCCAGCCGCAGCGCCGCCGACTTCCGCGCCCTGGGCTGCAAGGTCTGGGACCAGAACGCCAACGAAAACCAGGCCTGGCTGGCCAACCCCTACCGCCTGGGTGACGACGACCTGGGCCCCGTCTACGGCGTGCAGTGGCGCCAGTGGCCCGCCTACAAGCTCGTGTCGCCGCAGGCCATGGGCCAGATCGAGGACGCTCTCCAGCGCGGCTACCGCCGCGTGGGCACCGTGCAGGACGAAGCCACCGGCGCCCCCGGCGTGCTGCTCTACAAGGCCGTGGACCAGTTGCGCCAGTGCCTGGACACCATCGTCAACAACCCGGCCGACCGCCGCATCCTCTTCCACGGCTGGAACTGGGCGCAGATCGAGGAAATGGCGCTGCCGCCCTGCCACCTGCTCTACCAGTTCCTGCCCAACGCGGCCAAGCGCGAGATCTCGCTGTGCCTGTACGTGCGCAGCAACGACCTGGGGCTGGGCACGCCCTTCAACCTGGCCGAGGGCGCGGCGCTGCTGCACCTGGTTGGGCGCCTGACGGGCTACACGCCGCGCTGGTTCAGCTACTTCGTGGGCGACGCCCACATCTACGAGAACCACCTGGACATGCTGCGCGAGCAGTTGCAGCGCGAGCCGCTGCCGCTGCCGCGGCTGCTGCTGTCGGACCGCATCCCGGACTTCGCCGTCACGGGCCGCTACGAGCCGCAGTGGCTGGAACAGGTCGAACCCGGTGATTTCTCACTGGACGGCTACCGCCACCACCCGCCGCTGACCGCCCCCATGGCCGTGTAATACGGGGGCTTGGACAACATGAAACTCACCATCGTGGCCGCCGTGGCCCGCAACGGCGTGATCGGCCGTGACAACGACATGCCTTGGCGGCTGCCCGAGGACTTGAAGCACTTCCGCCGCGTGACGCTGGGGGCGCCGGTGATCATGGGCCGCCGCACCTGGGACTCGCTGCCCGCGGCCTTCAAGCCGCTGCCCGGGCGGCGCAACGTCGTCATCACCCGCAACGCCGGCTGGAGCGCCGAGGGCGCCGAGGCCGCCGCGTCGCTGCAGGAGGCGCTGCAACGCCTGGCCGACGCACCCGCCGCCTTCGTCGTGGGCGGCGCGCAGCTCTACGCGCAGGCGCTGCCGCTGGCCGACGAGCTGGTCCTCACCGAGATCGACCGCGACTTCGAGGGCGACACGCGCTTTCCGGCGTTCGAGCGCGAGCGCTTTGCCGAAGTGGCGCGCGAGACGCACCGCGCCGCGCCGCCCAACGATTTCGACTTCGCCTTCGTCACCTACCGGCGACAGGCCTGATTTTTCGCCCCCGTAAAAGCACCTTCAGGAGAGATTTCCCATGTCCGGCCACGGTTTCCACGTCCACGGTCCGCACGACCACGAGATCGAGCATGCCGCGCACCACGGCGGCAAGGACCCCTTCCAGGGCCGCATCGCCGTGACCACCGCCATCCTGGCCACGGTGGGCGCGCTCTTCGGCTACATGGGCGGCGCCACGCAGGCCAACGCCTCGCTCTACAAGAACAACGCCGCGATCAAGAAGACCGAAGCCTCCAACCAGTGGAACTACTACCAGGCCAAGAGCAGCAAGCAAAGCCTGCAGGAGCTGGCGCTGCAGCTCGTCCCGGAAGAGAAGAAGGCGGACGTGCGCAAGGAAATCGACCGCTACAAGGCCGAGAAGGCGGAGATCAAGGAAGGCGCCGACAAGCTCGAAGCCGAGGCGCGCGACTGGGACCACCAGTCCGACGAGCAGATGCACCTGCACCACCGCTGGGCTCAGGCGACGACGGCGCTGCAGGTGTCCATCGCGTTGGCGGCCATCACGCTGCTGACGCGGCGCAAGTGGCTGGAAATCGGCATGTACGCGGTGGCGGGGGGCGGGACGCTGCTGGGTGTGGCGGCCGCTTTGCACATGTAAGACGCAAGGGCCGGCCGGTGCTCAGCACGCCTGCCGGCCCTGTCTTGCGGCCAGCGTGGGGACCGCCTGGGTTCCCGCCTTCGCGGGAACGACGAAGCAATGCGCCGGCCGCATCGGCTGCCTGCCAACGCACAAAGGGCCCTTCACGGGCCCTTTGCCTTTGCTGAAAGCCGAGGCTTGGGCGCCGGCTCAATGCAGCGTGTACGGCCGCAACGCGTCGGGGATGCGCATGTCGGAGGGCATCTCGAAGCTGGCCAGCGCCGCGCCGCGCATGCATTCCGGGTCCTGCGGCAAGCCGCTGCGGTCGCTGTAGTCGTGCGCGGCCTGGGCCTGGCGCACGGCCTGCGCCTTGGGCACGGCGGTGGCGCAGGCCACGTCCAGCGCGGCGACGCCGGCCACGGCCACCAGGGAGCTCACGGCGCGGGCGCGCTGCGCGTCGTTGCCGGTGACGGCGCGGCTGCCCAGGGCAGCGAGGTCCAGCGCGTCGCCGGCCACGCGGCCCCACAGCCAGGGCGTGGGGTCCTTGGCCAGCAGCAGCCCGACGCCGGCGGCGATCTCGCGCCAGCCATAGGCCTTGACCAGCGCCTCGTGCCCGTGCAGCCCGGTGGCGCGCGCCATCAGGCGCGGCGCCAGCACCTCGGCCAGGCCCAGGCCGATGCTGAACCAGCCCAGGCCGCGCGCCAGGCGGCGCGAGGGCAGCATGTGGCCGTCGTCCACCGCCGCGTCGTGGCGCCGCTGCTGCGGCGCCTGCGGGCTGTACACGCCGCTGGGCAGGCCGCTGCTTTCCGTGAGGGAGGATGGCTGTTGCTGCATGAGGAGGCTCCTGCTGAGGGGGTCCGTTGGGCCGTCCGCGGGGGTCAGGGCTTGAGGACCACCTTGATGCAGCCGTCCTGCTTGTCGCGGAACGTGGTGTACATCTCGGGGCCCTGCTCCAGGCCGACGGTGTGGGTGATGACGAAGGACGGGTCGATCTGCCCTTCCTCTATGCGGTGGAGCAAGTCTTCGGCCCAACGGTTGACGTGCGTCTGGCCGGTGCGCACGGTCAGGCCCTTGTTCATGAGCGCGCCGAAGGGAATCTTGTCCAGCAGCCCGCCGTAGACGCCGGGAATGGAGAGCACGCCCGCGGGGCGGCAGACGTAGATCATTTCGCGCAGCACGTGGGCGCGGTCGGTTTCCAGCATCAGCGCCTGCTTGGCGCGGTCGTACATGGAGTCGATGGAGCGCGTGGCGTGGGCCTCCATGCCCACGGCGTCTATGCATTTCTCCGGGCCCTTGCCCTGGGTGAGCTCGGCCAGGCGCTCCAGCACGCTCTCGTTGTCGAAGTCGATGGTGATGGCGCCGCCCGCGCGCGCCATGGCCAGCCGCTCGGGCACGTGGTCGATGCACACCACCTGCTTGGCACCCAGCAGCAGCGCGCTGCGGATGGCGAACTGGCCCACGGGGCCGGCGCCCCAGATGGCCACGGTGTCGGTGGGCTGGATGTCGCACTGCACGGCGGCCTGCCAGCCGGTGGGGAAGATGTCGCCCAGGAAGAGCACCTGCTCGTCGGTGAGGCCGTTGGGCACCTTCACGGGCGCGACGTCGGCAAAGGGCACGCGCACGTACTCGGCCTGGCCGCCGGCGTAGCCGCCGGTGAGGTGCGTGTAGCCGAAGAGGCCGGCCGTGGTGTGGCCGAAGAGCTTGTCGGCCACGTCCTTGTTGCGGTTGGAGCGCTCGCAGACGGAGAAATTGCCGCGCCGGCACTGGTCGCACTCGCCGCAGCAGATGGTGAAGGGCACGACCACGCGGTCGCCGACCTTGAGCTTCTTGTTGTCGCGGCCGACCTCGACGACCTCGCCCATGAACTCGTGGCCGACGATGTCGCCCTTCATCATCCCGGGCATGAAGCCGTCGAAGAGGTGCAGGTCCGAGCCGCAGATGGCGCAGGAGCTGACCTTGATGATGGCGTCGCGCCCGTCCTCGATCTTGGGGTCGGGGACGTTGTCGCAGCGGATGTCTTTCTTGCCGTGGTAGCACAGGGCTCGCATGGGGTCAGTCCTTTCGCGCTTGGGCTTCTGGCGGTGTGGACTGGGCGGCAATACGTGTTCCCGTGGTGGGTTAGGCTTGCCGCCCTCGCAAGCCCTGCCCGCCCATGAAACTCGCCACCTGGAACGTCAATTCCCTCTCCGTGCGCCTGCCGCAACTGCTGGACTGGTTAGCGGCCAACCCCGTGGACGCCATCGCGCTGCAGGAAACCAAGCTCACGGACGACAAGTTCCCCCACGAGGCGCTGCAGGAGGCTGGCTACCACGCGCACTGGTTCGGCCAGCGCACCTACAACGGCGTGGCCCTGCTCTCGCGCCAGCCCGCCACCGACGTGCAGCGCAATATCCCGGGCTTCGACGATCCACAGGCCCGGGTGGTCACGGCCTCCCTGCCCTGCGCCGACGGCCAGCCGCTGCGCTTCATCGGGGCCTACTTTCCCAACGGCCAGGCACCGGGCAGTGAAAAATTCGCCTACAAGATGGCGTGGCTGGAGGCGCTGCGCGAGTGGCTCAAGGATCAGTTGGCCCAATACCCGCGGCTGGTGTTGGGCGGCGACTTCAACATCGCCCCCGAGGACCGCGACGTGCACGACCCCGTCGCCTGGGCCGGGCAGATCCACTGCACGCCTGAGGAGCGTGCGCACTTCCAGGCGCTGGCGGGTTTGGGGCTGTCGGACGCCTTCCGCCTCTTCGAGCAGCCGCCGCGGCTGTGGAGCTGGTGGGACTACCGCAACCTGGCCTTCCGCAAGAACCAGGGACTGCGCATCGATCACCTGCTGGTGAGCGACGCGCTGAAGCCGCTGGTGCGCGGCTGCCATATCGACAAGCTGCCGCGCAAGAACGAGCGGCCCAGCGACCACGCGCCGGTGGTGGTGGAGCTGGCGTGCTGATCGGGGGTGCGGCCCGCCGCACGGGGCCGCAAGAAGGAGCGCGCGGGGGGCGCCTCAGCGCCTGAACCCGCCTTCCACCGTGAAGAAGGCCGGGTTGAGCTTGGCCAGCGGGCCGCGCAGCTTTTCCAGCTCGGCGGCCGGCGCGTGCACTTCCAGCCGCGTGATGTCGGCCACCTTCAGCGCCTCCTGCAGCACCGAGCCGACGTTGTCCAGGTGGTGCAGCAGCGCGGCGGCGTCCACGTAGCCCTCGCGGCAGTGCACCTCGTCGCCGTTGAAGCTGAAGGCGTAGTGCAGGCAGCCGGGCTCGGTGAGGGTCTTTTCCTCGAAGCTGGGGCCCAGGCGCTTGAAGTCGTCCATGCGCCCCTCGTGGACCTTGAAATACGGCACCAGGGTGCAGCAGGTGTCGGCCATGGTTGTCGTCTCCTGAAAATGTGAATGCGTTGATGGCGGCGCCGCCAAGCGCCGCCGGGGCATTGTGAGTCAGCCGCCCGCCACGGCGAGCCCGTGCATTGCCGCATTCACAAGACCGCTGGCCGGCAGCCTCAGCGGCGGATGCGGCAAATGGCCGTGACCACGGGCGTCACGCGCTGGCCGCTGGCGTTGACCAGCCAGCCGCGCACGCGCCCGTCCTGGATGAAGCCCGGCGATATGGCGGTGGCGCCTTCGGCGATGTCGGCGGGGCGGCTGTCGAAGTCGAACTCCACCTCGTCGCCCACGGTGTGCTCGAAGGGGCTGCGCGCGGTGCCGGCGCCGGAGGTGACGACGGCCCGGTAGTTGCCGTCGGCCAGGTTGTTGCCGTCCACCGAGACCTTGGAGCGGCTGCTGCGCTTCTCGCAGGCCACGCTGACGTCGGCGGCTTGGGCGGCTACCGCGGTGAAGGCGAACACGGCCACAGCGGCTGCAAGACCCAGGGAACGGATGCTCATGGGGAACTCCTGTGATGCAAGACATTAGGCGCGCCGGTCCGGCGCCACCGCCATCCCTTGCGCAACGCCCATGCCAAAGCGCTTCCCAGGGGAACGCGCCGTGCGCGGTGCGCCACTGGGCCATTTGCCCCACCCGGGACGGTCAAATCCCCCAGGCAGGCCAGCTCCTGAGCGCTTTGCCCAGCCCGCTGCGCCGCCGCTTGCGGCGCGGCGGCACGCCGGTTGCACCCCTTGCGGCCCAAGCTCCGCGCTTGCGCGGGACCCCATGACGACGAGGAGGCCCACCCCATGGACATGCGCCAGCTCCAAGGTTTCACCCTGCCCGGCCTGGGCACCGTGCAGGCCCTGCAGGCCGAAGTCGTTGAGCTCTCCGGCCTGGCGCTGCGCGACGGCGCCTGGCGCTTGGGCCGGCTGCTGCTGCGCGGCGTGGAGCTGCGCACCCCGGCGCTGGCTTTGCGCGCGGCGCAGGTGCTGCTGCGCGGGCTCAGCGTGGTGCCGGCGCCGCCGGGCGATGCGGCCGCCCAACCACTGCGCGCCCTGAGCCTGGACGCGCTGGAGGTGCAGGACGCGCAACTGGAGCTGGCCCGCGCGCCCTCGCCCGCCGCGGCCGGCGAGCAGGCGCAGTGGCAACTGGACGCGCTCGCGGGCCTGGACGGCCGCCTGCAGATGCACATCGACGACGCGGCCTGGATCGTCGACGCCGAGGTGGGCGTGGCCATCCAGGGCGGGCGCATCGACTTCAACCGCATGTCCGTGGAGCACATCGGCCCGGACTCGCCCATGGGCGTGAGCCACATGGGCATCTACGCCGACAGCCCAGCGGGGCGCGACTACCTCTACCAGTTCACGCTGCCGCACGTGCCGGGCGTGCGCTTCGAGCAGCGCGGCTCGCTCTTCGGCGCGCGGGTGACGGACCGGGGCTCGCTGGAGCTCCAACCCTTCGTGGAAAGCCTGCTGCACAACGCCGGCTGCGGCACGCCGCAGGGACGCCCCGGGCGCAACGCGGCGCCTGCCCTGCAGCGCACGCGCGTGAGCGGCGAGCTGAGCCTGGGCGACGGCGTGATGGGCACGCGCACGCAGCAGGTGGAACTGGCGGGACGGGCGCAGGGGCGCAACCGGGTGGGCCTCTCGGCGGCGTCCCTGGGCCGGCAGATCGTGCTGCGGCTGCCGGACCTGTGGGCCGCGCGGGCCCTGTTCTCACTGGCCGGGCTGCAAGGGGGCAGCGGCGCGATCACGGGCACGGTGAGCGTGACGGCCAGCGCGCCGGGCAACGGGCCGGCGCTGCGGCTGGCGGCGGAACGGCTGAGCGTGGAGGCGGTGCGCCTAGACAGCGGCGCATGAAGGCACGTAAAGGCGCGCTGCCACCGCCTGCGCGGTGGCGCCGCGCCTACAGCAGCACGATGTCGTACTGCTCCGGGTTCATGGTCGGCTCGGCCGACAGCGAGATGGGCTTGCCGATGAACTCCGACAGGCCCGCGAGGTGCGGGCTTTCCTCGTCCAGCAGCATTTCCACCACGGCGGCGCTGGCCACGACGCGGAATTCCTTGGGATTGAACTGCCGCGCCTCGCGCAGGATCTCGCGCAGCACGTCGTAGCAGACGCTGCGCGCGGTTTTCACCTGGCCGCGGCCGCCGCAGGTCGGACAGGGCTCGCACAGCATGTGCGCCAGCGACTCGCGGGTGCGCTTGCGCGTCATCTCCACCAGGCCCAACTGCGTGAAGCCGCTCACCGTCGTCTTGGTGCGGTCGCGGCCGAGCTGCTTGCGGAACTCGCCCAGCACGGCGCTCTGGTGCTCGTCGCGCGCCATGTCGATGAAGTCCACGATGATGATGCCGCCCAAGTTGCGCAGCCGCAGTTGCCGCGCGATGGCGCCGGCCGCTTCGAGGTTGGTCTTGAAGATGGTGTCGTCGAAGTTGCGCGCACCGACGAAGCCGCCGGTGTTGACGTCGATCGTGGTCAGCGCCTCGGTCTGGTCGATGATGAGGTAACCACCGCTCTTCAGGTCCACCCGGCGCGCCAGCGCGCGCTCGATCTCGGTGTCGATGTTGTAGAGATCGAAGATGGGCCGCTCGCCCTTGTAGAGCTCCAGCTTGCCCACGGCGCCGGGGGTGAACTCCTGGCCGAACGCCTTGAGGTGATCGAACTGCAGCCGCGAGTCGATGCGTATGGAGGCGGTCTGCTCGTTGCTGAGGTCGCGCAGCACGCGCTCGGCGAGGTTGAGGTCCTGGTGCAGCAGCGTGCCCGGCGGCACGCTGAAGGCGCGCTCGCGGATGGTGGCCCAGGTCTTGCGGCCGTAGGCGATGTCGTCGGCCAGCTCGGCGTCGGTGGCGTCCTCGGCGTTGGTGCGCAGGATGAAGCCGCCCCCGCCGCCCGTCTCGCGCGTGCCCACCAGGGCCTGCATGCGCTGGCGCAGTTGCTCGCGCAGCTCGTGGGAGCCGATCTTTTGCGAGATGCCGATGTGGTCGTCCTGCGGCAGGTGCACGAGCAACCGCCCGGCGATGCTGATCTGCGTGGACAGCCGCGCGCCCTTGGTGCCTATGGGGTCCTTGATGACCTGCACCATCAGGCTCTGGCCTTCGAACACCTGGCGCTCTATGGGCACGGGCGTGTGGCCATTGCCGTTGCCGCCAGGCTCGAAGCGGCTGTGGCCGACGAGGTCGGCCACGTGCAGGAAGGCGGCGCGCTCCAGGCCTATGTCTATGAAGGCGCTTTGCATGCCCGGGAGCACGCGCGCGACCTTGCCGAGATAGATGTTGCCCACCAGGCCGCGCTCCAGCGCGCGCTCGATGTGCAGTTCCTGTACCGCGCCGTTTTCGACGATGGCGACCCGCGTCTCCTGCGGGGCCCAGTTGATGAGAATGTCTTGCATGCGCTGCAGCCTCTGACTGCCGCAGCGCGCGGTCTCAGAAACGCACGTGCGCTTGCCGCAGCAGCATGGCCGTCTCGTGGAGGGGCAAACCCATGATACCGGAGTAGCTCCCTTCGACATGGGCGACGAAGGCGGCGATGCGGCCTTGTATGCCGTAGGCGCCGGCCTTGCCGAAGGGCTCGCCGCTGGCGATGTAGGCGTCGATGTCGCTCTCGCGCATGCCTTCCAGGCGGACGCGCGACACGCTCAGCGCGTGCAGCACCCGGTTGCCTTCGCAGGCCACCGCCACGGCGGTGAGCACGCGGTGCGTGTGGCCGCACAGCGCGCGCAGCATGGTGCGGGCCTCGGCCTCGTCGGCGGGCTTGCCCAGGATGCGCTTGCCCAGCGCCACGGTGGTGTCGGCAACCAGCACGGGCACGGCAGGCAGCTCCAGGCGCGCGCGGCGCGCCACGGCCGCATCGAGCTTGGCGCGGGTCACGCGCTGCACGTAGGCGTCGGGCGTCTCGCCCTCGAGCACGGCTTCCAGCGCCTCGGCGTCCTCGTGCGCCTCCGGCAGCAGCAGTTCATGTGCAACCCCGATCTGCTCCAGCAACTGGCGCCGGCGCGGGCTCTGGGAGGCGAGCAGGATGGATTCGTGTGAGATGGTCATGTGCAGAGGTCTGCGCACCGGCGGCCGCCAGGGCACGCCGGTACGCGTAAGGGTCATTCCCGGTGGTACGGGTGGTTCACCGTCAGCGACCAGGCCCGGTAGAGGCCTTCGGCCAGCAGGATGCGGACGAAGGCATGGGGCAAGGTCAGCTCGGACAGGCGCAGGGTCTCGTCGCCGGTGGCTTTGAGCGCGGGGTCCAGCCCGTCGGGGCCGCCGATGAGGAAGGCCACGTCGCGGCCGTCGCCCATCCAGAAGCGCAGCCGATCGGCCAGCGCGGCGGTGGTCTGCCGCGTGCCGCGCTCGTCCAGCACCACGCGCCGCGCCCCCTTGGGGATGGCGGCTTCGATGCGCTGCGCCTCGGCCGCCATCAGCGCCGCCGCCGGCTTGCCGGTGGTGCGCGGTTCGGCCTTGAGCGCCTTGAGCTCCAGCCGCAGCTCCGGCGGGAAGCGCTTGGCGAAGTCGTCATAAGCCGCCTCGGCCCACGCCGGCTGGCGCTGGCCTATGGCGGCGATCACCAGCCGCACGGCTCAAGCCGCTCAGCCGCGGCTGGCCTTGGCGGCCTTGCGGGCCGGCGCGGCCTTCTTGGCTGCAGGCGCCTTCTTGGCAGCCACGGCCCGCTTGGCCGGCGCAGCGGCGACGCGGGTCGCCGTCTTCTTGGCTGCGGGCTTCTTGGGCGGGGCGTTGACCACCACGCGCTGCTCCGGCGCGGCCACAGCCGTGGCGGTCTTGCGCGCGGCCGTCTTCACGCCGGCGGTGCGGGTGACGGCGGCCTTCCTGGCCGGCGCCTTCTTGGCAGCAGCCTTCTTGGCAGGTGCGGCCTTGGCCGTCGTCGCCGTGGAGGCCTTGGTCGCCGTGGTCTTGGCCGTGGCCTTCTTGGCGGCGGCCTTCTTGGCCGGGGCCTTGGTGCCTGCGGTCTTCTTGACCGCCGCGCCCAGCGCCGCCTTGCCGGCCGCGGAACGGGCGGTGCGGGCGGCCGGCGCGGCGTCTTCCTCGTCCTCATCGTCCGCGGACGAGGCCTTGGGCAGGCCCTTGGCCGGGCCGCCCAGCTTGATCTTCACCGGCTTCTCACCCCAGATTTCCTCGAGGTGGTAGTAGTCGCGGATGGCGGGCTGCATGATGTGGGCGACGGCGGCGCCGCAGTCCACGATGATCCATTCGCCGTTGTCCTCGCCTTCGGTGCGCATGACGTCCAGGCCGCGGGACTTGACGGTCTCGCGCACGCTGGCGGCCAGCGCCTTGGTCTGGCGGTTGCTGGTGCCCGACGCAATGATCACGCGCTCGAAAAGCGGTGAGAGGTGCTCGGTGTTGAAGACCACGATGTTCACGGCCTTCACGTCTTCGAGGCCATCGACGATGGCGCGTTGCAGCTTGCGGATGTCCATTCAGCTCCCAAGGTCCGCCCGGTACAGGGCGTTCTGGTCAATATAGGCCGCGACCTCGGGGCCCACCAGCGAGGAGATTTCCTCGCCTTGGGCCGCGCGGGCGCGGATGTCGGTCGATGACACCGCCATGGGCGGCAGTGCCAGGATTTCAATGTCGTGAGGCGCGGCAGCCACTGGCGGCGGCGCCTGGGGTGCCTCGCCGGCACGGCCGGCCACGGCCAGCGTGGCCAAGCGCAGCAGCGCCCGCCAGTCGTGCCAGGTGTGCAGCCGGGCGTACTGGTCCTGTCCGACCACGAAAAACAGCCTGGCTTGAGGCTGCTCGCCGTGGATGTCGCGCACGGTGTCCACGCTGTAGCTGGGCCCGGCGCGGTGCAGCTCGCGCTCGTCGATCACGATGCCCGGCTCGCCCCGCGTGAGCAGCCTGAGCATGGCCACGCGGTGTGCCGCGGCCACGGGCGCGCGCTTGCCGGAGGCAAGCTTCTGCCAGGGCTGGCCCGCGGGCAGCAGGCGCAGCTCGTCCAGCCGCAGCTCCTCGCGCGCCTGGCGGGCCAGCGCCAGGTGCGCCAGGTGCGGCGGGTCGAAAGTCCCGCCCAACAGGCCGATGCGCTTCACTCGCTGAGCCAGTCGCGCGGGCGCAGGAAGTCGCTGTAGAGCCGCGCCTCGGCGCTGCCCGGTTGCGGATGCCAGTCATAGCGCCACTTCACCAGCGGCGGCATGGACATGAGGATGCTCTCGGTGCGGCCGCCGGACTGCAGGCCGAACAGCGTGCCGCGGTCGAAGACGAGGTTGAACTCGACGTAGCGGCCGCGCCGGTAGGCCTGGAAGTCGCGCTC
This sequence comes from Azohydromonas lata NBRC 102462, assembly GCF_001571085.1. Taxonomy (GTDB): domain Bacteria; phylum Pseudomonadota; class Gammaproteobacteria; order Burkholderiales; family Burkholderiaceae_C; genus Azohydromonas; species Azohydromonas lata. The sequence goes on from NZ_BCTC01000022.1 coordinate 30,291, forward strand.
TGGCTCACCGTAGGGCAGCTCGCGGCGGCGCTCCACGATGGGCAGGTAGGCCGGCAGGAAGGCATCGCCCACGGACTGCACCATCTCGAAGCTGCGCTGCGGGCCCAGCTCGCAGAAGTCGTCGAAGAAGATGCCGCCCACGCCGCGCGGCTCGTTGCGGTGCTTGAGGAAGAAGTACTCGTCGCACCACTGCTTGAAGCGCGGGTGCAGCGCCTCGCCATAGGGCGCCAGCGACTCGGCACAGGTGCGGTGGAAGTGGCGCGCGTCTTCCTCGAAGCCGTAGTAGGGCGTGAGGTCCATGCCGCCGCCGAACCACAACACGGGCGCGCGGCCGTCCTGCGGCTGCGCGGCGAACATGCGCACGTTCATGTGCACCGTGGGCACCAGCGGGTTGCGCGGATGCAGCACCAGCGACACGCCCATGGCCTCGAAGCTGGCGCCGGCCAGCTCCGGCCGGTGCTGCGTGGCCGAGGGCGGCAGCGCGCGGCCCTTGACGTGCGAGAAGTTGCAGCCGCCGCGCTCCAGCAGCTTGCCCTCCTCCACCAGGCGCGACAGGCCGTCGCCTTCCAGCCGGCCGCCGGGCTCGCGCGTCCAGCCGTCGCTGCGGAAGGGCGTGCCGTCCGCCGCTTCCAGCGCCGAGACGATGCGCTGCTGCAGGTCCAGCAGCCAGCCGCGCACGGCGCTGGTGTCCAAGGGCTGCTGATCGCCGCCGGTGCTGCCGCTGCTCATGGCTTCAGCGCTGCTTGATGGCACGGTAGCCGATGTCCTTGCGGAACTGGGCCCCGTCGAACTGCACGCCGGCGAGCACGTCGTAGGCGCGCTGCTGGGCCTGCTTGGCCGATTCGCCCAGGGCAGTGACGCACAGCACGCGGCCGCCGCTGGTGACCACGCCCTGGTCGGTGGGCGTGGTGCCGGCGTGGAAGACCATGGCGTCTTCGGCCTGCGTGGTGGGCAGGCCCAGGATGAGGTCACCCTTGCGCGGATTCATCGGGTAGCCGGCAGCGGCCATGACCACGCCCAGCGCGAAGCGGCGATCCCACTGCAGCTCGACCTTGTTGAGCGTGCCGTCGGTGGCGGCGAGCAGCACGTCCAGCAGGTCGCTCTTGAGCCGCATCATGATGGGCTGCGTCTCGGGGTCGCCCATGCGGGTGTTGAACTCCAGCGTCTTGACCTGGCCCTCGGGGCTGATCATCAGCCCGGCGTAGAGGAAGCCCGTGAAGGGCCGGCCCTCGCGCGCCATGCCGGCGATGGTGGGCAGGATGATTTCGTGCATGGCGCGCGCATGCACGTTGGGCGTGACCACGGGCGCGGGCGAGTAGGCGCCCATGCCGCCGGTGTTGGGGCCCTGGTCGGCGTCCAGCAGCCGCTTGTGGTCCTGGCTGGTGGCCAGGGGCAGCACGTGGTGGCCGTCGCACAGGACGATGAAGCTGGCTTCCTCGCCCTGCAGGAACTCCTCGATCACCACGCGGGCGCCGCCGGCGTTGTGCTGCACGCCCAGCTCGTTGCCTTCGAGCATGAAGTCGATGGCCTGGTGCGCCTCTTCCACCGTCATGGCCACGACCACGCCCTTGCCCGCGGCCAGGCCGTCGGCCTTGACCACGATGGGCGCGCCCATCTTGTCCACGTAGGCGTGGGCGGCGGCGGGGTCGCTGAAGCTGTCATACGCCGCCGTGGGGATGGCGTGGCGCTTCATGAAGTCCTTGGCGAACGCCTTGGAGCTCTCCAGCTGCGCGGCGGCCTTGGTGGGGCCGAAGATGCGCAGGTGGCGCTGGCGGAACACGTCCACCACGCCGGCGGCCAGCGGGGCTTCGGGGCCCACCACCGTCAGCGCGATCTTCTCGGCCTGGGCGAAGTCGGCCAGCGCGTTGACGTCGGTGATGGCGAGGTTGTGCAGCCGCGCATCGGTGCCCGTGCCGCCGTTGCCCGGGGCCACGAAGACCTGATTGACGCGCGGCGACTGCGCCAGCTTCCAGGCCAGCGCGTGTTCGCGCCCGCCGCTGCCTATGACCAGAACCTTCATGCCTGTTCCTCGAGCTCGGCGTTGTGGAAAACGGCCTGGGTGTCGTCCAGGTCCTCCAGCACGTCCAGCAGCTTTTGCATGCGCTGGGCGTCCTCGCCGGCCAGAGCGATGGTGTTTTCGGCGCGCATGGTGACTTCGGCCACCTCGGCGTTGAAGCCGGCGGCCGACAGGGCTTCCTTGACGGACTCGAAGTCGCCGGGGGCGGTGAGCACCTCGATGGAGCCGTCCTCGCCGGTGATGACGTCCTCGGCCCCGGCTTCCAGCGCGGCTTCCATGAGCGTGTCCTCATTGGTGCCGGGCGCGAACAGCAGTTGGCCGCAATGCTTGAACTGGAAGGCCACGGAGCCCTCGGTGCCCAGGTTGCCGCCGTACTTGCTGAAGGCGTGGCGCACTTCGGCCACGGTGCGCACGCGGTTGTCGGTCATGCAGTCCACGATGATGGCCGCGCCGCCGATGCCGTAGCCCTCGTAGCGGATTTCCTCGTAGCTCACGCCCTCGAGGTTGCCGGTGGCCTTGTCGACGTTGCGCTTGATGGTGTCGGCAGGCATGTTGGCGGCCTTGGCCTTGTCGATGGCCAGGCGCAGTCGCGGGTTGGCCGTGACATCGCCGCCGCCCTGCCGTGCGGCGACCATGATTTCGCGGATGACGCGCGTCCAGACTTTGCCGCGCTTTTCGTCCTGGCGGCCTTTACGGTGCTGGATATTGGCCCATTTGGAATGTCCGGCCATAGTGGCTGCTCCTCGCCGGCCCGGGGGGCGTTCGGCTCTTGTGCTTGGTTAGACTGCCGGCGATTTTACCGGTCGCCCCCGTCACGCCCTTTCGAAGGAGCCCGCACGCCATGGCTGATCCGATACTGATCGCACGACACGGCAAGTTGGAAGCCTGCCTTTTGCCCGCTTTGGCCAACCGCCACGGCCTGGTGACCGGGGCCACGGGCACCGGCAAGACCGTCACGCTGCAGCGCCTGGCCGAAGGCTTCAGCCGCATCGGCGTGCCGGTGTTCATGGCCGACGTGAAGGGCGACCTCACGGGCATCAGCCAGCGCGGCGAGCCCTCGCCCAAGCTGGCCGCCGCGCTGCAGCAGCGCGGGCTGGATTTGCCTGAGCCCCATGCCTGCCCGGCGACGCTGTGGGACGTGTTCGGCACCCAGGGCCACCCGGTGCGCGCCACGGTGAGCGACATGGGCCCGCTGCTTCTCTCGCGCATGCTGGACCTCAACGAGACGCAGGCCGGCGTGATGAGCCTGGTGTTTCGCATCGCCGACGACCACGGCCTGCTGCTGCTGGACCTCAAGGACCTGCGCGCCATGCTCACGCACGTGGGCGAGAACGCCCGCGAGTTCACCACCAGCTACGGCAACGTCAGCGCCGCCAGCGTCGGCGCCATACAGCGCGCGCTGCTGCAAGTCGAGCAGCAAGGCGGTGACCAGTTCTTCGGCGAGCCCATGCTGGACATCGCCGACCTCATGCAGACGGTCAGCGGCCAGGGCGTGGTCAACATCCTCGCCGCGGACAAGCTGCTGCAGGCGCCGCGCGTGTACGCCACTTTCCTGCTGTGGATGCTGTCGGAGCTGTTCGAGGCGCTGCCGGAGGTGGGCGACCTGGACAAGCCCAAGCTGGTCTTCTTTTTCGACGAGGCGCACCTGCTGTTCAAGGACGCGCCCGCGGTGCTGGTGGAGCGCATCGAGCTGGTCGTGCGCCTGGTGCGCTCCAAGGGCGTGGGCGTGTATTTCGTCACGCAAAACCCGGCGGATTTGCCCGACAGCGTGCTGGCGCAGCTGGGCAACCGGGTGCAGCACGCGCTGCGGGCGTTCACGCCGCGCGACCAGAAGGCCGTGCGCGCCGCGGCGCAGACCATGCGGCCCAACCCGGGGCTGGACATCGAGGCCGCCATCACCGAGCTGGCCGTGGGCGAGGCGCTGGTGAGCCTGCTGGACGAGCACGGGCGCCCAAGCGTCACGCAGCGCGTGTTCGTCCAGCCGCCGGGCAGCCAACTTGGCCCCATCACGCCGCAGCAGCGCCAGGCGCTGCTGGAAGGCTCGCTGGTGGCCGGCGTGTACGAGCAGGCGGTGGATCGCGAATCGGCCTACGAGCAGCTGCGCGCGCGGGTGCCGGGCGCCTCTGGCCCGGCCGGTGCCGCCAGCCCTGCGGAAGCCGGCGGCGGGCTGCTGGACGGCCTCAAGGACGTTCTTTTCGGCAGCACCGGACCGCGCGGCGGGCGGCGCGAAGGCTTGGCCGAAGCGGCCGCGCGCAGTGCCATGCGCACGATGGGCTCCACCGTTGGGCGCGAGATCGTGCGCGGCGTGCTGGGCTCGCTGTTGGGCGGCACGCGGCGGCGGCGCTGAACCCGGCAGGCGCCGCTGCGCCGCGAGAGGCGACGGCGCGCTGTCGCCGGCCAGGGATGCAGGCTCAGCGGCGCCAGTGATGGTGGTGGCCGCCCGGCCACACCGGGACGACCACCGGCGCGGCATAGACCACCGGTGCCGCATACACCCCCGGCGGCGCGATGTAGCGCGGCGCGGCCGGCACGTACACCGGCGGCATGGGCGGCCCGTACACGGGCGGCGGCGGGGCGTAGTAGATGGGTGGCGGCGCCACGTAGGCCGGCGGGCGCGGCACGTAAAGCGGCGGCGGCGAGACATAGACCGGCGGCGGCGGCGAATAGCCCACGCCGGGCGGCGCGACGTACACCGGCGCCGGGTGCACGGGCACGTTGGAGATGACGGTGCCCACCGCCACGCCCGGGTTCAACGCATTGACGCCAATGGTCCATTGCACGCCGGCCGCGTGGGCCGGCGCCGCAAGCAAGCCGCCAAGAAACAACACGGCGGCGGTGGAAAAAGTGGGCAGGGATCGCTTCATGGCGGCGTCCTTCGACAAGCAGGCTTTTACAACGCGGCTGCCGGCCCTTCGGTGCACCGCCAATTGTGTCGGCCTGCAAACGCACCCCCTCTATAAAATCCCCGCAACAACCCGCATTGCACCGGCCGCGGGCCGGTCACTTTCCACACCTCCATGTCCGCACCCGAAGCCCCCAAGCCGAGCAACTTCCTGCGCGCCATCATCGAACGCGACCTGGCCGCAGGCACCTATGCCCAACGCCATTGGGCCGGCGGCCCCGGCGACGCCGCGCACCAAGGCAGCGGCGCGCTGGACCCGGCGCGCATCCGCACCCGCTTCCCGCCCGAGCCCAACGGCTACCTGCACGTCGGCCACGCCAAGAGCATCTGCCTGAACTTCGGCCTGGCGCGCGACTACGGCGGCGTCTGCCACATGCGCTTCGACGACACCAACCCGGAGAAGGAAGAGCAGGAGTACGTCGATTCCATCCTCGACGCCGTGCAGTGGCTGGGCTTCGGCTGGGAGGCCAACGGCAGCAGCCACCTGTACTACGCGAGCAACTACTTCGACTTCATGTACCGCGCGGCCGAGGCCCTCATCGAGGCCGGCCACGCCTACGTGGACGAGCAGACGCCGGAGCAGATGCGCGCCAACCGCGGCGACTTCGGCACGCCCGGCACCAACAGCCCCTATCGCGACCGCAGCGCCGAAGAGAACCTCGCGCGCTTTCGCGAAATGCGCGACGGCCGGCACGCCGACGGCGCCATGGTGCTGCGCGCCAAGATCGACATGGCCTCGCCCAACATCAATCTGCGCGACCCGGCCATCTACCGCATCAAGCACGCCACGCACCACAACACGGGCGACCGCTGGTGCATCTACCCGATGTACACCTACGCGCACCCCATTGAGGACGCGCTGGAGAACATCACCCACAGCATCTGCACGCTGGAGTTCGAGGACCAGCGCCCCTTCTACGACTGGGTGCTGGAGCGCCTGGCCGACCTGGGCCTGCTCGCGCGCCCGCTGCCCAAGCAGTACGAGTTCGGCCGGCTCAATCTGACCTACGTGATCACGAGCAAGCGCAAGCTCAAGGCGCTGGTGGATGAAAACATCGTCAACGGCTGGGACGACCCGCGCATGCCCACCATCGTCGGCCTGCGCCGGCGCGGCTACACGGCCGAGGCGCTGCAGCTGTTTGCCGAGCGCATCGGCGTGGCCAAGGACTACAGCTGGATCGACTACGCCACGCTGGAGCAGTCGCTGCGCGACGACCTGGACCCCAAGGCCGCGCGCGGCCTGGCGGTGCTGGACCCGCTCAAGCTCGTCCTGGAGAACTGGGGCGAGGCCCTGGGCGCCGGCCACATCGAGCCCTGCAGCGCGCCCGTGCACCCGGCGCAGCCGGAGCGCGGCCGCCGCGAGTTCGCCATGGGCTCCGAGGTCTGGATCGAGCGCGAAGACTTCGCCATCGATCCGCCCAAGGGCTACCACCGCCTCTACCCGCCCAAGGGCGACGTGGCGGGCGGGCGCGTGCGCCTGAAGTACGGCTACGTCATCGAGTGCACGGGCTTCGAGCAGGACGCCGACGGCCGCGTGACGCTGGTGCGCGCCAAGCTGTTGCCCGACACCAAGAGCGGCACGCCGGGCGCCGACAGCGTGAAGGTCAAGGGCGTGATCGGCTGGGTCGGCGCGCAGCCGGCCGAACAAGGCGGCGGCGTGGCGGCGGAGGTGCGGCTGTACGACCGCCTCTTCACCGAGGCGCAGCCGGATGCCGGCGGGCGCGACTTCAAGGCCAGCCTCAACCCGGAAAGCCTGCGCGTGGTGCAGGCCATGGTGGAGCCCTCGCTGGCGCAGGCCGGTGCGGACGAGCGTTTCCAGTTCGAGCGCCATGGGTACTTCGTCACCGACCGCAAGGACCACGCGGCCGGCCGAGCGGTGTTCAACCGCATCACCGGGCTCAAGGACAGCCGCGGGCGCTGACGGCCTGAAGAATGCGGGCGGGGGCCGCCGCAACGGCTCCTTGCCCGCATTGGAGCCGCATCTGCTGCGGCAGGCGTCGCGCAGCGGCGACAATGGGTACTTGGCGGCTTCCCGTTAGCCGCCCATTCCACAGCAGGAGACCGCATGGCCAAGCCCAATTACGCCTTCGAGAAACGCCAGCGCGACCTGGCCAAGAAGAAAAAGAAGGAAGAGAAGATGGTAGAGCGCAAGGCGCGCAAGGCCGCCGGCGGCCTGGGCGAAGGTGGCGCCGAGGGCGAATCGCTCGCCCCTGAAGGCGACGTGACCGATCCCGGCGACGGCACGGCCGGCGCCTCGGAAATCCAGCGCGACGATCCCACCGGCGCCGCCCCGGCCGCCGGCAGCGACGCCCGCTGACGTTCCAGCATCCCGGGCATCGCCCAGGCGCGGCGGGCCGTTGCTTCACCACACCACCCGCTCGCGATGACGATGCTCCCTGCCGAGCCCTGCCCCTGTGGCAGGGGCTCCTCTTATGCCGGCTGCTGCGGCCGCTGGCATGCCGGCGCGCAATACCTGCAGGCGCCGGATGCGCAGGCGCTCATGCGCTCGCGCTACAGCGCCTTCGTCCTGGGCTTGGTTCCCTACCTGCTGGAGACCTGGCACCCGACGACGCGCCCCGCCGCGCTGGAGCCCAACGAGCCGGGCCTGCGCTGGCTGGGCCTGCAAGTCAAGCGCCACGAGGTGCTGGACGCCGCTCACGCCCTGGTCGAGTTCGTTGCCCGCAGCAAGCTTGGTGGCCGCGCCCACCGCCTGCACGAGATCAGCCGTTTCACTCGCGAGGACGGGCGCTGGTTCTACGTGGACGGCGACCTGCTTTGACACCCCTGCCCCCGCCGGCGGCCGGCGACGCCACCGACCTGGACGACGACGCCCCGCCGCTGCCGCTGCTGCACCGCGACGCGCAGCTCGCCGTCGTGGACAAGCCGCCGGGCCTGCTGGTGCACCGCACCGCGCTGGACGCGCACGAGCAGCGCGCCGCGCTGCAGCTGCTGCGCGATCAGCTAGGTGCTCCCGTGTGGCCCGTGCACCGGCTGGACAAGGGCACGTCCGGCGTGCTGGCCTTCGCGCTGGACGCCGACACGGCCCGCCGCGTGGGCGCGCAATTCGAGGCGGGTGTGCCGAAAAAAACCTATCTCGCGCTGGTGCGCGGCTGGCCGCCGGTGGCCGGCGAGATAGACCATCCGCTCGCGCGCGACCCTGAGCGCCCTTCCGCCGGCCAGCCGCTGCTGGCGGCGCGCACGCGCTTCGAGCGCCTGGCGCGGGTGGAATGGCCTTTCGCCACCGACGCGCTGCACGCCACGAGCCGCTACGCGCTGCTGCGCGTCTGTCCGGAAAGCGGCCGCCGCCACCAGATACGCCGGCATCTGAAACACATCGCGCATCCGCTCATTGGCGACGCCACGCATGGCAAGGGCCCGCACAACCGCGCCGTGGCGGCCTGGTTGCAGGTGCAACGCCTGTGGCTGCATGCACTGTCGCTGGAGCTGGCGCACCCGGCCACGGGCCAGGCGTTGCGCATCGAGGCCCTGCCGGACGCCTCCTGGCACGCGCTGCTGGCGCACGGACCGTGGCAATGGGACGCCGAGCCGCCGGCTTGGGCCACGGTTGCGCATGCCCCTAGATGAGAAATTCAAATTTTCGATCCGATAGGCTTGCACACCCGAATTGATAGCGTTACACTGCTAGCTTCTGTGGGGACGTAGCTCAGCTGGGAGAGCGTCGCGTTCGCAATGCGAAGGTCGGGAGTTCGATCCTCCTCGTCTCCACCACAAATTCGAAAAGGGCCTTGCTTGCGCAAGGCCCTTTTTCTTTGCGCGCTCATCTTTCGCGCGTCCGGCAGGTTCTCCCCAGCCGCTGTGGACAACCCTGTGAGGCGCCTGCTCGCACCGCGCTTAAGTTGTTGTTTCACAAGGACCGCCTTGGCGTTGCCCATAAATAAGGCAGCTTGATGACAGCCGGCGCGGACAGCCACGCTTGCTGCACCGCGTCAAACCCCTAACAGCAACGTCGGTGCACTTGAATCCCCGGCTCGTGGGCGCGTAGAGTGAAGCCGTCAACCGATGGCACTGCGGAAGGCCAGAACGGAACGCCGCCAGGGCTTACCCAGTACCGCCTCCGATATCTGCTTGAGGACGACAAGCAACCCGCCCCCGGATCAAGGCCGCTGGCGGGTTGCTCCATTTTGGGGTCCGGGTTTTCCCCTATCGCTGTGGACAACACTGTGGGCCACCTGCCCACAGCATCGTTAAGTCCTTGATTCGTATCGGCGGACGCTTGCCCTGCCCAAAAAACAGGCAGTTTTGCTAGCTCAATGCGCCGGCTGGCGTCCGCGCAGGCGCTGCACCAGCGTCACCACCACCAGCACCACGGCGCCGGCCACGATGCCCACCGCCGCGTCGAAGAGGCTGGTGAGCAGCACGTCCATGGCGCCCGTGTGCTCGTCGGTGGCCTCTTCTATCCAGTGGTGCAGCACGCTCACGCCATGCACCAGGATGCCGCCGCCCACCAGGAACATCGCGGCCGTGCCCGCCACCGACAGCGCCTTCATCAGCCAGGGCGTGGCGCGCACGATCCAGCCGCCTATGGCTTGAGCGGCCGACGACGCCTTGCGCTGCAGCCACAGGCCCAGGTCGTCCAGCTTCACGATGCCGGCCACGATGCCGTAGACGCCCACCGTCATCAGCAGCGAGATTCCCACCAGCACGCCCACCTGCGTGATCAACGGCTGCCCGGCCACGGCGCCCAGGGTGATGGCGATGATCTCTGCCGAGAGGATGAAATCGGTGCGCACCGCACCCTTGATCTTCTCCTTCTCGAAGGCGACCAGGTCCACCTTCGGATCGTCCAGCGCGCGCACGAGATCGGCATGGGCGGCTTCGTCCTCCTCCTTGCTGTGCAGGAAGCGGTGGGCCAGCTTTTCCACGCCTTCAAAACACAGGAACAGGCCGCCGACCATGAGCAGCGGCGTCACCGCCCATGGGGCAAAAGCGCTGATGAGCAGCGCCAGCGGCACCAGGATGGCCTTGTTCACCAGCGAGCCCTTGGCCACCGCCAGCACCACGGGCACCTCGCGCTCGGCGCGCACGCCCGTGACCTGCTGCGCATTGAGCGCCAGATCGTCGCCCAACACGCCGGCCGTCTTCTTGGCCGCCACCTTGGAAAGAACCGCCACGTCGTCGAGCACGGTACCTATGTCGTCCACCAGCGCCAGCAGGCTGCCTGTTGCCATGTTTGTCCTCTATGGGAATTCCCGCGTTGCCCGCCATGGGCAAGCCGCGCGCCATTGTGGCGGGCATGCCGATTGCGGCACGCTCGCATCCCGTTCTTTCGACAACGGTTTTCACGGAGGTTTGACCATGGCTGACCTACGTTCCAGCGACGCCCATTTCGAGCGCTACCGCGAGGAATACGCGCGGCAACTCGACGAGAAATACCGCGCCATGCGCACCCAGGGTGCGCGCCACGGGGCACACGCCCCCTGGCGCGAAGCGCCTGAGGGCTCACAGCACAAGGACAGCGCCCTGGAGGGCTTGGGCCGCGCCCTCTCCGCCCCGGTGTTCGGCGCGACCGAGGAGCCCGCCGTCAACAACCAGCCCAACCGGGAAGACATTCCGGTGTCGGGGCGCATCGCCTGACGCGCGTGCGCTGCGCAGGCCCGCCACGGCGGCCCGCATCACCCACAAGCCGCCGGCCTGCACGCCGGCGGCTTTTTTGCACCCCGGCACTCCCGGCTCCGGCAAATCCCTGAAACCGGTTTCCGAACGCGCGGGCTACAGTAGCGGCATGTCCGCCCATCCTGCCCCCACCGCCCGCACCCGCATCACCATCGACGACGTCGCCCGCGAGGCCGGCGTGTCCAAGGCGACCGTCTCGCGCGTCCTCAACCGCCGCGGCGAGCTGATGAGCCCGGAACTGGCGGCGCGGGTGCAGGAAGCCATCACCCGGCTGGGCTACGCGCCCAGCCCCATGGCGCAAGCGCTCAAGCGCGGGCGCTCGCGCCTCATCGGCCTGGTGGTGGCGGACGTGGCCAACCCCTTCTCCGTGGCCGTGATGCAGGGCGCCGAGCGCGTGTGCCGCGCCGCGGGCTACATGCTCATGCTCTACAACCTGGCCGGCGACGAGGGCCGCGAGCGCGAGGCCATCACGGCCCTGGCTTCCTACCAGGTGGAAGGCTTCATCCTCCACACCTTGGGCCGCGAGCGGCAGGTGCTGGACGATGCGCTGCAGCGCAACAAGCCCATCGTCCTCGTGGACCGCGCACTGGACGCGCCGCTGGACCTCGTGGGCCTGGACAACGCGCAGGCCGTGCCCCTGGCGCTGGACCACCTGCTGCAGCAAGGCTGGAATGAGCTGCTCTTCGTCACCGAGCCCATACAAAGCGCCACCTCGCGCGAGGAGCGGAGGGCCGCCTTCACCGCCTACACCTCGGCCCAGGCGGCGCAGTGCCGTGGCCAGGGCGTGGAAGTGCCCGCGGGCGACGACGCGACGCTGGACGCCGCGCTGCGCGCGCTGCTGCAGCGCGCGGGCGACGACGCCCGCCGCCCCGCCGTGCTGGCCGTCAACGCCGTGGTCGGCCTGCGCATCGCCGCCGCCGCCAAGTGCCTGGGCTGCACGCTGGGCCGCGAGCTGGGCCTGGTCACCTTCGACGAAACCGACTGGGCCCCGCTGGTGGGCCCCGGCATCACCACGCTGGCGCAGCCCACCGACGACATCGGCCAGCAGGCCGCGCGCTGCCTCATAGAGCGGCTGGAGAACCCAGGCCAAGCCACCCAACCGCGCCGCTTCAGGCTGCCGGCGCGGCTGCTGGCGCGGGGCTCGTCGCAACGGGAAGGCTGAAGGCCCTCTTCCCGTAGAGCGGCGGGCCCCTGCGCCGCTGCCGCCGGGCGGCTCGTCTGAAGATCAATGCCCGCTCCGGGTTAGCCCTCATACCATCTTGAAACCGGTTTCTTAAACTCCTGAGAAACCGGTTTCCCAACAGCAGCCATCCATGCCTTCTCCCCAAGTCCTCATCTCCCTGGGCGCTTTTGGCGCAGCCGAAGTGCGCCGCCACGGCCAGTGCTGGTTCACCGAGCTGGCGGCCGAGGCCGGGGCGGATGGCGTGGAGGTGCGCGGCGAGCTGCTGGCCGATCCGGCGCGCGAGCTGCCGGCGCTGGCGACGCTGACCGCCGCCTGTCGCCTGGCGCGCGTCTATTCCAGCCCGCAGGGGCTGTGGCAGGCCGACGGGTCGCTCGCCGTGGCCGCCCTGGAGCGCGCCCTGGACCACGCCCGCCTGTTGGGCGCACCGCGCCTGAAAATGTCCATTGGCGGCTATGCCGGCCGCGGCCTGGGCGCCCTGGCCGACCGGCTGGGCGACACCCCCATTGAATTGCTGATCGAGAACGACCAGACCGAGTCCGCCGGCACCCTGCCCGCGCTGCGCCGCTTTTGCAGCGACGCGCGGGACGCCGGCTTGCCGCTGCCCCTGACCTTCGATATGGGCAACTGGCACTGGCTCGGAGAAGACCCGCTGCAGGCGGCACAGGCGCTGGCCCCCCAGGTCGGCTACGTGCACTGCAAGGGCGTGCACCGGCGCCAGGACCGCTGGGTGGCCGTGCCGCTGCTGGAATCGGCCGCCCCCTGGCGTGCCGTGCTGCGCGCGCTGCCTCCTGAGGTGCCGCGCGCCATCGAATACCCGCTGCAGGGCGACGATCTGAAGGCCGTCACCCGGGCCGAGATCGCCCTGCTGCGCCGCGTGGAGACCCAGGCATGAACGACATCCCCCATCACGACACGGCGCTGGACGTCGTGACCTTCGGCGAAGCCATGCTCATGCTGGTGGCCGACGAGTGCGGCCCGCTGGAGCAGGTCCAGCACTTCCACAAGCGCACGGCCGGTGCCGAGACCAACGTGGCGATCGGCCTGTCGCGCCTGGGCCATCGCGTGGGCTGGGGCAGCCGGCTGGGCGCGGACTCCATGGGCCGCTACCTGCTGGCCGAGATGACGCGCGAGGGCCTGGACTGCTCCCACGTGGAAGTGGCCGCCGGCGAGCGCAGCGGCTTCCAGTTCAAGGGCCGCGTGGACGACGGCAGCGACCCGCCCGTGGAGTACCACCGCGCCGGCTCCGCCGCCAGCCGCATGGGGCTGCAGCACCTGGACGAAGCCTGGCTGCGCGGCGCGCGCCAACTGCACGTCACGGGCGTGTTCGCGGCGCTGTCGGCCAGCACCCTGGCGCTCGCCCGCCGCGCCATCGCCGTGATGCGCGAGGCGAGCAAGCCCATCTCTTTCGACCCCAACCTGCGGCCGACGCTGTGGGCCTCGCAGGACGTGATGCGCGACACGCTCAACGCCCTGGCCGTGCAGGCCGACCTGGTGCTGCCCGGCATCGAGGAAGGCTTCATCCTCACCGGCACCCGCGACCCGCAGGGCATCGCCCGCTTCTACCGCGGCCAGGGCGTGCGCACCGTGGTCGTGAAGCTGGGCGCCGAGGGCGCCTATTACGACGACGCCGACGAGGGCACGGGCCAGGTGGCCGCCTTCCCCGTGGCCCGCGTCGTGGACACCGTGGGCGCGGGCGACGGTTTTGCGGTGGGCGTGATCAGCGCCCGCCTGGAAGGCCGCAGCGTGGCCGACGCCGCGCGGCGCGGCGCCTGGATAGGCGCGCGCGCCGTGCAGGTCACGGGCGACACCGAAGGGCTGCCCACGCGGGCGCAACTGCTGGAGGCCGGGCTGTGAGCCAAAGAAAGAACGTTCTCGTCTTCCGCGCCCTGCCGCCGGACCTGCTGGAGCGCATCGCCCAGCGCCACACGGTGACCGTGGCCGACCCGCGCCGCGCCGAGGAGCTGCCGCGCTTCCTGGCCGCGCTGCCCACGGCGCAGGGGCTGATCGGCTCGAGTTTCAAATTGGACGCCGCCGCGCTGGAGCGGGCGCCGGCGCTGGAGGTGATCTCCAGCATTTCCGTGGGCGTGGACAACTACGACCTGCCCTACCTGGAGCAGCGCGGCGTGATGCTGTGCCACACGCCGGGCGTGCTCACGGAAACCACGGCCGACACGCTGTTCGCCCTCATCCTGTGCGCCAGCCGGCGGCTGGTGGAGGTGGCCAACCTCGTGCGCGAGGGGCGCTGGGTGCGCAACATCGGCGAAGACCTCTTCGGCTGGGACGTGCACGGCAAGACGCTGGGCATCCTGGGCTTTGGGCGCATCGGCCAGGCGCTGGCGCGCCGCGCTGCCCTGGGTTTCAACATGCGCGTGCTCTACCACGACCCCCATGCGGTGCAGGTGGCCGAGCTGGCCGGCCAGGCCACGCAGCTCCCCATGGACGACGTGCTGCGGCGCGCCGACATCGTGGCGCTGACGCTGCCGCTCACCGACGCCACGCGCGGCCTCATGGGCGCGCGCGAGTTCGGGCTGATGAAGCCCGGCGCCCTCTTCGTCAACGGCGCCCGCGGCGGCCTGGTGCAGGAAGACGCGCTGCTGCACGCCCTGGACCACGGCAGCCTGCGCGCCGCGGCGCTGGACGTGTTCGCCACGGAGCCGCTGCCGCAGGACTCGCCGCTGCGCACCCACCCGCGCGTGACGCCGCTGCCGCACATCGGCTCGGCCACGCACGAGACGCGCCGCGCCATGGCCGAGCTGGCCACCGACAACCTGCTGATGGCGCTGGACGGCCAGCGCCCGGCCTGCGCCCTGCTGCCCCGGCGCTGACGCGCCGCCAACCGACCCAGGACACCTCCGCCATGCCCCGCTCCATCCCCACCCTGTGCGGCTCCATCATGGGCTCGCCCTTCACCTTCAACGTCAAGGTGCACAACGCCGCCTATGCGGCGCTGGGCCTGGACTACACCTTCGTGTGCTTCGGCGTGGAGGACGTGCCCGGCGCCATCGCCGCCGTGCGTGCGCTGGGCATTCGCGGCCTGAACGTGTCCATGCCGCACAAGCAGGCCGTCATGGCGCACCTGGACGCGCTGGACGAGACCGCGCGCGCCATAGGCGCCGTCAACACCATCAACCACGTCGATGGAAAACTCACCGGCTACAACACCGACTGCGTGGGCGCGGTGCGGGCGCTGGAGGAGATCACCACGCTGCCGGGCAAGAAGGTCGCGTTGCTGGGCGCCGGCGGCGCGGCCCGCGCCATCGCCTACGGGCTGCGCGAGGCCGGCGCGCGCGTGACGGTGTTCAACCGCACGGCCGACAAGGCCCGCGCCCTGGCGGCGGATTTCGAGCTGGGCTTCGGCGGCACGCTGGAGGATTTCCAGGCCGCGGACTTCGACGGCGTGGTCAACGCCACCGCCGCGGGCTTCAAGGCGCCGGACGTCAACCCCATCGCCGGCCGCCTGGCGCCGCACCTGTTCGTGATGGACGCGGCCTTCATTCCCGTGCGCAGCCGCCTCATACGCGACGCGCAGGCCCTGGGCTGCCGCACCTCGGACGGCACGCGGATGATGCTTCACCAGGCCCGCGGCCAGGTCGAGCTCTACAGCGGCGGCCTGCAGGCGCCGCTGGAGGCCATGAGCGCCGCGCTGCTGGCGGAAATTGAGCGCGTGGGCTGACAGGCCCAGGCACCAAGGCCCGCGGACTGCCCCCGACACACACCCCTTCTTCCCATCCACGAGCCGGCCCACCGCTGCCAGCACGTCCCTCGGAGACCACCCCATGAACACCGTCCACCGCTTCAAGCGCAGCTTCCTCGCCGCCGGCGCCGCCCTCCTGTTGGGCACCTTCACCACCGGCACGGCCCTGGCCGCCGACGTCAAGGAGCGCACCATCAAGCTGCCCATCGTCAACCAGCTCGACCACCCGCAGGGCCTGGGCGCGCAGAAGTTCGCCGACCTCATGAGCGCCAAGAGCGGCGGCAAGCTGAAAGTGAAGATCTTCCCCGGCGGCACGTTGGGCGGGGAGCAGCAGGTGGCGTCGGCCATGCAGGGCGGCACGGTGGAGGCGTCCATGATGGCGCCGGCGCAGCTCGTGGGCATGATCAAGGAGTTCGTCCTGCTGGACTTCCCCTTCGCCTTCGCCACCGAGCGCGAGGCCGACCTGGTGCTTGACGGCCCCGTGGGCAAGAAGCTGCTGGACATGATGCCCGCCAAGGGCCTGGTCGGCCTGGCCTACATGGAGCAGGGCTACCGCAGCATCACCAACAGCAAGCGGCCCATCCAGAAGATGGAAGACATCCAGGGCCTGAAGATCCGCACCATCCTCAACCCGCTCTACATCGACATGCTCAACGCGTTGGGCGCCAACGCCGTGCCCATGCCCTTCCCCGAGCTGTACACCGCGATGGAGAGCAAGGCCGTGGACGGCCAGGAGAACCCCTACGCCACAGCCGAGGCCTCCAAGTTCTACGAGGTGCAGAAGTACATGAGCAACACCCGGCACATCTACAACCCGCAGATGCTGCTGGTGAGCAAGAAGTTCTGGGACGGCCTCTCGGCCGACGAGAAGAAGATCGTGCAGGACTCGGCCTTCGAGGCCCGCGACTACCAGCGCAAGGTGGCGCGCGAGATGAGCGAGAAGTCGCGCCAGGAGCTGATCAAGCACGGCATGTTGATCAACGACGTCGCGCCCGCCGAGCTGCAGCGCATGCGCGACAAGGTCAAGCCCGTGGTGGACAAGTACGCCGCGCAGGTGGGCGAGCCGCTGGTCAAGGCGTTCCAGGCCGAGCTGGAGAAGGCGCGCGTGGCGGCCAAGTGACGGCGCCCGCGGCGGCACTCGCCGCCATCACGCCTCCATGAAAAACGCCGGGCCCAGCCCGGCGTCGTCACATCAGGAGCGCCGCTTCAGGTGCAACTGGATGGTCTGCCCCTCGGCCCTGCCGCCCGCCGGCTTCTTCGCCGGCCCGCAAGCACCGCCACACCCGCCGCAGCCGCCCTCGGCCGACGGCGCCACGCGGCGCGCCAGCCCCGGGCAGTAGCGCTGCCCAAGCCGCAGCAGCGCGCGGCGCAGCGGCGTGGGCATGAGCACCCAGGCGGCATAGACGCTGGCCCAAGCGACCAGCACGGCAACGATCAGCGTCTGCGTCATGAAGCTCAACCTCCTCCAAGCACCACCGCCACGCGGTAAGTGATGAACGCCGCCAGGTAGGCCAGGCCGAACAGGTACACGGCCATGGCGATGGGGTAGCGCCAGGCGTTGGTCTCGCGCTTGACGGCGGCCAGGGTGGAAATGCACTGCGGCGCGAACACGAACCACGCCAGCAGCGAGAAGCAGGTGGCCAGCGGCCACTGCTTGGCGATCAGCGGCGCCAGCGCCGCGTCCACGCCGTCACCGGACAGGGCGTACACGGTGCCCAGGGCGCTGACGACCACCTCGCGCGCGGCCATGCCCGGCACCAGCGCGATGGAGATCTGCCAGTTGAAGCCCAGCGGCGCGAACACCACTTCCAGGATGCGTCCGAGCTGGCCGGCAAAGCTGTACTCGATGGCCGTGCCGCTCCAGTGCGCGGGCGGCGCCGGGTAGCTGGAGAGGAACCACAGCAGCACCGTCAGCGCAAAGATGATGGTGCCCACCCGGCGCAGGAAGATGCGCGCCCGCTCCCACAGGCCCAGGCCGAGGTTGCGCAGGCCCGGGACGCGGTAGGGCGGCAGCTCCAGCATCAGCGGCTGGTAGCGGCTGCGGTGCCACACGCGCTTGAACACCCAGGCGACCGCCATGGCCGAGAACACGCCGGCCACGTAGAGCGCAAACAGCGTCAAGCCCTGCAGGTTGAAGGGCCCCACCGAGCGCTCGGGGATGAAGGCGCCGATGAGCAGCGCATACACCGGCAGCCGCGCGGAGCAGGTCATGAGCGGCGCGACCATGATGGTCGCGAGCCGGTCGCGCCAGTGCGTGATGGTGCGCGTGGCCATCACCCCCGGCACGGCACAGGCGAAGCTGGACAGCAGCGGGATGAAGGCGCGGCCGGAGAGGCCCACGCGGCCCATGAGGTTGTCCAGCAGGAAGGCCGCGCGCGGCAGGTAGCCGGAGTCCTCCAGCACCAGGATGAAGAAGAACAGGATCAGGATCTGCGGCAGGAAGACCAGCACCCCGCCCGCGCCGGCGATGACGCCGTCCACCACCAGGCTGCGCAGCGGCCCGTCGGCCATGTGCGCGTTGACCCACTGGCCGAGTTGCGCGAAGCCCGCCTCGATGGCGTCCATGGGCACGCTGGCCCAGGAGAACACGGCCTGGAACACGATGAACAGCAGCGCCGCCAGGATCACCAGGCCCCACACCGGGTGCATCACCCAGGCGTCGAGCTTGTAGTGGAAGCGCTTGACGTTCAGCGCGCTGGGCGCGGCGGCTTCGAGGATGCGGCGCACCTCCTGCTGCAGCGCGGCGCTCTCCGGCAGCGACAGCGTGTGCGGCGCGTTGAGCTGCGGGTCCGGCGGGTCGGACTGCAGGTGTTTCACGAGCTGCTCGATGAGCGCCTTGTGGCCGTCGCCCTTGACGGCGATGGTTTCGACGACGGGGATGCCCAGCTCGCGCGACAGGCGCTGCGTGTCGATGTGGATGCCGCGGGCGCGGGCCACGTCGGTCATGTTGAGCGTGAGCATCATGGGCCGGCCCAAGCTCTTGAGCTCCAGCACCAGGCGCAGGTTCATGCGCAGGTTGGTGGCGTCGGCCACGGCCACGATGTAGTCCGGCACCGCCTCGCCCACGCGCTGGCCCTGCAGCACCTGCAGCGTCACTTCCTCGTCCGGCGTGGCCGGGCGCAGGCTGTAGGCGCCGGGCAGGTCGATGACCTGCACGCTGTGGCCGTTGGGCAGCCTGGCGGTGCCCAGCTTGCGCTCCACGGTCACGCCGGCGTAGTTGGCGACCTTCTGGCGCGCGCCGGTGAGCAGGTTGAACAGCGCGGTCTTGCCGCAGTTGGGGTTGCCCACCAGGGCCACGCTGGGCAGCGCGACGGGGGACGGCAGTTCGGCGGCGGACATGGCGGCTCCCTCTTGGCGGCTCTTGTTGCGTGGGTCAGTCGGGGATGACTTCTATGGAGCGCGCTTCGGCCAGGCGCAGCGCGAACATGGTCTGCCCCACCGTCACGGCGAGGGGCTCGCGCCCGCCCGGGCCGCGGCGCAGCACCTGCACGGGCTCGCCGGGCAGGAAACCCAGCTCGCCCAAGCGGCGCAGCGCGGCGGCGTCCAGCGGCGGTGCTTCAGGCAGCACGCGCTGCACGGTGGCGCTGGCGCCGTTGGGCAGGTCGGATAGCAGCATGGTCACGCGTCGGAGCTCGTGTAAATGAGATTCTGTCTCATTATCACCTGCTCCTAGCCGCCCGTGGCTGCTCAGGGCTTGCGCCAGCTCAAGAGACGGCGCCGCGCGTGCCACAGCCCGGTACCGGCCAGCGAGGCGCCCAAGCCGGCGTGAATCCAGCCCATGAGGCCGCGCCACGCTTCCGGCGCGAAGTAATAGAGCAGGTAGGCGCTGAGCACGGTGAGCGACAGCAGGCTCACAAGCGCGATGCCGCTGCCGCGCTGGCGGCCCAGCCGCGCCGACACGCGCCAGCCCGCCTGCACGTGGGCGCCCGCCATGGCGCCGGCCGCGAACAGCGCGGCGAAGGCGCCCGCGCCGTGCAGCCGCATCAGCCAGGGCTCGGCCGGGTGCGGCAGCTCGCCGGCGCCGGCCCCCAGCAGGTAGTGCACGGCCAGCCAGGCGGCGCCGCTGGCCAGCAGCAGCGCGGCGGTGGCCAGCAGCAGCAGGCGCTGCCAGCGGGCCACGGTGAGCGTGGGCGCGCGGGCCGCGCCGGCTGCGGCGGCGGCATGGCGGGCGGTGGCGTGCTTGGCCAGGGCGAGGTCTATGACGCCGCCGGCACCGTGCGGGCGGTGCGGCGGCGGCGAATGTTTCAGGGGCTTGGATGGACCCATGCCTGTGCTCCCAGGCGCCGCAGCAGCGGCGCCACGTCGATGTCGTCCAGCGCCACGAGCTTGGCCAGCGCGTCGGCCCAGAGGGCGCGCGGCGCGGCCACGCTGACATGGCGAAACCCGCCATTGTCCGTGCCGCCGTGCAGCCGGCTGCGGCTGCCGGGGCCGTAGTGGCTGGTGGCGAAGGCGCCTTCGTGCAGAAATCCCAGGGGGCGGACGCCGCCGCCGCGCTCGTCGCGCAGGTGCAGCGGCACTTCGACGTCGCCAAAGGCGCGCAGGTCGCCGCCGGCATTGACCCAGCCGGCGCGCGCGCCCGCGCGGCGCAGCGCGGCCACGGCGCGGTCCACGGCATGGCCCTTGGCGATGCCGCCCAAGTCCAGCCGGGTGGCGGCATCGAGTTTCAGGAGGCGGGCGCCCTCGACGCGCCAGCGGCCGCTGCCCAGGGCGACGTCGAAGCGGCCGCCGCTGGCCGCGTGCAGGGCTTGGGCGGCGTGGAGCACGCGGCTGCCTGCCGGGTGGAGCCTCAGCTCGCCGCCGGCGCCCAGGCGCTCGAAGCGGGCGACGTCGCTGCCGGGATCGAAGCGCGAGAGCGCGGCCTGGACCTCGGCGACGGCGGCGAAGGCGGCCTCCAGCGCCTGCGCGGGCGCGCCGGCGTCGGCGGCCATGTCGACCAGCGTGCCCAGCAGCGGGCGGGCGCGGCGCTGCCAGGGCCTGGGAGCGGGGCCGGGCGACGACATCACGCGGGCCGCCGGCTCAAATCAGAGCACCCCGCCCTTCTTCCCCATCTCCACCACCGCCACGATGCGGCGCACGCCGTCGGTGACGTGGGTGCAGCTCAGCGTGGCGCCGCTGATGTTGGCGATGTCCTCGCCCACGCGCAGCGGCGCGGCGGCCGTCTTGCCCACGAACTGCTTGCGCCACGCGGGCAGCCGCACCTCGTGGCCGTGGCTCTCGCGGTAGGACAGGACTTCCACCTGCTTGACCGCGCCCTCGGCCGTGAGGCCGACGGCGTAGCCGATGAGCTCGAACTTGCCGATGACGGCGTCCGCCACCACGTAGCCCAGCACCTGCGTGCCGCGCAGCGCGGCCTGCACGCTCCACTGCGCCGAGCGCGCCGCGACGCCCCTGGCGGCGAGCTGCTGCATCTGCGCCGCATCCAGCGTGAGCGCGCGCGGCTCGAAGCGCTCGGCCTCCGGGAACATGAGCTTGGCCGCCTGCTCGGCGCTCATGTACTCCACGGCAAAGGCCCCGGCCGGGGCCAGGGCCAGTGCGGCGGCTGTGGGGGCCAGCAGCACGCGCATGTTTAAAAACTCCAGCCCAGGCCCAGGTCGAAGCGGTCCATGGATTTATCTTGCTTGAAGCGCTGGATGTCGGCCTTGAGCACCACGCCGGAGCCGATGTCGAAGTTGGCGCCGGCGGTGAGCACGCGCTCGGCCGGCAGCCCGTTGGGCGCCCCCGCCGGGCCCAGGCCCTGGGCGTAGCGGCGGCCGGTGTTGAAGCGCTCGGCCCGCACGAAAGGTTTCAGGGCGTAGCGGCCGCTTTCCCACAGCTTGTAGGCGGCCTGCACGTAGCCGCCGTCAAAGCGGGCGGGGATGGGCGCGGCGGCGCCGGCAAAGCCGAACTCGGTGTTGAGCGCGGCGCTGTTGCTGATGCTGCCGCGCGCGTACACGGCGGCCAGGTCCCAGCGGCCGGGCGTCCAGCGGGTGTGCACATCCCACAGCGTCACGCGCGACTTGTTGAGCGTCTGCGCCTGCGAGGCACCGCCGCTGAACACGCCGCCGCCCACCAGCAGCCCCGGGACGCCGCGCCAGTTGAGGGCGCCGAACAGCGAGAGGTCGCGGCCGCGGGCCTGCGCCATTTCCTGGTGGATGGTGCCCAGGGGCGACTCGCGCCCTTCTTCCGTGCTCCAGCCGCTGATGTTGAAGCCGGTGGACACGCCCGCCTGCACCGTCAGCCCGTTGTCGAAGCTGCCCACGGCCTGGATGCCGCCCTCGCGCCAGGTGCTGGGGATGATGGCCGTCTCCACGAAGTTGCGCTCCACGCCGTAGTAGGCGGTGGGCTCGTGGTTCTCGTTGAGCAGGCCCATGGGGATGAGGAACAGGCCCGCGCGGCCGGCCCAGGTGTCGGTGAACTGGTGCTCCACGTAGGCCTGCTCCAGCGCGACTTCGCCCACGTCGTCGGCGGAGGACACGGCGTGCTCCACCTCCAGCTCCGTCACGACCTTGGTCTTGTCGTCGAAGCGGTGCTGGATGCCGATGACGGCGCGGCGCAGGTCGGCTTCCGTCTTCTTGGCGTCGTTCTTGTAGCGGTTGTAGTTGACCTCGCCGTAGCCGGTGATGACGGTGGCGGGCTCGCCCGCGGCCGGTGCGGCGGCGGCGTAGCCGGCCGGGGCCGCGGCGGGCACGGCCGCGGGTGCAGCCGCCGGGGCCGGCGCGGCGGCGGTGGCGCGCTGTTGCTGCTGCAGCGTGGCCAGCTCGGCCTTGACGGCGGCCAGCTCGCTGGCGAGCTGGTCCAGGCGCTTCATCAGCGCGCTTTCACCGGCGCTTTGGGCGTGGGCCAGGCCGCAGCAAAGCAGCAGCGCGGCCGCGAGCGGGCGCAGGACGAAACGGGTGTCGGCTTTCATGGCGGGCTTTCTTCTCGGAGGCGGGATTCGGCGGGCGGGCGTCGGTGCGGGCGCGGGCTTCAGCGCGCGACGTAGCCGTCGGTGAGCGTGTTCAGGAAGGCGATGAGGTCCGTGATCTCGGCCTCGGTGAGCGCGGGGGCGGCGCCTTCCTGGCGGTTGTAGGGCGCCTCGGTGCGGTTGACGTTGCGCCGGTACTGCGCGGGCAGGTCGTCGAACTTCAGCACGCTGCCGTCGGCCTGCGTGTACCAGCGCGAGGGGTTGGTGTCGCGGGTGACGTAGAAGGAAAGCGCCTCGCGCAGGTCCGTGAAGCGGCCGTTGTGGAAGAAGCTGCCGCGCAGCGCCACGTTGCGCAGCGAGGGCACCTTGAAGGCGCCGCAGAGGTCGGCGCGGTCCTTGTAGGCGTCCAGCGCGCACAGGCCCAGGTCGTAGAAGCCGGCGTCGTCCTGGACGGGCTTGAGCTTGGGGTTGCGCGGCACGCCCAGGGCGTCGTAGCTGAAGTCGGTGAAGAGCGGGTGCGAGCCGTCGGCGCTCTTGGCCGAGGGGTGGCAAGCGGCGCAGTTGCCCTTGGCGGGCGAGTTGAACAGCACCAGGCCGCGCTGCTCGGCGGCGCTGAGCGTGGTCTTGCCGCGCAGGACCTCGTCGTACTTGCTGGTGAAGGGAGCGAAGGCGGCATCCTCCTGCTCGAAGGCCTGCAGCGCGGTCTTGATGGCCTCGTAGGCGTCATTTGGGCGGTTGAAGATGTCGCTGCCGAAGACCTGGCGGAACTGCGCGGCGTAGTCGGTGGTGGCCAGCTTGGTGACGACGCTGGCCTTGTCGGGGTTGGCCATCTCGGCCGGGTTGAGGAAGGGGCCGCCGGCCTGGTCGGCCAGCGAGGCGGCGCGGCCGTCCCAGAAGAAGCCGCCCGTGGGCGTGCCGTCCTTGGCGAAGTAGAAGGCGGTGTTGAATTTCAGGTAGCGGATGGAGGGGGAGCTGCGCCCGCCCTGCCCGGCCGTGAGCACCGTGCCGCCGGGCTGGCCCGCGTCGTGGTTGGGCGCGCCGTGGCCGAAAGCCGGGTCGTGGCAGCTCTGGCAGGACTGCGCCCGCGAGGCCGACAGCGTCTTGTCCACGAAGATCTTGGCGCCCAGCGCCGCCTGTGGCGACAGCGCCGTGGCGGTCTCCGTGGGCGCGGCGCCCGCCGCATCGCTGCTCCCGCTGGAGCCGCCACCGCCGCAACCCGCCAGCGCTGCCACCAAAGCTGCCGCCAGCGCCGCGACCGTCTGTTTTATGAATTTCGACTGCATCACCGGCCTTTTCGGACGCCCCTCGCGCCCTCATGAAGCCAAATGATAAAGATTCTCAATTCGAGTCAGACAGCCCTCGTGGCACGGTTACGACACGGCCTTTGATGCAGCGCAATAAAAAACCGCCTTGCGGCGGCTTTTTGTGTCGGGGTGCACAAAGCGGTCAACAGGCGCGCGGCGTGCCCTTTTCGCGGGCTCCCGGCTCAGCCCAGCACGCGCATGGACAGGTCCACGGCGCGCACGTCCTTGGTGAGCTTGCCGCTGGAGATGCGGTCCACGCCGGTGGCGGCGATGCGGCGGATGGACGCCAGGTCCACGCCGCCGGAGACCTCCAGCACGGCGCGGCCGGCGGTGAGCGCGACGGCCTTTTCCATGTCCTCGAAGCTGAAGTCGTCCAGCAGCACGTTCTTCGCGCCGGCGTCCAGCGCCTGCTGCAGCTCGTCCAGGCTTTCCACTTCGATCTGGATGTCCACGCCCGCGTTCAGGGCGAAGGCGGCCTCCAGCGCGGGGCGTATGCCGCCGGCGGCGGCGATGTGGTTTTCCTTGATCAGGATGCCGTCCCACAGCGCCATGCGCTGGTTGTGGCCGCCGCCCACGCGCACGGCGTACTTCTGCGCCTGGCGCAGCCCGGGCAGGGTCTTGCGCGTGTCCAGCACCTTGCAGCCGTTCGGGTTGGGCGAGAGGCCCTGGATGGCGTCCACGTACTCGCGCGTGAGCGTGGCCACGGCCGAGAGCATTTGCAGGAAGTTCAGCGCCGGGCGCTCGGCCGAGAGCTGGGCGCGGGCGTCGGCCTCGATGCGCACCAGCACCGTGCCGGGCTCGACGCGGTCGCCCTCCTGCACGGCCCAGGCCAGGCGGGCGTCGGGGTCCAGCGCGTGGAAGCAGGCGTCGAACCAGGCACGCCCGGCGATGACGGCCGCCTCCTTGGCCACCACCTGCGCCGTGACGCAGCGCCCGGCCGGGACGAGCTGCGCCGTCCAGTCGCAGCGGCCGATGTCCTCCATCAGCGCATCGCGCACGTTGCGCGCCAGCGCCGCGTCCAGGGTCTCGTTGCTCTCGAACATGTCTTCAAACGGTCGGAAAGGAAAACACGCCAGTGTCGCAGCTTCGCGCCGCGCCGCCGACCGGGACGAGCACCGGCCAGGCGCCATCCACCCTCTTCAGCCGCCCAAGCCCCCGCCCAGCCGCTCCTTGAGCCAGTCCACCAGGCACTGCACCGCCCGCGGCACCTGGGGCGAATAAGGCCGCAGCGCGTAGATGGTGGCGCCGAACTCGCCCACGGGTTTCCAGTCCGGCAGCAACTCCACGAGCTGCCCGCGGCGCAGCGCGGCGGTGCAAGAGAAATCCGGCAGCAGCGCGATGCCCAGGCCGCCCAGCGCCGCCTCGCGCAGCAGCTCGCTGTTGTTGGCCTTGAAGGGGCCGCCCACCGCCACGCTCACCCGCTCGGCGGCGCGCTTGCGCGGCGCGGCGGGCTCGAAGTCCCAGCGCTGCCCCGCGCCGCCGCGCAGGTAGGCCAGGCACTGGTGCCCGGCCAGCGCCGAGGGGTGCTGCGGCTCGCCGTGGCGGTCCACGTACTCGGGGCTGGCCACCAGGCGCGAGCGCGTGGCGCACAGCGGCCAGGCCACGTGCGTCTGCGGCGGCGCGTCGGTGTGGCGTAGGGCGAGATCGAACCCCTCCTGCGGCAGGTTGACGAGGCGGTCGCTCAGGTCCAGCTCCAGCCGGATGTCGGGGTACTGCAGCAGGAAGGGCGGCAGCAGCGGCGCGACCACCTGCCGCCCAAAGGCCACCGGCGCGCTCAGGCGCACCAGGCCGCGCGGGGCGCCCACCAGGTCGCGCACGCCATTGAAGCCCTGCTCGATGCGGGTGAAGGACTCCTGCACCTCCTCCACCAGTTGCTGGCCGGCCTCGGTCAGCGCCACCGAGCGCGGGCCGCGGCGCACCAGCGGCACGCCGGCGGCGCGCTCCAGCTCGCTGATGCGGGCGCTGGCCGACGCCTTGGAGATGCCCAGCCGCCGGGCCGCCTGGGTGTAGCTGCGCGTGTCGGCCAGGACGGTCAAAAGGTGCAGATCGGCCAGCACCGGGGCCATCAATCGTTCGCTCACGTGCCCTGCGCTCCCTCTGTGAATGGCATTCATCGTTCAGATTTCTGAACAATGCGGTCAGCAGTTGGCGATTGTGGCGGGGGCCTGCGCTTCCTAGACTTCTGGCCTTTCCTGACCAACGAAGAGACAAGCTCATGGGCGCTTCCGACTCCCTGCAACAAGCCCCCCTGGCCACCGCCGCCACCGTGGGCCACTGGATAGGCGGGCGCGCCGTCACCGAGGGCGCGCGCACGCAGGACGTGTTCAACCCCGCCACCGGCGCGGTGGCGCGCCAGGTGCTGCTGGGCGGCGCCGATGAAGTCGCCGCCGCCGTGGCCGCCGCCCAAGCCGCAGCGCCCGCCTGGGCCGACACCCCGCCGCTGCGCCGCGCGCGCGTGCTCAACAAGTTCCTGGCGCTCATGAACGAGCACCGCGACACGCTGGCCGCGCTGATCACGGCCGAGCACGGCAAGGTGTTCACCGACGCGCAGGGCGAGGTGACGCGCGGCATCGAGATCGTGGAGTTCGCCTGCGGCATTCCGCAGCTGCTCAAGGGCGACTTCAGCGACCAGGCCTCCACCGGCATCGACAACTGGACGCTGCGCCAGCCGCTGGGCGTGGTGGCGGGCATCACGCCCTTCAACTTCCCGTGCATGGTGCCGTGCTGGATGTTCCCGGTGGCGCTGGCCTGCGGCAACGCCTTCATCCTCAAGCCCAGCGAGCGCGATCCCTCGCCTTCGCTCTTCATGGCCGAGCTGCTCAAGCAGGCCGGGCTGCCGGACGGCGTGTTCAGCGTCGTGCAGGGCGGCAAGGAGGCGGTGGACGCCCTGCTCGTCCACCCCGACGTCAAGGCCGTGAGCTTCGTGGGCAGCACGCCCATCGCCCAGTACATCTACGAGACCGGCGCCCACCACGGCAAGCGCGTGCAGGCGCTGGGCGGGGCCAAGAACCACCTGGTGGTGATGCCCGACGCCGATCTGGACCAGGCGGTGGACGCCCTGATCGGCGCGGCCTACGGCTCGGCCGGCGAGCGCTGCATGGCCATCTCGGTGGCCGTGCTGGTGGGCGACGTGGCCGACAGGATCATCCCGAAGCTGGCCGAGCGCGCCCGCGCGCTCAAGGTCAAGAACGGCATGGAGCTGGACGCGGAGATGGGCCCCATCGTCACGCGCCAGGCGCTGCAGCGCATCGAGGGCTTCATTGCCGAGGGCGTGGCCGAGGGCGCGACGCTGGTGGTGGACGGGCGCAACTTCAGCGTGCCCGGCCACGAGGGCGGCTTCTTCACGGGCGGCACGCTGTTCGACCACGTGACGCCGCAGATGCGCATCTACAAGGAAGAGATCTTTGGCCCGGTGCTGTCCTGCGTGCGGGTGAAGGACTTCGCCGAGGCCGTGAGCCTGGTCAACGCGCACGAGTTCGGCAACGGCGTGTCCTGCTACACCAGCGACGGCAACGTGGCGCGCGAGTTCGGCCGGCGCATCGAGGTGGGCATGGTGGGCATCAACGTGCCCATTCCCGTGCCCATGGCCTGGCAGGGCTTCGGCGGCTGGAAAAAGAGCCTCTTCGGCGACATGCACGCCTACGGCGAGGAAGGCGTGCGCTTCTACACGCGGCAGAAATCCATCATGCAGCGCTGGCCGGCCAGCATTGGCAAAGGCGCGGAATTCGTGATGCCGACGTCGAAGTAATCTCCGGCCGGAATCAGACCGGCACCCCATCACCCAGGAGGCCGAGGCCTCCTTTTTTCATGGCTGCCATTTTCCCATGGCAACGTGAAAATACACCCCAATACCTCCGGCAAATCACTCAATAAAAACAAGGCCGGACGCCCTTGAATCAAATCCCGAATTATCAATTCCCGGCATTCAATGCTTCAACGGGAAACCCGGACCGGGCCGGCACGCCGCATACCGCCGGCATCACGAAGTCCAGAACCGCGGCGCCCTGGGGTGGTCCGCCAGGGGAGACACCCCACCCCGCAGGTTGCTTGAACAACCAAAACCCTAGCGATGCATACCCATGCCATTGGGCATATTTCCAGGCCATTTAATCCGAGGGGAGAAACGTGGTTCCACCAGGCCACGACACAATCACGTGACATTCCAGCGGCACTACTCCAGAAACTGTTACCAGGCAGTGACTTATTCACGGCTTTATTAACAGCAACCGTCCTGGAGAAATGAGATGAGCGGAAAACTTCTTCGGCAAGGTGCCCTGACCCTGGCGGCGCTGGCGGGTATGGCCTTGAATAGCGCGCAGGCCGCCGCGGTGCATTTCGATGTCGTGGGAACGGGCTTTGCGCTGGCGCAGGGCAATACCTACGGCACGGACGCCAACAACAGCCCCAATCACCTGTTGGGCGTGACCTTCTCGGCCACGGCGCCCAACCTGCACCAGATCGAGAACCTCGCCGTGGGCCAGTCCTATTCCTTCCAGTTCGGCACGGTGGCGCTGCACGAGGAGGGCAACAACGGCAGCAACGTCAACAACGGCGCCGCCACCATCACGGAGGCGGAACGCACGCAGTTGGGCGTGAGCGCGCTCTTCAAGTTCCTGGAGCCCGTCAACAGCCCCGACCTCAGCATCTCCGCCGTCGTCACGGCCGTGCTGGGCAACCTGGTGGACTCCGCGGTGGACTTCTCCATCGATTGGGCCGACACCACCGTGAGCTTCGGCAACGGCGGCCAGTTCAGCCTGTCGCTGGACGACCTGAGCTTCAACCGCAACCACATGGCCATAGACCAGTGGGCCACGATCACGCTGCTCAGCGCCCCCATCGTGCCCAGCCCGCCCAACAACGGCGGCACGGGCGGCCACGCGGTGCCCGAGCCGGGCTCGCTGGCGCTGGCGGGCCTGGGGCTGGGCGTGGCCGGGTTCATCGGCCGGCGCCGCAAGCAACAGCAGGGTTGAGCCCATCCAAGGGCCGCGCCTCGGGCGCGGCCTGAGGCGGCTTCAGCGCCCTTGGCGCAGCGCCTCCAGGCTGCGCGGGGCCACGCCCAGGTCGCGCCAGACCTCGGGGTGGCAACTGAAGACCAGGATCTGGTGCCGCGTGGCCGCGTCGAACAGGATGCGCTTCATGGCCGACAGCCGCGCCGCGTCGCTGTGCACCAGCGCGTCGTCCAGCAGGATCAGCGTCGGCCGCCCCGCCTCCTTGAGCAGGTCGGCGTAGGCCAGGCGGCTGATCAGGCCCATCTGCTCGCGGGCGCCGAAGCTCAACTGCTCGAAGGCGCCCTCGCCGTCGGCCTGGCTGACGCCCTCGCGGCGCAGCGGGCCGGGCATGAGCAGATCGTCCAGCTCCACGCTGGCGCGCGGGAACAACAGGCCCAGATAGCGGTTGAGGTGCTTCTGCAGCGGCGCCTGCAGCCGCTGCGTCAGCGCCCGGCGCTTTTCGTTGAGCAGGCCCAGCAGCAGGTCCAGCGCCTGGGCGCGGCGCTGCAGCTCGGCGGCGTGGCGCTGGGCGCGCTCCAGCGCGGCGCGCTGGTTGGCGAGGCTGTCCTCCAGCCCTTGGGCGCCGGCTTCGTCCAGCCGGGTCTGCAGGTCGCGCCGCTCGTCGCGGCGCTGCTGGTAGGCGCGGTGGGCCAGCTCGGCGCTTTGCTTGAGGCGCTGCACGTCCTGCTGCAGCAGCTCCGGCCGCGCGGCGTCGATGTCGGCCTGCTTCGCCTTCAGCAGCGTCTGCAGGTCGTCGCGCTGGCGCAGCAGCGCCACGCGCTCGGCTTGGGCGCGCTCCAGGGCCACGCGCTGCTCGTCCGAGGCCAGCGCCGCCTGCAGCGCCTCGTGCTCGCGGCGGGCGTGTTCCACATTCGCCTGCGCCTGCTCCAGCTCGGATTGCGCCTGCTGCGCCGCCTGCCCGGCCTGTTCCCATTGCCGCGAGGCGTCCTTCAGCGACTGCTCGGCCTGCGCCGGCGCGGGTAAGGCGTCGTCGCCCGGCTCGGCCGGCGGCAAGGTTTCGATCTGCTGCACCGACGCGGCCAGGCGGATTTGCAGGTCGTCAGCTTCAGCCTGCAGCGCCGGCACGCCCTGCGGGGCGAGCTGGGCGAGCAGGGCCTGGCGCGTGTCGATCTGGCCCGCGAGCACGCGCTGGCGCTCATGCCGGGCCTCGGCCTCGGCCAGTGAAGCCACGCCCAAGCGGCGCAGCAGCGATTGCAGCGCCGCGCCGGCCTCCTTCAGTTGCGCGGCCAGGCGCTGCAAATCCGCACCGCCGGGCGTGACCGTCACCTGTCCTACGCCCGGCAGCTCCAGCACCGCGGGCTGCAGCAGCAGCCGCCCGCCCTGGCCCGCCAAGGGCTGGCCGTCCAGGCGCGGCGCGGTGGCGGCGCCAGTGCCGGCGTGGTTGAAGCTCCATTGCAACTGCGTGGCGGCGGCCTCGCGGCGCAATTCCAACTCGCGCAGGCGCTGCTCGGCCGCGCGCAGGGTTTTCAGGTGCGCCGTGTCCAGGGCCACGCGCTGGGCTTCCTCGCGCAGCCTGGCCAGCTCCACGCCATGGGCCTGGGCCTCGGCCAGGGCGGACTCCAGCGCGCGCACGCGCTGCGCCGCGGCCGCGTGCTCGCGCTGCAGCGAGGCACGCCACTGCTGCGCGTGCACCCGCTCCCGCAGTGCCTGCGCGGCCTGCCGTGCCTGGTCGGCCTGCGACTCGCGCGCGCGGGCCGGCGCCAGCCGCTGCGCGGCCGCCTCGCGGGCCTGCTGCGCGGCCTCCAGCGCGGCCTGGCGCTGCGAAAGCGAGCGCTGCTGCTGCGCGTGGGCATCGAGCTGCTGCTGAAGCAGGTCGATCTGGCGCTGCAGCGGCGCGAGCTGCTCGCGCTGGCGCTGGAGCTGCTCGGCCGCGGCGTGCAGGCCGTCGAGCTGCGCTTGGGCCGCCTCGCGCTGCGCCTGCAGCGGCTCCCAGGGGCGCTCGGCCTCGTCCAGCGCGATCTCGGCCTGCACCTGGCCCAGCCGGTCCACCTGCTCGCGGTACTGCGCCAGGCGCTGCTGCGTCTGCTGCAGCTCGGCCTGCAGCTCCTCCCGCAGCGCCAGCGCCTCGGCGTAGGCGCCGCGGGGCTCTCCCTTCTTCTCGGTGAGCAGCGCGTTGCGCTCCTCGCGCACGCGCTCCAGCACGTCGTCGCCCGCGGTGCTGGCGACCTCGCCCAAGGAGCCCTGCAGCGCCGTGCGCAGGTGGTCGGTGGCGTGCTGCACCTCGGCGCGGATGTGGTGGCTGCCGCCCTGCTCTATCCACAGCAGGCCCGGAATGCCCCAGTGCTCCGGCTTGCTCTCGCCGCGCGTGGCCAGTTGAAAGCCCAGCAGCTCGCACAGGCGGGCTTCGGCATCGTCGTTCTCCAGCGCCTGCGCGTCCACCTGCAGCCGGCAGCGCTTGCGCTGCAGGAACTGCTTATGCAACCGCCAGCGGCTGCCCGCGGCGTCGAACTCCAGCTCCACGCTTGGGCTGGCAGCGCCGTCGCCCCAGGGCTGCAAGTCCTTGACGCTGCTGGAGCGGTAACGCTCGAAGAAGGCCGCGCGTATGGCACGGACGATGGTGCTCTTGCCGCTCTCGTTGGGGCCGGTGATGAGGTTCAGGCCCGGGTCCAGTTGGGCCAGCTCCAACGGCTGGCGGAACTGCTTGAACTGCTCGATGCGCAGGCGCTGCAGCTTCATGCCCGCTCTCCTTGCGCCTGCTGGCGCTCGCGCAGCAGCCCGGCCAGCACGGCCAGGGCTTCGCGGGCCACCTCGTCGCCCTCCTGGCGCGCGCGCAGCGTGCCCAGCACTTCACCCAGGTAGCCGTCGGCGCGCAGGGCCTCCACGTCCTCCTCGGTGGGCGCGAGCTGCAGCGCCTTGCGGTCGAGCAACAGGCAGCGCAGCCGCCCCTGGGCCTGGCCCAACAGGGTTTCCAGCCGCTCGTGGGCGGCCAGGTCCAGCCGGCCCGCGAGCGTGAGCGAGAGCACGTCGCGCGCGTCCAGCGCGGCCAGCAGCTCGCCCAAGCGGTCCACGTCGCCGGGCAGCGACAGCGTTTCGCCGCGCTCGTGCCAGCGGTGGCCGGCCACGGCGTGCGGCGTGACCTGCGGCGGCGCGCCCGGCGCCGTGAGGTCCACCTCCAGCACATGCCCAGGCGCGTTGCCCTTGAACCTGTCGGGCTCGGGCGTGCCGCTGTACCAGGTGCGCTCGTCGATCTGCTTCATGCCGTGCCAGTCGCCCAGGGCCAGGTAGTCCAGGCGGGCGCGGCGGGCGCGGTCGGGGGCGATGGGGTTCAAGGAATCCACCTCCTCGGCCAGCAGCCCCTGCACGCTGCCGTGGGCCAGGCCCACGCGCAGCAGGCCCGCGGGTGTTTCCTGCGTGTCGAAGAACCCGGTGAGGTCGGTGTGCGTGTGGCGCTGGGTGAGCGGCGCGCCCAGCACGGCCAGGCCGATGTCGGCGAACACCTGCACGCCCGGGCGCTCCAGCACGTGGGCATTGGGCGGAATGCAGTTGAAGCGCCGCGCGCGCGTCCACACGCTTTCGGCCAGCGCCGCGTCGTGGTTGCCGGGGATGAGGACCCAAGGCCCGGCAAAAGCTTCCAGCGCGTTGAAGAGGCGGCGCAGCGTGCGCTCGGAAACGGTCTGCGTGTCGAACACGTCGCCGGCCACCAGCACCGCGTCCACGCCGCGCTCGCGCGCCAGCGCGGCGATGCGCTCCACGGCCAGGAAGCGCGCCTCGGCCAGCGGGATGGCGTCCTGGGGATCGAAGCGGCCGTATTGCCGGCCGATCTGCCAGTCGGCGGTGTGCAGGAATCGGGTCATGTCGGGGGAAGCTGCTGGCTTGAAGCCCGCCGCGGCGTGCGGGCGGGCGGGAATGAGGGGCGGGGGATGAGGGACGGGATTGTCAGGCGGCGCCGTACTGGCCGGCGGCGTCCTTCAGGCGCTGGGCCACCAGCGCGGCCAGGCTGGCGGGCTTGAGCACGCGCACCTGCTCGCCGTGGCGCAGCACGTCCATGGCCAGCTCCGTGGCCTCGGCGTAGGGCAGGCGCAGCGTCAGCGCGCCGTCGCTCTCCACGGTGGCCTCCTGCGCCGGGTGCCACTGCTCGTGCGCCACCCACTGCGCGGCCTCCGGCGTGAAGCGCAGCGTCGCCCACTGCAGCTTGCCGCCGGTGAAGATGCCGTAGCCGGCGTCGAACTCGGCCTCCACGGTCTTCAGGCCCACGTCGCGCGCGCGCTGCTCCAGCGGCTGCACGGCGCGCACGGCGTCCAGCGCGAAGCGGCGCAGCCTCTCGCTGCCGTGGCACCAGCCGTCCAGGTACCAGGTGCTGCGGTAGTGCACCAGGCGCTGCGGCGAGACCACGCGCTCGGTCTCCTCCTGGCGGCTGCGCACCCAGTAGCTCATCTGCACGCGCTGGCGCCGCGTGAGCGCGCTGCCGATGATCTCGAAGTGCCGCGGCGCCACCGGGCGCCGCGCGGGGCTGGCGATCTTCACGCGGCGCATGAGCTCGCGCGACTCGTTCTCGCTGGGGCCCAGCATGCCGTGCAGCCGTTCCAGCAGCGGCTGCAGGTGGCGCGCGAGCACGCCGCCCTCGTCCAGCCCCTTGATGAGCTGGTGCATGGTCAGCAGCGCGTGGATCTCGCCTTCGCTGAACCACAGCCCCGGCAGCTCGTGCGCCGTGTCGCCGCCCTGATGCGCGGCGGTGCCGTTGCCGTTGCCGGTGCCGGTGCCGGTGCCCGCGGGCGGGGCGAAGCGGTAGCCGTTGCAGCCGCGGTCGTAGACGATGGGCGCGTTCATGCGCTCGCGCAGGTACTCCAGGTCGCGCTTGAGCGTGGCGCGCGAGACGCCCAGCTCCGCCATCAGCTCCGCGAAGCTGACGCAGCCGTCGCCCAAGCGGCTGCGGATGAGCATCTCGATCTTGTAGAAGCGTTCAGTACGGTCCACAGACTCCCTCCAGAAGGCACATCGTACAAAACGTAACAGCGCCCGGCCGCCGTGCCGGAACGGGGCGGCTGTTGAGAAGTCCGATTATCCCTGCGGGCTTATCCACAGGCTCATCTGGTGAGCCGCATCAAGCGCATACTGTATGAATCCACAGGATCCGAACAGTGTTATCCAGGAGCCGCGACATGACCCAGGGGAGGCTTGAATTCGACGCGCCGGTGCAGGACCCGATCGGCTTCGACATCGGCTGGGAGCATGCGCGCCACGCGATCACGCCGCCGCAGGCCTGGCTTGGGCCGGGCAGTGCGCTGCGCCAGGGCTGGGAGGCGGGCCAGGCCCGCTTTGGCCGGCGCACGCGCGCGGCCACGCCCGCGGTGCGCGACTGGCTGCAGTTGCGGTTGCGCGCCTGGGAAGGCGGGCGCGAGTTCGAGGCGCTGCAGGTCACGCCGCTCTTCCTGCGGCAGATCGACGTTGGGCACTGCCCCATCACCCGGGAGCCGCTGACGCAGTCGCTGGACCGGCCCACCGACGCCTGCGTGGACCGCGTCTTCGACGCCGCGGGCTACGCCGCCGGCAACCTGGCCGTGATGAGCCGCGCCGCCAACCTCGCCAAGGGCTCGCGGGACCTGGCCGGCGTGCAGGCACAGCTGCAGCGCATGGCGCGCGGCGGCCTGGCCACGCTGGACGGGCTGAGCGCCGCGCAGTGGGAGCGCGTGGGCGCCCTGGTCTCCTTCGTCACGCCGCTGGCGCACGAGGCGGCGGCGCGCCAGCCGCTGCTCGTGCTGCCCCCGCCGCGGCTGCGCCTGCTCAATCCCGTGCAGGGGCTGCAGGCGATGCTGACGCTGCAACTGGCGCAGCCGCAGTGGTCGCAGCGCCTCTCGTGCATCGAGGCGCTGTTCGACGCCATGGGCCTGCGCCAGGACTACAACCTCTTCATCCACACCCTGATTCCCCGGCTGCTGGCGGCCCAAGTGCGCGGCGACCCGCTGCGCACCCGTTGGGCGCTGGAAGACGCCTGGGCCCACGAGGCGCTGAACCGCCGCTGGCAGCGCCTGGCCCTGCGCCTGGACGCCGACGCGGCCGAGACGCTGATCGGCCGCATGGTCGCCCGCGGCCTGGCGCCGCAGGGCGGCGTGCTGGCCCACGCGAGCAGCGAGCAGGCCACCGAGGGCTGGGCCCTGGACCGCCAGGGTTTCACCAGGCAGCCCCCGCGCCGGCGCGCGGCGCAGCGGGCGGCCGGGCGCTGAGGGGACACGGGACGAGGAACAAGGGGCGGAGCGAACGAGATGCCTGGGAACCGGGTGGCTGCCCGGCAGGATTCACAAAGCCATCACACCCCTCGGGGAATTGCTGCGCACAGTTCCCTGCACGGCCATGGATTACCCGCGCGCGGTACGCGCGGACATCGGCCGCAGATGGACATGGACCACGACAAGCCGGCACCCGCGCCTTCGCCCAGCACCACCGACGACCCCGCGCGCGAGCCCAGCCGCCGCGCCATGCTGCGCCGCAGCCTGGGGGCGGCCGCGCCGGTGGTGCTCACGCTCTCCAGCGCCCCGGTGGCGGCGGGCCAGTGCATCACGGCCTCCGGCTTCGTCTCCGCCGCCGCCTTCCACAGCCGCCCGGCCCAACTGGGCGTGCTGCCCTGCGACGGCCTCTCGCCGGCCGAGTGGGCGCACCGCGCGCCCTACTGGCCCAGCGACGTCAAGACCAACACCCGCTTCCACAAGGCGTTCGGCGCCAAGACGCTCACGCCGGGCTTTCCCGAGAGCACCACGCTGCTGGAGGTGCTGCAGTCGCCCATGACGCTGGAAGCCCACATCACCGCCGCGCTGCTCAACGCCTACCGCGGCGGCATGGAGCGCCCCTTCGACACGCCGACGGCCGTGCTGCTCATCTGGGACAACATCCGCGCCAACGGCGGCTTCTACAAGACCGGCGACCCGAGCTCCCAGGCGCCGGCCATGACGCCAGGCGGCACGCTGCAGTGGATCGCCATGAGCTGGGAGCTGTAGCCAACCCCTGCCGCAGCGGGCGCACTTCACGTGC
Source organism: Azohydromonas lata NBRC 102462 (assembly GCF_001571085.1). GTDB lineage: Bacteria > Pseudomonadota > Gammaproteobacteria > Burkholderiales > Burkholderiaceae_C > Azohydromonas > Azohydromonas lata. The sequence goes on from NZ_BCTC01000022.1 coordinate 65,880, forward strand.
GCCGTGCACACCCTCCCTGCTGGATCAAGTGAGCGGGCGCGGCGCGCCCTTACACTTTCGCCACGAGCGACCATTGGAAAAAGGGATGGACATGCATGAGGACAGCAGCGGATTGAGCGCGGCGCAGGACGGCACGCCCGCCGCCCACCGCCTGGCGCGCCGCCGCATGCTGCGCCGCAGTTTGGGCGTGGCCGCGCCGGTGGTGTTGACGTTGGCCAGCGCGCCGGTGGCCGCCGGGAGCTGCGTGTCGGCATCGAGCTTCGTCTCGGCCGCCACCTTCGCCAGCCGCGCCCCCAAGGGCGTGAGCGCCATCAGTTGCTCCGGCCAGTCGCCCGCGAGCTGGGCCGCCTCCCACGCCTGGCCCGCCGGCGTGGACCGCAACACCGCCACCTTCGCCGAAAAGCTGGGCGAGCCGCCGCTGGCGGCCTTCCCGTCCACGGCCACGCTGCTGGACGTGCTGCAGCAGCCCAGCACCCTGGAGGCCCACATCGCCGCCGTGTGGCTCAGCGCCTACGCCGGCACGCTGGCGCCGCCCTTCGAGGACGGCGACGCCGTGCGGGCCCTGTGGTCCAACATCCGCGGCAACGGCGGCTTCTTCAGGCCTGACAACGCCGAGCTGCGGGCGCTCACCGAGCAGGGCACGCTGCAGTGGCTGGCCATGACCTGGCAGTAAACGCCCGCGCGCCCGCAGACCTCCGCATCCGCACACGTCCGCACATCCCCTGCGCACGCCAGACGCCCACCGCATGGAGCCGCGCTACGCCGTGCCCGCGGGCACGCTGCACTGGCGCCGCTGGGACGGCGAGGAGGAGATGGCCGTCTTCGACGCCGCCTCCGGCAGCACGCACCTGCTCTCGGCCGCCGCCGCCGAGGTGCTGCTGGCGCTGATGGACAGCCCCGAGCCCCTGGACGCCCCCGCCCTGGCCCAACTTCTCCTGCCCGGCGAGGACGGCGCCGCGCCGCTGCCCGCCGACGTGCACGCCCTGCACACCGTGCTGCTGGACCTGGCCTGGCTGGGCCTGGTGCGCGGCCAGGACACCCCATGAGGCCGGGCGCATGAAGGTGGGCGCGCTGGAGCCGCGCGCCCTGCGCCGGCGGCTGCGCGGACCGGGGCTGCGGCTGCGCACGGGGCCGGTGGTCAGCTGCATACGCTCGCCGCTGGAGGCGGTGGCGCGCGGCATCGCGCTGCACTACGCCGCGCACCCGCTGGAGCCGGACGAGGCCTTCGCCGACTTCCACGTCAGCGTGGAGCGGCCCGCGGGGCTGCGGCGCTGGTGGCGGCCGCAGGTGCTGTTCAAGCTCGACGGCGAATCGCCCTTCACCCCGCTGCCCGGCGACCAGGGCTTTCCCATCCTGGAGTGGGGCCTGAACTGGTGCATCACGGGGCAGTACCACCGCTTTCTCACGCTGCATGCGGCCGTGCTGGAGCGCGGCGGGCGTGCCCTGGTGCTGCCCGCGCCGTCGGGCTCCGGCAAGAGCACGCTGTGCGCGGCGCTGGCCCTGAGCGGCTGGCGGCTGCTGTCGGACGAGCTGACGCTCATCGACCCCGCCACGGGGCTGATCCACCCGCTGCCGCGCCCGGTGAGCCTCAAGAACGAGTCCATAGACGCGGTGCGCCGCTTCTCGGCCGCGGCGCGCTTTGGCCAGGCCGTGCGCGAGACGAGCAAGGGCACGGTGGCGCACATGTGCCCGCCGCTGGAGGGCGTGCAGCGTGCCGGCGAGCCCGCGCGGCCGGGCTGGATCGTCCTGCCGCGCTTTGCCGCGGGGCAAGGCGCGCAACTGCAGCCGCTGCCCAAGGCGCAGACGCTCATGCGGCTGGTGGAAAACGCCTTCAACTACAACATCCACGGCTTGAACGGCTTCCGGCGCCTGGCCGCGCTGGCCGACGCCAGCGGCTGCCACGCCTTCAGCTACGGCCGGCTGGAGGAGGCGGTGGCCGTGTTCGACGCGCTGGCCGCCGAGGCAGCCATCACGGCCGGTGCGGAGCCGTGCCCATGAGCGCCCCCGCCCGGCCGCTCGGATGGGGACGCTGCGTCCCGCCCGGCGGGACCGCGCGCAGCGCGGGGGTGCACCGGTGAGCCGCCAGCCCGCCGGCGCCATGCCCAGCGGCGAGGCCGCGCCCCCCGCCGCCGCCGTGGCCGACGCCGTGCTGCTCGTCCACGCCCTGGCCCACCCCGAGACGCTGCAGCGGCTGCCCCTGCCGCGCTGGGAGCTGCTGCTGCGCCAGGCGCGCAGCGCGGGGCTGCTCGCGCGGCTGGCGGCGCGGCTGCTGGAGCGTGGCCCACTGCAGGCCGTGCCCGCCGCCCCGCGCGCGCACCTGGACGCCGCGCTGCTGGTGGCCCACGCGCAGCACGAGGAGATACGGCGCGAGGCCGCGCACCTGCGGCGCGCGCTGGCGCCGCTTGGGCTGCAGCCCGTGCTACTCAAGGGCGCGGCCTACGTGGCCGCGGGGCTGCCGGCGGCGCAGGGCCGGCTGTTCTCGGACACCGACATCCTGGTGCCGCACGCGCGCGTGGGCGACGTGGAGCGGCAGCTCACGCTGCACGGCTGGCGCATGGACCCCGGCCTCAGCGCCTACGACCAGCACTACTACCGACAGTGGATGCACGAGCTGCCGCCCATGACGCACCAGCGCCGCTTCACGGTGGTGGACGTGCATCACGCCCTGCTGCCGCGCACCGCGCGCCAGCACCCCGACACCGCGCTGCTGCTGGCCGCGGCCTGCCCCTCGGCGCTGGAAGGCGTGCGCGTGCTGGCCCCGGCCGACATGGTGCTGCACGCCATGACGCACCTGCTGCGCAACGAGGAGTTCAGCCACGGGCTGCGCGACCTCTCGGACCTCGACGCGCTGCTGCGCCGCTTCGGCGCCGACGCGGCCTTCTGGCCGGCGCTGGCGGCGCGCGCGCGGGAGCTGGCGCTGGCGCGCGAGCTGCACTACGGCCTGCGCGCCGCGCACGGCCTGCTGGGCACGCCCGTGCCCGCCGACGCGCTGCAAGCCGCCGCCCAGGCCGCGCCGGGCGTGGCCCTGCAGGCGCTGATGGACGCCCTGTGGTCACGCGCCCTGCGCTGCCCGCACCCGCGCACGCGGCTGCCCTTCACGGGCGTGGCGCTGGCGCTGCTGTACCTGCGCGCGCACTGGCTGCGCATGCCCCCGGGGCTGCTGCTGCGCCACGCGTGGGTGAAGACGCGGCTGCTGTGGAACAAGACGGACACCCAGGCACCGGCCAGGCCCTGAGGCCCGCGGGCCATGGCACGGCGCGTGGCCGGGTTGGCTACGGCGCTTCGCACTCTCAGCCGTCATGGCCGCGACAGCGCAGTGCTGTCCGGGGAAACCGGCCGCCGTTGGTGTCCCGTGAGCCCAGGCGTTTCGCACCCTCATCCGTCATGCCCGCGAAAGCGGGCATCCACGCTGGCCGGGATGCCGGCGCACCAACGCTGGCCCTGGGCGATGCCGTTCTAAGGCCACACCTCGTGTGTTCGTGGATGCCCGCTTTCGCGGGCATGACGATGTAGAGGGCCAAGCGCCTGAGCTAACGGGATGTGGAGTCCTTCCCTGTTTTCCCCTGACAGCAAGTGCGCTTTCGCGGGCATGGCGCCTCCTCCCCTCACCCGCCGCCCCGTTGCCACAACCGGTAACCACGTTGTTTTGCCAAGCCCTGGAACATGCGCCCAACGCACGCCGCGGGCCGCAACCTGGCGCCTGCTGCGCGTGCACCGGGACAACGGGGATACGAAGGGGATGGACGCGATGGTTTCGGTTTGGTGGTTGCTGGTGGCGTTCTGGGTGGGCGGCGTGCTGGGCCTGCTGCTGGGTGCGGTGGCAGCGCTCTCGCGTGCTCCACGCGAAGGGGGCAAGGGCATTCCGGACGATAGGCGCGAGCCGCGCATGCCACCGCCGGGCCCCAGCCGCCACGCGCACGGCGGGGGCGCCGTCCCGCGCGGCTAGAGCGGCGCCGCGCGGCCGCCCGGCAAGGCCCGCGGCAGCAGCAGCGCCACCCACGGCAGCAGCCACAGCAGCCAGGCCGCGCGCGGCATGTCCATCACGCTGACGAACAGGCCCACCAGCAACGCCCCGCACAGCGCAGCGGCCAGGAAGACGGCGGCCTCGCCCAAGGCCTCGTCGCCGCCGTGCCCAAGGCGCGCCAGCCGCCACAGCGCCGCAACCACCAGCGCCAGGAAGGACGCCAGCCCAAGCGCCCCGCGCTCCAGCAGCAGCTCCAGGTACAGGTTGTCGATGTGCCAGGGCAGGTAGTAGTCCTGCGCCGTCGGCCACCAGCGCGCCAGGCCGTCCTTGAAGTCGCCGTTGCGCAGCAGCTGCTCGCCGCCGGCGTACAGGCGGATCTCCTCCACCCGCACCGAGCCGCGCACGGCGCCCACGGTCAGCACGTGGGCGCGCGGCAGGCCGCCGGCTTCCAGCGGCAGGCCGTGCAGCGGTACGTCCAGCGTGCGGCGGCCGTCCATGGGGCCGAGCACATTGACCTGCGCGTACTGGCAGCGGGTGTCGTAGAGCAGCCAGGCGTCGCACACCTTGAGCGACACCCGCGCCGGCCACGCGTCGGCGGACAGCCGCAACTGCACGCGGTGCGGGCCCGGGTGCGGCGCCACGCGCTGCGTGAGGCCGTAGTGGCTGCGCGGGTGCGCGCCCGGGCCGCGGCCGTCCAGGCGCACGCCACCCGGCTCCAGGCGTATCGCACCGGAAAAGCGCGGATGCCCGGGTGCCGCCACGTAGTGCGCCGGCAGCCGGCCCGCGCCCAAGCCCAGCAGCCAGTCCCCGCCGCCTTGCGGCAGCGACAGGCCGCGGCCCCAGTGCGCCAGGCGCGCCTGCAAGTCCATGGCCGAGGCGTTGAAGCGCTCGCGCATGAAGCCGCCCCCGCCCAGCACCGCGGCCACTTCGGCCAGCAGCGCCACGGCCAGCGTCACGCCCGCGGCGGCGCGCCAGCCCACGCTGGTGAGCCGCCACACCAGCAGCGCCATCAGCACCCACAGGCCCATGAGCAGCGCCAGGCCCTGCACCTCCAGCGCCTCCACCGCCCACAACAGCGCCAGCGCGGCGCTCAAGGTCAGTGGCGCGGCCTGCAGCAGGCCGCGCAGCGTCCCGTGCCGCCAGCGCCACAGCACCCACCAGACCAAGGGCAGCAGCATGGGCAGCGTCACGGCGCCGTAGACGCCGCGGGAGAAGGTGGTGAGCGCGGCGTAGAGCATGCCGGCCGCCAGCAGCCCCGCAGCCACCCAGGGCAGCGGCTCGCGCTTGCGCCACAGCGCCCACAGCGTGAAGGGCATGGCCATGGCGGCATAGGCGTCTATGGCCGCGCCGCCCACGTGCATCTCCCAGAACAGCGCCGTGGTGCGGTAGCTGGCGTTGAACTGCAGCAGCCCGGCATACAGCGCGCGCTCCCACAGCACGGCCGCCACGAACAGCGCCGCGCCGATGAGCATGCCCTTGCGCAGCCGGTGCAGCGCCCGCCGCGGCGCGGCCTGCAGCGCCTCGTGCAGCGCGGCCAGCAGCAGCAGCGACCAGCACAGCGCCTTGACGCCGCGCCAGACGTTCAGGGGCTGCAGGTAGGCATCGAACCAGCCCGGCATGCCGCCGGCATCCAGCCAGCCGCGCACGAGCGCCACCGCGCCGCTCAAGGCCAGCACCACCGCCAGCACGCGCGCCGCGCGGGGCATGGGCGGCACGGCCACGGCGCTGCCGCGCGCGGCCTCGCGGGCGCGGTGCGCGTGCACGCCGGCCGCGGTGGCCAGCAGCAGCAGGTCGAATTCGTCCAGCGCCACCCAGCCGGTCCAGGGCGCCAGGCTGGCCACGGGCAGCAGCGCCGGCAGCAGGGTGAGCCAGGCGGCGGGGGCCAGGAAATTCAGCAGCGCCCAGGACAGGAACAGCGCACAGGCCGCCGCGCCGCCCAAAGGGTGGTGGGCGGCGATGAAGAGGCCGGCCGCGGCGGCGCCGGCGGCCAGCACGGCGGCGATGGCGGCGCGGCCACGCCCCGGCGCGCCGGCCGCGTTTATGGCTGGGCGGCCAGGGGTCAAGGCGTCAGGCAAGGCGGCTCCAGGCGAGTCGCCAGTCATGCGGCAGCCGGCACGGTGCCGCACCCCGTGAACCCGGTGTTAGACCGTCTAACACCTGGCGTTGGGCCTGCCATTGGGCGCGTGAGGCGCCAGGCACCGTCTGGAAGCTGGTCTGCCACACGTGCGGCTGCATCTCGGCATCCCGTCAGCCCACGCGCCTGGGGCCCAGCCTTGCCACGGCATCTCGACAGCCGAGGCGATTCGCTTTTTGCTTCGTC